>CAUSKK010000003.1:0-155739 GCA_963532425.1 uncultured Cardiobacteriaceae bacterium
AAAAGAATAAATATTAATAATTTTTAAATTTAAAAAAGAAAAATTTATGCTATAAACCTTCACCATAAGGTATAAATCTAATTTATTTAATTTAATCAAGAATTTATAGCCCATATGCTCAACACTATTTATGCTGATAGTGGCTTTCATGTGGAACCTTACCAAATTAACAGTGAAGTCATTGACGTGGGTTACAAAATGGCACAGCAAATTTCTGAATGTCATAGAGTGGTAGGAGCTTTTGCTTTGGTTGCTGATTTACTGGCTCTGTTTATTATGGAGGCTATCCCGGTAGATGAAATTAAATTAATTATTGGAGACAGTGAACCCAATGAAGACGAGAGGGTTACCCTTAAGAAATATATTAAAGATAAAGGGGTTAACTGGCTCTATGACAGATTAAAAAAATATATGGAGGGAAAAATTGGCTATCAGGCCCCGGGAGGGATTTACGGTAATTATAAAAAATATAATGAATTAAGGAAAAATATTATGGACTTATGGGTTAAATACTCTTCCGATGATAAAAGAATGAAAATATGTATAGATGGCGCCCGTATGCGCTGGCGTTCAGTTATAGATATTGCCTTAGCTGAAATATAACTATGTGGGATAAATTAGTTAAACGCTATGGTGGATTTCTAATAGCTCTTATTAACACCATTTGGATTAATTTCTTTCCCTATAATCAGGTAAGCACTCGAAAAGGGTGGGCCGCTATTTTTTGTACCTGTAATCCTACCTATGCCTTTGACCGTTGGTTTATACCGCTAGGTTTTTGGGTTATTGGCTTCTATCTATATTGGAAAGTGCGGCGAGATGAAAAGGGCTGGCACCAGTAAAACCCCTTAGGGCAGGTCTTTGGGCCTGCTTTTTTATTTAGGAGGAAGCGCTTCGGAGGAGTGAAGCGCTTCCCCCCGTCCAAAGTATTTCGTTGCTTGGATTTATCAGCAGAGGGAGCGCTTCGTTCTGCCCGCCCGCGAAGAAGCGCTTCTGATTGGCCCGGGCATTTCTACCTTAACCGTCTTTCAACCGGAAGCGCTTCCTGCTAATCCACCGGACCGAAGCGCTTCGCCCTTGGGATGTCAATAAAAGGAAAACAGCGGCGGCACAACAGGAATTCGCCATTTCTAGGGGCCGGGGCCGGGGTGAGTTTCTAAGAACGAAGCGCTTCCCCTCTGGAAGGTTTTTAGAAAGGAAGCGCTTCGCTGGTCGGAATCAGCTTCTAGGGCGAAGCGCTTCGCCCTCGGGGCGCCGGTAAAAAAGCGGGGGGATGGGGGCTAGGGGTGGAGGACTGGCTACGAAGCGCTTCCTCGGCCGGGTCTTGGCTTTCCGGCGACTCCGCCGGGCCGGCGGCCTTTTCCAGTCGGGCCGGGGTCTCGTTCCGGGGATGGGTTGGGGCCGGCGACGGTGCCGGGTCGAGCTTTGGTTGGGCGTTGAAGTCAGGCGGGGTCAGCGGCGGCCGTTCCCAGTCCTGGAGCGCCGCCCGGGCTAGGGGGTGGCCGGCGGCAGCGGCCCGTTCCAGCCAACGGCGGGCCTGCACCGCATCTCTGGCCCCACCCCGGCCCTCCCGGTAGAGCTGGGCGAGCTGGAATTGGGCGCCGGGGTGGCCGGCGGCGGCGGCCTTTTCATAGTATTGGCGCGCCTCGGCGTCCCGTTGTTGCTGCTGGGCCACAAACCCTCTTTTGAAGAAACCCTCGGCCTCGGCCAGGGGGGTAAGACCGGGGTCGCCCCGGACGGTGAACAGGGTCAAGGCCAACGACGAGAACAAAAGTCGGACGAATCGGGACAAAGTTTTCTCCAAAGTCAATCAAGGGCCGGCCCGGGGCTGGCTAAAAAAGAAGCGCCCCCTTTTATCTAGGAAGCGCTTCCTCCAGACCGGGGGCCCACTACAGAATCTTCAGCGGCGCCGTCGGGTCAGGGCAGATGCCGCCCCGGCGGGCGTCCAGTGCTCGGAAGGCCGGGCCGTCCAGGCCCACATCATGGGCGTTGATGTCGTTGCGTTTGAAGAAAACCTCCAAATGGCGGTAGTGGCCGGAATTCAGGCGCCAGATGGCCGCCCAGCGCGCCCGGCTGAACAGCTCGGGACTGCGCGTCGCCAGCCAGACATCGTCGTAGAGGGCCGCCAGTTCCTTGCTCTGCAGGCGGTTTTCTCCCTCCAGCCGCGACAGCAGATAGCCCGGCGGCAGGGCTCGCTCATAGTGGCCGACCCGGGCGCCCTCCCGGGCCGGCAGTCGCGCCAGAAACGGCTCGGTCAGGGCCATCAGGTCGATGACCGGCCGGTCCAGCGGCAGCAGCCAAACCCGCATGCCGACGTTATAGGCCAGGGTCAGCGGTGGCGCCGCGCGGCGGCCCTGGAGCTGGTAGAGCAGATAGCGATAGTCGCCGCCCTTTTTCAGCCACACCGGCAACAGACCGAAACGTGGGTAGTAGTAGCCGCGTTCGTCGGCGAAGCCCTCGTTTACCTCGAGATTCACATAGTTGAGACCCAGCCGATAGTTGGGTGATAGCAGCAGCGCCAGCAGTAGAGCACCGAGGGCGAAGCGCTTCCCGTTCGGCACGGCCGGCCAGCGCCATTCCCGGGCCAGCAGCAGCAGAATCAGCAGCGCCTGCAGCACCGAGGCCGAGAGGAAACGGCCCAGCATGTAATCGGCGCCAACCCGGAACAGATAGGCCAGCTGCAGCAGCAGGCCCAGGGCCAGCAGCAGGGGCAGACTTTGACGCCGCCGCAGCCCCTGAAGCAAACCGCCGAGCAGGCCCGCTGCCAGCAGCAGCAGGCTGAGCGGGTCATGGTGAAGCAGTTGGACGAAATAGCGGCGGGCCTGGCCGTGGAGAATGTGGGCCGGATAGTCGATGTTGACCTTGGCCAGGGCCGTATTCGGCACCAGGCTGCCGTAGTAAATCAGCGAGAACAGCTCCCAGCCGATGACCGGCAGCAGGGCCAGCAACGCCCCTTTCAGCCAGGGCTGGCGCGTCCGCAGCATCTGGACCCAGAGCCAGAACAGCAGCGGCGTCAACAGGACGATGCCATCGGGCCGGGTCAGGAAAATCAGGCCATAGAGCAGGGTGGCCCCGGAAAAACGTCGGGCCAGCGGCGCCGAGCTGCCGGCCACCGCCACCGTCGCCAGCAGCAGCAGATGCAGCAGCGGATTTTCCAGACCGGAGCTGGAGTAGTCGACGAAGGCCCGGGACAGGGTCAACGCCAGGCCCAGCCCTAGCAGCCAGCGGCCGTCCAGCCCCTCACGCCGGGCCCAGGCGCCAAGCAGGGCCAGCAGACCGAGCAGAGCCAGATAGCTGAGCAGCAGGGCCAGCCAGAAGGATTCAATCCCCAGGGCGGTGCCGAGGGCGAGTAGGCCGTACCAGAACGGGTGGGTGTAGACCTGGACGCGCTCGCCCAGATTCCAGACCGGCCCGTTGCCGGCGAGGAGCTGGTCAACGGCCCGGAAGGTGATAAAGGCGTCCTCGGCCACCCAGGCCGTATTGAGAAAAACGTAGCTGAAGGCCAGCAGCAGCAGGGACCATACTGGGACGGGGGCAGCGCTTCGGTTCATGGGGACTCCTTAGAACAGGGGAAGAGGTTCCGGGGTGCAGAGGCTGGGGCCCGGGGTGAAATCCGGCGCCAGGCCGGCCAGAGCAATGTCGGGGCCATGGAAGCCGGTGCGGTTGCGGTCAAAGTGCCGGTCGAGCTGACGATAGTGGCCGCTGTTCAGCCGCCAGATGGCGGCCCAGCGTTCCCGGCTGAAGAGCGCGGGGCTGCGCGTCGCCAGTTGCACATCGTCATAGAGCCGGGCCAGAGCCGGGGCCACCAGCTGGTTATTGCCATCGCGGCGGGAGGCTAGATAGCCCGGGGGCAGTGCCCGTTCATAGTGGCCACTGATGCGCCCGGTGGCCGACGGCAGCCGGGCCAGAAACGGTTCGGCCAGGGCCAGCGGGTCAATGACAGGCCGGTCCAGGGGCAGGCGCCAGCCGTTCATGCCAATGAAGCAGGTCAGGGCCTGGCGGCCGGGCAGCCGACCGTCCCAGAAGTAATAGCGCCCCTGGTTGTTGAGCAGCACCGCCAGCAGCCCCTGTTCCATAAAGTTATAGCCGCGCTGGTCGTTGATGCCGTGGCGGCGGTAGTGGTTGAGATAGCGGGGTTCCCAGCCGTAGTTGGCCGTCTGGTCGAAAAGCCACAGGCCCAGACCCAGCAGGGCCAGGCGCGGATGATGGGGCCGCCAGCGCCAGCCCGGCCAGGTCCGGCCCAGGTGCAACAGCAGCACCACCGCCAGCAGCAGCGGTGCCGACAGGAAACGGCCCACCATATAGTCGCCGCCCACCCGATTGATATAGAACAGCTGCAGGAGCAGTCCCAACGCCAGCAGGCCGGCCCAGCGGTCGCGGTACCCCCACCCCAGACCCAGCCCCAGGGCCAGCGCCAAAGTGGCCACGGTCAGCGGGTCAAAGTCCCAGCTCACCAGCCAGTAGTCCAGGGCCTGTTGGTGGCGAGCGGCGGCCGTATAGTCAACGTTGAGCTTGGCCAGAGCCGTATTGGGCACGGGACTGCCGTAGTAAATCAGCGAGAACAGCTCCCAGCCAATAACTGGCAGCAACGCCAGCAGGGTACTTTTCAGCCAGGGCTGGCGCGCCTGCAGCATTTGCAGCCAGAGATGGAGCATCAGCGGCGCCGTCAGAATGATGCCGTCCGGCCGGGTCAGGAAGAGCAAACCATAGACAAACACGGCCCAGCGGTACTTCTGGGCCAGGGGGGAAGCGCTTCGGTAAAGGGCGATATGCACCAGCAGCAGCAGATGCAGCAGCGGATTTTCCAGACCGGAGCTGGAGTAGTCGACGAAGGCCCGGGACAGGGTCAGCAGCAGGGCCAGCGCCGCCAGCAGGGCCGGGCGGGCCCCCTCCGCCCGGGCCTGCCGCCCGAGCAGAATCAACACGCCGAGCAGGCACAGATAGCTGAGCAGCAGGCTGAGCCAGTAGCTGGGCAGGCCGAGGCCGGTGCCAAGGGCAAGCAGGCCGTACCAGAGCGGGTGGGTGTAGACCTGCACCCGTTCGCCCAGATTCCACACCGGCCCGTTGCCGGCGAGGAGCTGGTCGACAGCCCGGAAGGTGATAAAGGCATCTTCCGAGACCCAGGCCGTATTGATAAAGACATAGCTGAAGACCAGCAGCAGGGCCAGGGCCAGCGGCCGGGGCAGCGGTGCGGGAGGATTCATGGGCAGCGCTTCCTTCTAGTGAATGGCAATGGGAGCATCGGTGCAGATGGTGCCGGCCTTGCGTCGGAGCGCCGCCCGGTCGCGCTCGGAAATTTCCGCCCCGTTCAGATTCACCTCATTGCGGCGGAAGGCAAACTCCAGGTGTTGGTAATGGCCGGAATTCAGGCGCCCAATGGCCGCCCAGCGCGCCCGGCTGAACAGCGCAGGGCTGCGCGTTACCTGCTCGACATCGTCGTAGAGGGCGGCTAGCTCCTTGTTCTGCAATAGATTTTTGCCTTCCAACCGGGATTGGAGATAGCCCGACGGCAGGGCCCGCTCATAGTGACCGGTGTTCTGGTTATCGGCGGCCGGCAGCCGGGCCAGGAACGGTTCGGCCAGGGCCATCGGGTCGATGATGGTTTTATCCAACGGCAGGCGCCAGCCGTGGAAGCCAATAAAACAGGCCACCACCAGCCGGCCGGGCAGCGATTTTTCCTCCCGGCCCAGATAGTGGCTATCCGAACGTAGCAGCACCGGCAGCAGGCCGTGGCTGGGATAGTTGTAACCGCGCTGGTCGTTGAAGGCATTCCGGCTGTGGAAATTGCGATAGTCGGGGGTGAAACGATAGTTCGGCGATAGCAACACCAGCAGCAGCGCCAGCAGGGCCAGCCCCGGCCAGCGCCAGCGTTGGCCCAGACGGGTCAGCGTGGCCCGGCGGGTGGTCGGCCAGTGGCTGTCCCCCAACAGCGCCAGCAGCAGCACCACCGCCAGCAGCACCGAAGCCGAGAGGAAGCGGCCGCCCATGTAATCGCCGCCGATGTGGTAGAGATAGGCCAGCTGCAGGGCTAGACCCAGGGCCAGCAGCAACGGCAGCGGTCGGCGCCGTTCCAGACCGCCCAGCAGTCCCACCGGCAGCGCCAGGCCGATGAGGCCGAGGCTGAGCGGGTCAAAGAGCCAGCTCTCGCGGAAATAGTTGCGGGCCTGGTAGTGGAGCACCGCCGGGCTGTAGTCCATGTTCAGCTTGGCCAGGGCCGTATTGGGCACCAGACTGCCGTAGTAAATCAGCGAGAACAGCTCCCAGAGCAGCACCGGCAGCAGGGCCAGCAGGGTGCTTTTCAGCCAGGGCTGGCGCGCCCGCAGCATCTGCAGCCAGAGATGGAGCATCAGCGGCGCCGTCAGAATGATGCCGTCGGGCCGGGTCAGGAAGAGCAAACCATAGACAAACACGGCCCAGCGGTACTTCCGGGCCAGGGGGGAAGCGCTTCGGTAAAGGGCGATATGCACCAGCAGCAGCAGATGCAGCAGCGGATTTTCCAGACCGGAGCTGGAGTAGTCGACGAAGGCCCGGGACAGGGTCAGCAGCAGGGCCAGCGCCGCCAGCAGGGCCGGGCGGGCCCCCTCCGCCCGGGCCTGCCGCCCGAGCAGAATCAACACGCCGAGCAGGCACAGATAGCTGAGCAGCAGGCTGAGCCAGTAGCTGGGCAGGCCGAGGCCGGTGCCAAGGGCAAGCAGGCCGTACCAGAGCGGGTGGGTGTAGACCTGCACCCGTTCGCCCAGATTCCACACCGGCCCGTTGCCGGCGAGGAGCTGGTCGACAGCCCGGAAGGTGATAAAGGCATCTTCCGAGACCCAGGCCGTATTGATAAAGACATAGCTAAAGACCAGCAGCAGGGCCAGCGACCAGCCCAGCGGGGAAGCGCTTCGGTTCATGGGGACTCCTTAGAACAGGGGAATGGGTTCCGGGGTGCAGACCGTGCCCGGCTGCATAAAATCCGGCGGAATCGGGGCCAGCTTGATGCCGGTGCCCGCAAATTCGGTGTGGTTGCGGTCAAAGTGCTGGTCGAGCTGGCGATAGTGGCCAGTGTTCAACCGCCAGATGGCCGCCCAGCGCTTGCCGCTGAACAGCTGCGAGCTGCGCGTCGCCAGCTCCACATCGTCATAGAGGGCCGCCAGCACCGGGTCGCGCAGGCGATTTTCCCCGCTCAGCCGGCTGCGGATAAAGCCCGGCGGCAGGGCCCGCTCATAGTGGCCGATTTTGGCATTGAGCTTGGCCGGCAGCCGCGCCAGAAACGGTTCGGTCAGGGCGTAGGGGTCGATAACCCGCTGTTCCAGCGGCAGGCCCCAGGGGAATAGACCAACGAAGCAGCTCATCACCGTCGGCGTCGGCAGTTTTAGGCCCGGGGCGGCGTACTGGCCCCGGTGTTTCAGCCACACCGCCAGCAGGCCCCGGGTGGGATAGCCGTAGCCGCGCTGGTCATTGACGCTGTGGGGGGAATAGTCGTTGCTGTAGTTGGGATTGGGCCGGTAGTTCGGCGACAGCAGCAGCAGCAGGGCCAGCAGGCCACCGCCCACCGCCAGCCAGCGCGGCCGCAGTGGTGTCGGCCCGGCCGGTCGTAGCAGCAGCAGCAACAGCAGCACCGCCAGCAGCACGGCGGCGGAGAGAAAGCGGCCCACCATGTAATCGGCGCCGACCCGGAACAGATAGGCCAGCTGCAGGGCCAGGCCCGCCGCCAGCAGCAGCGGCAGACCCTGGCGCCGGACCAGGCCGAGGCCGAGGCCGGCCCCCAGCGCCCCGGCGATGAGGACCAGGCTCAGCGGGTCAAAGTCCCAGCTGACGGCCAGATAGTTCAATGTCTGTTGGTGCAAAGCCGCCGCCGGGTAGTCGATGTTCACCTTGGCCAGGGCCGTATTGGGCACCAGGCTGCCATAGTAAATCAGCGAGAACAGCTCCCAGCCGATGACCGGCAGCAACGCCAGCAGGGTGCTTTTCAGCCAGGGCTGGCGCGCCCGTAGCATTTGCAGCCAGAGCTGGAGCATCAGCGGGGTTAGGAGAATGATGCCGTCGGGCCGGGTCAGAAAGAGCAGGCCATAGACCAAGGTGGCCCAGCCATACTTCCGGGCCAGGGGGGAAGCGCTTAGGTAAACACTCACATAGACCAGCAGCAGCAGATGGAGCAGTGGGTTTTCCAGGCCGGCGCTGCTGTAGTCCATGAAGGCCCGGGACAGGGTCAGCAGCAGGCTGAGGCCGAAGAAGAGCGCCGGCGCCAGCTGCCGTTGGCGGCCCAGCCGCAGCAGCAGGGCCAGCTGGCCGAGCAGACAGAGCAGGCTCAGCCACTGGGCAACCCAGTAGGATTGCAGGCCCAGGCCGGTGCCCAGGGCGAGCAGGCCGTACCAGAGCGGGTGGGTGTAGACCTGGACGCGCTCGCCCAGATTCCACACCGGCCCATGGCCGGCGAGCAGCTGGTCCACCGCCCGGAAGGTGATGAAGGCATCCTCGGAGACCCAGGCGGTGCAGAGCCAGGCGAAGAGAAAGAGCAGGGCCCAGAGCCAGGCCAGCCGCCAGCGCAGCAGAGCCTCCATCTAGCGTACAACCTGGGATTTCATGCAAACGGTCAGGGTGTAATTGTGCAGGGCCTCGCGCATTTCCCGGTCGGCCGCCCCCAAATCGCGCAGATTGACATCGTCCCGGTCGAAATAGCGGCCAATGTCGCGATAGTGGCCAGTGTTCAACCGCCAGATGGCCGCCAGCCGCTCGCCGCTAAACAGATTGGGGCTGCGAGTTACCAGATTCACATCGTCATAGAGCTGACCCAGCTCCGGCGCCCAGAGCTGGTTATTGCCATCGCGGCGGGAGGCCAGAAAGCCCCGGGGGAAAGCCCGCTCATAGTGGCCGATGCGGGCGTTGTGCCGGGCCGGCAGCCGGGCCAGGAACGGTTCGGTCAGGGCCAGCGGGTCGATGACCTGCTGCTGCAGCGGCCGCAGCCAGGCCGACATGCCGACAAAACAGTCGGTAACGATTTCGGCCTCAAAGTTGCCACCCCAGACGGCGAACTGACCGCCCAGCTTACGCAGTACCGGCATCATGCCCAGGCGCTGGTGGTAGAAGCCGTGCTCGTCGGCGATGCCGTGGGTGATGGTTGGATTGTGGTAATCCAGATTGGAGGGATAGTTGCGCGAGCGCAGCGCCTCCCGGCCCAGCAGCACCAGCAGCAGCAGCAGACCGAAGCGCTCTGGACTGTTGCTGTTGATGAGTTCCCGCCACTGTAGCCGGCCGCGCCAGCCCTTCAGCAGCAGGGCCAGCAGAACGATGGCCAGCAGCACCGAGGCTGAGAGGAAGCGGCCCAGCATATAGTCGGCACCGACGCGGAAGATATAGGCGATTTGCAGGGCCAGACCGGTGGCCAGCAGGGTGGAATCCATGTCGCTGTCGTCGCGACGCAGGCCGACGATGAAGCCGGCCAGCAGGGCCAGAATGATGGTACCCAGGGTCAGCGGGTCAAAGTCCCAGCTTAGGGCGAAGTAATTCCAGGCGTTGCCGTTGAGCACCTCCCGGGGGTAATCAATGTTCACCTTGGCCAGGGCCGTATTCGGCACCAGGCTGCCGTAGTACAGCAGCGAGAACAGCTCCCAGGCGATAACCGGACTCAGGGCCAGCAGGGCCGGCTTCAGCCAGGGCGTTTTCTGTTTCAGCATCAGAATCCAGAGATAAACCGAGGTGGGCGTGAGCAGAATCACCCCGTCCGGCCGGGTCAGGAAGGCCAGGCCGTAGATGAAGGTTGTCCAGGAGAAGCGCTTCGCCAGCGGCGCCGCACTGAAATAGACAGCCAGATAGGCCAGCAGCAGCGTGTGCAGCAGCGGATTTTCCAGGCCGGAGCTGGAGTAGTCGAGGAAGGCCCGGGACAGGCTGAGCAGGAACATCAGGCCGAGGAAGAGGTAGCCGTTCAGCTGCCAGCGCCGGCACAGGTGCAGCAGCAGGCCTAGCACCGCCAGCAGCAGGACATAGCTCAGGGCCAGCACCAGCCAGTAGGATTCAAAGCCCAGGCCGGTGCCGATGACGATGAGCCAGTACCAGAGTGGGTGGGTGTAGACCTGGACGCGTTCACCCAGGTTCCACACCGGCCCATTGCCGGCGAGGAACTGGTTCACTGAACGGAAGGTGATGAAGGCGTCCTCGGTTACCCAGGCGGTGTTGATGAAGAGATAGCTAAAAACCAGCAGCAGCAGCAGGGCCTTGCCCCAGCCGATGGGTGATTGTTCGTCCTTGCGAAGAAAGTCCATAAAAATCCTTGTTTATAACCAGTTAATGTAGTTAGAGATTTATCGAAAAATAAAACCGAGGTCGCGCTATTGAATCTGGAAGAGACGTACACAGGCGGTGGGCCGGTTGTCATTCAGACCAACAGCCCGGGAAAACTCCTCCGAGGCCAGACGCAGCTGCTCATCATCCAGGCCCAGCTCGCGCAGATTGACATCGTTGCGGTTGAAATAGCGGCCCATATCGCGATAGTGGCCCGTATTCAGGCGCCAGAGGGCGGCCAGCCGGGTCCCGCTAAACAGCTCGGGGCTGCGCGTCGCCAGCCAGACATCCTCATAGAGGGCGGCCAGATGGGGTTCTTTCAGCTTATTGACTCCATCTAGGCGGCTGTCGATAAAACCCGGCGGCAGCGCCCGTTCATAGTGCCCCGGGTGGGCATCGTCCCGGGCCGGCAGCCGGGCCAGAAACGGTTCAGTTAGAGCCAGTGGGTCAATGAGCTGTTTACCCAGGGCCATGCTCCAGCCGTACAGGCCAATAAAGCAGGACAGGCCGTTCTTACTCTGCATATTGCGGCCCATATTGATGTAGTTACTCACCCCGGGGCCAAATCCCCCCCGGTGGGTAAACAGCACCCGTAGCAGGCCCAAATCCTTGTAGTAGAAGCCCCGTTCGTCGTTAAAGAAGCCCCGGCGGTCGCTCTCACTCAGCGGAATAAACCGGTGTTCCTGGAAGTTCCAGTTGAAACGATAGTTCTGGGGTTGCCGGAGGAGTAGCAGCAGGACAGCAGCACCGGGGATAAGCCAGCGCAGTAATGGCCGAGCCGGCGGGGGCGGGGCCGGTCGCGACGACGCACAGAGCAGCAGCACCACCACGGCCAACAGCACCGAACTCGAGAGAAAGCGGCCGAGCATGTAATCGGCGCCCACGTGAATGATATAGCCCAGCTGCAGCACCAGCCCCAGGGCCAGGGCCAGCAGCAGCCCACTAGAGCGCCGCAGGCCCTGGAGCAGGCCAGCGACCAGGGCCAGCAGAATCAGCGGTAGGGCCAGTGGGTCAAACTGGGCACTGCGGTGGAAATAGGCCCAGGCGTTACGGTGCAGAATGGCCGCCGGGTAGTCAATATTGACCTTGGCCAGGGCCGTGTTGGGCACCAGGCTGCCGTAGTAAATCAGTGAGAACAGCTCCCAGGCAATGACTGGGCTCAGCGCCAGCAGAGCGCTTCGTAGCCAGGGCTGGCGCTGCTTCAGCATTTGGTCCCAGAGCAAGACACTGGCTGGGGTAACCAGAATGATGCCGTCGGGCCGGGTCAGAAAAAGCAGGCCATAGATAAAGGTAGTCAGAGCGAAGCGCTTCGGCAGCGGCTGGTCGGAAAGGTAAACGGCCAGATAGGCCAGCAGCAGCAGATGCAGCAACGGATTTTCCAGGCCGGAGCTGGAGTAGTCCACAAAGGACCGGGACAGGCTGAGCAGAAAGAGCAGGCCCAGCAGCAGGGAAGCGCTTCCGCCGCTCGAAGCAGTGCGATGTTGACCGTTGGTCTCACCGGGCGCTCCTGGCGAGGCGCTTTGTTCCAGGCGCCGGGCCAGATGAAACAGCAGGGTCAGCACACCAAGGAGACAGAGAAAGCTCAGCAGCAGCGCCCCCCAGTAGGAGGGTAGGCCCAGGCCGGTGGTCAGCACCAGCAGGCCGTACCAGAGCGGGTGGGTGTAAACCTGCACGCGCTCGCCCAGGTTCCAGACCGGCCCATTGCCGGCAAGCAGCTGGTTCACCGAACGGAAGGTGATAAAGGCATCTTCGGTTACCCAGGCCGTATTGACGAAAAGATAGGTGAACACCAGCAGCACCAGCGGCAGAAGCCAGAGCTGACGGGGGAAGGGAGATAATTTCATGGACTTGTCCTAATGGGAATCATGTTAATGCAAACCGTCAGTCGAGGCTGCTGGCTTTCGGCATTGAGTGCCCGCAGACGGTTATCGTCAATGCCAATTTCACGCAGGCTGATGTCGTCGCGGTCGAAATAACGACCCATATCCCGGTAATGGCCCGTATTCAAACGCCAGAGGGCCGCCAGTCGGGCCCGGCTCAGCAGGGTGGGGCTGCGGGTGGCCAGCTGCACATCCTCATAGAGCTGGGCCAGCTCCGGTGCTGCCAGCCGATTGGCTGAACCCAGGCGGCTAACCATAAAGCCCGACGGCAGCGCCCGTTCATAGTGGCCCACCCGGGGGTCAGAGCGGGCCGGCAGCCGGGCTAGAAAGGGTTCGGTCAGGGCCAACGGGTCAATAACCTGCCGGTCCAGGGGCAGAGCCCAGATGCTGATGCCGGCCACACAGGAAAGCAGATAGTCGCCGGCGGCCACCACTTCCTCACCCCGGCGGCGGCGTTCGTCGGCCTGGGGGTGGCCCTGCCGCTTCAGCAGCACCGGCACCAGTCCCTGGCGTTGGAAGTAGAAACCGCGCTCGTCGGTAAACCCCCCTCCCATTTTCTGCTCACCGTAGTTCAGACTGGGTCGGTAATTGGGGGAGAGTAGCAGCAGGAGACCCGTCAACAGCCAGAGAGGGGAGCGCTTCGCGGGTAGCTGCAGGGATTGGGGCAGCACTGATAGCAGCAGCACCAGCGCCAGCAGCAGAGAAGCAGACAGGAAGCGACCGAGCATGTAATCGCCGCCGATCCGGAAAATATAGGCCAGCTGCAGAGCCAGTCCCGCCGCCAGCAACGGCGGCAAACTCCGACGTTGCCAGAGGCCGACGCCAAAGCCGGCCAACAGCGCCACGCCGATGGTGGCCAGGGTCAGAGGGTCAAAGCGAAAGCCCACCATAAAATACTGGCGGGCCTGCTCCTGCAGCTGGGCCGAGTCGTAGCCCAGATTAACCTTAGCCAGGGCTGTATTGGGCACCAGGCTGCCGTAGTAAATCAGTGAGAACAGCTCCCAGGTAATAACCGGACTCAGCGCCAGCAGAGCGCTTCGTAGCCAGGGCTGGCGCGCCTTCAGCATTTGCAGCCAGAGATAGATGCTGGTTGGGGTAACCAGAATGATGCCGTCGGGCCGGGTCAGAAAGAGCAGGCCATAGATAAAGGTCGTCCAGAAAAACTGCTGCCGTAGCGACGAAGCGCTTAGGTAAACGGCCAGATAGGCCAGCAGCAGCAGATGGAGCAGCGGATTTTCCAGACCGGAGCTGGAGTAGTCGCTAAAGGCTCGGGACAGGCTGAGCAGGAAGAGCAGGCCCAGCAGGAGGGAAGTGCTTCGGCCGGTCGAAGCGGTGCAATGTCGGCCGGTGGCCTCACTGGCGTTTCCTTTGGAAACGCTTTGATGTCGACCGTTGGTCTCACTGAGCGCTCCGGACGAAGCGGTGCGATGTCGGCCAGGGGCCTCACTGGCGTTTCCTTTGGAAACGCTTCGTTCCAGGCGCCGGGCCAGATGAAACAGCAGGGCCAGCACGCCGAGCAGACAAATAAAGCTCAGCAGCAAGGCCCCCCAGTAGGAGGGCAGGCCCAGGCCGGTGGTCAGCACCAGCAGGCCGTACCAGAGCGGGTGGGTGTAAACCTGCACGCGCTCGCCCAGGTTCCACACCGGCCCGTTACCGGCAAGCAGCTGGTCAACGGAACGGAAGGTGATGTAGGCGTCCTCGGCCACCCAGGCGGTGTTGATGAAGAGATAGGTGAAGAGCAGCAGTACCAGAACCTGGCTCCAGCCGAGGGATGAGGGTTTGTCCTTGCGAAGAAAATCCATAAAACTCATGGGTTATAAAGCTTAGTAACCAGGATGCCATCGGGTCCCGGGCTGAGGTTAGGTGAAATCAAAGGCTTTTACTTAATTTGCAGCGGATGTATGCAGGCGGTCGGGCGAAAATCATTGAGTAGAGTCAACGTCTGATGCTGGTAGGAAGATTTCAGCAGTTGCCAATCATCGATGCCCAGCTCGCGCAGATTGACATCGTTACGGTCGAAATAGCGGCCCATATCGCGATGGTGGCCCGTATTCAGGCGCCAGATGGCGGCTAGCCGGGCCCAGCTGAACAGCTCGGGGCTGCGGGTGGCCAGCAGCACATCCTCATAGAGGGTGGCTAGATGGGGTTCTTTCAGCCGGTTAACACCGTCGCGGCGGCTAAGCAGAAAGCCTGGCGGTAGGACGCGCTCATAGTGACCCACCCGGGCATCGTCCCGGGCTGGCAGCCGGGCTAGAAAGGGTTCAGTCAGGGCCAGCGGGTCGATGACCTGTTTATCCAGGCTCATGCCCCAGACGTACATCCCCACGAAGCAGGATAGGTGATGCTGCCCGGCCGCACTCTGGCCGCCACTTATATATTTACTAATCTCGGGACCAAATTTGCCCTGATAGGCAAACAGCACCCGCAGCAGGCCCAGGTTCCGGTAGTAGGCGCCGCGTTCATCGTTAAAAAAGCGCCGTTCCTCATTGTCATGCAGGCGGATGGTCTCGGGGCTGTAGAAATTCCAACTGGACCGATAGTTAAAGGGCTGCCAGAGCAGCAGCAGGACAGCACCGCCGAGGCCCAGCCAGCGCCCGAGCCGCCGGGCCGGGGGAGTCGTGGCCGCCGGGGCACCGAGCAGCAGCACCACCACCGCCAGCAGCAGCGGGGCCGAGAGAAAGCGGCCGAGCATGTAATCGGCGCCCACGTGAATGATATAGCCCAGCTGCAATACCAGCCCCAGAGTCAGGGCCAGCAGCAGCCCACTGGAACGCCGCAGGCCCTGGAGTAGGCCAGCGACCAGGGCCATCACAATCAGTGGCAGAGCCAGCGGGTCAAACTGGGCACTACGGTGGAAATAGGCCCAGGCATTGCGGCGTAGAATGGCCACCGGATAGTCCATATTCAGTTTGGCCAGAGCCGTATTCGGCACCAGGCTGCCGTAGTAAATCAGCGAGAACAGCTCCCAGGCGATGACCGGGCTCAGCGCCAGCAGGGCCGGCTTCAGCCAGGGTTGGCGCGCCTTCAGCATTTGGCCCCAGAGCAAGACGCTGGCCGGCGTCAGCAGAATGATGCCGTCAGGCCGGGTTAGGAAAATGAGGCCATAGATAAAGGTCGTCCAGAAGAAGCGCTTCGCCGGCGGCTGGTCGGAAAGATAAACGGCCAGGTAGGCCAGCAGCAGCAGATGGAGCAGCGGATTTTCCAGCCCCGAAGTGGAGTAGTCGATAAAGGAGCGGGACAGGCTGAGCAGGAAGAGCAGAGCCAGCAGCAGGGAAGCGCTTCCGCCGCTCGAAGCGGTGCGATGTCGACCGTTGGTCTCACTGGCGTTTCCTTTGGAAACGCTTCGTTCCAGGCGCCGGGCTAGATGAAACAGCAGGGCCAGCACGCCGAGCAGACAGAGAAAGCTCAGCAGCAGCGCCCCCCAGTAGGAGGGTAGGCCCAGGCCGGTGGTCAGCACCAGCAGGCCGTACCAGAGCGGGTGGGTGTAAACCTGCACGCGCTCGCCCAGGTTCCAGACCGGCCCGTTACCAGCGAGCAACTGGTTCACCGAACGGAAGGTGATGAAGGCGTCTTCGGTTACCCAGGCGGTGTTGATAAAGAGATAGGTGAAGAGTAGTAACGCCAGCACCGTCTTCCAAGCGAGCGGGGCCCGAGGTTCCGGAGAATGAAGAGACATGGCAGGTTTTCCTTAAAACGAATGATGGCCGAGGTGCAGCATTAGTGATGCCAACGGCGGCCGCCGGAAAAAAATAAAGCGCCCCTGCGGGCGCCTCGGACGGTCGCGCTCCCCCGGGGAAGCGCTTCCGGTGTTTTACCAGCCTTTGACGGCAGCCCCCTTGAAGACCTGCTCGGCGACCTTTTCCACCTCGGCGGACTGGTAGGCCTGAATGAATTTCTTCACCTCCTCCTTGTCCTTGTCCGCCTCGCGCACGGCGATGATGTTCACATAGGGGGAATCCAGGTCTTCCACCAGAATGCCGTCCTTAGTAGGCACCAGCGGCGGCTGGGCGTTGATGGCGAAGTTATTGTTAATAAAGGCCAAATCCACGTCCGGCAGCACGTTGGGAATTTGCGACGCCTCCACCTCGGTGATTTTGAACTTGTGCGGATTCTCCACAATGTCCGCCGGCGAAGCGCTCAGGTTTTTATTGTCCTTCAGCTTAATCAGCCCCTTCTTGTCCAGAAGAATCAGCGCCCGGGCGCCGTTGGAGGGGTCGTTGGCGATGACGATTTCCGCGCCGTCCTTCAGCTCGTCGATTTTCTTAATCTTCTGGCTGTAGGCGCCAATGGGATAAACAAAGGTATTGGCCACGGAGACGATTTTCAGGCCCCGGTCCTTGACGATGGAGTCCAAATAGGGCTTGTGCTGGATGGCGTTGGCGTCGATGTCGCCGTCGTTCAGGGCCACGTTGGGCATGACATAGTCGTCGAATTCCTTAACTTCCACGTCCAGGCCGTATTTTTCCTTGGCCACCTTGGCCGCCGCCGTTACCAGGTCGGATTCCTGGCCGCTCATGGAACCGACCACAAAGGGCTTGGCGCCCGCCGTCAGGCTCAGGGTGCCCAGAATGATTAATGCTAGTTTCTTCATAGTTACCTCTTGGTTAGCGGTGATCGGTGCGGCGCACCAGATAATCACCCAGATATTGAATGGCCTGCACCAATAGCACGATGACGCAGACCGTGTAGAAAATCACGTCGGGCCGGTAGCGCTGGTAGCCGTGGGAATAGGCGATTTTACCGAGGCCGTCGGCGCCGATGGAACCCACCACCGCCGAATAGCCGATGAGCGTAATCAGCGTGATGGTCAGGGCGTTGATGATGGCCGGCAGCGCCTCCGGCCACAGCACGCGCCGGATAATTTGCCCGGGATGGGCGCCCATGGCCTGGGCCGCCTCGATGAGGCCGGCGGGCACCTCGTTCAGGGCGTTCTCAATGAGCCGGGCCAGGAAGGGCGTGGCCGCCAGGGCCAGGGGCACGATGGCCGCCGTGTTGCCGATGGCCTTGCCCACCAGAAAGCGGGTCAGGGGAATAATCCAGATGGCCAGAATGATGAAGGGAATGGAACGGCCAATGTTGATGGCCAGGTTCAGCGGATAAAAAATCAGGTCGTTGGCGAGGAAGCGCTTCGGCCGGGTACCGTAGAGGAGGAAGCCGGCGGGAATACCGAGCAGCGCCGCCAGCGCCGTGGCACTGAACACCATGTAGAGGGTGTCGCCGAGGCCGCCGAGCAGCAGCCGGAACAGTTGTTCATTCAACATAGCCGAGGATTTCCATTTTTAAATTGAGGGTCCGTAGATAGCGAAGCGCTTCGTCAGCGCGGGGGCCCCGGATTTCCGCCTGGAGCAGGCCCAGGGTGGTGGTGCCGATGGCCTCGATTTTGGCCTGGATGATGTTCACATCGACGTCGAAGCGCTTCGTCAGGGTGGACAGCAGCGGCTCATCGACGCCGGCGCCCACAAAGCGCAGCTGCAGCAGCGGCTGGCCGCTGGGCCCGAGACGGGCGGCGTAGCTGTCCGGCAGTTTCAGCTGCTGGCTCTGGGCAACGAAGCGCTTCCCGAGCTCGGAGCGGGGCGCGGTGAAGAAATCCTCCACCGTGGCCGTTTCCACCAGCCGGCCGCCGTCCAGCAGGGCTACCCGCTGGCAAATCTGTTTGACCACGTCCATTTCGTGGGTAATCAGCAGAATGGTCAGGCCCAGCTCCCGGTTGATGCGTTGCAGCAGCTGGAGAATGTCCTCGGTGGTTTTCGGGTCGAGGGCGGAGGTGGCCTCGTCGGAGAGAAGAATGTCCGGGCCGTTGGCCAGGGCCCGGGCGATGGCCACCCGCTGCTTCTGGCCGCCGGACAGCTGGCTGGGATAGTGCTGGGCCTTGTCGGTGAGACCGGTCAGTTCAAGCAGCTCCCAGACCCGGTCGCGGCTGACGCCCTCGGCCAGTTCCATGGGCAGGGCCACATTGGCGAAGACGGTGCGGTTACTGAGCAGATTGAAATGCTGAAAAATCATGCCAATTTTGCGCCGGGCGGCCAGCAGGCCGGGCTCGTTCAGTTCCAGCAGGTTCTGGCCGTGCACGTGCACCGTGCCGCTGCTCGGCCGTTCGAGCAGGTTCACACAGCGAATCAGGGTCGATTTGCCCGCGCCGCTCTGGCCGACCACGCCGAAGATTTCTCCCGGCGCCACCGTCAGGCTGACATCGGCCAGGGCAGTTACCGTCTGGCCCTTGAAGGCATAGGTTTTGATGATATGGGCTAGGCTAATCATAGGGGCGCAATTATAGCCCCTTGCCCCGGCCGGCCTTAGGCCAAGTGTTTATGGGCTTAGAACGAAGCGCTTCCCCCCAAACCCATTGGCCATGAATTTGCGTCAGGGCGCCCATCACTCTTACTAAGGAACGCCATGTTGCCGAAAGCCTTTAAACCCTACGAGAAAAAGTATTGGGTCCTGATTTTTCTCGTCGCCACCTATCTTTTTATTAATACGGCCTGGGTCTCGGAAGATGCCTTTATCACCTTCCGGGTGGTAGATAACCTACTGGCCGGCCACGGGCCGGTGTACAACCTCGGCGAACGGGTGCAGGTCTACACCCACCCGCTGTGGTTCTTCCTGCTGGTGGCCGGCCGGGCCCTGGGCCTGGACCTCTACTATTTTTCCCTGGGTCTCAGCTACGTCATTTTTATTGCCAGCCTCGGCCTTTTCCTGGCACTGGCCCAGCGCCGCCAGGTGCCCCTGCCGCTGGTGCTGGCCCTGCTGCTGCTGGCCAGCCTGTCCCGGGCTTTCATTGACTATGCCAGCTCCGGTCTGGAAAACAGCCTGCTTACCCTGGAGTATCTGCTGTTCATCGGCCTGCTCGGCAGCGAAGCGCTTCCCCGCCGGCGGAAATATTTCGGGGCCCTGCTGCTCTATGGCCTGGCCTTCCTGACCCGGCCCGATGGCATTGTGCTGCTGACCCCGGCCCTGCTGCCGCTGCTGATTCAGACGGTTAGAGGGGAAAAGGGGTGGCTGTCCCTGGGCTTTCTGGCGCTTTATCCCGTCATTCTCTGGGAGGTTTTCTCCCTGTTCTACTACGGCAGCCCAACCCCTAACACGGCCCTGGCCAAATTGAATATAGGCTTCCCCCGGGAGGTGCTGATTCACAACGGCCTCAGCTATCTGCTGATTAACTACCGTTTTGATGTCATCACCAGCTCGGCTATCTATCTGGGCCTGCTGCTGGGCCTCGGTCGCCGGGATACTCGGCTGCTGGCCGCTGGTCTGCTGCTCTATCTGGTCTATGTGGTGCTGATTGGTGCCGATTACATGATGGGCCGTTTCCTTAGTGCTCCCTTCCTGGTGGCTCTGCTGCTGCTGGCCCTGGCGTTGAAGCCGCTGCCGCTGGATAAACTGCTGCACCGGCCCCGGGGGCAGGTCATGTTGCTGGCTGGCGGCCTGCTGGCCTATCTGAGCGCCTGGCTGCTGCTCAGTCCCACGGCCACGCCCAACCCATTTGTCAATCCCCTCTTCCTGCTGACACTGCTGTTGCTGGCCCTGGCCCTGGGGCCGGTGCCACTGGGCGCCTGGCAACCACCGCTGGTGCTCATGCTGCTGGCTGTGGACCTCGCCGGTGGCTCGGCCAATTACCGCTGGAGTGGGGAGAAACGCTATCGGGTCGAGGCGCCAAAATTCTTCGACGCCCAAATGGGCATTTCCGACGAACGTGCCTGGTATCTGGAAAGCACTAACCTGCTGACGGTGCTACTGGAACAGGGCGGCAACTATCTCAACCATGACCGGCTGAAGGATTACAGCGCTGTCAATGACCATATTTTCCTAAGCTGCGACATTGGTCTGTTCGGCTACCAACTGAGCCGCAGCAACCACATCATTGACCCCATGGCTCTGGCCGACCCGTTCCTGGCGCGGCTGCCGGCCCGGAATTATAAATATCGCATCGGCCACTATGAGCGGGCCCTGCCGCCGGGCTATGTGGTTTCCCTGCGCAAGGGCCGCAATGTGCTGGTTTCCCCCAAACTGCGCCAGCTCTACGCCGATGTGCTACTGGTCAGCCGGGGGCCGTTGCTGAGTGGGGAGCGCTTCGCCGCCATCTGGCGCCTGAACAGCGGCCACTATAAAAATTTAGACCAGGAATTTGACCGCAATGACATCAACCTGCATGAGGTGGGCATCACCAGCAGGAAGATTAGTTTGATAAGCTGCATGGGCTACGAACATCGTGTCTATTTTAAAAAACCAACCCCAAGGAAATCCCCATGACCCAAAAAATGAACGTGGAGAGCTTTAACCTCGACCACACCAAGGTCAAGGCGCCCTATCTACGCCTGGCCGACAAAAAAACCGGCAGCCACGGCGACACTATTTATAAATATGACTTCCGCATCTGCCAGCCGAACCAGGCCCATATGGAAATGCCGGCGCTGCATTCGCTGGAGCATCTGATGGCCGAACTCTCTCGCAACCACAGCAGCTGCGTGGTCGATATTTCCCCCATGGGCTGCCAGACCGGCTTCTATGTTGCCCTGCTCAACGACGGCAGCTATGAGAGCGCGCTGAATCTGCTGGAGGCAACCCTCCGGGACGTGCTCACCGCCACCGCCGTGCCTGCCTGCAACGAAAAGCAATGCGGCTGGGCCGCCAGCCACAGTCTGGAGGGCGCCCAGGCCCTGGCCCGCTACATGCTCGACCACCGCAGCGAGTGGACCCAGGTGTTCGCCGATGAATAGGGTGCTGCGCACCATTGGCGCCCTGGAGGCGCTGTCGGCCTTTCTGCTGTTCTTTGTGGCCATACCCTTGAAATACGGCACTGATTTTCTCAACGACAAAATGCAGGTCTTTTTCTATATCGGCCTTAGCCACGGCACGCTCTTCATCCTGTTCGTGCTGACGCTGCTGCTGGCCTGCCATAAAAATAAATGGTCGCTGTGGACATTTCTCGGCGGACTGCTGGCGGCCATCGTGCCGCTGGGCACGCTGATTTTTGATTGGCAAATCCGCAAACGCGCCGCCGCCGAGCTCTAAAACCGAAGCGCTTCCTCCGAAGCGCTTTTTCATTGTGACAAGGAAAATCTGGTGGAAATTATCGACACATCCCGGCAAAAGCCGCTGGGCGGGCTACAGCAACTGTTTTTGCTGCTGGTGCTGAGCTATACCTACTACAACCTGGCCTGGGTTACCGAAGATGCTTTTATTACCTTCCGGTCCGTGGACCAGCTGCTGGCCGGCCACGGGCCGGTGTGGAATCTCGGCGAGCGCGTCCAGGTTTACACCCATCCGCTCTGGTATGGGCTGCTGGTGCTGGGCACCGGTTTGGGAGCGGAATCCTATTATTTTGTCCTCGGCCTCAGCTATGGCCTGCTGCTGCTGCTGCTGGCTGGCCTTCTCTGGCTGGTGCGCCGCGAAGCGCTTAATGGCTATCTGGCCCTGCTGCTATTGCTGCTGCTGAGCCTGTCCCGGGCCTTCATGGACTACTCCAGCTCCGGCCTGGAAAATCCGCTGCTGCATGTGCTTGTGCTGGCCTATGTCCTGATTTATTGCCACGGCATCGACCCGGGGAAGCGCTTCTTCCGTTGCACCCTGATTTTGGGTCTAGCCTTTCTGACCCGGCCCGACGCCGTTGTGCTCCTGGCCCCGGCCCAGCTGGCCCTGCTGGGGGAACGCTGGCGTTCGGGCCAAGCCTGGTTAAAACCGGCGGGCTGGGCCCTGCTGCCGGTGCTGCTCTGGGAGCTCTTCTCTTTGTTTTACTACGGCAGCCCCATTCCCAACACCGCCCTGGCCAAGGTCAATCTCGGCTATGAGCCGATAACGCTGCTCAACAACGCCTACTACTATTTCCGCGCGAGCTTTCGGTTTGACCCGCTGACTCTGGTCGTCATTCTGCTGGCCGTGGTCGCTGGCATTCTCAGCGCCGAACGGCGTCTACGCCTGCTGGCTCTGGGGCTGCTGCTGCAGCTGGTCTATATCACCAAGGTTGGCGGCGATTACATGCTGGGCCGTTTTCTCAGCGCTGCCTTTCTGCTGGCCGTCATCATTCTGCTGAAAACCCTGGCCACCGCGCGTTTTCATCTTCGTTGGCGGCCACTGGCGACGGCCCTGGTGGGCTGGGCCCGGCGTCATCCGTCCACTGCCCTGCTGCTCTATCCGTTGGCACTGCTGGCCGGTGGGCTGCTGCTGTGTTTCCTCTACCAGTTCCACTGGCCGAGTAACTATCTAAACAGCAGTGAACCCCAGGAAAGGCTATTTCTGGAGCGTGATTTCATGGACGAGCGCGGCTACTACATCAACAGCCTGGGGCTGCGTTATAACCACGTCCACCACCGGGACTACCGCGACAATTCCCTGCGCGACCAGCTGGCCCAATTTCAGCAGCCCCAGAAGCTGCTGCTCTGCAACATCGGCATCAGCGTCTGGAGCAGCCCCCAACAGCACTATGTCATCGACCCGCTGGCCCTGTCCGAACCCTTTTTGGCCCGGCTGCCGGCCCGGGACGGAGCCCGGGTAGGCCACTATGAGCGTGCCTTCCCGCCGGGCTATCTGCTCTCCCGGATGGAGAACCGCAACCGGCTACAATCGCCGGTGCTGGCCCGGCTCTATGATGATGTGCTGCTGGCCACCCAGGGGGAGCTGTGGAGCTGGGCCCGCCTGGGCGCCCTCTGGCGCTTGAACAGTGGCCACTATAAAAATTTGGCCGATGAATTCGACAGAAACGCCATCGGCCTGGAAGAACTGGGCTATCCCCCGGCCCGGAACATTACGCTGAAAAGCTGCATGGGACTAACCGGCCCCAGCCCGGCTTTGCCGCTGGCTCCCTATGGGGCCCCCTGAGCGGGGGGAGCGCTTCGTTCGCAGAAGGCTTTAATCACCGCATAATGGCGGGCCAGTAGATTTTCCTGGCGCCGGACATAGGCCCGCATGGACTCGGAATTTTTCTGGGAGGCCAGGGCCGCCAACGTCGAACCTATCTCGGTGGCACTTTGAATCTGGCGGGCAAAGGGCTGGGTTAGCAGTTCGGCGCTGATTTCGGCAAAATTAAACATATGCGGGCCAAAGAACACCGGCGTGCCCACCTGTAGCGCTTCCAGCGGATTATGACCGCCGTGGCGAATGAGGCTGCCGCCGATAAAGGCCACATCGGCCAGGGCGAGGAAATCCACCAGCTCCCCCAGAGTATCCAGCAGGAAAACTTCATCCAGCGGCTCGCCGGCGCTGCGTTTGTTCACCCGGAGGCCCCGGCGGCGGCAGAGCGCTTCGATTTCCGTCCGCCGTTCCGGGTGGCGGGGGGCCAGAATCAGCTGGCAGGGAAAATCCAGGCGCTGGTAGGCGTCCAAAAGAAGCGCTTCCTCCCCCGGATGGGTGCTGGCACAGAGCCAGACGAAGCGCTTCGGTCGGGGCAGCGTTGGGGTTGGGCGCGGTGGCAGGTAATATTTCAGGCTCGGCGTCAGGGTGATGGTTTTCGCCCCCAGCCGGGCGAAGCGCTTCGCCGTGGCCCGATTTTGGGCATTGATGCGCAGCGGGGGCATAATTCGCGGCAGCAGCCAGCCAAGGTAGCGTTGGTAGCGCCGGGCTGAGCGGGCCGACAGCCGCGCATTTTCCAGCAGCACCGGCAGCCCCCGGGCCTCGGCCTGGACGATGAGGTTCGGCCAGAGCTCCGTTTCCATCAGCAGCAGCGCCCGGGGCTGGACGTGGTCGAGGAAGCGCTTCACCAGCCTGGGCTGGTCATAGGGCAGATAGCTGTGGCGGATGCGGTCGGGATGCTGGCGGCGGAAGCGCTCTATCTGGGCCGAGCCCGTCGGCGTGGTGCAGCAGAGCCAGAGGTTGCCCGGTTCCCGTTGGAGCCAGTATTCCAGCAGTGGTCGCAGGGCCAGGAATTCGCCGACGCTGACCGTGTGCACCAGCAGGTTATCGGGCAGGGGCGGCGGCAGTTGGCGGGCGAAGCGCTCCCCCCAGCGGCGGGCATAGTCCGGATTGCGGCGGGCCTTCCAGAGCAGCCGCAGCAGGGCCAGCGGCAGCAGCAGCGTTAGCAGCAACGAATAGAAAAACATGGGAAATAATGATGACGATTTATGCCATTGGCGACATTCACGGCCATTTGGACGGCCTGCTTCGGCTTTTGGAAAAAATTCATTATGGTGATGATGATGAGCTGTGGTTTGTGGGCGATTTTATCAATCGGGGCCCGCAGTCGGCGGCGGTTCTGCGCTTTCTCCACCAACTGCCACGTAAGCGGGTGGCGCTGGGCAATCACGATGTGGCGGCGCTGGTGCAAATGCAGCGTTTCCCGGAGTTTGAAATCATGAAGGGTGTGGCTGCCATTCTGGCGGAGGCGGACGGTGAGGAGCTGCTCGACCGGCTGCGCCAGTATCAATTTCTGGTGGTAAATCACGGGCTGAAGGTGGCTATGAGCCATGCCGGCATCTATCCGGGCTGGTCACTGGAGGAAGCGCTTCGCTATGATGAGCTCCTGGTTAAGCAATTGCAGGGACCGAACTATCGGGATTTTCTCCGGCAGATTTACGGCGATGAGCCCTGCGCCTGGCCGGAATGCCAGACGGAGGGGGAGCGCTTCCGCTTTATGGTCAATGCCTTCTGTCGTATGCGTTACCTGAGGGCCGATGGCGCACTGGAGCTGCACGAAAAACGACCGCCAGCAGCAGTCAGCACGATGCAGCCCTGGTTTCATTTCCCCCGCCGCTGTCGCTATCAGCAGTATTTCGGTCACTGGGCCAGCCTGGGCGACCATGCCTATGAAAATGTGCGCTGCCTGGATGGGGGTTTTGCCTGGGGCGGCCGTCTGATTGCCTGGAATGTGAGCGAAAATCGGCGGGCCGGCGAGATTTTATCCTCATGATTTATATTGGTATTTTTTAAACAACGATTTTTTGTGAAAAATAAAAGCTAGCGGCCCTTGACAGTAATATTCCTTTCCAAGATAATTTGCCCTCGTTTTATTGCGGAGGGGTTCCCGAGCGGTCAAAGGGAGCAGACTGTAAATCTGCCGGCTCAGCCTTCGAAGGTTCGAATCCTTCCCCCTCCACCACATCCTTGGCGGGTGTAGTTCAATGGTAGAACCTCAGCCTTCCAAGCTGATGGTGTGGGTTCGATTCCCATCACCCGCTCCATTAAAGAACTTATCAAATTCTTGTCCATATAGCTCAGTAGGTAGAGCACTTCCTTGGTAAGGAAGAGGTCACCGGTTCAAATCCGGTTATGGGCTCCATTTTTATATTTTGAGTAGAGATAATGTCAAAAGAAAAATTTGCTCGTAATAAACCCCACGTCAATGTTGGAACTATTGGCCACGTCGACCATGGTAAAACTACTTTAACGGCTGCTTTGACGAAAGTTGGTGCTGATAAATTTGGTGGTCAATTTAAAGCCTATGACCAAATCGACGGCGCTCCTGAAGAACGGGCTCGTGGCATTACTATCTCTACCGCCCACGTTGAGTACGAATCAGATAAGCGCCACTATGCGCATGTTGACTGCCCAGGCCACGCTGACTATGTGAAGAACATGATTACCGGTGCTGCCCAGATGGATGGGGCTATCCTAGTCTGCTCTGCTGCCGATGGCCCTATGCCACAAACTCGTGAACACATTCTGCTGTCTCGTCAGGTAGGTGTTCCTTATATTGTGGTATTCCTGAATAAAGCCGATATGGTTGATGACCCTGAGCTGCTGGAACTGGTAGAAATGGAAGTCCGCGACCTGCTGAGTGAATATGACTTCCCAGGCGATGAAACCCCAATTATTATTGGTTCTGCTCTGAAAGCTCTGGAAGGTGATACTTCTGAAATTGGTGTTCCAGCCATTGAAAAACTGGTTGCCGCTCTGGATAGTTATATTCCTGAACCTCAACGTGATATTGACAAACCATTCCTGATGCCAATTGAGGACGTTTTCTCAATTTCGGGCCGTGGTACAGTAGTAACTGGTCGTATTGAGCGTGGCATTATTAAAGTTGGCGAAGAGATTGAAATTGTTGGCCTTCGTCCAACAGCCAAGACCACCTGTACTGGTGTTGAGATGTTCCGCAAACTTCTGGACCAAGGTCAAGCTGGTGATAACGTCGGCATTCTCCTGCGTGGCACCAAACGGGAAGAAGTAGAGCGTGGGCAAGTTCTAGCTAAGCCTGGTACTATTAAACCACATAAAAACTTTGAAGCTGAAGTTTATATTCTCTCTAAAGATGAGGGTGGTCGTCATACTCCATTCTTTAAAGGTTATCGCCCACAGTTCTACTTCCGTACGACTGATGTAACGGGTGAGTGTGTTCTACCAGATGGTGTAGAAATGGTTATGCCTGGTGACAATATCAAAATGACTGTTAACCTTATTTCTCCTATTGCCATGGATGAGGGATTACGGTTCGCTATCCGTGAAGGTGGTCGTACAGTTGGCGCTGGTGTGGTTGCAAAAATTATAGAGTAATATTTTTTTCATAGTCAAAATGGGTAGACTAATCTGTCTACCCAATCAAGTTTTAGGCGAGTAGCTCAATTGGCAGAGTTGCGGTTTCCAAAACCGTCGGTTGGGGGTTCGAGTCCCTCCTCGCCTGCCATATCCTCTTAGGACTAATGTATATGCAACAAGTTAGTAATAAAAAAGAAGAGACTGTAGATAAAATAAATAAATTTAATAACTTGTTTACTACTTTATCTGTTGCTATATTTTTAACAGGGTTTTACCTTGCTGGTTCTTTAATTTTTGCTGGTAGCGCTTGGTATATCCGTCTCTTTGTTGTAGTAGTATCTCTAGTTATTAGCGCTGGCTTCTTATATAAAACTCTCCACTGGGAGAGAATTATATCTCTATTTAAGGGAGCTAGAATTGAATTAAAGAAGGTATTCTGGCCAAGTAAAAATGAGCTAACTAGAACTACATTAATGGTTCTAGTTATGGTTGCTGTATTTTCTATATTTTTTAGTATTATTGATGGGATACTTACTCTATTAATTCGAGGTATTCTATAAATATGTCTAAATCATGGTATGTTTTACAGACTTATTCGCAATTTGAACAATATGTTAAACGTGCTCTTAAAGAAAGAATAGATAGGGAAAATCTACACGATTATTTTGGTGAAATATTAATACCATCTGAGGAAATAGTTGAAGTTCGTGACGGTAAGAAAAGGACTTCACAAAGAAAATTTTTTCCAGGTTATGTTCTCATTGAAATGGAGATGAATGATAATACCTGGCATATTGTTAAGAGTATTCCTAAGGTTTCTGGCTTTGTTGGCGGTACTGCAGATAAACCAGTACCAGTTTCAGAAAGAGAAGTAAATAAATTATTACAAAGAATAGAAGATGGGACGGAGAGACCCCGTCCTAAGGTTCTTTTTGAAATTGGAGAGGAACTAAGAATTATCGAAGGTCCCTTTGCCGAATTTACAGGGATTATAGAAGAAGTTAATTACGATAAAAATCGTTTAAAAGTTTCGGTTCTTATCTTTGGTAGACCGACTCCAGTTGAACTGGAGTTTAGTCAAGTAACTAAAGATTTGTAATTTTAATTTTGGGGAGCTTTAAAAGGCGTTAAACCCATAGGAGTATTTAAAAATGGCAAAAAAAATAACGGGATATATTAAATTACAAATCCCTGCGGGCAAGGCAAATCCAAGCCCACCGGTTGGCCCAGCATTAGGTCAACGAGGCGTTAATATTATGGAATTCTGTAAGGCGTTTAATGCTGAAACGCAGAGCCTTGAAGCCGGGATGCCTATACCTGTTGTAATTACTGTTTATAGTGACCGTAGTTTTACTTTCATAACAAAGACGCCTCCTGCTTCATTCTTATTGAAAAAAGCTGCAGGTATTAAGTCAGGTAGTGGCCGACCTAATAGTGATAAGGTTGGTGTTGTTAGTCGTACTCAATTAGAGGAAATTGTTAAGCTTAAACAAGCTGACTTAACTGCTGCTAATTTAGAAGCTGGCATTAAAACCATTGAGGGCAGTGCACGTTCTATGGGTCTAAAAGTAGAGGGATAATTCGTATGTCTAAATTATCAAAACGTGCTAAGAAAATAAAAGAAAGTCTAGTATTAGGGAAAATTTATAGCACTACTGATGCTATATCAGTATTAAAAAGTCTTCCTCAAGCCAAATTTATAGAGTCAGTTGATATTGCATTAAATCTTGGTATTGATCCGCGCAAATCAGACCAAGTTGTTCGTGGCGCTGTTGTTTTACCTAATGGTACTGGAAAAACAGTTCGTGTGGCCGTATTTGCTCAAGGTTCTAGTGCTGATGCTGCAAAGGCTGCAGGCGCTGATATTGTGGGGATGGATGAACTAGCGGCAGAAATTAAAAATGGTCGTAGCGATTTTGATGTAGTAATTGCAGAACCGGCTGCCATGCGTATAGTTGGACAATTAGGTCAGGTTCTTGGACCACGTGGTTTGATGCCTAATCCTAAAGTTGGTACTGTTACTACCGATGTAAAAACCGCTGTTGAAAATGCTAAATCTGGTCAGATTCGTTTCCGTGCTGATAAAGGTGGTGTGATTCATGCTACTATTGGAAAAGTTAGCTTTTCTGTTGAACAGCTAAGCCAAAATCTAAGTAGTTTGGTTACAGAAGTTAATAGATTAAAACCAGCCACATCTAAAGGTATTTATCTGAAAAAGGCTTATATTTCCACAACAATGGGACCAGGATTGCCTATTGATATTAATACATTATTAGTAAATTAGTTTTTTGGGGAGTAGCTGTATTGTCAGCTACTATCAAAGACTGCAGGTGTTTAAAAACTTAATTTCCTGCATAGATGGTAGGGTCACAATTCAGTTAATGGATATGGCTATACCTAATGGTATTACTTTAAATTATAAATTAAAGTAATGTGTGTTAAATAACCAATCCAACCCAAGGAGTATGGAATGGGATTAAATCTAAGCAGCAAAAAAGAAATAGTTGCTGAGGTTGCCGAGGTTGCAGGTAAAGCTTTTTCCTTAGTTGCAACTGAATATCATGGCTTAACCGTTGAGCATATGACTCAGTTACATGCTCAAGCTAGGGCTAGTGGCGTTTATCTTCGTATTGTTAAAAATACTCTTGCACGACGGGCGTTGGCTGATACTGAATTTAAGAATGCTGAAGCTAAATTAGTAGGACCTCTAGTACTGGCCTTTTCTTTGGAATATCCTGGTGCGGCGCCACGTCTATGGCGTGACTTCTTTAAAGTAAATGACAAATTAGATAAGAATATCGTCAAATTTGTTAGTATTTCTGGAGAAGTTCTAGCAGGGAAAGAGTTTGAGCGTTTAGCAAAACTGCCTTCTCGCGACGAAGGTATTGCCTTGTTGATGTCTTGTATGTTAGCACCAGTTGGAAAACTAGTACGTACCATTGACGCTATTCGTCAAGAAAAAGAAGCCGCCTAACTTCATAAAATTAATTTCTAATTTTTATTTAAATTTTAAAGGATTATTATGTCTATCTCTAAAGAAGATATCTTGAATGCCATCTCAGAAATGAGTGTTATGGAAATTGTTGATCTTATTTCAGCAATGGAAGAGAAATTTAACGTAACAGCTGCTGTAGCTGTTGCTCCGGCTTCTGAAGGTGGTGCTGCTTCTTCAGCTGAGGCCCAAACTGAATTTGACGTTATTCTGTCCGATTCTGGCGCTAACAAAGTTGCTGTTATTAAAGTTGTTCGCGGCGTAACTGGTCTGGGTCTGAAAGAAGCTAAAGATGCCGTTGATGGTGCTCCGACTACTCTGAAGGAAGGCGTTTCTAAAGAAGAAGCTGATAAAATTAAGGCTGAACTTGAAGCTGCTGGCGCTAAAGTCGACATTAAATAAGCGCTTCCTTCTCCTAAAAAAGAAAGTACCGATACTTTATAAGTGTCGGTACTTTTGGCGTCTTTATAGAATGTATTACTCTGGTTATTTCCTAAAAATAATTAAATTAATTCATTCTTTACTTATTTCACAACACATTTTAGTGTTAGGCCACTTCTATCTCTAAGAGGTTACGATATATATGTCTTATACATTTACCGGAAAGAAACGTATCCGTAAAAATTTTAGCAAACTACCGGCGATTCTAGACACTCCCTATTTGCTTTCAATGCAAATTAATTCATATAACGATTTTTTGCAGCAAAACGTTTCCTCAACTAAACGCTTAAATATTGGCTTACAGGAGGCCTTTAACTCCGTTTTTCCCATTATAAGTAATAATGGTATGGTTGAATTACAATTTATCGGCTATGAATTGGGAAAACCAGAATTTGATGTTCGTGAATGTCAGCTACGTGGAGTAACCTACTCAGCTCCTCTGCGAGCTAAAATGCGCCTGGCTATTTACGATAAAAACAGCACTAAGAAAAAGTTAAAACAAACCGTTGATTCTGAGGCTGTTTTTATGGGAGAACTCCCTCTTATGACCAACAATGGTACTTTTGTTATTAATGGTACAGAGCGGGTTATTGTTTCTCAACTACATCGTTCTCCCGGTGTATTTTTTGATCATGATAAGGGCGCTGGTCACAGTTCTGGGAAACTTCTCTATTCAGCTCGTATCATTCCCTACCGTGGTTCATGGCTAGATTTCGAATTTGACGCCAAAGACATGGTCTATTGCCGTATTGACCGTCGCCGAAAACTGCTTGTTACCGTGCTGCTAAAAGCACTAGGAATGACTAAACAGGAAATTCTTGATACTTTCTTTGAAAAGCAGTACTTCAGCGTTGCCAAGGGCGGAAAATTTGAAATGTCCTTTGAGCCAGAGCAATTCCGAGGCGAAGTGGCTGCCTTTGATATTGTGGTTGATAACGAAATTATTGTGGAAGCCGGCCGTCGGATTACGGCCCGTGAGGTTCGCAAGCTGGTTAATGCTGAGGTAAAAAAACAGGTCGTACCCGATAATTTTATCGTGGGTCGTGTGTTGGCCGAAGACATTATAGATAAAGCCACTGGAAATGTGGTTCTAGCTGCCAACACCACCCTTAATCAGGAAGACCTCAATAAAATTATTGAGGCTGGCGTGAAATCGTTCTCAACGCTTTATATCAATGAGCTTAATCATGGCGCTTATATTTCTATGACTCTAGCTGAGGACGAACGCGCTGATGAACAGGAGGCTCGTGCAGAAATTTACCGTATGATGCGCCCCGGCGAGCCGCCAACCAAAGAAGCCGCCGATACCCTTTTTGAAAACCTTTTCCTAACTGAAGAACGCTACGACCTGTCGCGGGTGGGAAGAATGAAATTTAATCGCCGGCTAGGTTTTGAACCCAGCCACGGCAGTGGTGTTCTATCCAAAGAAGATATTCTTGCCGTTCTGAAAGAACTTATCGACATCCGTAACGGTGATAGCAACGTGGATGACATTGACCATCTGGGGAACCGTCGTATCCGCTGTGTGGGTGAAATGGCAGAAAATGCCTTCCGTATTGGCCTTGTTCGTCTGGAACGCTCCATCAAAGACCGCCTGGCCCAGGCTGAAACTGAAGGTTGGAACCCCAAAGACATTGTCAACGCTAAACCTGTGGCCGCCGCCATCAAGGAATTCTTTACCTCTTCCCAGCTTTCCCAGTTTATGGATCAGAACAACCCGCTGTCCGAGGTTACCCATAAACGCCGGATTTCGGCACTGGGTCCCGGCGGCCTAACCCGTGAACGGGCTGGCTTTGAAGTGCGCGACGTTCACCCCACTCACTATGGCCGTCTCTGTCCCATTGAAACTCCCGAGGGCCCAAACATCGGCTTGATTAACTCGCTGGCCGTCTATGCCCAAACCAATGAATACGGTTTCCTGGAAACACCCTACCGTAAGGTGATAGATGGTCTGGTTACCGATGAAATCGAATATCTTTCGGCCATTGATGAGAACAAGTTTGTTATTGCCCAGGCCAACGCCGCTGTGGATGAGCAGAAGCGCTTAGTAGGCGATTTGGTCTCCGTGCGCTATGAAAACGAATTTTCGCTGCTGCCTCCCGAGCGGGTTCAGTTTATGGACGTCTCACCGAAGCAGATGGTTTCGGTGGCTGCCTCACTGATTCCATTCCTGGAGCATGACGACGCCAACCGAGCACTGATGGGCTCAAACATGCAGCGACAGGCGGTACCTACCCTACGGGCCGATAAACCCCTGGTGGGTACCGGCATGGAGGCGGTGGTAGCCAAAGATTCGGGCGTGCTGGTACAGGCCAATCGCGGCGGGGTGGTTTACTCGGTGGACTCTTCGCGTATTGTGGTTAAGGTGAACGAGGAAGAAATTGCCATTAACGGCCTGGGGGTTGATATCTACAACCTGAAAAAATACACCCGTTCCAACCAAAACACCTGTATCAACCAGAAACCGCTGGTAAAACCCGGTGATGTTATCGCCAAGGGCGATGTGCTGGCCGATGGCCCCTCCACCGACCTGGGCGAACTGGCGCTGGGGCAAAATATGCTCATCGCCTTCATGCCCTGGAACGGCTATAACTTTGAAGACTCCATTCTGATTTCCGAGCGGGTGGTTCAGGAAGACCGCTTCACCACCATTCATATTGAGGAACTCTCCTGCATTGCCCGAGATACTAAGCTGGGTGCCGAAGAAATCAGCGCCGATATCCCCAATGTTAAGGAAAGCGCTCTGGCCAAGTTGGACGCCACCGGTATCATTCACATCGGTGCTGAAGTGAAGGTGGGCGATATCCTCGTGGGTAAAGTTACCCCCAAAGGGGAGCGCTCCCAGTCGCCGGAGGAAAAACTGCTGCGCGCCATTTTTGGTGAGAAGGCCTCTGATGTAAAAGACACCTCACTGCGCGTGCCCACTGGCATGGATGGCACGGTGGTGGACGTACGCGTTTACACCCGGGACGGGGTCGAAAAGGACGCCCGCGCCAAGGAAATCGAGCAGATGGAGCTGGAAAGCATTGCCAAGGATATGAAAGACCAGCTGCGGGTTTTCGAAGATGATATTTACGGCCGGGCGAAGCGCTTCCTACTCAATCAGGTTCTGAAGAAGGCTCCCAAACGCAAGGCTGGCGATGTGGTTGACGAAGCGCTTCTGGCCGAGCTGAAACCTTCCCAGTGGTTTGATTTGCGTCTGCAGGATGCCGATTTGAACGAACAGCTGGAAAGCATGCAGAAGCTGCTGGAAGACAAGCGGAAAGAGCTGCAGGACTACTACGAAGAGAAAAAGGCGAAATTCTCCCAGGGTGATGACCTGGCGCCGGGTGTACTTAAGATGGTTAAAGTCTATCTAGCCGTAAAACGTCGGCTGCAGCCGGGCGACAAGATGGCCGGTCGCCACGGTAACAAAGGGGTGGTTTCCATGATTGTGCCGGTGGAAGACATGCCCTATATGGAAGATGGCACGCCAGTAGATATTTGCCTGAACCCGCTAGGTGTACCATCACGGATGAACATTGGTCAGGTGCTGGAAACCCACCTGGGCTGGGCCGCCCGAGGCATCGGTCTGCGCATTGGCGAGATGCTGGATAACAATGAACCGCTAGATAAACTTCGCAACTATCTCAACGAGGTTTACAACCACAGTGGCCAGAAGGAGGATTTGGACTCACTTAATGATGAGGACTTCAAAGCGCTCTGTGCTAATCTGCGGGCCGGCGTCCCTATGGCCACGCCAGTTTTTGATGGTGCCAAGGAAACGGAAGTTCGGCGCATGCTGCAGTTGGCTGGCCTGCCGGAAACAGGTCAAACCTACCTCTACGATGGCCGTACCGGGGAGCGCTTCGAACGGCCGGTAACCGTAGGCTATATGTACATGCTGAAGCTCAACCACCTGGTTGATGACAAGATGCACGCCCGCTCCACCGGCCCCTACAGTCTGGTTACCCAGCAGCCGCTGGGTGGCCGAGCCCAGTTCGGGGGCCAGCGCTTCGGGGAAATGGAGGTGTGGGCGCTGGAGGCCTACGGTGCCGCCTACACCCTGCAGGAGATGCTGACGGTAAAATCGGACGATGTCGAAGGTCGGACGAAGATGTATAAAAATATTGTGGATGGCAACCTGCATGTAGCCGCCGGCATTCCCGAATCCTTTAATGTTCTGACCAAAGAGATTAAAGCGCTGGGTATTAACATTGATTTAGAACGAGAATAAGGGAAAAAGAATATGAAACACCTTGTCAATATGTATAAAAAGAGCAATGAGGGTATGGACGATTTCGACCGTATCCGCATTGGTCTGGCTTCGCCCGATATGATTCGTTCCTGGTCCTTTGGTGAGGTTAAAAAACCCGAAACCATCAATTACCGCACTTTTAAGCCCGAACGCGACGGTCTCTTCTGCGCCAAAATTTTTGGTCCCATGAAGGACTATGAATGTCTCTGTGGTAAATACAAGCGCTTGAAACATCGGGGGGTTGTCTGTGAAAAATGCGGCGTTGAGGTTACCAAATCCAGCGTGCGCCGCGAACGTATGGGCCACATTGAGCTGGCCACACCGGTGGCCCACATCTGGTTTCTGAAATCATTGCCCTCGCGCATTGGTCTGCTGTTGGACATTAACCTGCGCGAAATTGAACGGGTTCTTTACTTTGAATCCTTTATTGTCCTAGACCCCGGCATGACCCCGCTGAATAAATTCCAGCTGCTCAGCGAAGACCAATATGACGAGGCCCAGAATCTCTACGGCAGCGAATTTAAAGCCATGATGGGAGCCGAGGCTATCCAAGAGATTCTGCGGGAAATGGATTTAGCCGCCGAGATTGAAAAGCTGCGGGATGAATTGGCCAACACTAATTCTGATCTAAAGGCGAAGCGCTTAGTAAAACGACTGAAGCTGATGGAAGCGCTGGTTAATTCCGGCAACCGCCCCGAGTGGCTAATTCTGGAAGTGCTGCCGGTACTGCCTCCAGACCTGCGACCGTTGGTGCCGTTGGATTCTGGTCGTTTTGCCACATCGGATTTGAACGATTTGTACCGGCGGGTTATTAACCGGAATAACCGGCTGAAGCGCTTACTAGAGCTGTTTGCTCCAGACATTATCGTTCGTAACGAAAAACGCATGCTGCAGGAGGCGGTGGATTCGCTGCTGGATAACGGCCGGCGCGGTCGTACCGTTACCGGCTCCAATAAACGGCCACTGAAGTCGCTGGCCGATATGATTAAAGGTAAACAAGGCCGTTTCCGTCAGAACCTGCTTGGCAAACGGGTGGACTATTCCGGTCGTTCGGTTATCGTGGTAGGGCCCACTCTGCGGCTGCACCAGTGTGGTCTACCTAAACGGATGGCGCTGGAGCTGTTTAAACCGTTCATCTTCCAGCAGCTAATTGCCAAACAGCAGGCGCCTACCATTAAGGCTGCCAAACTGATGGTAGAACGGGATGAACCGGCCGTTTGGGATGCCCTGGAATACGTCATTCGCGAACACCCAGTTATGTTGAACCGGGCGCCAACGCTGCACCGTCTCGGCATTCAGGCCTTTGAACCCATTCTGATTGAGGGCAAAGCCATTCAGCTGCACCCGCTAGTTTGTTCAGCCTTTAACGCTGACTTTGACGGCGACCAGATGGCCGTTCACATTCCCCTTTCTCTGGAAGCCCAGCTGGAGGCTCGGGCTCTAATGATGAGCTCCAATAACGTGCTGTCACCGGCCAACGGTGAGCCTATCATCGTGCCCTCCCAGGACGTGGTTCTAGGTCTCTACTATATGACCCGGGAAAAAATTAATGCCAAAGGCGAAGGCCAATACTTTATGGACATTGCCGAGGTGGAACGTGCTTACCAGCGCGGTGATGTGGCCCTGCAGGCTCGAATTCAGGTGCGTATGACCACCTATAATGAGGGTGTTTCTGAGGTAAAACGCGTTAGCACCACCGTAGGCCGAGCGCTTCTTTCCCAGATTCTGCCCGAAGGCATTGCCTTTAAATTTATTGATACACCGATGACGAAAAAGGCCATTTCGGCCCTACTGAACCAGTGCTATCGTCAGGTGGGTCTGCAGGAATCGGTTAATCTCGCTGACCAGCTGATGTATACCGGCTTCCGCTATGCCACTCGCTCCGGCTCTTCCATTGGTATTACCGACATGGTGGTTCCCGATGTGAAGGCCAGCATCTTGGCTAAATCCGAAGAAAGGGTGAAAGAAATCGAGTCGCAGATGAATGCGGGCCTCATTACCTCCGGAGAAAAATACAACAAGGTGGTCGATATCTGGACAAAAACCACCGATGACCTGGCCAACGCCATGATGGCCCAGCTGGGAAAAGAAACGATCATCAACCGTGAGGGTAAAAAAGTTCAACAGGATTCATTTAACTCCGTTTACATGATGGCTGATTCCGGTGCCCGGGGCTCTCAGTCGCAGATTCGCCAGCTGGCCGGCATGCGTGGTCTGATGGCTCGCCCCGATGGCTCCATCATTGAAACACCTATTACGGCTAACTTCCGTGAGGGTCTGAATGTACTGGAATATTTCGTTTCCACCCATGGTGCACGTAAAGGTCTGGCCGATACAGCTCTGAAAACAGCCAACTCTGGATATTTGACCCGCCGTCTGGTCGATGTGGCCCAGGATATTGTGGTTACCGAGCCGGACTGTGGCACCAGCAAGGGGTTGACGCTTCAAGCAGTGGTTAAAGATGGGGAAATTGTTGAACGGCTATCCTATCGGATTCTGGGACGGGTACTGGCTGAACCCATTACCAACAAGGAACATAAGGTCATTCTGGATGCGGGCACACTGATTGAGGAAAAAGAATCACGCATTATTGATGAGCTCGGTGTTGACCGGGTGGTGGTGCGTTCTCCCATTACCTGTAAATCTCGCTATGGCGTCTGTGCTCAGTGCTATGGCCGCGATTTGGCTCGGGGCCATAAGGTCAATGTAGGCGAAGCCGTTGGGGTGATTGCTGCCCAGTCCATCGGTGAACCGGGCACCCAGTTGACGATGCGGACTTTCCACATTGGTGGTGCCGCCTCCAGCTCAGTTAAGACCAGCTCTATCGATATTAAAAGCGCTGGGGTTGTGCAGTTCGTTAATATGAAGACGGTAACCAATAAAGACGGTCAAATAGTCGTAGTCTCTCGTTCTGGTGAACTATTGATTGTTAACGAAAACGGCTATGAGCGGGAACGCTATAAAGTGCCCTATGGCACGACACTGCTGGTGAAAGATGGTGAAACGGTTTCTGCGGGTAAATCTGTCGCCACCTGGGACCCCCATACCTATCCTATTATTTCTGAATATGCTGGTAAGGTAGCTCTCTTTGACTTTGAAGATGGTATGACTGTGCAGGAAAAATCGGATAATGAAACCGGCATGCCAACCTGGACAGTAATGGAATCGAGCGCTCGACCCAATTCTGCTAAGGATAAACGTCCCTCCATTCAGCTGTTCAATAGTGAAGATAAACCAGTAACACAGCCTAATAGTGATGTGCCTGTGAACTATTTCCTACCGGCCGGCGCCGTTGTGCAAATTAATAATGGTATGAACATTAATGTTGGTGATATTCTGGCTCGCATTCCTCAGGAAAGTGGTAAAACAGCTGATATCACCGGTGGTCTACCTCGGGTAGCTGACCTGTTTGAAGCGCGTAAACCCAAAGAACCCGCTATTCTAGCTGAAACCAGCGGTACCGTCTCCTTTGGTAAGGAAACTAAGGGGAAAAATCGCCTTATTATTCGTTCTGATAATGGTGAGGACTCAGAGATGATGATTCCCAAATGGCGGCGTCTCAATATTTTTGAGGGTGAGCGGGTAACCAAAGGGGAAGTACTTGCCGAAGGTGGCTTAAGTCTGCAGGACATTTTACGGTTGCGGGGTGTACACGAATTGGCCTCCTACATTGTTTTTGAAATACAGGAAGTCTATCGGGCCCAGGGCGTAAAAATTAACGACAAACACATTGAAGTTATTGTGCGGCAGATGCTTCGTAAGGTGCTGATTACCAGTGCTGGTGATTCCAACTTTATCGTTGGTGAGCAGGTTGATTTGGCTAGGGTTAACCAAGAGAATGATCGGCTGGAACAAGAAGGAAAATTAGCCATAGAGTTTGAACCGGTACTTATGGGGATTACTAAGGCATCTTTGGCCACAGAATCATTCATTTCTGCAGCGTCATTCCAGGAAACCACACGTGTTCTAACAGAAGCTGCCGTTTTGGGTAGCGCCGATGAACTGCGCGGCTTGAAAGAAAACGTCGTGGTCGGGCGGCTTATTCCAGCAGGAACAGGCCTTGCTTACCACCAAGAACGGCGGGCCATCCGACAGGAAGAGCAAGATTTGCTTAACTTAGTTGCTCAAGATAATGAACCCATTGAAGAGGAGACAGAAGTTACAGAAGTGGAAGAATAAATTCTATTTCTACCATCTTGTTTTCTTGACTATTTTTACGAAAGAGCGTAGTATTTCCCGCCTGTGGCGATACTACGCCAATTTTATCTTTATTTTTAAATTGGAACTGCATATATGGCAACAATCAATCAGCTGGTACGTAGCCCACGCACCAGCCAAAAAGAAAAAAATAATGTTCCTGCTTTGCAGGGTTGTCCGCAACGTCGTGGTGTATGTACTCGTGTATATACCACTACTCCGAAAAAACCAAACTCAGCAATGCGTAAAGTTGCACGTACTCGTCTGACTAACAAGTATGAAGTAACTGCCTATATCGGTGGTGAAGGGCACAACTTACAAGAGCACTCTTTGGTTTTAATTCGTGGTGGCCGTGTTAAGGATTTACCTGGCGTTCGTTATCATATTGTTCGTGGAGCATTAGATACTGCAGGCGTTAAAGATCGCAAAAAAGGACGTTCTAAGTACGGGGCAAAACGGCCTAAAGCTTAAGTTTTTAAAGGATTAAATTATGTCAAGAAGAGTACGTGCGCCAATCCGTAATATTTTGCCTGATCCAAAATTCGGCAATATTATAATTGCTAAATTTATTAATATGTTGATGGTTGATGGAAAAAAATCAGTAGCAGAAAAAGTGGTTTATGAAGCTCTTGAGTTTGCTGCTGAGAAAAAACAGTCGTCACCGGTAGAAATCTTGGAAGGAGCCTTAGAAAAAGTTCGCCCCTCTGTAGAGGTTAAATCTCGTCGTGTAGGTGGCGCAACCTATCAAGTTCCTATTGAGGTCCACCCTACACGTCAAAATGCATTGGCTATGCGTTGGTTAATTGAAGCAGCCCGTAAACGTAGTGAAAAATCCATGGCTCAGCGTCTGTCGGCTGAATTTTTGGAAGCTCTCGAAGAACGTGGATCCGCTGTGAAAAAACGTGATGATACCCACCGAATGGCAGAAGCTAATAGAGCTTTCGCTCACTTCCGCTGGTAAGAGGTTTTTATGGCTCGTAAAACTGAAATTGATAAATATCGTAACCTTGGCATTATGGCTCACATTGATGCCGGTAAAACTACAACCACAGAGCGTATCCTTTTCTATACTGGTCGGTCTCATAAAATCGGTGAAGTCCATGATGGTGCTGCCACTATGGACTGGATGGAACAGGAACAAGAACGTGGCATTACTATTACCTCAGCTGCAACTACTTGTTTTTGGAGTGGAATGGCAAAACAGTTTAGTGAGCATCGTATCAATATTATTGATACCCCTGGTCACGTTGACTTTACTATTGAAGTAGAACGATCACTGCGTGTTCTTGATGGCGCTTGCTTAGTTTTGTGTTCTGTTGGTGGAGTTCAACCACAAACGGAAACTGTTTGGCGTCAGGCAAATAAATATGGTGTTCCTCGTATTGCTTACGTCAATAAGATGGACCGTACTGGTGCCAACTTCCTACGTGTAGTAGAGCAGATGAAAGATAGATTACGCGCCAATCCAGTTCCATTACAACTCCCAGTTGGAGCTGAAGATAATTTCAAAGGCGTTATCGACTTAATCAAAATGAAAGAAATTCTTTGGAATGAGTCGAACCAGGGAACTAGCTTTGAATATGGTGAAATCCCTTCAGATATGTTAGCTGAATGCCAGAAATATCATGACCAGTTGGTTGAAGCAGCTGCTGAAGCTAGTGAAGAGCTCATGGAGAAATACTTAGGTGGGGAAACTCTTTCAGAAGAAGAGATTATCCAAGCGCTTCGTCAGCGAACTATTGCTAATGAGATAATTCCAGTCGTTTGTGGTTCTTCCTTTAAAAATAAGGGCGTCCAGGCTATGTTGGATAAGGTTATTGAACTTCTGCCTAGCCCCACAGACATTCCAGCAATTAAAGGTGTTCAGCCAGATAGTGATATAGAAGATTCCCGTCCAGCAAGCGATTCTGAACCATTCTCTGCGCTTGCATTTAAGATTGCAACAGATCCTTTTGTTGGTTCTTTAACCTTTGTTCGTTGCTATTCAGGTGTTTTAGAGAAAGGTTCTACCGTTTTAAATTCTGTCCGTGGCAAACGTGAGAGAATTGGTCGTATTGTACAGATGCATGCCAATACACGTGAAGAGATAGATGAAGTTTATGCTGGCGATATCGCTGCCTGTGTAGGCCTTAAAGATATTACCACTGGTGAAACCCTTTGTGATCTGAATAAACCTATTATTCTTGAGCGAATGGAATTCCCTGAACCTGTAATTTCAATAGCTATTGAACCAAAGACTAAAGCAGACCAAGAAAAAATGGGCGTAGCTTTGGGAAGATTGGCGCAGGAAGATCCATCTTTCCGTGTTCGTACGGATGAGGAAACTGGCCAGACCATTATTTCAGGCATGGGCGAACTTCACCTTGAAATTATTGTCGATCGTATGAAGCGAGAGTTCAAAGTTGAAGCAAATGTCGGGGCCCCACAAGTTGCATATCGTGAAGCGCTTCGGGAAAATGTTGAACAAGAAGGTAAATTTGTTCGGCAGTCTGGTGGTCGAGGCCAATATGGTCATGTTTGGCTCCGTATTGAACCTCAGGAACCTGGTTTTGGATATGAATTTGTAAATGCTATTGTTGGCGGTGTTGTTCCAAAAGAATATATCCCTGCCGTTGATAAAGGCGTCCAAGAACAAATGAAAAATGGTGTACTTGCGGGTTATCCAGTGGTAGATGTTAAGGTTACTTTATTTGATGGTTCATACCATGAGGTAGACTCAAACGAAATGGCATTTAAACTGGCTGGTTCTGAAGGTTTTAAACTCGGTGCAAAAAAAGCAAAACCAGTTTTGCTTGAGCCTATGATGAAGGTTGAAGTATCAACACCAGAAGATTATATGGGCGATGTCATCGGAGATCTAAACAGCCGCCGGGGCTTAATTCAAGGAATGGACGATGAATTTGGTAGTAAAATTGTAAGAGCTCAAGTGCCATTAGCTAATATGTTTGGTTATGCGACTTCTCTACGTTCCTTAACACAAGGGCGTGCTAGTTATTCAATGGAGCCAGATTGTTATGTCGAAGCTCCTAATAATGTGGTAGAAGAAGTTGTTAAAAGCAGAAAATCTTAAGAGGAATTATAAAAATGTCAAAGGAAAAATTTGCTCGTAATAAGCCACATGTCAATGTTGGAACTATCGGCCACGTTGACCATGGTAAAACTACTTTAACAGCTGCCCTGACAAAAGTTGGTGCCGATAAATTTGGTGGTCAATTCAAAGCCTATGACCAAATCGATGGAGCTCCAGAAGAACGGGCTCGTGGCATTACTATCTCTACTGCCCACGTTGAGTACGAATCAGATAAGCGCCACTATGCTCACGTTGACTGTCCAGGCCACGCCGACTATGTGAAGAACATGATTACCGGTGCTGCTCAGATGGATGGAGCCATTCTGGTCTGCTCTGCTGCTGATGGCCCTATGCCACAAACTCGTGAGCACATTCTACTGTCTCGTCAGGTAGGCGTTCCTTATATCGTAGTATTTCTGAACAAAGCCGATATGGTTGATGACCCTGAACTACTGGAACTAGTAGAAATGGAAGTTCGTGACCTGCTGAGCGAATATGACTTCCCAGGCGATGAAACCCCAATTATTATCGGTTCTGCTCTGAAAGCCCTGGAAGGTGATACTTCTGAAATTGGTGTCCCAGCCATTGAAAAACTGGTTGCAGCTCTGGATAGTTATATCCCTGAACCTCAGCGTGATATTGACAAACCATTCCTGATGCCAATTGAGGACGTTTTCTCAATTTCAGGTCGTGGTACAGTAGTAACTGGTCGTATTGAACGTGGCATTATTAAAGTTGGTGAAGAGATTGAAATTGTTGGCCTTCGTCCAACAGCTAAAACCACCTGTACTGGCGTTGAGATGTTCCGCAAACTTCTGGACCAAGGTCAAGCTGGTGATAATGTTGGTATTCTCCTGCGTGGCACTAAGCGGGAAGAAGTGGAGCGTGGACAAGTTCTGGCTAAGCCTGGCACTATTAAACCACATAAAAACTTTGAAGCTGAAGTTTATATTCTCTCCAAAGATGAGGGTGGTCGTCATACTCCATTCTTTAAAGGTTATCGCCCCCAATTCTACTTCCGCACGACTGATGTAACGGGTGAGTGTGTTCTACCAGATGGTGTAGAAATGGTTATGCCAGGTGACAATATCAAAATGACTGTCAACCTGATTTCTCCTATTGCTATGGATGAGGGATTACGGTTCGCTATCCGTGAGGGTGGTCGTACTGTTGGCGCTGGTGTTGTCGCAAAAATTATTGAATAATCCCTACAATTAGGAATAATTATGGCAAATAAACAAAAAATTCGTATTTGTTTAAAATCTTACGACCACCGCTTAATAGATTCTTCGGCTAAACAAATTGTTGAGACTGCTAAACGTGCAGGAGCACAGGTAAAGGGGCCAGTACCCTTGCCTGTAAAAAAAGAAGTTTTTACAGTATTAATTTCTCCTCATGTAAATAAAGATGCTCGGGATCAATACGAAATACGTACTCATAAAAGGGTTATGGAGATTATTGATCCAACTGATAAAACTATTGATGCTCTAATGAAGTTAGATTTAGCTGCTGGCGTTGATATAAAAGTGAAGATTTAGTTTTTTAAATTTTTTAATCTAAGTGATGAGGGCTCCCACCCTCCTCTCACTTTTTTCATAGAATTAAAGGATATGTATAATGAAAATGGGGTTAGTAGGTCAAAAATTAGGTATGACTAGGGTTTTTAATGAGGATGGTAGTGCTTTTGCCGTTACTGTCATTGAAGTAAGCCCTAATTTCATTACTCAAATTAAAACTATAAGTACAGATGGATATAATGCTGTACAAGTTTCTATAGGAAAAAGAAAACCGAATCATTTAACAAAAGCGCTCATTGGCCATTTTGCGAAATCTAGTATTCCAGTAGGTAAGGTTCTAAGAGAGTTTCGTCTACCTTCTGAAGATATAGAAAAATATAAGATAGGTGAATCTATAAGTGTATCTTTATTTGAAGAGGGGCAGCATGTAGATGTTCGTGGTCGTACTATTGGTAAAGGCTTCGCTGGAACTATCAAACGCCACCATTTTAGCGGACAACGAAAAACTCATGGTAATTCTCTATCACATAGAGTTCCGGGTTCTATTGGTCAAAACCAAACTCCTGGAAGGGTATTTAAAGGTAAAAAAATGTCTGGCCACTTAGGTGATACTATGCGGACAGTCCAAAATTTAGAAATCGTACGAGTTGATATAGAACGTAATTTAATTTTAATAAAAGGTGCTATACCCGGAGCGAGAGGTGGATATATTACAATTTATCCATCAGTAAAGGCTTAAAAGGAAAAGTTTATGGAATTAAAATTGAAGAACTCTTCTGAAAGTATTAGTGTTTTAGATGATGTTTTTAATAGAGAGTTTAACGAGGCTTTAATACATCAAATTGTGATAGCCTATCAATCTGCTGGTCGTTCCGGAACAAAATCCCAAAAGACACGCTCAGAAGTTTCTGGGGGTGGGGTTAAACCGTGGAAACAAAAGGGGTCAGGTAGAGCAAGGGCTGGGACAATCCGCTCTCCTTTGTGGAGAAAAGGTGGAGTCACTTTTGCTGCAAAACCAAGAGATTATACCCAGAAAGTAAATAGAAAAATGTATAGAGCGGCAATAAGCTCAATATTTTCCTCCCTCAATAATTCAGAGAGATTATTTGTAGTTGATAATATAAATTTATCATCAGTAAAAACTAAAAATTTTGTTAACTATATAAAAAATCTTTCTTTAGGCGAGGATATTTTATTTATTCTTAATTCTGTTGAGGAAGGAATCTATCTTGCATCTCGTAATCTGGCATCTATAAATGTTATAGATGTTGATATGATTGATCCTGTATTATTATTACAACATAAAATAGTAGTAATTGAAAAGGATGCAATTTTATCTATTAATGGGTGGTTATCTTGAAAGAAGAGCATATTTTAAAAATTATTCGTGGACCTCATCTTACCGAAAAATCTCAATCTATTGCTAACTTAAAGCAATTAGTATTTAGAGTACTTTCTAGTTCTACAAAAAAAGAGATTAAGGTTGCTGTTGAGCAACTTTTAGAAGTAAAAGTTATAGCTGTTAATATTGTTAACGTAAACGGCAAAAGTAAACGTTTTGGTACGCGAATTGGTTCTCGTAAGGATTATAAAAAAGCTTATATTAGCTTAGATAAAAGTGTTGATATTCAAGCTTTAATATCTCAAGATCAAGCTTAAGAGGTTAGTAATGACAATTATTAGAAATAAACCTACTTCACCAGGGCAGCGTTTTGCTATAAAAATAGCCAAGTCAGAGTTATATAAAGGAAAACCATTATCTTCTCTTGTAGAAAAGCAGAAAAGCACTGGTGGTCGTAATAATATTGGGCGAATTACAACCCGCCATCGAGGTGGTGGGCATTCACAAAAATATCGTCTTATTGATTTTAAACGTCAAAAAGACGGGATTGATGCCATTATAGAACGATTAGAGTATGACCCCAACCGGACTGCACATATAGCTTTAATTCGTTATATGGATGGGGAAAGAAGATATATTATCGCTCCCCGTGGAATTAAAAATGGTGAAATAATTCGTAATGGCGAGGATGCGCCTATAAAACTTGGTAATTGTCTTCCGTTAAGAAATATTCCAGTTGGTTCCATTGTAAATAGTGTAGAAATGAAGCCAGGAAGAGGAGCTCAGCTAGCTCGTAGTGCAGGAAATTATATACAGATAGTTGCTAGAGAAGGGAAGTATGTAACTATACGATTGAAATCAGGTGAACGCCGTCAAGTTTTAAGTGAATGTAGAGCAGTTTTAGGTGAGGTTAGTAACCATGAACACATTTTACGTTCCTTAGGTAAAGCTGGTGCGAAACGATGGCGGGGGATACGCCCCACTGTACGTGGGGTGGTTATGAACCCAGTCGATCACCCACATGGTGGAGGTGAAGGTAGAACATCAGGTGGGCGTCATCCTGTATCTCCATGGGGTACTCCAACGAAGGGTTATAAAACTCGTAATAATAAGCGGACTAATAAGTTTATTGTTCAACGACGTAAGAGAGGTTAGTTTTCCATATGTCACGCTCATTAAAGAAAGGTTTTTTTGTAGATTTACATCTTGCGAAAAAGGTAAGTGAATCAGTAGAAAAAAATAGTAAAAAACCTATAAAAACTTGGTCTCGCCGTTCTATGATTATCCCTGAAATGATAGGTTTAACCATTGCCATTTATAATGGCAAGCAACATTTACCCATCTTAATTAGTGAGGATATGATTGGGCATAAATTAGGGGAATTTGCCTCAACAAGAAACTATAGGGGCCATGCTGCAGATAAAAAAGGTCGTTAAATAAAAAATAAAATTTAATTTAGAGATATTTAATTATGAGATCAGAGTCAAGTGCTAGATTATACAATGTGAATATTTCAGCACAAAAAGCACGATTAGTAGCCAATCAAATTAGAGGAAAGCACATTAATAAAGCTCTAGAGATTCTTATGTTTAGTAAGAAGAAAGCTGCTGAGATAATCTTAAAACTACTAAAATCTGCAATTGCTAATGCTGAAAATAATTTAAGTGTAGATATAGATGAGTTAGTAGTCTCAACCATTCAGGTTAATGAAGGTTCTACAATAAAACGTTTTGCAGCTAGAGCTAAAGGTCGTGGATCAAGAATCCTAAAACGTACTAGTAATATTATTATTAATGTAAGAGAAGGTAAATAAACGGAGTTTTTATGGGTCAAAAAGTACATCCTATTGGCTTTCGCTTAGGCGTTTCAAAAGATTGGATTTCTAAGTGGTATGCTGAGGGGAGAGATTATGCGAACTTTCTAGAAAAAGACTTTGAAGTCCGTCAATTTATTCGAAAAAAATTAGTATTAGCTTCGGTTAGTAAGATTGAAATTGAAAGACCACGTAATGGGGCACAGATTACTATTTTTACTGCCAGACCAGGGATAGTAATAGGAAAAAAAGGTGAAGATATTGAAATCTTAAAAAAAGAAGTTAGTAAAATCATGGGAGTAACCGCCTCTATTAACGTAGAGGAAATTCGTAGACCTGAGCTCGATGCCTATTTAGTAGCTGATAGTATAGCTAAACAATTAGAACGTCGTGTCATGTTTAGAAGAGCTATGAAAAGGTCAGTTTCATCTACAATGAAATTGGGTGCTGCTGGTATAAAAATTAGTATATCAGGACGATTAAATGGTGCAGAAATTGCACGTTCAGAGTGGTATCGTGAAGGAAGAGTCCCTCTTCACACACTTCGAGCAGATATTGATTATGGCTTAGCTGAGGCATATACCACCTATGGTGTTATAGGTGTAAAAGTATGGATTTTTAAAGGCGAAAACTTAGAAGCTCCTGACAATATAGATACTATATCATCTGCTATTGATGATAAACGTTCTCGGCGACCAGGTAAAACAAGAACTCGCCGTCAGAATAAAGATTCTTAAATATTAAGGTGCGATAAGATGTTACAACCAAAAAGAACAAAATTTAGAAAACAACATAAAGGCAGAAATCGTGGTTTAGCCCAAGCAGGCAATGAAGTAAGTTTTGGTGAATTTGGTCTAAAGGCAACGACAAGAGGGAAAATTACAGCGCGCCAAATAGAGGCTGCGCGTCGTGCAATTAATCGCTATGTAAAACGTGGGGGTAAAGTTTGGATTCGTATTTTTCCTGATGTTCCTATAACACAAAAGCCTTTAGAAACTAGACAAGGTAAAGGTAAAGGTAATGTTGAATATTGGGTGGCCAAAGTTCAACCTGGTACTGTGCTTTATGAAATGGAAGGCGTAGGTGAGGATATTGCAAGAGAAGCATTTAGATTAGCTGCTGCAAAATTACCTATTAAAACCGTGTTTGAAACAAGAAAGGCAATGTAATGTATAGTTGTAAAGAGTTACAAAAAAAAGAAGTTAATTTCTTATTAAAAGAATTAATTTCTTTACGGCAGATGCAATTAAAATTAATAATGCAAAAAGCAAGTGGGCAGTTGAAAGAAACTCATAATATTAAACAGAATCGCCGCAATATAGCGAGACTGAAGATAGTTTTGGCCCAAAAAAAAATTAAGGTATAGATAGCTATGGTTGAGAAAGATGTAATACAAAGAGTATTACAAGGTCAAGTTGTAAGTAATAAAGGTAACAAATCCATTACAGTCCATGTGGTTCGGTATATAAAACACCCAGTTTATGGTAAATTTGTTAAGAAAACTTTAAAATGCCATGCTCACGACGAAAATAACGAATGTAATATAGGTGATATTGTACGTATTAGGCAGCATCGTCCTATATCAAAAACTAAGACTTGGTCTTTAGTTAGTGTTGTTGAAAAAGCAAAAGACTAAGGAGAATCAATTATGATACAGATGCAATCACGCCTTGATGTTGCAGATAACAGTGGCGCTCGTGAACTACAATGTATAAAAGTTTTAGGGGGTTCTCACAGACGCTACGCCGCTATTGGTGATGTAATAAAGGTTTCCATTAAGGAGGCTCTCCCACGTGGTCGGGTAAAAAAGGGAGATGTCTTTAACGCATTAATTGTAAGAACAAAGAAAGGCGTTCGTCGTGCTGATGGGTCTGTTTTACGTTTTGATAGTAATGCTGCTGTCCTATTAAATAATAAATTAGAGCCTATTGGAACTCGAGTCTTTGGCCCTATAGCCCGTGAATTACGTGGTGAGAAATTTATGAAAATCATATCTCTGGCCCCAGAGGTCTTATAAAGGTTAATTTATATATGAAGCGTATACAAAAAGGTGATGAAGTTATTATTATTTCTGGCAAGAAAGATAATAAGGGCTATCAAGGTAAGGTGGTTTCAATAAAAGGAGATAACCTTATTATTGAGGGGGCAAACTTTCATTTAAAACATGTTAAACCAAATACACAATTAGGAATTGATGGTGGGATTGAAAAAAGAGAATCTCCAATACATATTTCTAACGTTAAGATCTTTAATAAAGAAACCGGCAAAGGGGACCGTGTTGGCTTTAGATTTGAGGAAGGGAAAAAGGTACGTTTTTTTAAATCTAATAATAAAAAAATAGATTAGGAATGAGATCATGTCAACATTAAGAGAACAATACAAACGGGAACTTCTCTTTTCTTTAAAGAAGAAATTAAATCTAAAAAACATAATGGAAGTTCCAAAGCTTATAAAAATCACAATTAATATGGGTGTAGGTGAGGCTGTAAATGATAAAAAAATCATAGACAATGCCGCCCGTGATTTATCTTTAATTTCTGGACAAAAAGCCGTAATAACGAGATCTAAAAAATCTATAGCCGGATTTAAGATTCGTGATGGATGGCCTATTGGCTGCAAAGTTACCTTAAGAGGGGATCGTATGTATGAATTCTTAGATAGATTAATTAATATATCATTGCCCCGGACTCGTGATTTTCGTGGACTTAGCACTAAGTCATTTGATGGTCGTGGTAATTATAGTTTTGGAATCAAAGAACATATAATTTTTCCAGAAATAGATTTTGAGAAAATTGATAACGTTCGTGGTATGGATATTACTTTTACTACTAATGCAAAAGATGATGATTCTGCTAAGGCATTATTAGAAGTTTTTGGCTTTCCCTTTAGAGGATAATTTATGGCGAAAATGAGCATGATTAATCGTGAGAGTAAGCGATTAAGAACAGTAAAAAAATATGAGGAAAAGCGTTCTGAATTGAAGGAGATTATACGTAAAACTGAACAATATTCGCTAGAGGAACGCTTCTTGGCTCAAGAAAAGTTACAAAAATTACCAAGGGATGCTTCTCCTGTGAGAATTCAACGGCGCTGTCGAATTACGGGTCGTCCTCATGCAGTGTACCGTAAGTTTGGTTTATCAAGAAACAAGTTAAGGGAATTAGCTATGGGTGGTGAAGTTCCTGGAATAAAGAAATCAAGCTGGTAGTTTTTATTAATTATTTTAAGTTCCAAGACTAATTAGTAGTCTGACACTGAATTAGAGGTTAAATTAGATGTTAACAGATCCTGTTGCAGATATGCTGACGCGTATTCGTAATGCACAACGCATAGGCCGCTCAGTAGTAAGCGTACCATCATCAAAACAAAAAGTAGCTATTGCTGAGATTCTTAAAGAGGAAGGCTATATTCTTTCCTTTAAAATTGAAGGTGATCTAAAAAAAACTATAATTATTGATCTTAAATATCACCAAGGCAAACCAGTTATTGAGAATATAAAACGTATTAGTCGTCCAGGATTACGAATTTTTAAAACTAGAGATAATCTACCTCGTGTATTAGGCGGTTTAGGTATTGCTATTATTTCGACATCTAAAGGCGTAATGAGTGATAAAAAAGCTCGTGAACAAGGTGTGGGTGGCGAAGTTATTTGCTACGTTTCATAAATAGAGGAGAGTATTATGTCACGAGTAGGTAAGAAGCCTATCAATCTGCCTAAAGGTATTGAAGTTTCTATTAATGGAAATAAAATCCTTGTCAAAGGTACTAAAGGTCAATTGAGTTTAGATATTCATCCTTTCGTTTCTATTGAAAACAATGAAGGAGTGATTAAAGTTAGAGCTAATGATGAAAATTCGTTAGAGCATAATGCTTTAAGTGGAACAATGAGAGCTTTAATAAACAATATGGTTATTGGAGTTTCTCAAGGATTTGAGAAAAAATTGCAACTAGTTGGTGTTGGTTATAGAGCTCAAACGCAAGGCCAAAAGTTAAATTTATCCTTGGGTTTTTCCCATCCTATTGAGTTTTCTGCCCCTAGTGGTATTAATATTGAAACACCAAGTCAAACAGAAATTGTAATAAAAGGAACTGACAAACAGTTAGTGGGTGAGATCGCTGCTAAAATTAGGGCCTATAGACCTCCAGAGCCATATAAAGGTAAAGGCGTTCGTTATGCTGAGGAGCAGATTCTTATTAAAGAAACTAAGAAAAAATAATTTCTAAGGTGCAATAATGAATAAGAAAAAAATTAATCGTATTAGACGTGGAAAAAAAACCAGATTAAGTGTTCGTCAGCAAAACAAAGCTAGTTTATTAATAAATAAAACTCCTCGGCACATTTATGCTCAGTTAATTGATACTACTGGGACTAAAATATTAGCAGACGTGTCTACATTACAAAAATCTATTAAAGAAGGTTTAAATTATACTGGAAACATTGAAGCTGCAATAAAAGTAGGTAATGTAATAGCGAATAAAGCTAAAGAGTTCGGCATTAGTGAAATAGCGTTTGATCGTAATGGTTTTAGATACCATGGACGAGTAAAAGCATTAGCTGAGGCTGCACGTGAGGCTGGCTTAATTTTTTAAGAGGAATATAATATTTTTATGGCTCAACAGAAAGAACAACGCCAAGAAGGTGAATTATTAGAGAAGTTAGTTGCTGTAAATCGTGTAACTAAAGTAGTTAAAGGTGGGCGACAATTTGCTTTTACAGCGCTTACTGTAGTAGGTGATGGAAAAGGTAGAGTTGGTTTTGGTTATGGTAAAGCCAAAGAAGTACCGGTAGCCATTCAGAAGGCTATGGATCAAGCTCGTAAAAATATGATCAGAGTGGTCTTAAATAAGGATACCTTACAACATCCAATTATTGGTAAACATGGTGCAGCAAAAATTTATATGCAGCCTGCTTCAGAAGGTACTGGTATCATTGCAGGTGGTGCAATGCGTGCTATCTTTGAAGTTATTGGGGTTAAAGATGTATTAGCAAAATGTATCGGCACTCGTAATGCTGGAAATGTTATTAGAGCAACTATAAATGGATTGCAACAAATGACCAATCCAACGGAAATAGCTAATAAGCGAAATAAGTCTGTTGAGGAGATATTATCTAATGTCTAGACAATTAAAAATTACCCTTATAAAAAGTAAGTTTGGTCGTTTAGAAAATCATAAAAAATGTATTTCTGGCTTAGGTCTTCGCAAAATCCATCAATCTTGTGTGATTAGTGATACACCAGAAAATAGAGGGATGATTAATAAAGTATCATATTTATTAAAAATCGAGGAAATTAAATAATGTACTTAAATAGTTTAAAGCCAGCTGAAGGTTCTCGCCCTAAGGCAAAACGTTTAGGTCGTGGCATTGGGTCTGGCCTAGGTAAAACTAGTGGTAAGGGTCATAAAGGTCAAAAAGCTAGAGCCGGCGGTTACCATAAAATAGGATTTGAAGGTGGACAGATGCCTTTACAACGTCGTCTACCTAAACGTGGGTTTCGTAGTCTGCTCAAGGCTAAGGCAACAGAGTTACGTTTGTCTGAGTTAACTCCTTTTGCTAACACAAATTCTCTTATCGACTTAGAACTTTTAAAAAGAGAGAAGCTAGTATCTCAAGAAATAAAATTTGTAAAAGTATTTTTTAGCGGAAAGATTGGTGGGGCAATTAAATTAACTGAAACTAATGGAATAAAAGTAACAAAAGGTGCTCGTTTGGCTATTGAATCAGCTGGTGGGTCAGTAACTAGCTCTTAACATGAGTCTAGAGAAATAGTCTATGGTTAAATCCTCATCGCCTCCTTACAAAGAATTAAGTTCTAGAATATGGTATTTAGTTATCGTATTAATCATTTATAGAATAGGGGTCCATATACCAGTCCCAGGAGTAGATTTAGCACGATTAAAAGAGCTATTTAACAGCGGTGAAGGCTCGTTATTTCAGCTATTTAATATGTTCTCTGGTGGTGCATTAAGCAATGCATCACTTTTAGCTCTTGGGGTGTCTCCGTATATATCTGCATCGATTGTTATTCAGTTAATGTCCCATATGTACCCGCCTTTAAAAGAGCTCCGCCAACAGGGTAGTAGTGGTCAAAGGAAAATATCTCAATATACAAGATATTTAACTTTATTCTTAGCTCTTATTCAGGGTTTTGCTATATCTAAAGCTGTACAGACGCAAGGGTTAACACTTATATCAAGTACAAGTTTTATACTTGTATCAACTATAGGATTAGCAAGTGGTGCTCTGTTTATGATGTGGTTAGGCGAACAGATTACTGAAAAAGGGATAGGTAATGGTATTTCCATGTTAATTTTTGCTGGTATTGCTGTAAACATGCCGCCTAGTATAGCTAGTCTAGTTGAAGAAGCTAAAAAGAGCGGAGACTTTGGTAAGTTTTTCCTAAGTATTGCAATAATAATTTCACTATTTACTCTAATAGTATTTATTGAATGCGCACAACGTAGAATATCTATTCATTATGCAAAACAGAGTAAAGGTTTTATGAACTTATCAACTCAACAGCGTGAATATTTACCATTAAAAATAAATATGGCTAGTGTTATACCAGCCATCTTTGCATCAGCAATAATTACATTAATTGTTTCAGGTTTGTCAATATTAGGCCAAGTTAGTGGTGTAATTGGGCGTTATTCTTCTGACATTGCTACTGGATTTTCTCAAGGTAATTGGCTTTATATCGCCGTGTTTACATTATTAATAATTCTATTTTCATTTTTCTATACAGCAATGATGTTTGAAAATAGAGAGCTAGCTGATAATTTAAAGAAAAGTAACGCCTTTATTCAAGGTTTTAGACCCGGTAGACAAACAGCTGATTATCTAGACATGGTGCAGGAGCGCCTAACTTTAGTTGGTGCTATATACGTTGCATTCGTATGTGTTTTGCCGTCCCTAATAAACTTAGGTTCGGCATCAGGGCAAATATTATTTCTCTTTGGGGGAACATCATTATTAATTGCTGTAGTTGTTGCAATGGATTTTATAACTCAAGTCCAATCGCATATATTGTCACAAAAATATGATTCTCTAATGAAGAAAGCAAATATTACCGGTGGTTTTGGTACTATTACCAATAGTAAGTTATAAATGAGGTTTATTAAATGAAAGTTGCTGCTTCTGTAAAAGTTATGTGCCGTAACTGTAGAATTATTCGTCGTCATGGTAGCGTTCGTGTAATTTGCTCAGACAAAAGACACAAACAGCGTCAAGGCTAGTTTCAAAATATAGGGTAGTAATCCCCTGGCTACCATTTACCATAGGCCTGGTGTTGGTTTTAAGATTCATTTTATAGTAGTATCTTGTATTTTAAAAAATTGAGGAGTAAATTAATGGCTCGTATTGCAGGCATAAATGTGCCTACACAAAAACATACTGTAATTGCATTAACTGCAATTTATGGTATCGGACCAACTCGCGCTCGTAATATATGTACAGCTGCTAACGTAGTCCCTGAAAAGAAAATTCGGGATCTTTCAGACGCAGAAGTAGACGCTTTACGTGCAGAAGTTGCTAAATATCAAGTGGAGGGTGATCTTCGTCGTCAAGTTTCTATGAATATCAAACGTTTAATGGATTTAGGATGTTTCCGAGGCCTGCGTCATAGAAAAAGTCTTCCTGTAAGAGGACAGCGTACTAAAACAAATGCTAGAACTCGTAAAGGTCCTCGTCGCCCCATTAAACGTTAATTTTTAAAGAGATTTTTTATGGCTAAAGCTACTAGTAAACAAAAAAATAATATTAGAAAAAAAGCAAAGCGTGTTATAGTGGATGCAGTTGCGCACATTCACGCATCATTTAATAACACAATAATTACAATTACTGATAGTCAAGGTAATACGCTTTCTTGGGCAACTGCTGGTGGTTCAGGTTTTCGTGGTTCTAGAAAAAGTACTCCTTTTGCGGCACAGGTTGCAGCTGAGCAAGCTGGTAACTTAGCAAAAGAATATGGTGTCCAGAATCTCGATGTTAATATTAAAGGACCTGGCCCAGGAAGAGAGTCAGCTGTACGTGCTTTGAATGCTGTTGGTTTTAACATTCATAGTATTTCAGATGTTACCCCGGTTCCGCACAATGGTTGCCGTCCGCCTAAGAAACGTCGTGTATAAATTTTGGAGTTAATTTTAGAACTATGGCTAGATATATTGGACCTAAATGCCGTTTAGCTCGTCGTGAAGGCACCGACTTAGAATTAAAATCAGGGGCTCGACCTATTGAATCAAAATGTGATTTAAAAACAGCTCCAGGCCAACATGGCGCTCGGCGTGGTCGTCTCTCTGATTATGGTAATCAGCTTCGTGAGAAACAAAAGCTGAAACGTCTCTATGGTGTTTTAGAGCGTCAATTCCGTAATTACTATAAAAAAGCATCACAAAGAAAAGGTTCAACGGGTGAGAACCTTCTACAGCTACTAGAGCAACGCTTAGATAATGTTGTCTATCGGATGGGTTTTGGTTCAACCCGGGCTGAAGCACGTCAGTTAGTTTCTCATGGCGCCATCTGCGTTAATGGTGGTCGTGTAACGATCCCTTCTTATCAAGTAAGAGCTCAGGATATTATTTCTGTTGCCGAAAAATCTCGGCAGCAGGCCCGCATCCATTCATCTTTAGAAATGGCTTCCCAGCGTGGTTTCTCTGAATGGTTGGAAGTTGATGTGAATAAGATGTCCGGCGAGTTTAAACGAGTCCCAGAACGAATTGATTTGTCTGCCAGTATTAACGAATCATTAGTTGTTGAGCTTTACTCAAAATAATTCTATATACTTACTTACGTTTTATAGGTATTTAGTATGGCTTTATCAGAGTTACTGGTTCCACGTATCGTTCAAATAAAAGAAGTTGGTTTAAATACTTCGCGTGTTACTCTAGAGCCACTTGAAAGTGGTTTTGGGGATACTCTGGGGACAGCATTGCGTCGAGTGCTCCTTTCTTCCATGGAAGGAGCGGCTGTTACTGAGTGTGAAATTGATGGTGTCCTCCACGAATATTCAGGCATCAATGGTGTCAGTGAAGATGTTATAGATGTAATTCTGAATCTTAAGGGTCTAGCTTTAATTCTTCACGATGTGGACAGCACTGAGATGCATCTTAGTGTTGATAAGGCAGGAGCTATCAAAGCTTCTGATTTTAATACCCCATCAAATGTGGAAATTTGCAACCCCGAACATGTTATTGCCCATCTGACCCAGGATGTGCCTTTTAATATGAAAGTATTGGTTGAGCGTGGTCGTGGTCATCGTTCAGCCCAGGAAAATGACAATAAGGAAAGCCGCTCACCTAATACGTTGCGCATCAATGCTTCCTTTAGCCCTATTAGAAAAATTTCCTATAAGGTTGAAGCAGCACGGGTAGAGCAGCGTACGAACCTTGACCGCCTTGTTATTGATATTGAATCTAATGGGACTATAAACCCAGAGCAGGCTATCCGTGATGCAGCGACAATTCTCCATGACCAAATGAAGGTATTTGTTAATCTGGAATCAACGGAAATTGAACCTGTCTATGTGGAAGAGGTCTATATTGACCCGGTTCTTCTACGCCCTGTGGATGATTTGGAACTGACCGTTCGCAGTGCCAATTGCCTAAAAGCTGAAAATATCAATAATATTAGTGATTTGGTTCGCCGTACCGAAATGGAGTTGCTAAAAACCCCTAATCTGGGGAAAAAATCCTTAAATGAAATCAAGGAAGTGCTGGCAACACACGGTTTGGAATTAGGTATGGATATTGAAAGTTGGTCTTCGCAGAAGAAGGCTGAAGAACAATAAAACTGCCATTAGAAAATTTGGAGTTTATTTATGAGACATAGATTAGCTGGACGTAAACTGAACAGAACAAGTGCCCACCGTAAGGCCATGTTCAAAAATATGTCCGTATCTTTAATTGAACATGAAGTAATTAAAACCACTTTACCCAAAGCCAAAGATTTGCGCCGGGTGATTGAGCCCATTATTACTCATGCCCGTAACAATGACACCGTCGCTGCCCGTCGGCTGGCCTTTGCCCGTCTGCGCGACCGTGATGCGGTGGTAAAACTATTTGCCACCCTGGCTCCCCGTTACAAGAACCGTAACGGCGGCTACGTGCGCATTCTGAAGTGTGGCTATCGTGCTGGCGACAAGGCTCCCATGGCCTATGTTGAGCTGGTTGACCATCCTAACTACGTGGCTCGCGAAAAATAATTTTCACTTTAAGAGGACTCCTGTCCTCTTATTTTTTATCAACCTTAACCATATAGAGGGAAATTCCCATGAAAATTTTAAAGTTACTATTGAGCAGTGCTCTGCTTCTGTCCGGCTCTGTTTTTGCTGCCATCAATCTGAACACCGCCACTCCAGCTGAACTGGAAAAACTCAATGGCATTGGCGAAGTAAAAGCTAAAGCCATCGTTGAATACCGGGAGAAAAACGGTAATTTCACTAAGGTGGAAGACCTGCTGAAAGTGAACGGCATTGGCGAAGCCACTTTGGAAAAAATCAAAGCCGAGCTGGTGGTAGAAGAAGCCAAAGCCGACGAAGCCAAGGTCGAGGCTAAGACTGGCGAAGCCAGTGCCGATGCCAAGGTCGGTGAAGCTAAAGCCGAAGAGGGCAAAGCCGCTAACACTGCTAAGGCTACCTCCGAACCAGCCAAAGCCGCTGAAGCCAGCAAAAAAGAGGGTGAAAGCAAGCCTGCCGATGGCAAAGCCAACGACGGCAAAGCCGCAAAATAACAGGCGGCCTCTAGCACCGCTAAAAACGAAGCGCTTCCCTTGGGAAGCGCTTCTTGTTTTTTGAGAGAAGAAGAAAATTACAGCCGGCTCAGCAACATGGCTTCCAGTTTCTCCTGGTCGAGGGCAAATTTCCGAATGCCTTCGGCCAGTTTTTCCACGGCCATGGGATCCTGGTTGTGCTGCCAGTGGAATTCGGCCTCGGTCAGCGGCGCCGGCCGTTCCTGGCGGGCCACGTTGGCCTGCAATTTCCGGGGAAGCGCTTCGTTGCTATTCTGCAGCTCGGCCAGCAGCGCCGGGGCAATGGTCAGCCGGTCGCAGCCGGCCAGTTCGGTGATTTCCCCTTTATTGCGGAAGCTGGCCCCCATGACGATGGTGCTGTAGCCCAGTGCTTTGTAATAGTTGTAGATTTTGCTCACGGAGATAACCCCCGGGTCTTCGCTGGGGCTGAATTCCTTCTTCTCGCCGTTGGCTTTGTACCAGTCGAGGATGCGACCCACAAACGGCGAAATCAGATAAACCCCGGCTTCGGCGCAGGCCCGGGCCTGGGCCTGGGAAAAGAGCAGGGTTAGATTGCAATTGATGCCCTCCTTCTCCAGCACCTCGGCGGCCCGGATGCCGGCCCAGGTGGCGGCGATTTTAATCAGAATGCGCTCGTTGCCAATGCCGGCCTCGTTATAGAGCTTTATCAGCTTGCGCGCCTTGGCAATGGTTTTTTCCCGGTCATAGGAATAGCGGGCGTCCACCTCGGTGGAAACCCGGCCGGGGATAATTTTCAGAATTTCCAGACCAATATTCACCGCCAGCTTGTCCTCGGCATCAATGAGCTGCTGCTGTCTGTCCGTGCTCTGCTGGCGGGCATGGTGAAGCGCTTCGTCGATGAGCGGCGCATATTGAGGCAGGGCCGCCGCACTCAGCACCAGCGATGGATTGGTGGTGGCGTCCTGGGGTTGATATTGTTTGATGGCGTTGATGTCGCCGGTATCGGCCACAACGACGGTCATTTTTTTTAGATTTTCCAGTTGGTTACCCATAGTTTTTCCTTAGTTTTGCCCGTAATAGGCGTTTTTGCCGTGTTTGCGAAGATAGTGCTTATCCAGCAGCGCCGAGGACATCGGCCCCAGCTGGGGATTGAGCAGCAGACTGAAGAGATTCATGTAGGCCACCTCCTCCAGCACCACCGCATTATGAACGGCGTTGTGGGCGTCTGTACCCCAGACAAAGGGCCCGTGGGACTGCACCAGCACCGCCGGCACCGCGTTGGGGTCCAGGCCGCGCTGGCGGAAGGTTTCGATGATAACCGTGCCAGTGTCCTTCTCGTATTCGCCCTGAATTTCGGCCGGGGTCATGGCCCGGGTACAGGGCACCGGCCCGTAGAAATAGTCGGCCTGGGTGGTACCAAAGGCGGGCAGGTCGCGGCCGGCCTGGGCCCAGGTGGTGGCATGGCGGGAATGGGTGTGAACAACGCCGCCAATGTCCGGGAAGGCCTTGTAAAGCTCCAGATGGGTGGGCGTATCCGACGAGGGCTTCTTCGCCCCCTCCACCACGCGGCCGCTGGCCAGCTCCACCACCACCATATCGTTGGCGGTCATCACCTCATATTCCACACCGGAGGGTTTGATGACCATAAGGCCCCGTTCCCGGTCGATGGCACTGACATTGCCCCAGGTGAAGCTAACCAGACCATAGCGGGGCAGGTCGAGATTGGCCGCCAGCACCTCTTCTTTCAGTCGTTCTAGCATTAGATAAACTCCGCTTCTTTCATTCTTGCTTCAATCCAGCGGCGGGCCGAAACGATTTCCGCCACCGGCTCCTCGGCCTTTTCCGTCCACATTTCGATGAGGAATTGGCCGCGATAGTTCAGCGCCTTCAGCGTGCGGAAGACGCCGACAAAATCAACGCAGCCGGCGCCGAAGGGCACATCGCGAAACTGGCCGGGCTGCTCGGCCGTAACCTTCAGCGTGTCCTTGAGATGGAGGGCGCTAATCTGATGAATGCCACGTCTGAGCTCGCCGGCCACGTCCTCGTTCCAGGCGCTGAGATTGCCCACGTCCGGATAGACGCTGAACCAGGGATTGCGGATAAGCGCTTCGTACTCCTGCCAGCGGCTGATGGAACTCATAAATTGAGTGTCCATGATTTCCACCGCCAGCATTACGCCATTGCTGGCCGCCCGGGCCACGGCCCATTGCAGGCCCTCGACGAAGCGCTTCTTCGTCCCCTCGTCCTGGGCCTCATAGTAGACGTCGTAGCCGGCCAGCTGAATGGTGCGAATGCCGCAGTCCACGGCCAGTTGAATGGCCTTGGCCATGATGGCGTAGGCCTCGCGGCGGATTTTTTCCTCGTGGGAGCCGAAGGGGAAACGACGGTGGCCGGACAGGCACATGGAAGGCACGGTGATGCCCGTTTCCAGCGTGGCGCGTACCAGCTCCAGCCGTTCGGCCCGGGTCCAGTCGAGCCGGGCCAGACGTTCATCGCTCTCGTCGATGGAAATTTCCACGAAATCGAAACCGCAGGCCTTGGCCAGGGCCAGCCGCTCCGGCCAGGAAAGATTTTTCGGCAGGGCCTTTTCGTAGATGCCCAGTTTGTGGGTGCGGGTCATGGCGTCTCCTTTAGAAGAAACCCAGCAGTTTATCCACCATATGGCGGGAGCCAATATAGAGCGGCGTGCGCTGGTGAAGCGCTTCGGGCTGGATGTCGAGAATGGGGCGACTGCCGTCGGTGGCGACGCCGCCGGCCTGTTCGATGAGAAAGGCCATGGGATTAGCCTCGTAGTTGAGGCGCAGCTTGCCCTGGGGATAGTTGCTGCCCGAGGGATACATATAAATGCCGCCCTTGAGCAGATTGCGGTGGAAATCGGACACCAGCGAACCGATGTAGCGCGAGGTATAGGGCCGCTTGGTGGCCGGGTCGTCGGCCTGACAATATTTAATGTAGCGCTTCACGCCGTCGGGGAAGCGCAGATACTGGCCCTCATTGACCGAATAGATGGTGCCATCGGCGGGAATCTTCATGTTCTCGTGGGAGAGGCAGAAGATGCCCAGCGAGGGGTCATAGGTGAAGCCATTGACGCCGTGGCCGGTGCTGTAAACCAGCATGGTGGACGAGCCGTAGACGATGTAGCCGGCAGCCACCTGCCGGCGGCCGGGCTGGAGAAAATCAGCCAGGGTTACCGGCGTGCCCACCGGCGACACCCGCCGATAGATGGAAAAAATCGTGCCCACGGCCACATTCACATCAATATTGGAAGAGCCGTCCAGCGGGTCGGTGAGAATCACATATTTGGCGTTGAGATTTTTCGGGTCGGTGAAGGCGGTGAAGTCCTCCTCCTCCTCGGAGGCGAAGCCGGCCACATTGTCGCGGGCCTGGAAGGCATTTTTAAGGGTCTCGTGGGCGAAGACGTCCAGCTTCTTCTGGGCCTCGCCCTGCACATTGTCGCGGCCGAAATCGCCGAGAATGTTCTGCACCAGGCCGGCCTTGTTGATGTCGCGGTTGAGGATTTTCGCCGACAGGCGCAGGGCTGAGAGAATGCCGGAGAGTTCACCTGTGGCGTTGGGATATTCGTTTTGGCGTTCGACGATAAATTCACCTAGAGATTTCATCTGTTTTCCTTTGCGGTTAAGACCCCAACCGGGGCGGCAGAACATTATTGTAGCGCCCCCGGCCCTTACAATAGGCGCTTCACTAATCCAACGGAGAAAAATCATGGCTCAATTTACGCTCACCAGCGACAACGACCCCTTCCTGCACGTCAGCCTGCGCCGGGGCGAAAGCATCACCTGCGAAAGCAACTCCATGGTCATGATGGAGGCCAATCTGGAGCTGGCCGGCGAGATGAACGGCGGCTTTCTGAACGCGATGGTGCGCAGCTTTGCCAACGACGAGAGCTTCTTCCAGCAGCGCATCACCGCCAGCCACGGCGACGGCGATTGCCTGCTGGCCCCGGTCATGCCCGGCGGCATGGAAATTCTGGAGGTGGGCGAAGTCCAGTACAAACTTTCCGACGGGGCCTTCGTCGCCAGCACCGACGGTGTCGATATGGAACTGCAGCGCCAGAGCCTGGGCACGGCCCTGTTCGGCGGCACCGGCGGCTTCGTCATCGCCCAGACGCGCGGCCGGGGACAGCTGGCGGTCAGTGGCTTCGGCACCCTCTTCACCATTGAGGTGAGTCCGGGCACGCCGATGACCATCGACAATGGCCACGTGGTGGCCTGGGACAGCCGCCTGAACTACGAGCTTTCCCTCAGCACGAAGCGCTCCGCCGGCATGCTCAGCAACCTGGTCAATAGTTTTACGGGCGGCGAAGGGGTTGTATTAAAATTCTCCGGCAGTGGCAAGGTGGTGCTGTGTTCCCGCAACCAGAGCGGCTTTGTCAATTGGCTGAAAAGCTTTGTAACGCCTAGTAACTAAGGAGTAAAACCATGGCAGTGAATCTCGAGAAAGGACAGAAAATTTCCCTGAACAAGGAGGCCGGCACCGAACTGCAAACGGTGGTCATGGGTCTGGGCTGGGACGTGGCCAAGAGCGGCGGTTTCTTCGGCTTCGGCGGCAGCGACAGCATCGATTTGGACGCCTCGGTTTTCATCTTCGATGACCAAAACAATATGTTAGACGTGGTCTATTTCGGCCAGCTTAACAGCCGGGACGGCGCCATTCGCCACAGCGGCGACAACCTCACCGGCGAGGGCGAGGGCGACGATGAAACCATTCAGGTGGCCCTGAACAAGCTCGGTGCCAACATCAAGACGCTGATTTTCACCGTCAGCAGCTATCGCGGCCAGACCTTCAGCAAGGTTAGCAATGCCTTCTGCCGACTGCTCAACGCCGCCAACAATCAGGAGGTGGCCCGCTACAACCTGTCGGCCGCCGGCAACCATACTGGCCAAATCATGGCCAAGCTCTACCGCCACGAGGGCGAATGGAAGATGCAGGCCCTGGGCGAACCCTGCCAGGGAACCAGCCCGGATAAGCTGCTGCCCTTCGTGGAAAAACACCTGTAAGCCCTGGAAAAATGGATAAATATCTGGCCCTGGCCCGGGACTGGCGCCGCCATCTGCACCGGCACCCGGAGCTGTCCTTCCAGGAGTTCCAAACCAGTGCCTTTGTGGCCCGGGAAATGGGCGCGCTGCCGGGGGCGGAGATTATCCGCCTGACCCCCACCAGCCTGGTGGTGGCCTTCCGCACCGGCCGGCCCGGGGCGAAAATCGGCCTGCGTGCCGACCTGGACGCCCTGCCCATTCAGGAGGAACGGCCGGATTTGTCCTTCCAGTCCGAGACCGCCGGCGTTATGCACGCCTGCGGCCACGACGGCCACACGGCCATGCTGATGGCCGTCTGTGTCTACCTTTCCGACCACCGCGACGCGCTCAGCGGCGAAATCTACGCCATCTTCCAGCACGCCGAGGAGGTGCCGCCCGGCGGCGCCAGCGAACTGCTGGCCACGGGCTTTTTTAACGATTTTGACTTCATCTACGGCCAGCATCTGCTCAGCAGCCTGCCCACCGGCGTCATCGACATCAAGGAGGGGGCCTGCAGTGCCAACGCCGACGTCTACCGTCTCAACATCATCGGCCGGGGCGGCCATGCGGCCCTGCCCGAGCAGACCATTGACCCGGTGCTGCTCGGCGCCCAGTTCGTAACCCTGCTGCAAACGCTGGTGGCCCGGCGCGTGGCGCCCCAGGAGGCCATGGTGATTTCCAACACCGTTTTCCAGGCCGGCACGCTGCAGAACATCATTCCCGGCACGGCCTTTCTCATGGGCAGCGTGCGCACGGTCAGCAGCCGGGGCCGGGATTTTGCCCGGCGCGAAATTGAAGCGCTTATCGCCGGTCTCTGCCTGACCCAGGGGGCCCGCTATGAATTCGACTACCAGCCCGGCTACGACCTGACCTGGAATCACCCGCGCAAAACCCAGCTGGTGCGAGCCCTGGCCGAGAAGCGCTTCGGCAGCGCGGTGGAAAGTCTGCCGCCGCTGCTCATCGGCGAGGATTTCAGCGCCTTTGCCCAGCGCATTCCGGCCACCTTCGTCTTCATCGGCGCCGGCAACGAGGAGAACCACGCCCCCCATCACCACCCCAAATTCGGTCTGGACGAGGCCAGCCTGGCCCTGGGCTGGCAGCTGATGGTGGATGTGGCCCGCCACGGCGAAATCTTCCGGGACTAGCCGTGCAGATTGAAGCGCTCCTGTACAGCCCCGAGGTGCTGGCCGGCAACGAGGACGATTTGCTGCTGAAAGACCTGATTCGGCTCTGCCGGGAACGCCAGCTGGAACTGGCCTCGGTGCAGTATCTGGGTTCGGACTATGGCCAGCTGGTTAGCACCTTCCGCTGGGCCCGCAGCCGCAACCGGCTTTTTCTCAGCTACGGCGGCACCGGCGGCGGCAGCCGGGAGCAGGTGCGGGCGGCGGTGGCGGCGGCCTGCGAGGCCCCGTTGCAGCTGCACGCCCCGGCCGATGGCTATCTGTCTCGGGTGTTCGGCGACCGCTACCAGCCCCGCCATCGCGAGCTGGTGCACTTTCCCCGGGGCTCCCGGCTGATTCCCAATCCGGTCAGCTATGTGCCGGGCTTTTCCTATGCCAATCTCTTCTGCCTGCCGGCGGCGCCGCGCAGTGCCCTGCCGATGACGGTCTGGGTGCTGGATAAATACGCCCGGCACAGCAACCTGCGCAGCCGCCACTACTGCGCCCTGCTGCTGAAATGCAGTGAGGCGGCGGCCCTGAAAATTAAAGAGCAGCTCGACGCTCTCTATCCGCTGGCCCAGATTCTCGTCCTGCCCAAGGACAGTGGCGAAATCGAGCTGGGTTTCGAGGGCGAGGCAGCGCCAACGCTGACGGCCTTCAGCACGGCCAAGGTGCTGGTGGCCGGCCAGGGCATACCCTTCCAGAGCACGGCCGGCCGCCATCTGCCCCCGGGCTAAATGACCCCAGGCGGCGCTTCCCCGGAAGCGCTTTTTTTACGGCCACGGTTTTTTATGACGGCCCCGGGCCGCCTTCCTTTCCCTCCTCCACCCTCTAGGGTTCTGCCGGCTCGCGGGGCCACACGGCCGTTTTTCTTTCCCCGGCCCAATACCGCCGAAGCGCTTCGGACTGCCAGCGTCGGAACGCGGCCCCGCGCTTAGATTGCCCCAGCTCGGCATGAAGCGCTTCCCCCTTCCCCTTCAAGGCCCGCCGGCGAAAACGCCCCGGCCCGCCTCCAGCGCTTCCAAAAACACCGACGCGCTTCATTCCGAAACGCCGCACCAGTTCGTTAGAGCCAAGGCGCATTCGCTTTGGAATGCCACCTAGGGGAAACCATCTGGGCTGAAGTCTTTTGCGCTTTCCCGGCTTGTCCTTTTTTAGAAGCGCTTCGCTGGGAACTGGACTTCAAGCCGGAAGCGCTTCTTTCTGAAATAGCGCCCCGGCCCGTCTCTGAAATACCACCACCGAAGCGCTTCGTTCTGAAACTTCACCCCGCCCCAAGAAGCGCCCTCCCTTGCTTGGCTTTCCCGACGAAGCGCTTCCCCTTGCGCTGAATTCCGGAGCGAAGCGCTTCCTTCTTTCCACCCAGTCCGTTTCCCTTTCTGGGGGCAGGGAATGCCAAAGCGCTTCCTTGGCCCCCCTCAAAACCCCAACCCGGGCTAGCCAGCGTTTCGCCAGAAGCGCTTGCTTAAGGCCGTCAAAATTAAAGCGCTGTAGAAGGGGCAAGTCCAGCCGGAGCAATAATGGCGAAGCGCTTCTCTCCGACTATACAGGGAAAGGGTTCAGCTCCCGGCCAACGCTTCTAGGCCGAAGCGCTTCAGCCTTGGGAGATGCGGAGAAATAAAGCACTCCCCCTTTCCATTCAGCCGGCCTTTAGCTCGTCCCATTCGGCCACCCCCGGGGCGAAGCGCTCCCTTCTATAAATGCTGCTGGGGGCGGAAGCGCTTCTCCTCCGGCCGCAAAAGAATCTAGGTCAGGGATTTTCTGGCGGGCCAGAACAAAGCGCTTTCTTCTTATCCCTCCGGTGGAAGCGCTTCGTTCTGAAACGCCGCCCCGGTCGTCTAGCTGCTGGTGAAGGGCTGGGTTGGGAATCCTCGCCCATAAACCGGATTCACAAGACTGAAGCGCTTCCCCGCCGCTGGTTTAGAAGAGGAGCGCTTCTCTCCCGTTGGCGGCGCGGATTTGGGCTGGGGCCGGTGGCCGTTTTAGAACGAAGCGCTTCGTTAGAACCGGGCTAGGCAATCAAAGCGCTCCCCTGGGGTTTAGAAATGGCGAAGCGCTTCCCTCCGAAAGACTGGCCGGACCAATCCCGGCGGGAAGAAATCCGTTTGCTGGGAGTACGGCGCTCCCGGCCGGCTCTCCCAAACAAAAACCAGGCCGGGGGTAAAGACTATGGAAGCGCTCCCCCTTTCTTGGCTGGCAGGAACGGGCCGGAGGTGGCGGCCCTCAGAGCCGAAGGAAGCGCTTCCCCGGCGGCCGGCTCCGGCCGGTTTCAAGCGGGTGTTCAGAACGAAGCGCTTCGTTGGAACTGGGCTAGGCAATCGAAGCGCTCCCCCTGGGCCTGGGGCAGGTTGGGGAATGGCCCTTAGAAAAGGGCGGTTGTTGGGAAAGAAGCGCTTCGTTCTGGGCCGCCTGAATGGCCGTTAGAAAAGGGCGGCAGCGGGGGGAAGCGCTTCCCGCCGGAGATATGGACCGAAGCGCTTCCCTCCGGCCCGCGAGGAAATCCGGGCCGGGGATTTTCCGGTGGGCCAGCCCGAAGCGCTTCGCTCCGCAAGACGGAGCGAGTCGGGGCGTTTGTAGAAGGAAGCGCTTCCCCAAAACCCGCCGGCGGGAACGAAGCGCTTCGGCTTTTCCGCCCGTCCGGCCACAAAAAAAGCGCTCCGGGGAGCGCTTCGTTGGGGGGCGGTGATTAGAACTTCACCCGCGCCGTGTATTTCAGCACGGCCTTGCCCTGGGCGGGCACCTCGATTTTCCAGCGGGCGGTGGTGCTGTTTTCCTTCTCGTGCGGGCTGCTTTCCTCGCGCATCTCCCATTCCGGCGGCAGGATTTCGCGCACATCGGCGGTGATGGCCTGGTCCTTGGCGTTGAACAGGGTGATTTGGTTGGTCAGCTCGTAGGTTTGGCGGCGGCTAATGCCATAGTCCAGCCGTTTCCAATCCAGCTGCTCATATTCGGCGCGCACGTCGAAGGCCTCGCCCAGCTTCAGGCGCACATCCTCATTCTTGGCCGTGTGCTTGATGCGGTCTTCGCCGATGAACTGTTTCTGGCCGCTGCTGTCCTGCTGGTAGACGCGAACCACGCCGGCGGGCAACGCCATGTTTTTATTCTCAAATTTCAGATAAACCTGGGCCTGGGCCTTCTCCTTGTCGCCCTGCTGGCTGACGTTGCGGGTGAAATCGTACTGGCGCTGCAGCGGAATCTTGGCCTCGTCCAGCAGGGCCACCTGCTTGGTCTGGTTGTTGAGCACCGTCGCCGGCCGGCCCAGGGAGTAGAGGTGATATTCAAAGAGGGCCTCCTCGCTCACCTCCAGCGCCGCATCGGCCATGGGGGCCGCCGCCATGGCCAGCCTGGCCCGGCGCGCCCCGTACTGATACTCCTCGGGGGCGCGATTGACCTCGCCGGCCACCAGCTGCACCCGGGCCGCCTCGAAGTCCTTGCCACTCTTGTTGTCCAGGGTTACCCAGCCGGCCAAATCCAAAGTGTCCTCCTTGCTGAGATTGGCCACATAGTCGGCCTTCCAGTTGAAGCCCTGGGTGAGATAGCTCAATTCCACCTCGGCCTTCTGGGCCTCGGGCGAATTCAACAGCACGCTCAGGGTCGGGCGCTCGCGCAGATTGGCGGGGATTTCCGGGAAGCTGAGCCGGGCCTTGGCCGGCAGGCCGTGTTCGATGCGGTTGGCATATTTGAGAATGACGCCGTCGTTGTTGGCCAGCACCGTGGCCTTCTCGCTGCCGCCGTGCTCATAGAGCACTTCCACTTCCCTGTTGATGTACTTTTTCAGCAGCGACGGGTAGTCGAGCAGGTCGTAATCAAAGTTCTGTTCGAGAATCTGAAAGTTCTGGGGTGAATGCAAAACCACGCTCTGGGGAATGATGCTGGCGGCCACATTGACCAGGTCGATTTTGTTTTCGCCGCTCTGCAAATCCAAGCTGCGATTTTCGCTGACCAGCGCCAAATTCTGGTTGTAGATGGTCAAATTATCGGCGGCCATGGCACTTCCTATGAGTAAAAAGAGTAAAGACTTTTTCATGTTGGTTAGAACCTCTGATTAACGGTTTTTCGGCGGCATTGCACTGAGAATGCCGGCCCCGATGATAACGGACATGGCCAAGATTTGCGACCAGCCCAGCGCTTCGTTGAAGTAGAAGTGGGCGAAGGTGGCCGAGAAGACCACGGTCAGATAGGAGAGGGCGGCGACGGTGAATTTTTCCCCGACCCGGTAGGCATTGGTCAGGGCCAGCTGGCCGAGCAGGGCGCTGAGGCAGATGCCGGCCAGTTGGGGCAGGGCCGCCCAGCTGAGGCCATGCCAACCGCTGAGGCTGGCCAGGGCGGCGCTGAGCAGGGTGCTGATGACACTGAAATAGAAGACGATGCGCCAGGAGGGTTCGTTGAGCTGGCCCATGGCGCGCAGCTGCAGATAGGCCCAGCCGGCCAGCAGGGAACTGGCAATGGCGCTGAGCAGACCCAGGTGGTCAAGGCCGGCCAGCTGGGGCTGGAGCAGCAGAATGACACCGGCGAGGCCGAGGCCGAGGGCGGCCAGGGTCAGGGGGCGGATTTTTTCGCCGAGCAGCAGGAAGGACAGCAGGGCCAGGGACAGGGAGGAGGTGTAGGAGAGGGTTACGGCCGTGGCCAGGGGCAGGCGGCTGAGGGCGTAGAAAAAGCAGGTCATGGAGACGGCGCCGCTGATACTGCGGCCGAGGTGCAGTTTCCAAAGGGGCGTTCTGAGACTGCCGCCCCGGCGCCAGACCGCTAGGCCCAGCAGGAAAATGGCCGGCATGGTGCGCCAGAAAACCAATTCGGCGGCGGAAAAGGCGAAGCGCAGATTGACGGCCTTGACCAGCAGGCCCATCAGGGCAAAGCTGGCCACGGCCACCAGCGCCCAGAGAATGCCGCGCAGATGTCCGTTCATGGGGATTCCTAAAATTAAAGACGGCCTATTTTCCCAGAAGGCAGAGGGCGAAGACAGCGCCAGCGCCGCCGGCCCGCAGACAGCGGGCGGCCTCCTCTAGGGTGGCGCCGGAGGTGAGCACATCGTCCACCAGCAGCACCGAGGCCGGGGCCGGGCCGGTGAGATAGAAGGCGTCGCGAATGTTGCGGCGCCGGGCCGGACTGCCGAGCTGCAGCGACTGGGGCGGCCGTTCCTGCCGTTGCAGCAGGCGTAAATTGAGGGGGAGTTGCTGGCGCCGGGCCAGGGTTTTGACCAGCAGGGCGGCCAGATTGAAGCCCCGCTGCACCAGCCGCCGACCGCTGCTGGGAATGGGCAGCAGCACCGTCGCCGGGGGAAGCGCTTCGTCCAGGGCGGGCAGCCAGGCACGCAGCACCGCCAGGGCCCGGGCGTCGCGGCCGAATTTGGCCCGCAGCAGCAGTTCGCGGTTGAGGCCATCGTAGCGGCGTTCGACGAAGAGGGCGTTCAGCGGCGAAGCGCTTCGGCAGCGCTGGCAGTGGCTCAGAGCCGGGTCGGGCAGGCGGTGGTTACAGCAGCGGCAGTGGCGCGGCAGCCGGTGACTCCGGCGGGCACAGTCGGCACAGAGCAGCGGCGCCGGGGCCGCAGCACAGCCGGCGCAGGTTGGTTCCAGCAGCCAATGGCCAAGGGCACGCAGCCGGGGGCCGAAGCGCTTCACCGGGGAGCCAGCCTCCTGCTCTCTCCCGGGAGGCTAACCAGCCTCCTGCTCTCTCCCGGGAGGCTAGCTAGCCTCCTGAATGCGAGCGAGCAGCTGTTTGTGCAGATAGCCATTGGCGCAGACGATATTGTCCAGGTCGTAGGTGGCGCTCTGGCCGGCAAAGTCGCTGGCCAGGGCCCCGGCCTCCTGGGCGATGATGATGCCGGCGGCGATGTCCCAGGGGTGAATGCCCATTTCAAAGTAGCCGTCGAGACGGTTGGCGGCCACGAAACACAAATCCAGGGCGGCGGCGCCGAAGCGGCGGATGTCGCCAAATTCGGTCAACACGCTTTGCACCAGCGCATATTGGCGCGGCAGCAGCTGGGGCGTGCGCGTCGGAAAGCCGGTGGCAATGATGGCGCGCAGGCTATCGCGGTTCTGGTGGACGCGCAGGCGGCGGCCGTTGAGCTGGGCCCCCTGGCCGCGCACGGCGGTGAAGGTTTCGTTGCTAACCGGGTTATGCACCAGGCCCAGTTCCAGCTTGCCCTTGCGCACCAGGGCGATGGAAATGGCGAAGTGGGGCAGGCCGTGTAGAAAATTGGTGGTGCCGTCGAGGGGGTCGATGACCCAGAGATATTCGCTGTCCCCGGATTGGGCCCGCTGGCTACCGCCCTCCTCGCCGAGGAAGTCATGGCTAGGGTACTTTTCCCGCAGTGCCGCCACGATGAGTTTTTCGGTGTTTTTATCCACCTCGCTCACCAAATCGGCCCGACCCTTTTCTTCGATTTGAATGCGGTCGAGATGATGGAAAGCGTCTTCCAGATAGCGGCCGGCCTCTTCGGCCACCCGTTTGGCGATGTTCAGCATGGGGTAAGACATGGGGAAATCCTCAATAAAAAGGGAAATTTTAGCAAATTAAACGGCCGTTTCGCTAAAAAATATTTAAATTTCAACTAATTAATAAAAAAGACGAAAAAAACGCGAGAAAAACTAGACAGACCAGATTTTTTCTTTATAATGCAAACCTTCTTCGGAAGCTTAGCTCAGTTGGTAGAGCATCGCCCTTACAAGGCGAGGGTCATAGGTTCGAGCCCTATAGCTTCCACCAGCGGAGTGGTAGTTCAGTTGGTTAGAATACCTGCCTGTCACGCAGGGGGTCGCGGGTTCGAGCCCCGTCCATTCCGCCATTCTCCTTTTTCTAATTTCCACCATTAGGTGGATTTTTTTTGCCCGCCGTTTTTGTCGGCTTTTTTGGGCCACAAAAAAAGCGCCCCGGGGGAGCGCTTCTGTTTTCGGCCAGCGGCAATAATTACTTCTTGGCTTCTTCTTTGGCTTCGGGTTTAGCGCCAGCTTCGGCATTGGCTTCAGCTTTAGCTTCGCCGCCTTGACCACCGGGAACCGGCGCCAGTTTGGCAGCTTTTTCCACATCAATGCCACATTCTTTGCTGGCGGCAATAGAATCGGCCTGCAGTTTTTCACCCTCTTTGCTCAGGGCTTCAACGGCCTTCATATCCTGCTTGTCAGCGGCGGCGGCGATTTTTTCCATCAAATCCCAGGCTTCTTTGTGCTTGGATTTTTCAATGAAACAGCCACAGGCTTTTTCGTCGCCGAGTTTTTCTTCAATACAGGTGTTTTTGTTGGCTTCCAGGAAGGCTTTTTCCTGCTCGCGGAACTTGCCGGTTACCAGCTTGACCGCATCGCTCTGGGTTTTGATTTTGGCTTCATTCTTCTTCAGGAGTTCGGTCATTTCCTTGTCCATCCGTTGATTGAAATCGTTCAGGTTTTCGGCCTGGGCGGTGAAAACCACAGCGCCGAGTAGCAACATTAGGAGTTTTTTCATAAATGTTTTTCCTTTTTGGTTAAAAACTGGGAAACCGCCGCAGCGGTAAATTTAATTTAAGAAAGGGGAGCATTCTACTAATAATGGGGCGGAATGTCATCCCGCAGGTTCCGCCCCGCCGTCAGCAGCCCACTTTCCCACTGGCTCTGCAGCCAGCGCAGGCGCTCGTCCTGGCTCCGCAGCTGCTTTTCCAGTTCCAGCAGGTGGCGCTGCAACGCCTCAATAATGTCCTCCTGGTAGGCCAGTTGGATTTCAAGATGGGTGAGACGTTCGCCGCTGTCCATCACTGTTCCTGCATTAGCCGGTCGCTGACCCGCACATCGGCATTTTTCACCAGATATTTGGCCAGAGCCTCCATATTCCGTTCCAGCTGCTGGCTGGCCCACTGGCGGTCCAGCACCGTGCGCAGGGCCTCGGGCACCGCCTCGGTCGAACCGGAGCGGACGGCGGTCAGCACATTAATCAGCACGTCCTTTTTATCGTTGCGGCTGAGGCTAACCCGGTCGCCGCTCTGGAAGAGCTGGTCGAGCACCGCCGGCGCCAGTGGGCCTTCCGTATCCAGACGGCTCAGATTCTCATAGTGCTGCAGGGCCAATTGCCGTTCGCCGCTGATTTCGGTGGCGCTTTTTCCGCTGGTCAGCAGCTCCTGGCGAAGCGCTTCGGCCTCGGCCAGCAGCGCCTTTTCCGCCTCGGCGGTTTTATAGTCCAGCGCCACTTTCTCCTGTACCGTCTCCAGCGGCTGCAACTGCGGCTGGGCGCGCTTCTCAATGGCGAAGAACAGGGTGCCGCCATCAATATTAATCGGGTCGGAGATTTTGCCCTCGGCCAGCTTACCCTCACCAAAGAGCAGGCCCTTCACGGCCTCCCGGCTGAAAATGGGGTGATTCTGCCCGACCGCCAGAGCGCTGATTTTCTCCGGCTCTCCCTGAATTAGCGTGGCCACCTCGGCCAGGGTGGCGCCCTTTTCCACCTTCTCGGCGGCCGAAGAGGAAACCGCATAGATTTTCTCCTCATTGATGAGCTTCTTCGCCGCCGCCGCCGCGTCCAAATCCTGAATTTTATCCAGCTGAATCAGCACATAGCCATAATCGCTCTTCACCACTGGGCTTACGGCACCGACCTTCTCCAGGGCAAAAAGCGCTTCATCCATGGCCTTGTCGCCGGTTTGACCGAAATCCTGCAGCGGGAAATCGCCCACCTCGCCATCGATGGCCTTGCTCTTGATTTGACCGGCCAGCTCGTCCCAGGCGCTAGCCTCCCGGTTGAGGCGCTCGCGGGCGGCGTTGGCGTCGCTTTCCTTGCTGAAGAGCAGATATTTACCCGCCCGGCGGCTGCCCGCCTCCTTGAGCGCTTCGGCCGACAGAGTTTTGGCCAGCGTTTCCGGATTAATCAGCACATAGCTAATGTCCACCGTTTCCGGGGTGTAATAGTCCTGCTGGTGGGCGTCGTAGTATTTCTGCACCGCTTCGGCGCTGGCCTCGACCCGCTCCAGGGCCGCCGCCATCGGCAGGGTCAGCACATCATAGGAACGCTGCTGGGCAAAATCCTGCCAGAACTGCTGCTGCAGCGGGCCACCCAGGCTCTGCTCGCTGGCGAGAATCTGATAGTAGCGGCTGATATTTTCCTGCTGGCGCAGGCCGGCTTCGTAGCTCTGCGGGTTGGTGCGCATCGCCGTGAGACGCTGGCGATAGGTTTCGCTGTCGCCGAATTCGGCCTTGACGATTCTATAAAGCTCGCTCTCCGGCAGGTTGTAAGGGCTCTTCAGGGCGTGCTGGGCCAGCACCGTCTGCTGCACCAGCTGGCGCAGGGCCTCCTGGCGCAGGTTTTCATCGCTCAAATTGTTGTGCTGCGACTGCAAAGCGGTGCGCACGTGCTGGTAGCGGTCGAGGCCGATTTCCTCGCCATTGACCCGCAGGGCATAGTGGCTGGGGGTGAAATAGGGCACGCCGATGAACAGCATGCCCACGCCGGCGACAACGACCAGAGCATAGGCCAGCCGGTTATGTTTCTTTTGACGGATTTCGTCGAATTCAGATAGGGACATGGAGACCTTCCATAGCTAAAAGCGTCGATTTTACCAGTTTGTGCCGCGCTGCCGGCTCCGTAGGAGTCTGAAGCGCTTCGGTTTAGCGGCCCCGGCCCGTCAGGAACGAAGCGCTTCGTTTTGACCAAGCTCCCAGCCGGAAGCGCTTCCCTGGGTTCAAGCACCGAAGCGCTTCGTTGCCCATAGCCTTTTAGAAATGAAGCGCTCCCCTTTTTGCCCAAAACCGAAGCGCTTCCTGGAAACGCCTCCCCAAAATCCCGGCGTTGGCCGGAATAATGCTTTGATAAAATTTAACTTTTACGAAAAATTTGGGGAAAAAATGTTTCAAATGTCCATGGGCGATGCCATCAACATCGTTTATCTGATTGTGGCGACGCTCCTCTTTCTCAGCGTGCTCGGCAGCATGCTGTCCGCCCGTTTCGGCCTGCCGTTGCTCCTGATTTTCCTCGGCGTCGGCATGCTGGCCGGCGAAGAGGGTCTACTTAAAATCCACTTCAGCAACTTCTTTCAGGCCAATCTCATCGGCCAAATGGCGCTGGCGGTGATTCTGCTCGACGGCGGCCTGCGCACCTCGGCGGCTTCCTTCCGACTGGTCTGGAAGCCGGCGGTGGTGCTGGCCAGCTGGGGGGTACTGGCGACGGTGGCCCTGCTCGGCCTGCTCACCACCTGGGTGCTGTCCCTGGCCATCGACGGCATCGACTGGCGCTATGGCTTTCTCATGGCCGCCATCGTCGGTTCCACCGATGCCGGGGCCGTGTTCTCGCTGCTGCGCAACGGCGGCGTCAAGCTGAACGAGCGGGTCCAGGCCATTCTGGAAATCGAATCCGGCGCCAACGACCCCATGGCCATTCTGCTGGTTACGGGCTTTATTGCCCTGAACCTCGACCCACACAGCCAGACGGTGCTTAGCTTCGGCCGGCTGCTGCTGGAACAGCTGGGCATGGGGCTGGTGATTGGGCTGGTGGCCGGCTATGCCATGTCCGACCTGCTACCGCGCGTGCGCCTGGCCGAGGGTCTCTACGCCCTGCTGATATTCTCCGGCGGCACCATCACCTTCGCCCTCACCAACCTGGCCGGCGGCTCCGGCTTCCTGGCCATCTATCTGGCCGGCGTGGTCATCGGCAACCGCAAAACCCGGGCGACGGAGCACGTGCTCCAGGTGATGGACGGCATGGCCTGGCTGGCCCAGGTGGTGCTATTCGTGGTGCTGGGCATGCTGGTAACGCCCTCCCACGTGCTGAAATATCTGCCCTATGCCATCGGCATTTTCATCTTCATGACACTGCTGGCCCGGCCGCTAGCGGTGTTCAGCGGGCTGGCCCTCTTCGGCTACAACCGGCGGGAAATGGCCTTCATCAGCTGGGTGGGGCTGCGCGGCGCCGTGCCGGTAACCCTGGCTATCATGCCGGTGATGGACCGGGTGCCTAATGCGGAAATTCTCTTTGATTTGACCTTTGCCGTGGTCATTCTCTCGCTGCTGATTCAGGGCATGACGCTGCCCATCATGTCCAACGTTTTTCGCGTGCGCGTGCCCACCATCCACGAGCCCCAGGACAGCCGGGAAATCTGGGTCAGCAACCAATCCAGCATCAATATTGTGGAATTTATGGTGCGCAAGGGCGCCTTTGCCGTCGGTCGTAATCCCGACGAAATCGCCAAGCGCGTCGGTGCCGACGAGCTGCGCGTTTTTGCCTTTGTGCGCGAGGGCCAGCTGTCGCCGCTGAGCAATTCCACCAACCTGCGTAGTGGCGATAGCGTCTGGTACGCCCTCAACGACGATACCCATCTGGAAACTCTGGCCAAGGTCTTCAACGACACCATCGTTGAGCGGCGGGAAAAATCCGACTTCTTCGGCGAATGGATTGTGTCGCCCCAGGTAAAAATGGGCGATTTGGCCATTCTCGACGAGGTGCCGCTGGCCGAGGAGGAACGGGCGCTCACCGTGAACGAGTTCATTTTGTTTAAATCCAGCGTGCGGCCGGTGGTGGGCGACATTATTCCCATCAGCGACGATTGGATTTTTGTCGTTCGCGATACGGACAATGTCGGCCGGGTACTGGCCGTGGGCCTCAAGCCGCAGCTGAAGAAGGAAAGCGCCTAGCGTTCCGGCACCCGACCGCTGATGCAGTGCACCCGGGCCGGTACCCGAAGGTCGGTGGACGACGGGGCCAGGGTCTGTTCCAGTTGCTGCCAGACGGCCTGGCGCTCGGTCGGGCCCAGACTGCGCAGCCGTTGGCCAAGATATTCGCCCTGCTCGGCCTGTGCCCAGTAGCTTTCCAGCCGGGGATAGGTCTGTTCCACCCTGAAGGCGACGCTGCGGCAATCGACCAGACCCGTTGCCGCCCACAGCGCTTCCAGCGCGTCCAGATTGCTGGGGTTGGCAGCGGGCATTTTCGGCCCGGGCAGTAAATCCAAGGCCCGAAGCGCTTCGCTGATAGTGAAGTAGGGGAAGCCGGTGGGTAAATCCCAGATATAGGCGGCGATGGTCGCCCCGGGCCGGCTAACCCGAAGCGCTTCGCGCAGCACCTGCTCGCTATCGTTGAAAAACACCAGCACCAGCGGCAGAAAAACGGCCTGGAAAGTGCCGTCGGCCAGGGGGAGACGGTGGGCGTCGGCCTCAAGAAAATCAACGCCAGGGCAGCGCTCTCGGGCTAGGGCCAGCTGGGCCGGGGCCACATCCAGAGCGGTGAGCGGAGCGCCGGGCTGGGCCGCCTGCAGCAGTTCGGTAAAGGCACCGCCACCACAGCCTATTTCTAGCAGTGGGGCCGTTGAAGCCGGAAGATTGAGCCAGTGCAGAAAGGCCCGGCCGGCCTGCTGGCTCCAGGCCCCCATAAAGTTCTCGTAGGCCTGGGCATCGCTAAAACTGCCACTGGCCGGCTGAAATTTCATAAATTTTCTTTTCCTCGCTTGACAACATTTATTTATTTCGGTTTAATACGCGCTTTCTTACGGCCAAGTAGCTCAGTTGGTAGAGCAGCGGATTGAAAATCCGCGTGTCGGTGGTTCGATTCCGCCCTTGGCCACCATTCCAATATTAATTTAATTAACTATTTTAAAAGAGGTACGACTATGGCACGCATTTGCCAGGTAACCGGTAAAAAGCCGTTGGTCGGTAATACCGTTTCTCACGCTAATAATAAAAATAAACGCCGCTTTCTCCCCAATCTGCAGGAACACCGCTTCTGGGTCGAAAGTGAAAAGCGCTTTGTTAAACTCCGAGTTTCAGCAAACGGTATGCGTACTATCGACAAAAAGGGAATTGATGCCGTGTTGGCTGAAATTCGCGCCCGTGGTGAAAAAGTTTAAGTTTAAGGAGTAGTTCATGGCTAAGAAAAAAGGTGGCGTGGAGAAAATTCGTCTGGTTTCTTCCGAGAACACGGGCCATTTTTACACCACCGTTAAAAATAAACGGAATACGCCGGAAAAAATGGAAATCAAAAAATTTGACCCCGTTGCGCGTAAACACGTTATCTACAAAGAAGCAAAAATCAAATAACCCTTTCTCCAAAAGATAGAAAGCCCGCATTAAGTGGGCTTTTTTTCTATTTCAGGTTTTAGAAAATGACAACGCTGTTGCACTGTGAAAATCTGGCCTACGGCCACGGCCGCCAGCTTCTCTTCCGGGGGCTGAATTTGACCCTGCAGGCCCGGGAAATCGTGGCGCTGGTGGGCAATAACGGCGTCGGCAAAACCACGCTGTTGGAACTGCTGGCCGGGGCCCGAACGCCCGAGGTCGGCACCGTCAAACGCCAAACGACGAAGCGCTTCTGGCTGGGCTATGTGCCAGCAACGGCGCCGCTCTATCCCCAGCTGACCGTCCGCCGCTATCTCCGGCTCTGTGCCGAACTGCGTGCCGTGGTCGCCCCGGCCATCGACCGGGCCATTGACCGCTGCGCCCTGGGTCGGGTGCTGAATCAGCGCTGCAGCCAGCTGTCCCAGGGCTACCGCCAGCGGCTGGCCCTGGCCCAGGCCCTGCTGCACGAACCAGAGGTGCTGCTGCTGGACGAACTGAGCAACGGTCTGGACTATCCACAGAAACAGGAAATGTTGGCTCTGCTTGGCGAGCTGAAAAGCCACTGCGCCATTCTGTTCATCAGCCACGACTGGGCCGAGGTGGCCCGGCTGGCCGACCGGGTCTATTGGTTGGAAAATCAGCGGCTACGCGAAATTTCACTGCCCCAGCGGCCGCCCCACTATCACTGGCTGCAAACCCGCAACGCCAGCGCCGCCGCCCGGCTCCGTCCCCTGTTTCCAGGCGCCGCCGGCGACGATGATTTCATTGGCTTCGTCCCCGACCCGGCCACACTACAGACGGTGCAACAACACTGGGCCGACATCGTTGCCCTCCACCCCCACTATCCGCCGGTGGCCCTGCAGGAGAAGATTCATGCTGCGCGCCCAGCTGGCTAAGGAATGGCGGCTGCTGCTCACGCCCGGCTTTGGCCTGGCCCTGAGCTTCTGCTGGCTGGCGCTGGGCTGGTATTTGCTCGCCGGCCTGGAGGAATACAACGCCATTGCCGGCCAGCTGGCCCAGCTGGAAAACCGACGCGGGGCCACGGAAATGTATCTCGGCGCCGCCAATCAGTGGCTGCAAACCCTGATGGTGCTGTGGAGCATCTACTTCGGCGCCCGCAGTCTGGCCCAGGAACGCCAGTGGCAGACCCAAACCCTGCACTATGGCAGCGACTGGACGCCCTTCCTCTGGGCCAAGGCGCTGGTGCTGGGTGCCTGCCTGCTGCTGCTGACGCTGCCCTTCTGGCTGGTGGTGCTGTGGCTGCAGAGTGGCGTCCACTGGGACGGCCCCCTGCTGGCGGCCCAGGCCCTGGGCCAGCTCTTTTTCCTACTCTTTGCTCTGGGCCTGAGTCTGAGCATTTCCGCCACCCAATCCCAGGCCCTAAGCGCTTCCCTGCTGACGGCCCTGGCCTGGCTGCTGCTGTGGCTGGCCCCGACCCTGAGCACTTCGCCGGCCTGGCTGCCGCCGCTGCTGCGCTATCTTTCCCCCTTTGAGCATTTCCAGCTGTTGCAGCAGGGCATTGTGGCGCTGCAGACCGGCGCCTATCTGCTGTTCATGTTGTTTATTTTCGGACTGGCCACCGCCTACTGCTGGCCAGACCGCTGATTTATAAAAAATTTATTCCAATAAGGAAAATCCATGAAAGAATTTTTTTACCCCTATTTGCTCTTTCTAGCGGAGACGACCACGGTGGTGGTGGCTCTGCTGCTGCTGCTGAGTAGCCTGTTCCAAATGCGTCAGCAGCAGAAGAAGCGCTTCGGCGAGGGCGAATTCAGCATCAGCTGTTTGAACGAGGAGTACGAGGAACTACAGGTGCACATGCACCAGATGCTCAACGACGAGAAAAGCCATAAACAGTGGCTGAAAAAACGCGAAAAAGCGCAAAAAGAGGAGGAAAATCAAAAACCCTGCCTCTTCGTCCTCGACTTTGAGGGCGACATCGAAGCCAGCGCCACCGACGCCCTGCGCGAGCACATCAATATGATTCTGCAGGTGGCCGGCCCCGGCGACCGGGTCATGGTGCGCCTGGAAAGCGGCGGCGGCCTGGTCTATGCCTACGGCCTGGCGGCGGCCCAGCTGCACCGGCTACGGGCCAAGGAAATTCCCCTGACCATCTGCGTGGACAAGGTAGCGGCCAGCGGCGGCTATATGATGGCCTGTCTGGCCAACGAAATCATCGCCTCGCCCTTTGCCATTCTCGGCTCGGTGGGCGTAATTGGCTCGCTGCCGAATTTTCATAAACTGCTGAAAAAACATGACATTGACTATGAGGAGCACACCGCCGGCCCCTACAAGCGCTCCCTGACCATGTTCGGCGAGAACACGCCCGAAGACCGGCGCCAGTTTGAACATGAGTTGGCCATTACCCACGAGCTCTTCAAGAACCACATCAGCGCCTACCGGCCCCAGCTGGACGTGGAAACCATCGCCACCGGCGAAACCTGGTACGGCAGCCAGGCCGTGGCCAACCACCTCATCGACCGCGTCGGCACCAGCGACGATTTCATTCTTGAGCACCTCGACCATTACCGCGTTTACCTGCTCACCAAGGAGGAAAAGCAATCGGCCCTGGACAACCTGAAGGAACGCTTCCTCGGCCTGCTTTCCCTGCGGGCGACGAAAAAATCGCCGTTCAAGGCTCAAATTCACTAGCTTCAGCGCCTCCGGGCGCTTTTTTTTGATTTTACTTTTCCATTCCGAGCCCTTAGAATGGCTGACCGTTATTCCCTAATAATCTATTTTCCCTAATTAAAAGAAGCTAATATGACCGAAAAACAATTCAAAATTCTCGCCATCGTCGCCACCGGCGCCTCCATCCTGATGTACGTTACCTACATCTTCCAAATCCAAGCCAATCTGGCCGGCCACAAGGGCAACCCAGTTCAACCATTCTGCGCCGCCATCAACTGCACCCTCTGGGTCATTTACGGCCTGGTGAAAAAGGAACGCGACTGGGCCATTTCCATCGCCAACCTGCCCGGTGTCATCCTCGGTCTGGCCACCTCCATCACCGCGCTATAGGCGGGCTAAAACCTTGACTTTAAAGCTGAATTCCTTCAAAATTTCGTCTTTTTAATTTTGATAGGATTTTTACCGTGGCCAACACTGCCCAAGCTAGAAAACGTATCCGCCAAGCGGAAAAAGCCCGCCAACTCAACGCCAGCCAACGTTCGGCCATGCGTACGGCGGTCAAAAAACTGCTGAAAACCATCGCCACCGGCGATAAAAGCGCCGCCCTGCAGGGCTTCAGCAAAGCCTCCTCCTTCCTGGACCGGGCTGCGCGCAAAGGCTTGATTCATAAGAACAAAGCCAACCGCCTGAAAAGCCGGCTCAACGCCAAAATCGTGGCCATCGCCTAGGCTCCAGCGGCATAGCCCCCCATGGGGGCTTTTTTTATGCCCCATCACAAGGACACACCATGCAACTGATTCTCTGGCGCCACGCCCGCGACGAGCGCTTCAAACTGGGGGAACGCCAACTGGAGGCCGAGGGCCAGGCCCAGGCGGCGGCCGGGGCCGACTGGCTGCGCCGCCACTATCCCGGCCGGCCGATTTGGACGTCGGCGGCCCCCAGCGCCCGGGCCACCGGCCAGCACTATGACCCAGCCGCCGAGGTCAAAAGCGAACTCAATCCCAGTGCCAACGAAAACCAGCTGGCCCGCTGGCTGGCGGAACTGGCCGCCGAAGACCAGGCGGCGCTGATTTGGGTGGGCCATTCGCCCTGGCTCGGCAGTCTGGCGACGCTGCTCACCAACGACAGCGATTTTCTCTTCTTCGAGGAGGGACAAATTCTCGTGCTGGATAACGATTCCGGCCCCTGGCGGGCGGTGGCGAGCTTCCGTCCCGAGGACTAAAACCCCAGCCAACCCCAGCGGTTGGCTTTTTTAGTGCCGAAGCGCTGCGGTTGCAACGGCCTTTCAACCGGGAAGCGCTTCCCTCCCAACGGCCGCCCGGGGGAGCGCTTCGTTTTCCGGCGGCCGGCACCGGCGAAGCGTTGCGGCGGTTTTGCCCCCAACCCCGACCGGCGCCGCCCCGGGAAGCGCTTCGCTAGCCACGATGTCCCTTCGCAAATTAAAACGGCCGGTGGCACCGTTCCAGAACGAAGCGCTTCCCCTTGAACCACCTTTCGAACCGAAGCGCTTCGGTTTTAACCCTATAAATTAAGAAGCCAGCTGAAGGAATCCTACTGAACGAAGCGCTTCGCTGGCTTTGCAATCGGGCCCCGGCCCGTTTTTTTATTTCAGTGGGGAGAGCTTCGGCCGGCCGCAATAAACCGGGCCGGTGGCGAAGGGAAGCGCTTCGATAATGACCAGCGCCCGGCCAAACGGTCTTTCAGAACGAAGCGCTTCGGGCCTTTTAATAGGGAAGCGCTTCATTTTCAGGAGACCGAAATTAGCGAAGCGCCTCGCCGGCGGCGCCATTCCTTTAATAAAGATGGGCGGGGAAGACATTCCACTAGGAAGCGCTTCGGTGGTTTTTATCCCGGCCCGATTGGAACTGGTAACGGCCAAAATCTCCGGCCTAAACGTTCTTTCAGAGCGAAGCGCTTCCCTCTAGACGGCTAGATAAAGGAAGCGCTTCGTTCTCGGAATACAAAAAACGATGAAGCGCTTCCCGGCCTAGGACAGGCCAATGCTCACGAAGGGCCACCTTTTGAACAGTCAGAAAACCAAAGCGCTTCGTCATTCCAGCCCGAAAGGGAAGCGCTTCTTTCTGGTCTAGCAAACCGAAGCGCTTCACTAGCGGCGCCTTTCCTTTAATAGAGATGGGGGAGGTGGCATTCAGACCGAAGCGCTTACCTCTAGAAACCTAGAAGCGCTTCGTTGGTGGGACTAGTTCCGAGCGGCTGAGAAGACCGGAGCGCTTCGGTGGTTTTTATCCCGGCCGATTGGGGCGAGCATTCCGACCCCAACGGTCTTTCGGAACGAAGCGCTTCGGTTCATTCGGCCTCTTCAACGAAAGAAGCGCTTCCCTCCGGAAAGCCCCAGGAGAAAACGCAGCGGCCCAGAAGGAAGCGCTTCGGTCGGCCGAAATAAATTGGGCCGGAGCAGAAGGGGAAGTTTATTCCCGAAAAGCTGGGATTAACGAAGCGCTTCGTTCTAGAGCGTGGGCGTTTAGGAAGCATTACTTAGGTGAAGGAAGCGCTTCGTTTTTGGAAGGCCGAATGTTTGAAGCATTCCACTCGTTTCTAGCAGAACGGGCCGGGGGAGCGCTTCCCTATTTCAAAGCCAAGGCCGGGGTGGTTCGTTGGAGCCCGCTTTAAAACCAACAGAGGGCAGCGCTTCGCCAGCGGCGCTTTTCCTTTAATAGAGATGGGGGAGGCGACCTTTCAGACCGAAGCGCTTCATTCCCAGCGGCCAGGAAACAGCGAAGCGCTTCATTGTTAAAACCAACAGAAGGAAGCGCTTCCCCCTAGACATAGCCCCCACAAAAAAAGCGCTCCGGGGAGCGCTTGACTCGGCTAGTCCAGCTGGCCCAGCTGCCAGAGCAGGAAGGCGTAAACCTCCGCACTCTCGCGCAGGCGCCGGTAGCGGCCGGATTTGCCGCCGTGGCCGGCCTCCATATTCGTTTTCAGCAGCAGCGGCGCCGTGCCCGTGTTGTAGCGGCGCAGCCGGGCCACATATTTGGCCGGCTCCCAGTACTGCACCTGGCTGTCCCAGAGGCCAGTGGTTACCAGCAGCGCCGGGTAGGCCTGGGCCCGGATGTTGTCATAGGGCGAATAGCTGCGGATATAGTCGTAGCTGGCCCGGCTGGCGGCGGGATTGCCCCACTCGTCATACTCATTGGTGGTCAGGGGAATGGACGGGTCCAGCATGGTGGTGAGCGCGTCCACAAAGGGCACCTGGGAGACGATGGCCCGGTAGCGCTCCGGCGCCACGTTGGCAATGACCCCCATCAGCAGGCCGCCGGCACTGCCCCCCATCGCCAGAATTTTATCTGGCGCCGCCAGCCCCTCGGCCACCAGCCCGGCGCTGACGTCGATAAAGTCGTTGAAGGTGTTCCACTTGTGTTCCAGCCGGCCCTGCTCGTACCACTGGCGGCCGAGCTCCTCGCCGCCGCGCACATGGGCGATGGCATAGATAAGGCCCCGGTCGAGCAGGCTCACCAGGCCGCCGTTGAAATCCGGAAACAGGGCCTGGCCGTAGCTGCCGTAGCCGTACTGCAACAGCGGCGCCGGGCCGGTGGTATCGCGATGGTAGACCAGCGACACCGGGATTTTGACCCCGTCCCGGGCTTTAATCCAGCGCCGTTCGGTGCGGTACTGGCTGCGGTCATAGTTTTTAACTTCCTGCTCCTTGAGCAGCCGTTTTTCGCCGCTGGCAATGTGAATTTCATAGATACGCGGTGGCGTAATCATCGAGCTGTAGCTGTAGCGCAGCCATTCGCTGCTGGCCTCGGGGTTGGCGCTGAGGCCCAGGGAGCTGCAATCCTCGTCGCCGGCCAGATAGAAGCTGCTGCCGTCGGGCCTGAGGATTTTCAGCCGGGGAAGCGCTTCGCTGCATTCGGAGATGACGGCGAAATCATCGAACAGCTCGACGCCGTAGTTCAGCACCTCGGCCTGGTGGGGCTGCCACTCCTGCCAGGGGGCGTCGGCGCTGGCGGCGGTCATGATTTTGAAATTGACGGCGCCGTCGGCGTTGGTGCGGATATACCAGCGGCCCTGGAAATGGTCGAGGCCGTATTCCAGCCGCTCCTCCCGGGGACGGAACACACGGAATTCGCCGGGGGTACTGGCGCTGGTGTAGCGCACCTCGTCGCTGAGGGTGTTGGAGCTGTGGATAAGGATAAATTGGCGGTCGCGGGTTTTTTCCAGGGACAGATAGCAGCTGTCGTCGGGCTCCTCGTAGACCAGCTCGACCCGGTCGCGGGGGTAGTCGTAGCGGTAGACCCGCTTGGACAGCAGCGTTTCCGGGTCGTTCTCAATGAAATAGAAGCTGGCGCCGTCCTCGGCCCAGACCCCGTCGCCGTCGCAGCGGCTGAAACGGGCCCGGCGCTCCGTGCCGCTGGCCAGCTCGGTGAAATGCAGCTGGTACTGGCGCCGGCCGTTGTGGTCGGCAAACCAGGCCATGATTTGCTGCTGGGGTTCGATGGCGCCGATGTGGGCGCTGTAGTAGTCGTGGCCCCGGGCCAGCTCATTGACGTTCAATAGGATTTGCTCGTCGCCAAAATCCCCGGCCCGGTTCTGGTTGTCGAGGCTGAGGGCATCGCGGTCGGGGGCCTCGGGCCGGCGGGCGAAGATGGGGTAGTCCTGGCCCGCCACCAGCCGGCGGTAGTACCAGTGGCCGCGACTGAAATAGGGCAGGGAGCTGTCGTCCTCGTTGATGCGCTGGCGCAGCTCCTGATAAATCTTCTCCTGCAGCGCCTCGGTGGGGGCCAGCACCTCGGCGGTATGGGCATTCTCGGCCTCTAGATAGGCCAGCATCTCCGGATTCTGGCGCTGGTCGTCGCGCAGCCAATAGAACTCGTCGTCGCGCTCCCCCCAGGGCGAGGGGACCCGGTGGGGGTGGCGGGGGGCCAGCGGGGCAGCCACGGCGCGCCCTAGGCCGAAATCATCTGGCCGATGATGCCGCCGAGCACCAAATCATCCAGATGGCCGAAGTGATGGAAACGAATGATGCCCTGGCGGTCGATGAGCACCAGACTGGGCGTGCCCTGGAGCTGGTAGCGTTGCATGGTACTGGGCAGCTGGCCGTGGGGCCGGTCGATGGCCACGGGGAATTGGTAGCGGAACTGTTGGCAGAAGGCCGCCAGCGCCGTGGGTTGCATGGCCTCGTGGTGCTCAAAGACCGTGTGCAGGCCAATGACGGCCACATCGTTGGGAAGGAAGGTTTTGAAGATTTTATTGACCTGGGGCAGACCCTGCATGATGCAGGCCGGGCAGAGCATCTGGAAGGCGTGCAAGACCACCACTTTGCCCCGCAGCCGCGCCAGAGAAAGGGGAATATTGGTGTTCAGCCAGCTGCCGACGTCCAGCGCCGGCGCCTCTTGGTGCAGTAATCGGTACATGGTTTATCGCTCGTTGTTTAGAAACGACTATTCTAGTTGCAAAAATGCCACAGGGCCGCGCTGAATTTAAAATAGCGACTTTTTGAGCAAAATTGCCATGACCCTAGGAAAAATCATGCCCCTGCTGTGGGCCTGGGCCGGAATGGCCCCGGCGGCGGAGGTGAAACTGCACCGGCCCGAGCTGACCGCCAGCGTCTATGCGACCGAGGCGGGCCAGCGCTGGAATCCGGATTTGCGCCGCCAGCTGCTGGCCGCCGTGGAGAACGCCGACAGCGAAGCGCTTCCCCCCAAGCGCTACCATCTGGAGGCCCTGCGCCGGGCCGGGGACGGTGCCGATGACCGGCTGTTCACCGATGCCTTTCTGACCCTGGCCGGCGACCTGGCCAACGGGCTGGTCAATCCACGCCAGACCCAGCGCCAGTGGAACGCCCCCCAGCTGGAGGACGCCGACCTGCTCCAGCTGCTGGAAACGGCCCTGAGCGCCCATAACGTCAAGGCCGTGCTCGATGGCCTCAACGCCAATAATCCGCGCTATCGCGGCCTGCGCCTCTACTACAACCAGCTGCGCCAGCAGCAGCGCGACACCGCCGGCATTCAGCTGGAGCAAATCGCCATCAACATGGAGCGGCAGCGCTGGCTGCCCCAGGATTTGGCCGAATCCTATGTGCTGGTCAATATCCCCGACTACAGCGTCAAAGTCTTCGCCGACCGGGTCAATATCTTCAGCACCGGCGCCGTCATCGGCAAACGCAGTACGCCAACGCCGGCCTTTGTCAATGAGCTGAAACACATTGTCATGAGTCCGGCCTGGTACCCGCCGCCGTCGCTGAGCCGGCGCGGCCGGGTTTTCGTGGCCCCGGGCGTGCGCGGCAATCCCATGGGCAAGGTGAAATTTCTCTTCCCCAACCCGCACGCCATCTATCTACATGACACCCCGAACAAGCACCTCTTCGGCGGTGCCCACAGCGCCGGCTGTGTCCGCGTCGACCAGGCCGAGCGCCTGGCCCAGGTGCTGCTGCGCAACGAGGCCGATTGGAACGACCCGAAAAAGGTGCATTCGGCCATGCACAAGCGCCGGGAGAGCTGGGCCCATATCGCGCCGAAGCCCATCTATCTGGTCTACTGGACGGTCTGGGCCGAACCCATGGAGGAATCGGCCCGGAACACGCTCTATTCGGTCAAGGTGGCCAAGGACGTCTACGGCAAGGACCAGGCCCTGCTGCGCCAGTACCGCCAGGCGCTGCGGCCCTATCAGTAGGAGTAAACCGAAGCACTTCGGGGTTTTGGCACCCCCTATTTCCACACTAAAAAGCCCATGACTGAGAAATTTAAAAAGGCGCTCCAGGAGCTACTGGCCATTAGCTGGCTGGTGGCCGTGGCGGTGGCCATTACCTACCACGAAATGTCCCAAAAATTATGGCGAAGCCGCTGGGAACAGCAGGAGCAACTTAGGGAACGGGAGTTCCGCATTGCCCTACTGGAAATACAGGTGCAGTCCCTCCAGTCCCTCCGGGAGCAGAACGAAGATTTGACCCGGTTTTACAGAAAGCTGCTGGAAGAGAACCGCCATTGGGTGCAAATGTACCCTGAGCAAAGCGCCCAAATGGCGAAGCGCTCAGCCGAGCAATGCCGGAAAAACCCGCCGGAAAAAATCCCGGTAGGCGGCGATTTTGGCGGCCAGGGCCAGCGGGTAGGCCCGGGAGGTGGAGGGGAGTCGGGTCAGCATTAAATCGCGGCCGGCGAAGGGAAAGGCGATGGTTTCGTTGGTTTTCGGCATTTTCAGCCCGCCGCCCTGCTGTTCCAGCAGAATTTCCACGGCCTTGCCGCTGGTGAGGCCCAGATATTGGCAGTGGGGCAGCCGGGCCAGCACGGCGGCCAAATCCACCGCCTCCACCACCTGCAGAAAGCGGTCGGCGGCGTTATTCTGCAGGCGAATGGCCTTCAGCACCGTCGGACAGAGGCCGATGCCCTGCTGGCCGAGAAAGGCCTTGATGGCCTCGGCGGAAAAGCGCTTCCGGTCGGCGGCGATGAAATGGGCCGGGTCGTTGAAGAAAACGGCGCCCATGACCCGCCAGAGGTCGTTGTTGAAATTGGGATAGTGAAAATCCATGGCGTGTTTTTCCGGCCGGGGCGGGAAGGTGCCCATCAGCAGCACCCGGGCTTCGGGGGGCAGCAGCGGCGGGAAGGGGTGGCTTTCCACCGGCCGGCCGGCGATTTCTTGACAATTTTTCATAGCCTCTCTAATATACGCCCCACAACGCGCCCGTAGCTCAGTGGATTAGAGTACTTGGCTACGAACCAAGCGGTCGGAGGTTCGAGTCCTTCCGGGCGCGCTCCAAAACTAAAAAACCAGGGAGTCGGTCTTCGGACCGGCTCTTTTTTTATACCCATAAAAAAGCCAGTCCGCAGACTGGCTTTTTTGGTGCGCGCCTCAGGGATTGGCGGCGCTGAAGGTGTCGCACTGGGCCGGGTCGCCGCTCTGCAAACCCCGCTGGAACCAGCGCAGCCGCTGGGCCGAAGAACCGTGGGTGAAGCTGTCCGGCACCACCTGGCCCCGGGCGCGCTCCTGCAGCCGGTCGTCGCCCACCGCCTCGGCGGCATTGAAGGCCTCCTCGGCGTCGCCGCTTTCCAGCCGGTTTTCCTTGTCCACATAGTGGGCCCAGACGCCGGCAAAGCAATCGGCCTGCAGTTCCACCCGCACCGAAATGCGGTTGGCCTCGGTCTTGGAGGTGCTGCGCTGGGCCGCCTGGGTTTTGCGGCTGGTGCCGAGCAGATTTTGCACGTGGTGGCCGACCTCGTGGGCGATGACATAGGCAAAGGCGAAATCACCGCTGGCCTTGAGCTGGTTTTTCATGTCGTCGTAGAAGGACAAATCCAGATAGATTTTCTGGTCGGCCGGGCAGTAGAAGGGCCCCGAGGCCGATTGGCCGTAGCCGCAGGCGGTGCTGGTGCTATGACGATAGAGCACTAGAGTGGGGTCCTTGTAAACCCGGCCCTGGCTGCGGAAATAGGCGCGCCAGACCCGTTCGGTGGTGCTCAGCACCTTGCGGGAAAAGGTATCCAGGGCCTGTTCCTCGGCCGAGACGCGGCGCGGTTCACCCCGGGCCTGCTGTTTCACCGGCATTTGACCGTTGAGCACCGGCGTGAGGTCATAGCCGAAATAGGCCGCCGCCCCGATGGCCAGCAGCAGCAGAATGCCGATTTTGCCCTGGAAGAGCAGGCCGAGCAGATTGGCATTGTTCAGGCCACCGAAGCCCATGCCGCCACTCTGACTGCGGCGGTCCTCCACGTTTTGGCTTTCACGTTCATCATCAAGACGCATTTTTTTCTCCTGGGTTGAGCCAGCGATAGGCCACGGGCACGGCGTCCGGCTGGCGGGCCAGCACGACCCGCAGCGCTTCCCGTACCACCCGCAGCGGCCGGGCGCTGGCGTGAATTACTTCTTCATTATTTATAGCCACCATGACGTGGCCGGGCAGAAAGACCAAATCCCCGGCGGCGAGCTCGTCCAGGGCCACCGGCGTGTGGAATTTGGCCAGATAGAGCCGCTGCAAATCACTGTCCCGGGGCAGGAGCCGGCCGGCGCGGCGGTAGCAGTACTGGGCCAGGGCCGAACAGTCGAGGCCGGCGAGGCCGCGACCGCCCCAGACATAGGGCCGGCCGAGCTGGGCCGTGGCCGTGGCCACGATGTCCTGGCGCGCGTCCAGAGCCACCAGATTGCGTTCATCGACCCAGCCGAGGCCGGCCACCCGGCCATAGCCGAAGCGCTTCGTCTCCAGGGCCACCGTCGCCTCCGGGGGCAGCGTCGCCAGCGGCGTGCTCTTCAGGTCGGGCCGACTGAGCACCAGCGTGGGCACCAGCGTTTCATGGCTGGCCGGGGCTCCGGCCGGGCCCAGGGCCGAAGTCGGCACCCAGCCACAGTAGCCGTCGCGCTGACTCTGGCAGTGGCTCCAGGGGCCGCGCCGTTCGAGCAGACGAAGCGCTTCGCCGTAGGTGTACTGGCTCCAAACGGCGGCGCCCCGGCGCGGTTCGGCCCGCACCCAAACCTCCGGCACTTTGACCCGAAGCGCTTCCCCCGGCGGCAGGCCGGGATAGAGCCGGGCGGTGTTTTGACTTTCCTGTTCCAACGCAAACATATCAACTCCGACGAATGAAATGGACGGCCCCGAGGGCGAAGGCCAGATTGGGGAGAAACACGGCCAGGGCCGGCGGCCAGGCCAGCAGCAGGGCCAGATTGGCCAGCATGGCCTGTACCAGATAGTAGCCGGTGCCGAGCAGAATGCCCACCACCAGCCGGGTGCCCTGGGCGGCGCTGCGCTGGTTGCCGAAGACAAAGGGCAGGGCGAGCAGAATCATCACCAGCGCCGTCAGCGGCAGGGCCAGGCGCTGGTAAAGCTGCAGGTCGGTGCTGCGGCTGTCGAGGCCGTTGGCGCGCAGAAAGCCGGACAGGGCCCAGAGGGCGCCGAGACTGCTTTGCTGCCGGTCCTTCTGCAGCTGCTGCAGGGTGGCCGGCTGGACGCCGTTGGCCCAGTGGAAATCCGGAAGCGCTTCCTCCCGGCTGGCCCGGGCACTGAGCACCCGGCGCCGGGCATTTTCCAGCTGCCAGCTGGCCCCGACCCGGTGGGCGCCGTCGGCCCGAATCAGCTGGAGCGCTTCGCGGTCATAGTGGTAGAGGCGCAGGGGCCCCAGGCCGCCATCGGCGCGCAGGCCGTCGATGCGCACCAGATAGTGCGGGTCCTTCAGCCACACCAGCCGGGGGCGCTCGCCGCCGAGCTGGGCCCGGAGAGCCGCCTGGGCCCGGCCGGCCGGTTCACTTAGAACCTCCTGGGCGGCCAGGGCCAGCAGGCCGCTGAACAGGGCAAAGAGCAGGGCGCCCCGGGCCAGCCGCCAGCGACTGACGCCGGCGGCCAGCACCACCGTTAGCTCCTGGTCGCGGGCCAGGGCGCCGAGGCCGAGAATGGCGCCAATCAGCAGACTGGCCGGCAGAAACAGCACCAGCCGCTCCGGCAGCTGCCAGAGCAGCAGGCGCAGCAGCAGACCGAGCGGCGCCTCGTCGTTGAAATCGCCGGAGAGCTGGACGAGCACATCGATGACCAGCAGAAAGAGCAGGGCCGCCAGACTGGTGCGCCCGATGCTGGCGAGCACGTGGCGGTCGAAGCGCTTAGGCATGGGCCGGCTTCCGGGTGCCGAGCTGCCAGTAGAGGCCGGCGCCGACCAGCACCAGCAGATGCAGGGCCGGACTGGCCAGCAGCGGCAGCTTGCCCTTTTTCATCTGGCTGACGAGAAATTCCAGCAGGTTGTAGTAGCCGGCGAAGGCAATGAAGGTGGGCAGAACTTTTTGATACTTGCCGCCCCGCACCCGGCTGCGCGCCAGCAGCGGCAGATAGGGCACGAAAAACAGCAGGGCCAGGGCCCCATTCAAACGCAGCTGCAGTTCGGCGCGCTGGGCCGGCGAATCGTCCAAATCGGCGGTGGCAATGGTGCGCAGCCGGTTGCTCTGCGGCTTCTGGCTCAGGGGAATGCTGAGCTCGGCGCGCTGGAACTGGCCGTAGCTCTGCCGTTCCGGGTCGAGGCTGAGCCGGCGGCCGTTGTCGAGATAGAAAAGCCGCTCCTCGTCGTTAATTTCGAGCCGGCCCCGGGCCGCCAGCAGCACCTCATCGCCCTGCTGCAGAAAGAAATCCTCCAGCTGGTTCTGGTGCAGGCCGTCGATGTAGATGACGCCATCGCTGCCGAAGCTGCGAAAACTGCGCGGCTGGACGAACATCAGGCCGGCCTCCTGCTGGGCCTTCTTCTGCAGGGCCTCCTGGCTGGCATAGACCCCGGGCAGCAGCCCCAGCTGCAGATAGAGCAGGACGGCCCCCAGCGGCAACGCCGCCAGCAGCAAAGCGCGCAGCTGGCTGCCGTAGCCCAGACCGCTGGCCAGCAGGGCGGTGGTCTCCAAATCCCGCTGCCAGCGGCCCAGGGTCATCATCGCCGCCAGCACGAAGGCCACCGGCGCCAGCAGAATGAGAAAGCGCAGGCCCTGCAGGCCGAGCAGCTGGAGAATGGCACCCAGGGCAATATCGCCGCGACTGGCACTGCTGAGCAGATTGGCCAGGCGAAAGCTCAAAATAATGCTGAGCAAAATCAGAAGCGTGGCCAGAAACACCCCATAGGTTTCGGCCAGCAGAGAACGGTAAAGTTTGGGCATAAAAAAATCTAGGTTTGCTATTCTTGCGCCCCGCAATTTTAAATTTTTTGAGGTGTTTCTATGCAATTTTCCGCCGCTTTGACCGCCGCCCCCGCCGCCCTGACCATCGCCGCCCTCGGCCCCGATGGCCGTTTCTCCCCCACCCTGCAACGCTTCAACCAGGCCGCCGATGGCCTCTTCAGCCGGCTGCAGGAAACCCAGTCCTTGCCGAGCAAGGTCGGCCAGCGCCAGCTTTTCATCGACGTGGCCGGCCAGCAGCGGCTGCTGCTGGTGGTCTGCGACGATCTGGAGAGCAAGAAGGAGGCGGCCCGGGCGGCCCTGGCCCTGGCCCGGGAACGCCAGTGGGCGACGGTGGCCTGCCATCTGGCCGACGACGAAACCGAGGTGCAGGCCCTGGCCGAAGCGCTGGGCGCCGCCGACTATGTCTTCGAGGATTTCAAAAGTGAAAAACGGCCGGCCCTGGACTGGCACTGGCAGTTCGTCGGGCTGACGGCACCGACGGCCCTCGCCCGGGCCCGGGCCTTCATCGCCGGCAACCATCTCACCCGCCGGCTGGTCAATCTGCCCGCCAACGTCTGCACCCCGGCCTATCTGGGCGAACAGGCCGAAGCGCTCGGCCGCCAGTTCCCGACCCTTAAGGTGGAAGTGCTGGGACTGGAGCAAATCCGCGCCCTCGGCATGGGCGGCGTGCTCGGCGTGAGCCAGGGCAGCCGCAACGAGCCGCGCTTCATCGTCATCGACTACCAGCCGGCCGGCACGGAAAACACGCCGCCGCTGGTGCTGGTGGGCAAGGGCGTTACCTTTGACACCGGCGGCATCTCCATCAAACCGGCCGCCGCCATGGACGAGATGAAGGGCGACATGGGCGGGGCCGCCGCCGTCTTCGGCGCCCTGCGCGCCCTGGCCGAGGAGGGGCTGTCCCAGCGGGTGGTGGGCCTCGTCGCCAGCGTGGAAAACATGCCGGACGGCCAGGCCCTGCGCCCCGGCGACATCATCACCAGTCTGGCCGGCAAAACCGTGGAGGTGCTGAACACCGACGCCGAGGGCCGCCTCATACTCATGGACGCCCTCAGCTATGCCGAGCGCTTCCAGCCCCGGGCCGTCATCGACCTGGCCACCCTCACCGGCGCCATCGTTATTGGCCTGGGCAGCCACCGGGCCGGGCTGGTGGCCAACAATCAGGCCCTGAGCGACGCCCTCTTTGCCGCCGGCGAACGGGCCGGGGACAAGGTCTGGCCCCTGCCGTTGGACAGGGAATATCGCGATATGTTGAAGAGCCCCAACGCCGATTGGGCCAATATTTCCGGCAGCCGTGAGGCCGGCGCCCTGACCGCCGCCGCCTTCCTGTCCATCTTCAGCGAAAACTACCCCTGGGCCCATCTGGACATCGCCGGCGTGGCCTTCCGCAGCAGCGCGCCCAAGGGGGCCACCGGCCGGCCGCTGGGTCTGCTGCTGGAATACTTCCGTTCGCTGTGATGAACGGGGATTTGGTCGCCGCCCTGCACGACGGGGTGGCCGCCCTCGGTTTGGAGCTGAACGCCGGGGTGGAGGGCCAGCTGTTGGCCTATCTCGACCTGCTCAACCGCTGGAACCGGGTCCACAATCTGACCGCCATCCGCGACCCGGCCCAGCAGCTCAGCCATCACCTGCTTGACTGCCTCAGCGTCCTAGCCCATCTGCCGCCGGGGCCGCTGGCCGACATTGGCAGTGGCGCCGGCCTGCCCGGGCTTATCATCGCCCTGGCCGAGCCGCAGCGGCCGGTCTATCTGGTGGAGAGCAGCAAGAAGAAGTGCGCCTTTCTGCATACGGCGGTGGCGGCCCTGGGCCTGAAGGCCGTGCACATCGTCGCCCAACGGGTGGAGGACTGGCCCGGGCCGGTGGCGGTCATCATCAGCCGGGCCCTGGCCGAGCTGAATCTTTTTCTGGATTTGACCGCCCACCTCGGCGACGAGCACAGCACCTGGCTGCTGATGAAGGCCGCCAAAAGTGAAAGCCTGCAACGGCCGGGCTTCCAGCTCCGGAGCCTGCCCCTGACCGTGCCCCGGCTGGCCGAGGAACGGCAGCTGCTCATCCTCCGCCGCGCCCCCTAGCCCCGAGAAGGGGCTTTTTTTTGGCCACGCTTTCCCCGGCCGGAACGAAGCGCTTCCCCTCTGCCTAGGCCGTTAGACCGAAGCGCTCCCCTCAATCCGCCGAGAAATCAGAGCAAAGCGCTTCCTTTCTAGGCTTTAGATAAAGATTCGGGGCGGGCGGATTGAAGCGCTTCCCCTTTGTGCCGAACTGAAGCGCTCCCCTTTTTTGCGGCTTCTTTTCCTTCGGGCCGGAGCTTGGCATTTCAGAACGAAGCGCTTCCTCCTTCCTAACCCGTTAGACCGAAGCGCTTCGTTTTTTTGAACCTTTTCAGAGCGAAGCGCTTCCTTCGGGCCGGGGTCGATGGCAATTTCCAAAATACCGAAGCGCTTCCCTTTGGATTGACGGGCTGGGGTGCGGCGTGGTGGTTTTGGAACGAAGCGCTTCCTTCTTTGGCAGCTTTCTAGACCGAAGCACTTCGGCTGGAACGGACGCTCAGGGCGAAGCGCTTCATCTCGAAGAGCAGGCGAAGAAGGAAGCCCCCTTTGAATCCGCCCCGGCCCGGCCACCGCGCCAAAACGAAGCGCTTCCTGCGCGCCGGGACTGATGGAAGCGCTTCCTTCTTTTTATCGTTGTCCCGACCGAAGCGCTTCGTTGTTCTATACCCTTTGGAAACAAGCGCTCCCCTCTCTGGCTATCCAAAATGAAAAACGAGCGGAACCTAACGATGGCAGTTTGAGAACGAAGCGCTTCATTGGGAACGAGTGCCTAGTGGTAAGCACTTTGTCGTTTTATACCTTGGGGATTGAAGCGCTTCCCTTTTGGGCTATCGAAAAATAGGTTCTCCCAGCTCGAAGCGCTTCCCCTTTTAGGTGCTGGGAAATCTATCTCCTCGGACCGAAGCGCTTTGCTGTCAGAAGTCTTTATAAAAATGAAGCGCTTCAGCGGGAACGATTTCCCAGCAGGAAGCGCTTCTTGCCTATTGAACCAACCGAAGCGCTCCCCTTTTCTGATTGCTAAGGCCGAAGCGCTTCGGTTTGAGGAGCAGCCGGGATAGGAAGCGCTTCCCTGTCCTGCGCCTTTTCAGAGCGAAGCGCTTCCCTGGGGCCGGGGCCGCTGGCGATTTCCAAAATACTGAAGCGCTTCGTCGGGAACGAGTGCCTAGTGGGAAGCGCTTCCTCTGGGGCAGGCTTGGCCAGCACCAATTGCAAGCCGCGCGGCAATGGCTGCCAAAGAGAAAAACTATTCGTTGGAACCGAAGCGCTTCAGTAAAAACGTCCCGCCGACCGAAGCGCGCCCTCTTTACTGGCATTAACCCGCCCAGCTAAGCCACCGGTCCGAAGCGCTTCGTTGCGGGCCGCCGTTGGGATTGAAGCGCTTCGGCGGGAACGACTTCACAGCGCCAGGCGCTTTCCTCGGCCCCGGTGCGGATAGTTTTAGGCCGAAGCGCTTCCCCTTTAAAGGCGGTCTAGAGACTAGAACTTTACCTATCAGTAGTGGTAGCGGCACTGGGCAATAAATAAAGAGTCCTCGCTTATCTGATAGACCAGACGGTGTTCTAAATCAATGCGCCGCGACCAAAACCCTTGCCAGTTGTGTTTTAGCGGTTCCGGGTTGCCCAGTCCCTGGAACGGCTGCCGCTGAATATCTTTTATGAGGCTATTAATACGTTTGAGCTGCCGAATATCTTGCTTCTGCCAGAAAAGGTAGTCCTCCCAGGCATCTTCAGCCCAGATAATTTTCACGGCTCTATTAGCTCATGGGCGGTGCCCTGGCCCGCGCGGATTTGAGCGATGGAACGATTCAGGCGCTCGGCATTGCGGGGACTGGCCGCCAGATAGCGGGTAGCCTCATAGGCGTTAAAGTCCTCCAGACTCATTAGCACCGCCGCTCGACCATTGGCTTGGGTAATCACAATGGGACTATGGTCATCAACTACCCGCTGTAATGTCTGGGCCATCTCAGTCTGAAATTCCTTATAACTTATTGTTTTCATAGTTTTTCCTCGATTGAAAGTTCTCTTTCTAATATAGCTGGACTTTTGTGCTACTTCCTAGAATCGCAGCCGGCGCAGGCCGTCCACGCCCAGCTCCACCGGCTCATGGGCCGGCGGAATCTGTGCGCCCAGGGCCAGAATGCAATCGCCGAGGCCGCTGCCGCTAATCTTCACCGCCCAGCAGTGGGGCCGGGCCGCCTCAATCTGGGCCTGTTGCACCCCGTCGCAGACGCCCAGTTCTTCCATCAGGCCCTGGTACCGGTTCAACGCCGCGTTGAAGCCGTGCCAGTCCCGGGCCCGGGCCGCCGCCTCGGCCGCCGCGCTCACCGTGGCCATGCGGCCGTAGAGGTCGGCGTAGAAATCCGGCCGCTGGCGCTGGCGGTCGGCGAGCAGGGCCAGCACCTCGGCCGTGGGCGTCTTGTAGCCGGCATAGCGCAGACTCCAGCGCCCCGGCGGCAGCGGCAGACGGGCGACGGCGCCGCCGATGTCATAGCCGAGCAGACCGCCATAAATCGCCCCGGCCACATCGGCCCCGGAACCCCGGCCCTGGACGGTCTGAATCACCCGCCGGCCGGCCTCGAGCAGCCGCTCCGGTGGGGCCTCGGGCAGCAGGGCCGCCAGGGTCGCCACCGTAACCGCCGCCGAACTGCCCAGGCCCCTATTGGGGTCGATGGCACTGTGAATGCTGAGTTGGAAACCCCGGGTCGGCGCCGCCACGGCGATGGCCGCCAGCACAAAGCGCAGCCGGGGGTGGGGGGCGAGGCTGGCCAAATCGGTTTGGTGCCGGGCTAGGGCGCTGTCGATGAGAATCCGGTCGTCGGACCGGGGCTCGAGGCGAACCTCCACGCGCGGGGCCGCCGCCGCCACCAGGGCCCGGCCGCCCTGAACCACCGCGTGTTCGCCGCAGACCATCAGCGTGGCCGGCGCAGTGCATGAGAGGGGATACATACTGTTCTCCGTAAAAAAAGGGGGAGCATAGCCCGTTAATAGCGCCCGATAGAAAAATTCTAGGGAGGAACCCTGTCCAAAATCCGGGCGCTCCGGGGCGTCCGGGCCTATAAAAATCATCCCAGCACCCGGCGCCACTGGCAGCGACTCAGTTCCCGGGAGGGGCCGCTGGCCCAGGGGCTGCTTTTTGACCGGCGGGGGGGAAGCGCTTCCCCCCGAGCCGAGGATTTACTTATCCCGTAAAAGAAAAAATAAAGATGTTTTTTTGCCGGCCCGGACCCAGTGAAGGGCCTCTTTTAACCCAGGAGTTTTGTCATGTTTTTTTCCTTTCGTCCCCTCGGCCTCGTGCTGCTGCTGCTTTTCACGCCGACCCTCTGGGCCGAACCGGAGCGCCTCGCTTTGGTCATCGGCAACGGCGACTATCCGCGCCGGCCACTGAGCAACCCCGGCAACGACGCCGACGATGTCAGCGCCGCCCTGAAGGGCTACGGTTTCCAGGTCATCACCCGTAAAAATCTGCGCCTCGGTGAGATGAGAAGCGCCATCAACGATTTCGGCGGCCGGCTCAATAACAACACCGTCGGCCTGATTTTCTTCGCCGGCCACGGCGTCGTGGACCAGGACGGCCGCAGCTTTCTGCTGCCCATCGGCGCCGATGAGGACGTCAGCAAGCCGGAACAGCTGGCGTCCAGCGCGGTGGATGTGGAATTCATGCTCGGCGCCATGGAGGGCGGTTTGCTGAATATGATTTTCCTCGATGCCTGCCGGACAAACCCCTTCAGCGACCGGCCCGCCTTCCGGAAGCGCGGCACGACAGACCGAGGCCTGAGCCCGCTCATCGGCCGAAAATTCGGCCGCAGCGACACGCTGATTTCCTACGCCACCGCCGACGGCAACGCCGCCGACGACAGCGACTACAACGGCCGCAACAGCCCCTACACCGCCAGCCTGCTGAAGTGGATGAAGGAACCGCTGCCCATTGAGCTGGTGCTTAAGCAGGTGCGGAGCGAAGTTATGGAAAAAACCGAGGGCCGCCAGCGCCCCATCTATAACCCGGAATTTACCCAGGATTTTTCCTTCCAAGGTTCGGAAACGACGCTAACGGGCAGTCAGCAGAAAAACGAGGGAGCAAAGCTATCACCGGAGGTGGAAAAGAAGCTGGCGGCGGCGGAACGGGCTCTGGTGAACGAAGAGAAAGGTGAATTTATGGAAATTATTGGACCTTTGGTGGATTCGGGGAAGCTGGAAGAGGCAGTAATGGCAGGCAGTGCCCGAGCAAAATTTATCGTTGGCGCAGTATCTTTCTTTAACGTAGAAGAAGATAAGGTACTCAGAACCAAAGCTCTGTTGCTAATGGAAGAGGCTGCAGATGCCGGTAATGTCAATGCTCAAGTTTTATTGGGGGTTATTTATGGCGCAGGCAAGGTTGTCGCAGAGGATAAAAAGAAAGCTCGCGAACTCTGGGAGCAAGCGGCGGACGCTGGCAATCCCAAGGCCCAGTATTTACTTGGTAAGCTTTATGACGAGGGCGCGGGTGGTCTAGACAAGGATGAGAAAAAGGCTCGGGAGCTCTGGGAAAAAGCTGCCGCCGCTGGAGATGACGATGCCCAAACCTCGCTGGGCACACTTTATTACCTGGGCGAGGGAGGCCTGACCGAGGATAAGGAAAAGGCCCGGGAGCTCTGGGAAAAAGCCGCTGCCGCTGGAGATGGCGATGCCCAAGCCTGGCTGGGCCTGCTTTATGTTAAAGGTGAGGGCGGCCTGGCCAAGAATGAGAAAAAAGCCCGCGAGCTCTGGGAAAAAGCAGCCGCTTCGGGTAACGAAAAGGCCAAGAAAATTCTGGAAGAGCTTTCTAAATAGATGTTTTATCAATGCCAACCCACCCGGGTTCAACGGCCCGGGTTTTTTATGGCGGGCAAACGGCCGAAGCGCTTCCCTTGCCGAAGCGCTTCTTCGCACCGGCGGTACTGGAAGCGCTTCCCCTTTCAGCCGTTTATCTATTTATCCCGTAATTAAGGCAAGGGTTCCCGGTTTTCCCCTCGGCTCCGGCCCAAACGAAAGCCACTGCTACCTTTTGATTTTGGAGTTTTGCCATGATTAATGCATTTTCCCTTTTTACTCCGGTTCTGCCACTCCGGCGGCGGGCGGTGCGGCCATGCTAACGCCCGCATTGGAGGAGACCTTTAACCAGGTCTACCAAGCCTTTAAACGACAGGATTTCAATGAGGTGCTGGGTCTTCTGATGCCCTTGATGCAATCAGGCCATATCAACGAAATGCTCCGGGCCTTGGATGGCCGGACTGACCAAGGCGACGAGGCCGTACTCGTGCCAGTGCTGGAGAATATCATCGCTGAGGCCTACCAGGCCTTTAAAGACAAGAAGATACACAGAATGATAGAAATCATGATGTTCATGGATGAATGGGGCCATCTGGATAAAGCGCGGGCGGCTCTGGATGGCCGGGCCCTCTTTATGACCGGGTTGATGCGTCTCTTCGTTCCAACTAAAGAGGGCAGGGCCGGGGGCATCGAGGCGCTGACATTGGCCGCCCTCGTGGGCAATGCCTATGCCCAAACGCTTCTGGGCCGGCTTTACAACCAGGGCGAGGGTGTGCCCAAAGATAAGGTCAGGGCGCGGCAACTGTGGGAACAGGCCGCCGAGGCCGGCAATGCCGAAGCCCCGTTTATGCTGGGCTGCCTTTATTTCAGCGGTGAAGGTGGTGTCGCCGAGAACAAGGCCAAGACCGTGGAACTCTGGGAACAGGCCGCCGAGGCCGGCAATGCCGATGCCCAGTTTATGCTTGGCCGGCTTTATCACACCGGGGAGGGCGTAGCCGAGAATAAGGAAAGGGCCCGGGAACTCTGGGAGAAAGCCGCTGCCGCTGGCAACAGCGATGCCCAAAGTTGGCTGGGTTTGCTTTATTTCACCGGCGAGGGCGGTGTTAAAGAGGATGAGAGTAAAGCCCGGGAGCTCTGGGAACAGGCCGCCGAGGCCGGCAGTGAAATTGCCCAGCAAATTCTAAAAAGGTTTTCTCAATAGCTGTCCCAGCGCCACCCACCCACCCGGGCTCAACGGCCCGGGTTTTTTATGGCGGGCAAACGGCCGAAGCGGTTGCTTGCCGGTGGCTCGCTGCGCTTCTTCGCCACTGCGTGGCTTCGAAGCGCTCCCCTTTCAGCCGTTTATCTATTTATCCCGTTATCAAAGCAAGGGTTCCCGGTTTTCCCCTCGGCTCCGGCCCAAACGAAAGCCACTGCTACCTTTTGATTTTGGAGTTTTGCCATGATTAATGCATTTTCCCTTTTTACTCCGGTTCTGCCACTCCGGCGGCGGGCGGTGCGGCCATGCTAACGCCCGCACTGGAAAAGGCTCTGAACCAAGCCCATCAGGCCTTCGAACGCCGCGATTTAGATGAGGTGCTGGCGCTGATGATGCCCCTGGCCCGGTCGGGCCAGCTGAACGAAGCGCTAACGGCTCTAAATGGCCGGGCCCTCTTTCTAACGGGGTTGCTGTTTTTCTATTCCCCGGAAGCGGGAAATAGAAGCGAGGGCATTAATCTGTGGGAGATGGCCGCCGCCGGCGGCGATGGCGATGCCCAAACGGCCCTGGGTGAGCTTTATTTCGAGGGCAAAGCGGGCGTAGACGAGGACAAGGTCAAGGCCGTGGAACTGTGGGAAGAGGCTGCCGCTGCCGGCAATGCCGAGGCGCAATTTAAGCTTTCTATGCTCTATGCCGTGGGCAAGGGCGTGCCCCAGGACGGCGACCGGGCTATGAAGCTCCTGAAAATGGCCGCCGCCGGCGGCAGTAAAGGGGCCAAAGAAGCGCTGCAATTCATTTCTAAAGATAAATAGGGGGCGCGACTGGCACCCCAAAACCCAGATTCGCCGGAATCTGGGTTCTTTTATGGGCTTGGGACAGCGGCTAAGATGGTTTTTTTTAACCCTGGAGATATGAATGTTTGAAAAAATTCGCGGCCTTAGCCTCGGCCTGCTACTGCTATTCAGCCTCGGCGTTCGGGCCGATGACAACAAGGCGGTGCTGCGCAACTATACGGCCCAGCTTATCGCCCCCGGCCCGACGGCCAGCGCTAGCCCGGTCGCGCTGGCGCCGGCAACGGCAAAGCAATTGAAAGAGGCCCAGACGGCTTTCATGGCCAGGGACGATAAATTCCTGACCCTTACCGCCGAGCTGATTCAATCCGGCCAGATGACGGCGGCGCTGGCGGCGAACAATGACAATGCCCAGTTTATTATGGGCAGTCTGCTGATGGCGGCGGCGCGAACGGAAAGCAAGGCCGTCGAGCCCCCGGCCACGGGCCGCTGGAAAGACGCCGTGCCCAAGGCCATAGAACTGTGGGAAAAGTCGGCGGCGGCGGGCAATATGGACGCCCAGCTGATGTTGGCCCACTTCTACACCGTGGGCGAGAACGTGCCCCAGGATTTGACCAAAGCCCAGCGGCTGCTGGAACAGGCCGCCGCCGCCGGCAATGAACAAGCCCGGCGGGCGCTGGAAAGCCTGTCCCCATAGCCCGACCCCCAACGATAAAAACCCAGATTCGCCGGAATCTGGGTTTTTTTTAGGGGCCGGGGTGCAGTGGCGGGCGGAGTTGGCAGCGGTTGCTCGCTGCGCTTCCGCGCCACTGCGTGGCTTCGAAGGGTTACTGCGCGACTGCGTCGCTCGCTGCGCTTCAGACTCCTGCGGAGTCCGAAGCGCTTCCCTCTGGCGGGGTTCGTGGCTAATAGCCGAGCATCTTCCACCAGGCCAGGCCGACGGTGGCGAAGATGGCAATTTCCACCACACTCATAAGGAAGCCGGCCAGCCACCATTCCTTCAGGGTTACGTAGTTGGAGCTGAAGATGACCGGCGATGAGCCTGAAGCGTAGTGGGTCAGCGACATCATGATGCCGGTGGCCGCACTCATGGCGAAGGCCAGCAGGGCCGGTGGCGCGCCTAGGGCCAGGCCCGCCACGTAGAAGGCGGCGAACATGCCGGTTACGTGGGCCGTACCGCTGGCGAACATGTAGTGGCTGTAGAGGTAGACCAGCACCAGTAGAATGCTGCCGGCCTGCCAGCTCATCTCGTGGCCGGCGATGTAGCCCTTCATCAGGTTAGAAATCCAGCCGATGAGGCCCAGCTTGTTGAGGAAGTCCGCCATCATCACCAGCGCCGCGAACCAGATGATGGTGTCCCAGGCGCCCTTCTCTTTTAAAGCATCGTCCCAGGTGAGCACGCCGGAAATCAGCAGCAGGGACAGACCGAGCAGCGCCGCCGCCGTCGCGTCCACCGACACGCCGAACAGGTGCTTCGGCACCTCCGCCCACAGCAGCAACATGACCGCGAAGACACCGAGCATGATTTTCTCGCCGCGATTCATGGGGCCCATGGCCTTCAGTTTCTCCTTGGCCAGCGCCGGCGCGTCCGGCGTGTGTTTAATTTCCGGCGGGAAGAACAGCATCAGAATCAGCGGCATCAGCAGCATGGCCACCAGCGCCGGCACGCACATGCCGACGAACCAGGTGCCCCAGCTCATCTGGAAATTGGTGCCGGCCAGCTTGTTGATGGCGTCCACGGCCAGCGGGTTCGGCGCCGTCGCGGTTACGAAGAACAGGCAGGTGATGATGTTGGAATGGTAATTAACCAGCGCTAGGTAGCGGCCGATTTTCTTCTGGGTGCCGTCGGCCGGGTCGGAACCGAAGTTGCCGGCGATGGATTTCATAATCGGGTGCACGATGGCGCCGCCCCGGGCGGTGTTGCTCGGCGTTACCGGCCCCAGCAGCAAATCGCAGAAAGACAGGCTGTAGGCCACGCCGATGGCGCGCTTGCCCCAGAGGGACACGAACAGGTAGCCGATACGCTCGCCCAGGCCGGTTTTCAGCAGGCCCCGGGAGATGATGATGGCGATGCCAATCATCCAAATCAGCGAATGGTTCAGGGCGCTGAGGGCGTCCTTGATGGCCAGGCTCGCCGTCTTGCCGGCGGCGATGGCCTTTTCATCAATCACGGTTACGCCGGTCAGGGCCACCAGGGTGAAGGCGATGATGGCGATGGCGCCGATGGGCATGGCCTTGCCAATGATGGCGGCGATGATGCCCACGAACATGGCCAGCAGATGCCAGGCGTTGGCGGAAACGCCCTCGGGCACCGGAAGCAGCCAGATAAGGGCCGCCAGCGCCAGGGCGATGAGGGTGGGGACTTTGTTAAAACCCATGATTACTCCTTGATGCCGTATTCCTCGGGGAAGGTGCGCATGGAACTCTGCGTTACCGTTACCGCCCCGTCGAGCAGACCGCAGCGGCCACTGCGCGGCAGCACCGCCACCAGACTGTTCAGGGCGCTGATTTCCTCGTCGCCGCCGAGGCCGGTGTCAATGCGCTGGAGCAGCCGGGCCAGCTGGAAGGTGCCGCCCTTGCAGGAGGGGCACTGGCCGCAGGAGTTGGCGGCGAAGAATTCCACGTACTCGGAGACCTTGCGCACCACCGACGTGCCTTCGGAAATCACAATCATGGCGCCGGTGCCGAGGCTGGACTGGCGCAGGCGCACCGAGGCGAAGTCCAGGGGCACATCCAAATCCTTGGCCGTCAGCAGGGTATTCGACGGGCCACCGGTGAAGACCGCCTTAAAGGCCCGGCCGCCGAGCATGCCGCCGCCGTATTTATAGATTAAATCCTGGAGGCTGGTGCCCATAGGCAGCTCATAGAGGCCGGGATTCAGCACGTCGCCGGACAGGGAATAGAGCTTGGTGCCGACGGCCTCGCCCTTACCCAAATCCCGGTACCACTGGACGCCGGCGCGGAGAATGTGGCTGACGTTGGCGAAGGTTTCGGTGTTGTTAATCAGGGTTGGGTCGTCATTGACGCCACATTCGGCCGGATAGGGCGGCTTGCGGTGGGGGAAGGGGAAGCCGCCGTTCAGCCAGGAGATGACCGCCGTTTCCTCGCCGCCGATGTAGCGGCCGGAGGTTTCCACCAGCTTCAGTTCGATGGGCTCGCCCAAATAGGCCTCGATGCGACGGCAGAGCTCGTGGTTCTGCCACTGGGCCAGCGCCGCCCGCGTCTCCTTTACCGCCTCGGTCAAATGCGGATTGACGTACATAATCAGATGGTTAGCCTTGACCGCCACACCGGCGATGAGCGCCCCCTCGATGACCTGGTGGGGGGTATGGGCCAGCAGATAGCGGTCCTTGAAGGTGCCGGGCTCGTCCTCGTTGGCATTGCAGACCACATAGCGGCCGCCGTTCTTGCGCGGCGTGTTCTTCACCGCCTCCCACTTGCGCCAGCTGGGGAAGCCGGCGCCGCCCATGCCGGCCAGGCCGGCATCGCGCAGCTGGTTGATGATGTCGTCGGGAGCCGCCAGCGCCTTGAGCAGGCCCTCACCGCCGCCCACGGCCAGCCAGCCGTTGAGGTCGGCGCCCAGCAGCCGGCTGGGGTGCAATAGGACTTGGTTCAATTCAGACATGGTGTTTCTCCTCCGGACGTTGGAGTTGTAGGGTGAAGCTGCCGTAGCCGGGGTAGAGCAACGGGGCGCTGCGGTCGGGCGTGAGGCCGGCATGGGTGAGTTCGCGTTGCAGAGCATAGATGTGGCCCAGGCCGCCGCGCATTTTCTTCAGCGGCAGACCGTTGTGGGCCGCCGCCGCCCCGGCCCGGCGGCCGAAGCTGATGATGTCCAGCAGCGCATTGCCCATCAGCCGGTTGCGGCCGTGGATACCCCCGGAGACCTCGCCGGCGGCGTAGAGGCCGGCCACGGTGGTGGCGCCGTCGCCGTCGATGACGATGCCGCCATTCTGATAGTGCAGGGTGGGGTGAATGAGCAGCGGTTCAACGCTGGGGTCGAGGCCGCATTTATGGGCCACGTGCTCCATGGTAACCAGGCGCTTGCGGATGTCCGGCTGGGCCGCAATCAGGCGCGGCGTGTCGAGGAAAACGCCCAGCTGGCCGTCCTTGACGATGCCCCGGCCCTCGGCACACTCGCGCAGTATGGCGGCGGCGACCAGGTCCCGGGGGCCGAGCTCGTCGATGAAGCGCTCCCCGAGGCCGTTCACCAGCCGGGTGCCGGCCGACCGCACCGCCTCGGAAATCAGCGCCCCGGCCAGGGACGCCGGTGCCGCCACGCCGGTGGGGTGGTACTGGAAGGAATCCAAATCGCGCAGCCTGGCGCCAAGGCGATAGGCCAGCACCAGGCCGTCGGCGGTGGCGCCGTAGTGGTTGGAGGTGGCGAAGCCCTGCAGGTGCAGCCGGCCGGAACCGCCGGTGGCCAGAATGGTGGCCTTGGCGTGAATCAGAATGAGCTGGCGCCGTTCCAAATCGTAGACCACGGCGCCGGCACAGCGGCCGTGCTCGTCGGAGAGCAGCTCAACGGCCGGATGGCGGTTCAGCAGCTGGATTTTGCGTTCCAGTTCGACGGCCTCGCGCAGCACCCGCATCATCTCCAGGCCGGTGAAGTCCCGGTGGCAGAGTATGCGCGGCACCGTCGTACCGCCGGCGCGCTTGCGCTGCAGGCGATTGCTGCCGTCGGCGGCCAAATCGAAGTTCATGCCCAGCTCGATGAGCCAGCGGATAACGCCCGGGGCGTCCTTGACCATCTGGGCAATCAGCCGGCGGTCGCCAACCCGGTGGCCGCCCTTCAGCGTGTCATCGAAATGCTGCTGCAGGCTGTCCTCTTCGCCCACCGCCGCCTGAATGCCGCCCTCGGCCATCACCGTGTTGCTGTCGCCGATGCGCAGCTTATTGACCATCAGCACCGAGGCCCCGGCCTCGGCCGCACTGAGGGCCGCCGCCGCCCCGGCGCCGCCGCCGCCGATGACCAGCACGTCGGTGGCCAGCGCTTCGGCCCCGGCCAAATCCCGGTCGGTAATCAGGGGATTGCTGAGCAGCAGTGCCGCCAGCTCCGGATGGCAGGGCTCGCCCTGGTTGGCCCCCACCGCCAGCGCGGTGCGGGCGCTGGCCTGATAGTCCGGGTGGAACTGGCCGAGCAGCTCTTCTTTCGTGAGGTTTTCCGGCCGCAGGGGCAGGTCGGATTGGCGCAGGGCCCGAAGCGCTTCCTCGTAGGCGATGCCGTTCATGCTTCGGCTCCGTTTAAATCAATGTCCATTTCGCCGCGCTCGATTTCCTGCAGCCGTTTGAGCAGGTCCACCGGGCGCAGGCTGGCCGCCGCCGTGTGGCGCCGGGCGTAGAGGCCCAGATGGTTCGGCCGGATATTTTCCGGACAGGAGAGGGTGCAGAGATTGCACATGACGCACTCGTCGAAAATCTGCCCGGCGGCGGCGAAATCACCGCTGGCCACGGCCGCCACGCCCGCCTCCACGCTCAGGCCCTTGGGACAGGCGCGGGTGCAGCCGCCACAGTGGCGGCAGTGCTGGGCCTCGGGGAAGATGGCATTAACCTCCTCCAGCACGTCCCAGCCGTCGCCCAGGTTCTTGGTGTCGTAGTAGTGCACGTGCTCGGGCAGGAAGTAGTCGATGAAGCTGACCTGCATGCCGGCTTCCACCGGGGTTTCACAGGCCAGGGCCGTTTGCACGTCCCGTTCGCCGTCCTTGCGCACCATGCAGCGGCAGGAACCGCAGACGCCCTGGCCCATGCAGCCCACGTTGGCGGTGATGGCCTTGCCGGCGTGGGCGTAGGCCTGAATGATGGAGGTGCCGGGGTCGGCTTCGACCCGCTGCCCGTTGATGGTGAGGGAAATTTTTTCGCTCATACATTGCCTCTGTTTTTTTGTTATGGGGGGCTCCCGCAGGAGCTTGGGGCTATTGTAATAAGCGGTTCCAAGGCCCGTCGCTGAAGAAAAGTTTAATTTCCCCGGGCCCGTCAGGGGGTGGCCGTCAGGGCGCCGATGAGGGCGTCGAAGTTTTTCACATAAAGCGGAGGGGAAGCGCTTCGGTCCCCGGCCACCTCAAATTGCAGCCAGGAACCGGCCCCGGTTTTCAGGCCCTGCTCCAGCCGGACGGTGAACCGGGGCCGGCCGTCGTTGCCGGAGAACTCCAACAGCACTTCCGTGCTGATGAGGCCCGGCTTTTGTCCCCCGGCGGCGGCCGGCGCGGCGCCGTTAATTTGCTCGATTAGCACGTCCAACAGGTTTAGAACGGCCGCGCGTTGGTCGATTTGCCGCTGGCCATAGTGGTTTTCCTTCAGAAGCGCTTCCGTCAGGGGAATGAGGCTGTTTAAATCCCGGGGCCACTGCCAGATTTGCAGTTTTAGATGGGGCTCTTCGGCCAGCCGCTGGCGCAGGGTGGCCAGTGGGGCGGCGATGGTTGTGGGGGCCGGACGCACCGTGGCGGTGGCGGCGGGACTTGCGGCCGCCGGGGCCCCGACCGCCAGCGAAAAAGCACAGAAAATAAATAGTTTGCCCAGGGATTGGCCCATAAAAACTCCTTAAATCCCCCATTCTAGCCAATGGCCACTGTCCGTTTAATTCGCCGCCCCCGAAGCGCTTCGGCATTGCTTTTGCTGCCGACTGGGGGAGAGCGGTTTTCTCCGCCGCCGAGAAGGCGCACAATGAAACCACTCGTTGTTTTTTTACTACAGGAGTTTTCCCATGAAACTAAAGCTCATTGCCCTGCTGGTTAGCGGCGCCCTGCTGAGCGCCTGCGGCGGCAGCCTGGTGAATCCGAACGTGTCGGTCTTCGTACCTGAACACGCGCTACCGCAGCCGACGGTTGTTCCCTCGCCGACGCTACCCCCCCAGCCAACGCCCACGGTGGCACCGCCGGCTCCCACGGTCGTCCCGTCCCCAACGCTGCCCCCCCAGCCGACGCCTACGGTGGCACCGCCGGTCCCCACGGTCGTCCCGTCCCCAACGCTGCCCCCCCAGCCCACCTACAATCCGCAGCCCACGGTAGCCCCCACGCCGATTCCGCCGGTAACGCCCACGGCCACGCCGGTGCCCACGCCCAGCGATAACCCGCAGCCCACGGTAACGCCCCTGCCGGCCCCCATGCCCACCTACAATCCACAGCCCACGCCAGTGCCACCGCCAGCGCCCACCCCCAGCGACAATCCGCAGCCCACGCTAGTCCCCACGCCGCTGCCGCCGGCAACGCCCACGGCCACGCCCGTGCCACCGCCGGCGCCCACGCCCAGCGATAATCCGCAGCCCACGGTAACACCCTTGCCGGCCCCCATGCCCACGGTAGCGCCTTCGCCCACGGCCAATCCGCAGCCCACGGCCAACCCCGAGCCGACGCCCACCCTGAATCCACCGGTGCCGGCACCGACCAACATTCCGCCGGTGGAACCGGACATTCGCGGCAGCTTCAGCAATGACAGCAGCCAGCTGGGCACCTTCAACCAGTACACCGCTTCGCCCATCACGCCGGAAATGGTCGCCTTCCTGGAACAGACCAACGTCTACCGCGCCGAAAAAGGTCTGCCGCCGCTGAAATTCCGCAACAGTCTGAACAGCTATGCCCAGGTGCGGGCCGAGGAAATTACCGAACTCTGGAGCCACCAGCGCCCCAACGGCAAACAGGTTACCGACCACGAGTTCTTCGACCGCAACGACCCCACCCAGGCCACCCTCCAGGGGGAAAACCTGCACAAGGGCACCGTGTCGCCCCATACGCCCGAGGGCGCCCGCGCCGCCGCCGGCCACCTGCGCAACAGTCCGGGCCACTATGCCAACATGGTGCGCGAGGACTTCGATAGCTTCGGCGCCGGCTATGCCTACAAGGAAAACGACGCCTATAAAAACCACTGGGTGCAAATCTTTGGCGGCGGGCCCATCGACAGCAACGTCCATGACCCCAACACCGCCGTAACCGTGGACCGGGCCCAGGCCCAGAACGCCCTGAACCAGGCCGTGCAGTTCGAGGGCGCCGTGAACAAGCTAAAAATCAACGCCCCCACCGCCGCCCAGAATGACAGCCTGGCCAACATCGCCCCGAACCCGCACGTGGTGCAGCTCAGCGAGCAGCATCGTCTGGTCATTCGCGACGAGGGCGTCGCCGGCCAGTACCAGAGCTTCGGCGAGGTGCAGCAGAAGGCCAAGGGCGTCGAAACCGAAACCCAGCTGCCGGTGGGCTATTTCAACGTGGGTAAAGCCTTCGTGCCCGATGCCAACAGCGAGTTCAAGGGCAGCTACGAGGGCACGGCCATCGGTGATGTGGGCGGCCATAGCCGCGTGGTGGCCGACGTCAAGGCCGACGTGGACTTCAACCAGGGTTCCAAAAAAATGGAACTGCAGCTGAAGAACAGCCGCATGGGCAACAACGACCTGGCCCAGGCCCAGGCCCAGACGCTGAAACCGCAAAGCGCCTTGGACTTCAACGAAACCCTGAACTGGAATTCGGCCCAGGGTCAGTTTGAGGGCGCCACCGGCTCAGCCCGCTTCTACGGCCCGCAGGCCGACGAAATCGGCGGCCAGTTCCGGCGTCAGTACGACTACGAAACCTATCAGGGTGCCTATGGCGCCCGGCGCAAACAGTAAGCGCTTCCCTGCCGGCGTCCGCTCCCCCGGGGGCGGGCGCTTTTTTTTGGCCACGCGCTACAATGGCGCCTCTTCAATTACCCGGCGGAACCATGTTTAAAAAATTAGCTCTTCTCGGACTCGGGGCCCTGCTGCCACTGCTGGCCGGCGCCGCCCCGGAGCTCCGCATCTACGAACGCACCCTCCAGGAGAACAAGGAAAAGGACTTTGACACGGCCAACCGCGAGCACTGGACGGCGGCCCTGGCCGAGGAGAAGGGCACCCTGAGCCTGTACAGCACCAGCCCGCTGGCCGATGGCACCCGGGTGCTGTTCATCGAAATCTACGCCTCGCCGGCCGCCTATCAGGCCCATCTGCGCCAGCCGGCCCAGCAGCGCTACAGCGAACGGGCGCCGGAATTCCTCGACGAGAGCCAGAAACAAAGCTACGAGCTGGTGCCGGTGATACTGGCCGAGCGGCCGACGCCGCTGTCGGTGCTGCAGCGGCAGAAATCGGCCTTTCTGAGCCTGGAAAAATTCACGCTGAAACCGGACAGCCGGCCGGAACAGGTCATCGGCTATATGAAAAGCAAGGTCTGGGCGCTGCAAAACCGGCTGCGGGCCGTCTACGGGGCCCAGGACGCCCGCGACCCGCGCACCTTCTACTATGTGCGCATTGGCGAAGAGCCCCTGCACGCCGACGATGCCCTGCGCCTGATTGCCAGCAGCTACGAATTCATTCCCCTGCGCAATCGGGTGCTGCTGAGCCGGGGCGGCCTCACCTATCTGCGCCCCTAGAGGGCGGAATGCTCCAGGTCGGCCGTCGGTCGGCCTTTTTTTTTGGGCCCGGCCGCAGCGGGCTAAAAAATTCTTTCTTTTCAAACGATTGGCCCGAAAAGCCCCCGACCGGCCGCCGGGCTGTGGCGCCGCCGCAACAAAATTCGCCGAAACCCTGTAAATAGGCGGCTTTGACCGTTTTTTTCCGGCTCCAAAAGCGGCAAAATAGCGGCCTTTTTAACATTTAGAGGAATCTAACGATGAAACTAAAACTTACCGCCCTGCTGGTCAGCGGCGCTCTACTGAGCGCCTGCGGCGGCAGCCTGGTGAATCCGAACGTGTCGGTCTTTGTGCCCGAACACGCCCTGCCCCAGCCGTCGCCGACGCTGCAACCGCAACCCACCGTGGTGCCACCGGCCCCTACGGTTGTGCCACCGGCCCCGACCCTGCAACCCCAACCGACGGTGGCCCCGCAACCTACAGCTGTGCCGCCCGCGCCGACGGTCGCACCCCAGCCCACCTATAACCCGCAACCCAGCTACAATCCCCAACCCACAGTTGCACCCCAGCCGCAACCGAGCGTGAATCCGCAACCCACGGTGGTTCCACCCGCCCCGCAACCCAGCCCGGCCCCCAGCAATAATCCGCAGCCTTCGCCCGTGCCTCCGACTCCACCGGCGCCAACGCCCAGCAACAATCCACAGCCCACCGGGGTGCCACCCGCACCGCAGCCGTCGCCCACCCTGAATCCACCGGTGCCGGCGCCGACCAACATTCCACCGGTGGAACCCGGCATTCGCGGCAGCTTCAGCACTGACAGCAGCCAGCTGGGCACCTTCAACGAATTCATCGCGTCGCCCATCACCCCGGCCATGGTCGCCTATCTGGAGCAAACCAACGCCTACCGCACCGAAAAAGGCCTGCCGCCGCTGACCTTCCGCAACAGCCTGAACAGCTATGCCCAGGTGCGGGCCGGGGAAATCACCGACCACTGGGAACATGAACGCCCCAACGGCAAGAAATTCGACGACAACGAGTATTTCAAAAACAACGACCCCAGCCAGACCACCCGCCAGGACGAGGATTTAATCGCCGGCCCCACGGCGCCGAACACCCCCGAGGGGGCCCTGGCCGCCGTCAAGCGGGCCCGCCGGGAATCCAGCTTCTACGGCAATATGGTGCAGGAGAAATTCAGCCACTTCGGCGTCGGCTATGCCCGCAAGGAAAACGACTACCACAAAAACTACTGGGTGCCTATGTACGGCAGCAGCACCGTGGACAGCACCGTCCATGACCCCAACACCGCCGTAACCGTGGACCGGGCCCAGGCGCAAAACGCCCTGAACCAGGCGGTGCAGTTCGAGGGCGCCGTGAACGCGCTGAAAATCAACGCTCCCACCGTCGCCCAAAACGACAGCCTGAGCAGCGTTGCCCCCAATGCCCACGTGGTGAAATTGTCCGACCAGCACCGGCTGGTGATTCGCGGCGAGGGCGTCGCCGGCCAGTACCAGAGCTTCGGCGAGGTGCAGCAGAAGGCCAAGGGCGTCGAAACCGAAACCCAGCTGCCGGTGGGCTATTTCAACGTGGGTAAAGCCTTCGTGCCCGATGCCAACAGCGAGTTCAAGGGCAGCTACGAGGGCACGGCCATCGGTGATGTGGGCGGCCATAGCCGCGTGGTGGCCGACGTCAAGGCCGACGTGGACTTCAACCAGGGTTCCAAAAAAATGGAACTGCAGCTGAAGAACAGCCGCATGGGCAACAACGACCTGGCCCAGGCCCAGGCCCAGACGCTGAAACCGCAAAGCGCCTTGGACTTCAACGAAACCCTGAACTGGAATTCGGCCCAGGGTCAGTTTGAGGGCGCCACCGGCTCAGCCCGCTTCTACGGCCCGCAGGCCGACGAAATCGGCGGCCAGTTCCGGCGTCAGTACGACTACGAAACCTATCAGGGTGCCTACGGCGCCCGGCGCAAGCAGTAACAGCGAAGCGCTTCCTGCCGCGTCCGCCCTCCGGGGCGGGCGCTTTTTTTTGTCCGGAGAACGGCCGGCCGCCCAGAAGGAAGCGCTTCGTTCTGGGGAGCAGCAGGACAAAGAAGCGCTTCGGCCCAGCCGCGTTTAGCTTTTAAAGCCCGCAACAGGGCCGGCTGAGCCAAAGGGGGAGCGCTTCGCTTCGGTAGATTAGAGGGAAGCGCTTCGTTTCTAGAGGGTTTAGGACAATGAAGCGCTTCGGTCTGAAGATGAGCTAGAAGCCAATCAAAGAAGCGAGTCCAAAAGCGGAAGCGCTTCGGCTCGGCCGGGCCCCCAAGAGGAAGCGCTTCCTTTGGGGAAGTTAGAAGAAAGGGGAGCGCTTCGTTTCGGCAGATTAGAGGGAAAGGGGGAAGCGCTTCGCCCTAGAAAGTCTCATAACTCCGAAGCGCTTCGGCGGAAATGAATCTGAACGTTCAGCCCGGCGGCCGGCGCACCAATCCGAAGCGCTTCGGTTCGGGAAGCCACGAAATAAGGAAGCGCTTCGTTCTGGAAATCCGCCGAGCAACGAAGCGCTTCGGCCCGGCCGGTTTAGGTTTTAAAACCAACCGGGGGAGCGTACCTAAAAAGGGAAGCGCTTCGCTCCTATAGGTTTCGGAACAGGGAAGCGCTTCCAACTTCCAAGAAATACCGCCGGCGGCCGGGCAGCCATAAAGCCCCGGGGCTAGTCTTCGTCCGGGGGGGTGGGACTGGCTTCGCTGGGACTGGCGACGCTAGGGGTATCGGCAGCGGCGGAATCAACCCCGGCCGGGGCGTCGGCGCGCCATTCTTCCTCGTGCCACAGCTCCTCCAGGGCCGCCATCAGCGCATAGCACAGCTCCCGGCAGCCCTGGCCGCTGACCCCGGAAATGGCGAACACCGGCCCCGTCCAGTTCAGGGCGGCGACGATTTCCGCCCGTTTGGCTTCCTGTTCCTCGGGGCTGAGCAGGTCCATCTTATTGAGCACCAGCCAGCGCGGCTTGTCGCGCAGTTCGGCGCTGTATTTGCCCAGCTCTGTTTCCACCTGGCGGAAGTCCTCCAGCGGATTTTGGCTGTCGCTCAGCGGCGAACAGTCGAGCAGGTGCAGCAGAATCCGCGTCCGGGCCAGATGTTTCAAAAACTGGTGGCCCAGGCCGACGCCCTCGGCGGCGCCCTCCACCAGGCCGGGAATGTCGGCCATGACAAAGCTCTGCAGCAGGCCCACCGAGACCACGCCCAGGTTCGGATGCAGGGTGGTGAAGGGATAGTTGGCGATTTTCGGCCGCGCCTGGGACACCTGGCTAATCAGCGTCGATTTGCCGGCATTGGGCAGGCCGAGCAGGCCCACATCGGCCAGCACCTTCAGTTCCAGGCGCAGATAGCGTTCCTCGCCCTCGCTGCCGGGTTTGCACTGGCGCGGGGCGCGATTGACCGAGCTTTTATAGCGGGTGTTGCCGATGCCGTGGAAGCCGCCCTGGGCCACCAGCAGCCGCTGGCCGGGCTGGAGCAGGTCGCCGATGAGCTCGTCGGTTTCCTCGGCGAACACCTGGGTGCCCACCGGCACCGGAATAATCAAATCTTCGCCGCTGAGACCGCGCTTGTTGCGGCCCTCGCCGGGGCGGCCGTTGGGGGCCTGGAAGGAACGCTGGTAGCGAAAATCGGCCAGGGTGTTGAGGTTGGCGCTGGCCTCCAGATAGACGCTGCCGCCGTCGCCGCCGTCGCCGCCGTCCGGCCCGCCGAAGGGCACGTATTTTTCGCGGCGGAAACTGACAATGCCGTTGCCGCCCTTGCCGGCCCGCACGTAAATGCTGGCCTCATCTACAAATTTCATGAAAAACTCCTTGGGTTGGGCCCGCCCGGGGCCGCAAAAAGCTGATAAAAAAGTGGCTGCCTATATTAAAGGCTGGTCGCCGGGGAAGCGCTTCGTTTTGGCGCAGTGGCCGGGCTGGGGCGGATTCAAAGGGGGGGGTCCTTCTTCGCTTGCTCTTCGAGATGAAGCGCTTCGTTCGGGGGAGATAGATTTTCCGGCGACCCAAAAGGGAAGCGCTTCGGTCCAACGGGTTGGGAAGGAGGAAGCGCTTCGGTCCAAGAAGCCACAAAAAAGGGCAGCGGCCGGGGCTCGAGTGGTCAAGCCGAAGCGCTTCATTCTCAACGGGCCGGGGGAAGCGCTTCGCTTTGAGGAGATAGATTTCCCGGTGGCCGAAGAGGGGGAGCGCTTCGCTAGGAAACGCTCTAAACAGAAGAAGCGCTTCGGTTGGAGACAAAGGAGAAGCGCTTCGGGGTGAAGGCTTGAAACCTAGCCCCGGCCCGGCCGTTCCCGGCTGAGGACATGCAGCAGGCGCCCCAGCCAGTAGCCGTGGCAGACCACCGGCAAACCGTAGAACAGCAGAAAGCGCTGCGCCCCCAGGGCCAGGGGCACCGTCGGCGAGCGGAACAGCAGAAAAATCAGCGTCGGCCACAGCAGCAGCACCGGCCCCAGCAGCGGCCGGGGGTTGTGGCCCCGGGCCAGGGGCAGCGCCAGCAACAGCACCGGCCCGGCCAGCAGCAGCAGCAGCAGGCCGAGGGCGTCGCCAAAGGTCAGCGGCGGCCGGCCGAAAAAAATCATGGCCAGATAGAGCAGGGCCAGCAGCAGGGCCCCGCCGAGGCCGTAGCCGAGGAAGCGCTTCACCATTTCACACCTGCCAGTTAATCGGCGTTTCGCCCCGGGCGCGCAGAATCTCATTGACCTGGTGGAAATGGCCGCAGCCCACAAAGCCACCGCCGGCCAGGGGCGACGGGTGCACCGCCGTGAGAATGTGATGGCGCTGGCCGTCGATGAGTTTGGCCTTCTCCTTGGCGAAATTGCCCCAGAGCAGGAAAATCAGGCCCTCGCGGCCCTCGGAGAGCCGGCGGATAACCGCGTCGGTGAAGGGAATCCAGCCGATTTTGCTGTGGCTGCCGGCCTTGCCCGCCTCCACCGTCAGCGCCGCATTGAGCAGCAGCACGCCCTGGTCCGTCCAGGCGCTCAAATCGCCGTGGCTGGGCCGGACAAAGCCCGGCTCGGTGCGGGCCAACTCCTTGTAGATATTGTTCAGCGACGGCGGCACCTTGACCCCGGCCGGCACCGAAAAGGACAGGCCCATGGCCTGGCCGGGCTGGTGGTAGGGGTCCTGGCCGAGGATAACGACACGCACCCGGTCAAAGGGGGTCCGTTGGAAGGCGTTGAACAGCAGCCGATTGGGCGGATAGACGGTTTTACCGTCGGCCTTGGCCTGCAGCAGCGCCTTTTTAATCTCAAGAAAATAGGGGGCGGCGAACTCGTCGCGCAGGGCCGCCTTCCAGCTGGCTTCGATGCGAACCTGTTCCGGGTCAATGTGCATGGGGGCTGTGTTCCTCATAATTTAACGGGGCCATCATTGTAACGGCCCCCCGCCCCGGCCCGTTGGAGCAAAATCCACCGGCGTCCAGTAATATTTCCCAGCGGGGCCCCGAGCCCCGGCCTGAAAACGAGGAACCCCTATGGCAAATATGGAAATTTTGGTCAATCACAGCCCCTATGAAACCCGCGTCGCCCAGCTGGAAGATGGCGTCCTGCAGGAGGTCTACATCGAGCGGGCCCGGCAGCGGGGGCTGGTGGGCAATATTTACAAGGGCCGGGTCCAGCGCGTTCTGCCCGGCATGGACGCCTGTTTTGTCGATATTGGCCTGGACAAGGCCGGCTTCCTCCACATCAAGAATCTGGCCCACAGCCAGGACCGGCCCATCGCCTCGCTGCTGCACGAGGGCCAGCATCTGCTGGTGCAGGTGCTGAAGGAACCCATCGGCTCCAAGGGCGCCCGGCTGACCACGGACATTTCGCTGCCCTCGCGCTTCCTCGTCTATCTGCCCGAGGCGAAGAACGACATCGGCGTTTCCTTCAAGATTGCCGAGGAGGAGCAGCGCCAGTTTCTGCGCGGCATCATGGCCGAATTCAATGCCGGCGGCTCCGGCGGTTTCATCGTGCGCACGGCGGTGGAGACGGCCGACGTGGAAGCGCTGCGCGCCGACCAGCAGTATCTGCAACGGCTCTGGGCCGACATCCAGCGCCGGGCCGGGGCCGCCAAGGCCGGTACGCTGATTTACCGGGAACTGCCGCTCTATCTCAAAATCATGCGCGACGTGCTGTCGCCGGCCGTGGCCCGCATCGTCGTTGACCATGCCGGCGCCCGCGACGAAATGGCCGAATTTGCCGCCAATTTCCTTGGCGCCCTCGGCGACCGGCTCCAGCTACACGAGGACAGCATTGGCCTGTTCCAGCGCTATGGCATCGAGGCGGAAATTGAGCTGTGTCTGCACCGCCACGTGCAGCTCAAATCCGGCGGCACCCTCATCATCGACCAGACCGAGGCCATGACCACCATTGACGTCAATACCGGCGCCTTCGTCGGCAAGTCCTCCCAGCACGACACCATCTATAGAACCAATCTGGAGGCGGCCACGACCATCGCCCGCCAGCTGCGGCTGCGCAATATCGGCGGCATCATCATGATTGATTTCATCGACATGGAGGCCGAGGAGCACCGCCAGGCCGTGGTGGCCCAGCTGGAGGCGGCGCTGGCGGCGAGCAAGAGCAAGTACAGCATCAGCCCCATGTCGCCGCTGGGCATCATCGAGATGACGCGCAAACGCACGAGCCAGAGCCTGACCCAGAGCCTGTGCGAAACCTGTCCCCACTGTCGCGGCCGGGGCTATGTCAAGACCCTGGAAACCCAGGCCTTCCAGCTGTTCCGCGACCTGCTCCACGAGGCCCGGGCCTTCAAACCGGCGGCACTCACCGTGGTGGGCCGGCCGGAGCTGGTGGATTTCATTCGGGCCGAGGAGGGCCCGGCCCTGGCCGATTTGCAGGCCCTGCTAGGGTTACCCATCGGCCTGGCCGCCGATGGCAGTCTGGAGGTGGGCCAGTACCACATTCGCCTCGGCTAGGCCCTTGCAATGGTGCGGGCGATAAATTAACGTTTAGTCATCTTTAACATCACGAGGTTCCCATGAGCACCATCATCTACACCCACACCGACGAAGCCCCGGCCCTGGCCACCCGCTCGCTGCTGCCGCTGCTGCGCGCCTTCACCGCCCCGGCCGGCGTCGATTTCCAGCTGGCCGATATTTCCCTGGCCGGCCGCATTCTGGCCCAGTTCGGGGACTATCTGACGCCGGAACAGCGGGTGCCCGATGCCCTGGCCGAGCTGGGCCAGCTGGTGCAACGGCCCGAAGCCAACGTGATTAAGCTGCCGAACATCAGTGCCTCCCAGCCCCAGCTGCTCAGTGCCATCAAAGAACTGCAAAGCCAGGGCTACGCCCTACCGGACTATCCCACCGACCCCCAGAACGATAAAGAAAAGGACATTCGCGCCCGCTATGAGCGCGTCAAGGGCAGCGCCGTCAATCCGGTGCTGCGCGAGGGCAACTCCGACCGGCGCGCCCCCAAGGCGGTGAAGAATTTTGCGAAGAAGTTCCCCCACAGCATGGGCCCCTGGAGTAAAGACTCCCGCTCGGAGGTAGCCACCATGACGAGTGGCGATTTTTTCCATAACGAACAGTCGGTTACCGTCCCCGAGGCCACCACGGTGCGCTTTGTCTTCACCGATGCCGCCGGCCAGAGCCAGGAGCTGCGGGCACCGCTGCCATTGCAGGCCGGAGAAATCATCGATGCCACCGTGCTCAGCCGCCGCGCCCTGCGCCAGTTTCTGGAGGCGGAAATTGCCGATGCCAAGGCCAAGGGCCTGCTGTTCTCCGTCCACCTGAAGGCAACGATGATGAAGGTGTCCGACCCGATTATCTTCGGCCAGGTGCTGGAAACCTTCTTTGCGCCGGTCTTTGCCGCCCACGGCGAAGCGCTTCGGGCCGCCGGCGTCAATGCCAATAACGGCCTGGCCGCCCTGCTCACGGCCATCGAAGCGCTCCCCGCCGACCAGCGGGCGGCCATCGAGGCCAGCATCGCCGCCACCTACGCCGAGCGGCCGGCCCTGGCCATGGTCGATTCGGACCGGGGCATCACGAATCTGCACGTGCCCAGCGATGTGATTGTGGACGCCTCCATGCCGGCCATGATTCGCAATTCCGGCCGCATGTGGAACCGGGACGGCCAGGCCCAGGACACCAAGGCTGTGATTCCCGACAGCAGCTATGCCGGCATCTACCAGGCGGTCATTGATTTCTGCCGGGAGCATGGCGCCTTCGACCCGGCCACCATGGGCACGGTGCCCAATGTGGGCCTGATGGCCCAGAAGGCCGAGGAGTACGGCTCCCACGATAAAACCTTTGAAATCAGCGGCCCGGGCACGGTGCGGCTGGTGGCCGACGATGGCCGGGTGCTGAGTGAACATCAGGTGGAAAGCGGCGACATCTGGCGCGCCTGTCAGGTCAAGGACGGGCCGGTGCGCGATTGGGTCAAGCTGGCGGTGCAGCGGGCCCGGCTCAGCGGCATGCCGGCGGTCTTCTGGCTCGACCCGCAGCGGCCCCACGACCGGGAGTTGATTAAAAAGGTGGAAAAATATCTGGCCGAAGCGGACAGCAGCGGCCTGGACATTCGCATTCTGGCTCCGGCCGAAGCCTGCACCCATACGCTGCGGCGGCTGAAAAACGGCGAGGACACCATTTCCGTCAGTGGCAACGTGCTGCGCGACTATCTCACCGACCTGTTCCCCATTCTCGAACTGGGCACCTCGGCCAAGATGCTGTCCATCGTGCCGCTGATGGCCGGCGGCGGTCTCTTTGAAACCGGGGCCGGCGGTTCGGCGCCCAAGCACGTGCAGCAGTTCCTGGCCGAAAATCATCTGCGCTGGGATTCGCTCGGCGAGTTTCTGGCCCTGGCCGTGTCTCTTGAACATCTGGCCCAGCGCACGAACAACCCCCGGGCCCAGCTGCTGGCCGACAGCCTGGACCAGGCCACCGAAAAGCTGCTGCTGAACGACCAGTCGCCGAAGCGCAAGGCCGGCCAGCTGGACAATCGCGGCAGCCACTACTGGCTCGCCCGCCACTGGGCCGAAGCGCTGGCCGGGCAGAACCGCGATGGGGAGCTGGCGGCCCAATTTGCCCCGGTGGCGGCGGCCCTGGCGGCCAATGAAACGAAAATTCTGGCCGAACTGGCGGCCGGCGCCGGCCAGCCGGTGGACATCGGCGGCTACTACGCCCCGGACGAGGCCAAGGCCACGGCGGCCCTGCGTCCCAGTACCACGCTGAATGGGATTCTGGCCCAGCTCTAGCCGGGCGAACGGACCCACAAATAAAGAAAGCGCTTCCCCGGGGAGCGCTTCTTTTTTGGGCCGGAGCAGGAAGCGCTTCGGGCCGGCGGCCTTTAGGGGGGGGGAGCGCTTCCCCATTCTGGGCCAAAAAAAACGCCCCGGGGAAACCGGGGCGCGGGAATTTTACGTAAAAAGTCTGGACATAAAAAAAGCACCACTTTCAAGGTGGTGCCCAGAAGAGGACTCGAACCTCCACAGGATTGCTCCCACTAGGACCTGAACCTAGCGCGTCTACCAATTCCGCCATCTGGGCCTTTTTGGTGCCAATGAAGGTGCCCATTCTATGCTTTTTTCGCCGGCGGTCAAGGGGGCGTGCCAAAATTTTTTTCCGGCCGCGCCAAAATCCCCCCGCCGCCGGGAAGCGCTTCGCTAAAATGCCGTTTTCCATCACCCGTTTTCCCCATGTTACGGCAACTTGTCCTCAGCAATTTCACCATCTTCGCCGCCACCCACCTGCAATTCAGCCCCGGTCTGAACGTGTTCCTCGGCGCCAACGGTCTGGGCAAATCCCATCTGCTCCGGGTGGCCTATGCCCTCAGCGCCGCCGGCCGGGAAGCGCTCCCCCGGCCCGAGGCCAACCGTGCCTATGGCCAGCGCCTGCTTCGGGTTTTCCAGGCCGACCGTCTCGGCCAGCTGGTGCGCCACGGGGCCAGTGGCGCCGCCCTGCAACTCTTTTTCGACGACCGCGCCCTGGACTGTGCCCTGCGCTTCGGCCCGGCCAGCCGCCACCGGGTGAATATGGGCACTCTCCCCAGCCGGCCCAATCCGCTACGGCCCCTGCTGCTGCCGGCCCGGGAGCTGCTCAGCCTCTATCCGCTGCTGCAACGGCCGGAGCTGGTCGCCCATTTCGACGACTGCTATCAGCAGGCCGCCGAGGCCCTGGCCCGGCCGCCCCACCGCCCGCCGCCGGCCTTCCTGAGCGAAGCGCTGCCCGGCGAACTGCAGCTGCACCACGGCGGTTTCCGCTGGCAGAGCCCCGAGGGCCCGCTGGCCATCAGTCTGCTGGCCGAGGGCCAACGTAAAATCGCCCTGCTCGGCCGGCTCTGGGCCAACGGCAGCCTCGACCCGGGCACGGTGCTGTTCTGGGACGAGCCCGAGAGCCATCTCAACCCGCAGCTGCTGCGGCTGGTGGCCCGGCTGTTGCTGGAACTGGCCGGGGCTGGCGTGCAAATTCTGCTAGCCACCCATTCGCTGTTTCTGCTGCGCGAACTGGAACTGCTGACGCCGCCGCAGGTGAGTTACTTCGGCCTGCGCCGCAGCGCCGAGGGCATCAGCGTCGAGAGCAGTCCGGCCGCCGGGGCCCTGGCCGAGGTGCTGCTGCTGGACGAGGAGCTGGCCCAGGCCGAACGCTATCTGGAGGGCGACGATGGCTAAAAGCATCAGCGAGGGCCGACTCCGCTTTGTCTTTCCGGCCGGCAGCCGCCAGCTCAAATACGACGGCAGCCGTTTCTACAACGGCGAAATGAAATCGCTGGAAATGAAGGGGGTGGACATCATTCAGGTGGACGACGAGCACATCTGGCTGATTGAAATCAAGGACTACGCCAATCCCAACGACCAGAGCCGCCGCGCCCAGCGGCTGCTGCGCCTGCGCGACCTGCCGCTGACCATCAGCCTAAAGGTCAAGGATACCCTGGCCGCCCTGACCATCCTCCAGCTCAGCAGCAGCGACACCCGGGGCCGCTACCGGCGCGAACACTACTTCGCCCGCCAGATTTTTCAAAAGAAGGTGCGGGTGGCCCTGCATCTGGAATTCAGCGGCATCAACCGGCTGGAACACTCGCTCTTCCGGCAGAAGAGCGTGCGCAGTGCCCTGCTGCTGCGGCTGCGCGGCCTGCTGCGCCTGGTCGATGGCCGGGCGGAAATTGTCAATTATCAGAGTCTGACCCCAGCCATGGGCTGGACGGTGGAGGTTAAACATGAGCCACTTCATTAGCATCGACGGCACCGACGGCGCCGGCAAAAGCACCCAACTGGAACGGCTGCGCGGCTGGTTTGCGGCCCGGCAGCTGCCGGTCTATTTCACCCGGGAAATCGGCGGCACGCCCCTGGGCGAACAGCTGCGTCAAATCATTCTGCACCCGGCCACCAGCCTGGACGCCCTCAGCGAGCTGCTGCTGATTTTTGCCGCCCGGCGCCAGCACGTGGAGACGGTGATAAAACCGAAGCTGGCCGCCGGCATCCACGTGGTGAGCGACCGTTTCACCGACGCCACCTATGCCTATCAGGGCGGTGGCCGGGGCCTGGACGCGGCCAAAATCGCGGCCCTGGAACGGTGGACCCTGGACGACTTCCGCCCGGATTTGGCCCTGATTCTGACCCTGCCCCCGGCCCTGGCCCAGCAGCGGCGCGGCGAACGCTCCTGGCTGGCCGACCGCATCGAGCGCGAGAGCGACGATTTTTTCAGCCGGGTGGCCGCCACCTACCGGGCCCGGGCCGAGGCCAATCCCACGGCCCGACTCATCGACGCCAGCGGGCCGCCGGAGCAGGTCTTCGCCCAGATTGAGGAGGCCTTGAATGGGCTCTTTGGCGCTGGCTGACATTCCCTGGCTGGGCTGGGACGAGCGCTGCCAGCGGCTGCAACAGGCCCCGCCGGGCTGTCTGCTGCTGCTTGACCCCTGGCGGGCCGGGGCCGAGGCGCTGGGCCGGGAATTTATCCGCCGCAGCCTCTGTCTCAACGACGGCGCGCCCGGCTGCCACTGCCGCTCCTGCCATCTGCTCGCCGGCGGCAGCCACCCGGACCTGCTGGTGCAGGACGAGGCCAGCAAAATGGCCGATCTGCGCACGCTGCTGGAGCTGGTGCAGCTGACGCCGCTGCTGGGAACGAAGCGCTTCGTGCTGCTGCTGAACAGCGACGGCCAGCACGAGAGCGTCCTCAATGCCCTGCTGAAAACCCTGGAGGAACCGCCGCCCCACTGCCATTTCGTCCTGACCGCCGCCAATCGCCGCGCCGTCAAGGCCACCATTCTCAGCCGGGCCCAGGTGCTGACCCTGCCCCCGCCCAGCGAGGCGGCGGCCCTGGAATTTGTGATGGCGCGACGGCAGGTGGCCCGGGCCGTGGCGCTAGAATTGCTGGAGTCCTACCAACATAATCCCTTCCGGGCGGCCACGGGCGAAGCGCTTCCCCACCCGGATGAGAGCCTGCCGGCCTGTGTCGATGTGCTCTGCCAACGGAATTTCGCCTTTCTGGCCCAGCTGGAACGCTGGCCGGCCGGGCAGTTGCTGGATTATGTCAGCCGCCAGATTGGCGCGCTGATTCGGGCGAAACAGTTAGAATGGCTGCCGCCCAACTGGCCGAATCTGGCCAGCCTTCGGCGTGAAGATTTGGACATCAACCGCCTCCACAACCTCTACGCCCGGCTGCAGGCGCTGCGCCGGCCGTCCCAGAGCCAGCTCAACCGGCTCTACGCGGTGAAAGCGCTGCTGCTGGAGTACAACCTACCCAGGAATAAACTATGAGTGAATCACTGTCCCAACTGAAAAAAGGGGTTATCAAGCTCAATGTGGCCGATACCCGCGAACTCTATGCCGTCTATATGCCCTTCGTTGATGGCTGTGGGGTGTTCTATCCCACCACCAACGAATACAAAATGGGCCAGGACGTCTTTCTTTTTCTGACCCTGCCCGATGACATCGGCCGCTTTGCCGTCTCCGGCCGCATCATCTGGCAGAACCCGAAAATCAAATCCGGCCGCCGGGTGCCGGGCGTGGGCATTCAGCTGCACGGCCGCGAGGTGCCGAAGATTCGCGAGGCCATCGAACAGGGCCTGGGCAAAATGCTCACCACCGGCCTGCCCACCGCCACCCTCTAACCCCGGGCCGGGCCGACCCTCAGCGGTTACAGCCCCGGCCTCCCATCTGCTGGTTCTCACATCGGCCACACTGCCCCACGCTCCGCCCCGGCGGGGCGTTTTTTTTACCCGTTGGAATGGCCTTGCCCTTCCCAACGAAGCGCTTCCTGATTTCCACCGGCCGAAGCGCTTCGGTTTAAAGAACACCTAAGGAATGAAGCGCTTCGTTTAGAACAACCTTCTCAGGCTGAAGCGCTTCCCCCCTTTTTTCGACCGTTGGAAAATCTTTCTGCCTAGCGGGAAGCGCTTCGCTGTTAGAAGTCTTTTAGAAATGAAGCGCTTCATCTGGAACGGGTTCACAGCGAGAAGCGCTTCCGGCGGGCCCCGGCCGCTGACGATAAATCAGCCGGCCCCGCTCGAAGCGCTTCCTTCTTTTTGTCGTTGTCCCGACCGAAGCGCTCCCCTCTCTGGCTATCCAAAATGAAAAACGAGCGGAATCTAACGATGGCAGTTTGAGAACGAAGCGCTTCGGCTAGAACGACTTCCCAGCGGGAAGCGCTTTGTCGTTTTGTGCCTTGGGGATTGAAGCGCTCCCCTTTTGGGCTACCGGAAAATAGGTTCTCCCAGCTCGAAGCGCTTCCCCTTTTAGGTGCTGGGAAATCTATCTCCTCAGAACGAAGCGCTTCCCTTACCTCAAATAGTGAAGCGCTTCTTCCTAGCCCAAATAGCGAAGCGCTCCCCCAATTCGCCGAGAAAAAAGCGCTTCCCTCCACTAATCCAAACCAAACGGTCGAGGCGAAGCGCTTTGCTGTCAAAAAATAAAGCGCTTCAGCGGGAAGCGCTTCTTGCCTATTGAACCAACCGAAGCGCTCCCCTTTTCTGATTACTAAGGCCGAAGTGCTTCGGTTTGAGGAGCAGCCGGGATAGGAAGCGCTTCCCTGTCCTGCGCCTTTTCAGAGCGAAGCGCTTCCCTGGGGCCGGGGCCGCTGGCGATTTCCAAAATACTGAAGCGCTTCGTCGGGAACGAGTGCCTAGTGGGAAGCGCTTCCTCTGGGGCAGGCTTGGCCAGCACTAATTGCAAGCCGCGCGGCAATGCCTGCCAAAGAGAAAAACTATCCGTTGGAACCGAAGCGCTTCAGTAAAAACGTCCCGCCGACCGAAGCGTGCCCTCTTTACTGGCATTAACCCGCCCAGCTAAGCCACCAGTCCGAAGCGCTCCCCTCTTGGGCTATCAAAATGAAAAACGAACCCCGGCCCGGCGGTGGCGGTTTCGGGCTAAAGCGCTTCTCTCCTTCGCACTGAAACGAAGCGCTCCCCCTTTTTCTGCTGGCCTGGCCGAAGCGCTTCATGCTTTCGGAAGGCTTCCCTCGATTTGAAGCGCTTCCTTTTTTGCACCGGGCCGAAGCGCTTCGCCCTGAAACCCAGTGGTAACAGTGAACGGCCCCAACTGGGCCCGTAGAACGAAGCGCTTTCCCCCTTCGAGTAAAGATTTAGGCCGGGGCCAATGATGATTTAAAAATCCCGAAGCGCTTCGCTTGGAAGAGCCGTCGAGGAAGGAAGCGCTTCCCTCTGAAAGGGTATTGGGCTGGGGGCTGCCGAAGCGCTCCCCCGGGGGTTGAGTGGGTCGGGCCATGAAAAGAAGCGCTCCCGGTTTCGGCACCGGAAGCGCTTTGGGTTGGGTGGGAATGCCGCCAGCCCCTAGAGCTGAGGCCAGCGCTTCCCTAGGAAAAGCCGACCGGGGGCCTAGCGGCCGGCGGCCCGTTGCCAGCGTTTGATGGCGGCCTTGCTGTCCAGCGGCGGCTTCGGATTGAGCACCGGCCGGGTCAAACTCCGCTGGCGCAGTTCGTCATAGCCCGAGCCGACCAGGGCGCCGGTGGCGCTGAGCATCACGTTTTTGGTGGCAATCAGGGCCTGGGCCTCGTCGCTGAGCAGATAGCTGAGGAAATCCTCGGCCAGCTGGCTCTGGGCCGGGCTGCGGTTGGCGTGGGCGGTCTTGGCCATGGTCTCCACCTGGAAGAAGCTGCCCTCGCCGAATTCGGCGGCGGCGTAGTTGTCGGTCTTATCGTTCATCCGGTGGTAGAGCGGCGAGGTGTTGTAGCTCAGCACCATATCACCCTCGCCCTTGAGAAAGGCCCCGTAGCTGTCGCTCCAGCCCTTGCCCACGGTCAGGGTGTGGCGGGCCAGCTCCGACCAGGCCGCATCCGCCTGGTCGTCCGCATAGAGGCCCTGCAGCCACTGGACGAAGCCCCGGCCCACGATGCTGGAGCGCGGGTCGGGATAGATAACGGCCACGTCCTCGCGCCGGAGCAGCTCGGCCAGGCGGGTGGGCGGCGCTTTCAGCGCGTCGCGGCGGTAGACAAAGGCCAGGGCGGCAAAATCGTAGGGAATGAACAGCGGATTATCGTTGGCCAGGGGCACCTGGATACGGCGGCGGTCGATTTTCGTCGGGGCGAACAGTGCTTGCAGAGCCGGGTCGTCGATTTGGCTCTGGTCGAGGCCAATCACCACATCGGCGGCCAGGGCCGAACCGTCGGCCTTCAGGCGATTGGCCAGCAGCAGGACATTGTCCAGGGCCGTATAGCGCACGGTGCAACCACAGTGTTTTTCAAAGTTGGCCTTCAGTTCGGGGCCCGGGCCCCAGTCGGCGCTGAAGAGTTCGTAGGTGTAGACCTCGAGGGTGGGACGCTCGTCGGCGCGCAGGGCCGGGGCGAGCAGCAGGGAGAGTAATAGCGCAATTTTCTTCATGGTTTTTCCTTCGGCGGTGATGGCGACGGGCCCGCTGGGTCCGTGGTGCTCAATCCCTTCGCCAATGCTAATTGGAGCAGGTTCGACGGGTTTTTCTCAGCGCCGCGCCGGCGCACCCCGTGAGCCAATGAAAGAAGCGCCTCCGAGGAAGCGCTTCCGGTGGAAAAAGGTCGGCTAGCCGGCCTGGCCGCCGCAGCAGCCGCAGCAGCTACCGCCCTCTTCCTGGTCCTGGTCGGCGTTCTGGGCCACCTGGTTGAGCAGCTCTTCGCCGCTGGTTTTTTTATCGCTCATAGTGTTTTCCTTGTGTTAAAAAAAATTACAGCACGTTGATGCAGTTGAGGTTTTTGAAGGCCTCTTCCAGACGCACGGACATGGATTCTTCCATTTTCCGCAGCCAGACGCGCGGGTCATAGTATTTTTTGTTCGGGGCATCGGGGCCGGTGGGGTTGCCCAGCTGGCCCTGCAGGTAGGCTTCGTTCTCCTTGTAGAACTTGAGAATGCCTTCCCAGGAGGCCCATTGGGTGTCGGTGTCAATGTTCATTTTGATGGCACCGTAGCTGATGGCCTCGCGGATTTCCTCGGGGGACGAGCCGGAACCGCCGTGGAAGACGAAGTCGATGGGCTTGTCGCCGAGTTTGCGTTGCTGGGCCACAAATTTCTGTGAATCGCCGAGGATGCTGGGTTTCAGCTTGACGTTGCCGGGTTTGTAGACGCCGTGCACGTTGCCGAAGGCGGCGGCCACGGTGAAGCGCGGGCTGATGGGGCTGAGCTGGTCGTAGACATAGAGCACGTCCTCCGGCTGGCTGTAGAGCTTGGATTCGTGCACGTCGGAGTTATCGACGCCGTCTTCCTCGCCGCCGGTGATGCCGATTTCAATTTCCAGGGTCATGGCCATTTTGCTCATGCGTTCCAGGTATTTGCGGCAGATGGCCATGTTCTCCTCGATGGGCTCCTCGGACAGGTCAATCATGTGGGAGGAGAACAGCGGTTTGCCGGTTTCGGCGAAGTGTTTTTCGCCGGCGTCCAGCAGGCCATCAATCCAGGGCAGCAGCTTTTTCGCGCAGTGGTCGGTATGCAGAATGACGGGAATGCCGTATTCGGCGGCCAGGGCGTGCACGTGTTTGGCCCCGGCAATGGCACCGAGCACGTCGGGACGGGTGCCACTGGTGGGTTTGATGCCCTTGCCGGCGTAGAACTGGGCACCGCCGTTGGAGAATTGAATGATGATGGGCGATTTCACCCGGGCGGCCGTTTCCAGGGCCGCATTGACCGAGTCGCTGCCCACACAGTTCACCGCCGGCAGGGCGAATTTATTGGCCTTGGCAATGGCAAAGATTTTTTGCACATCGTCGCCGGTTACAACGCCGGGTTTTACCACATCAAAGATTTTCGTCATGGGAATACTCCATTTGGGGATAGAAAAGGGTTTTCGACTCGGGCCCGCCCAACTAGCTCAGGGGAAGGAAGCGCTTCGGTCTATCAATCATCCTGGCGGCTGCGGTTGCGGCCGGTGGCGCGAAGCCCGTCCGCGCCGACTGCGTCAAAAGAAGGAAGCGCTTCGGTCTATCAATCATCCTGGCGGCTGCGATTGCGGCCGATGGCGCGAAGCCCCGCCGCGCCAACCGTGTCAAAAGGGGGAAGATAGATTCTCTACAGGTCATCATAGCTGCTGCGATTGCGATTAATGGCGCGAAGCCCCGCCGCGCCAACCGCGTTAAAAGAAGGAAGCGCTTCGGTCTATAAATCATCATAGCTGCTGCGGTTGCGGTTAATGGCGCGAAAGTGGTCCAACAGCCAATGCAGCACAAAGCCAATCAGCACCAGTGCCCCGCCCACGTAGATTTGATGGGAATGGAGGGCCTCCTCCAGCCGGTCATTGCGGTGGCGTAGGGTCAGATTCACCTGCTCGGCATTGGCAATCAGGGCCTCCAGTTCGCGATTGCGCTGGTCGATGGCCACAATGTTGGACGAGGCCCGCTGCAGAGCCTGCAAATCCTCCCGGGCCTTCTGTTCGCTGAGTTTGAGCCGGTCAAATTCGGCCTGCAGGGAACCCAGCATCTGGCTGTTGCTGGCCTCGCTGCTCTGCAGACTGTTGTTTTTCTGTTGTAAATCGGCCAGCAGTGCATTCTGCTGGGCCAGCTGCACGTGGACGCTGGGCGTGGTCATCAGATTGCGGCTGGCAATCCAACCGACCACGTCGCCCTTCTTTACCTTGACATATTCCTTGTCGCTGCTGCGTTCCAGCACCTGCACCTCGTCGCCGGCGTTGAGGGTGGCGATGAAGCGCTTATTCAGTCCGGCCTCCTGATTGACGGACGTGCGCAGACTGTCGCTGACCCAGGCGGTTTCGGCCTGTAGCAGGGGCGGAAAAAATAGAATGAGTAAAAGTTTTTTCATGAATAGTCCTTTAGCCCGAGAATTTGTAGCCAGAGCTGGCGTTTTCGCCCCTGCTCCCGCACAAATTGGGGGTGCGATAAATAATAAACCTGCCGTTGCTGTTCTTCATCTAAATTTTTGAACACAAAGGGCCCCAGCACTAGGGTTTTCCGGCCTTCCAGGGCCGGTTTTTTGATTTGGGTCGGCGGCGCCGGAATGGGGGTGGCCAGCAGTTCCCGGAGCGCCTCACCCTCGGCAATCAGGGCCGCCTCCCGGCTATCCTGGCCAACGCCAAGGAAGGCGCGGCAGAGCAAATCGGCGTCCTCGGGGGCCAGCAGGGCCAGGCCGTTTCCATCGGCCCAGACCGGTGGCAATAGCCACTGGCAGCGCAGCCGGGCACTGTACAGCAGGCTATATTTACGTGTCAGCTCGATGAAGCCATCGGCCAGCACCAGCCGTTCTTCCGGGGCCGGGGTTGGGACAGCCGGCGCCGGGGCAATCGTCGGCGGAGTAAGCGTCGCCGCCGAAGCGCTGCGGCCGGCACGGGGAGCCAGCAGCTGGTCGAAGGTGGCCAGGTCGGCCCCGCTGCGGGGCGGGGCGGCCAGCGGCGGGGCTAAGCTGGCCCCGAGCACCTCGGCCCGGCGCAGCCAGCGGCGGTAGCCCAGCGCCTGCAGGGTCAGTTGTTGGGCCGGCGTCCACTCAAGCATCGGGCCGACGGCGGCGGCGCTGGGCCCGCCACAGGCTCAGGGCCGGGGCGTGCAGGGCATAGAGGGCGAAGAGGCTGAACAGCACCAGCGACGGTTTCAGCCAAATCAGGCCGATGACCAGCGCCGGCACCACGGCCTTGTTGAAGGGAATGCTCTGTTCCAGCTTGAAGGTTTTGAAGCTGTAGTAGGGGAGATTGCAGACCATGGCCAGGGCGCTGAGCAGCGTAATCACCAGCGACAGCGACAGGAAAAAGGCACTGCGACCGCTCCAGCCATAGTGCTGGGCCACCCAGACAAAGCCGGCCACCGTCGCCGCCGCCGACGGGCTCGGCAGGCCGGTGAAGAAGCGCTTGTCGGCGCTTTCGGTCTGAACGTTAAAGCGGGCCAGGCGCAGGGCGGTGCAGGTTACATAGATGAAGGCCACCATCGCACCGAGCTTGGAGGGCACCGCCGGCAGCACATTGACAAAATGCAGCGACCACTGGTGTACCAGCATGGCCGGGGCGACGCCGAAGGCAACCAAATCGGCGAGGGAATCGTACTGGACGCCGAATTCACTTTCGGTGTTCGTCCAGCGGGCGACGCGGCCGTCGAGGCCATCGAAGACCATGGAAAAGAAAATCAGCATGGCCCCGCCGATGAATTTGCCCTGAATGGCGGAGAGTATGGCCATGAAGCCACAGCAGAGCGAGGCGGTGGTAACCAGATTGGGCCAGATGTAAATCGCTTTATTGCCGTTAGCCACGGTGAATCTCCTCGTTGATGCGTTCCAGCGCCCGCAGCGGGTCATAGGCGGCGGTGATGGGCCGGCCGATGACCAGATAATCACTGCCGGCCCGCAGCGCTTCGCTGGGACTGACGATGCGTTCCTGGTCGTTCTTGGCCGACCAGATGGGCCGAATGCCCGGGGTTACGGTGAGAAAGTCCGGGCCACAGGCGGCCTTGATGAGCTCGGTTTCCCGGGCCGAACAGACGACGCCGTCCAGCTGGGCCTGCTGGGCCAGCCGGGCGAGAAATTCCACCTGGGCCTCCAGCGAGCGCTTGACCCCCAGGGCCTGCAGCTCCTCGGCGCCCATGCTGGTGAGCACGGTTACGGCGATGAGCTTCGGCGGCCGGCGCACCCGTTGAAGCGCTTCCCGGGCCCGCTCCATCATGGCCAGGCCGCCGGCGGCGTGCACATTGACCATCCACACCCCCATGTCGGCGGCGGCGCGGACGGCGGCGGCCACGGTGTTGGGAATGTCGTGAAATTTCAAATCAAGAAAGACTTCAAAGCCGTGCAGCGCCTGCAGATTCTCCACAAACTGCCGGCCGGTGCGCGTAAACAGATTTTTGCCCACCTTGACCCGACACAGCCGGCTGTCCAGTTTTTCCACCAGGCCCAGGGCCTTTTCCGGCTCGTCATCGTCCAGAGCCACAATAATTTTTTTACTATCCGTTTCCATTCATTGACTCAACTTAATTTCAAAGAGGGGGCGAAAGCTGCTCCAGGCATTGCAGGCGGGACAGTGCCAGCGCCGGCCACGATGGCGAAAACCGCATTCGTCGCAGCGGAAACTGGTCTGGGGTTGAATCTTCGCCGCCACCGCCGCCCACTGGGGCTGGTCGCCCAGCACGGCGCCGAGCAAAAAGGGAGAGGCACTGGCGGCAAAGCGCTCGGTCAGCAGGGCCGCCGCCGTTTCCGCCGGTAGCAGCGGCAGCAGGGCTAGGGTCAGACGCGGCGACTGCTGCTGGGCCTCCTGGGCCAGCAGCCAGCGGCGGAACTCCTCCTCCCGTTGGAGCGCTTCATAGCAGCGGCCCAGCGGTTCGAGCAGCTCCGGCAGCAGGCTGGGATTGAGTTCCACCAGCCCCTGAAAGGCGCTGAGGCTGTCCAGATGGTTTTCCTGGCGCAGCAGATAATCGGCCCGCAGCCAGTGGGCGCGCTGGCAACCATAGTCCATGGCCAGGGCCTGGCGCAGCAGCGCCAGGGTTTCGGCCGGCCGCTCCTCGGCCAGACAGCAATAGTAGTGGGCCAGACTGGCCGGCGGGGCCACGGCCAAATCGATGGCCTTCTGCCACTGGGCCATGCGTTCGTAGATGCGGGCCAGGGCCACCTTGACCTCCTCGCGGCGGTGGTCGGTGGGGAGCAGGGTTTCATAGAGTTCTTCGGCCTGCACGTACATGCCGGCCTGGTCGTAGTCCTCGGCCAGCTCGTAGATGAGCTGGCGGCGCTGGGCCAAATCCAGATGGGCCTGCTCATAGAGCTGGCGGTGCAGATGCAGGGCCCGGTCGAGCTCGCCGCGTTTGCGCAGCAGCGAACCCAAAATCAGTTGAATGTCCACCGCCTGCTGGTCCAGGGCCGGCAGCTTCAGAAAGGTATCCAGGGCCCGGTCGCTCTGGTCATTGAGGAGAAAATTCAGACCTTCAAAATAAGAAGCACGCGCTTTATTTTCTCGTAAAGCACGCGCTTCTTTTTTCATCGCCACCCGCCAGCCGGACCAGGCCGCCAGCGGTAGCAATAAAATAATTATGGATTCAATCATTTAGCATTGTCAGCCTGGAACTCGGCCAGAATTTTGGCGTCGGACTGGGCGTGATGTTCGGCCTTGAGCTGGTGGCCCAGCCGCTTGGCCCGCAGGCGCCAGAAGAAGGATTTCAAGCCGAAAACCAGCAGCGTCAGCAGCGCACCCAGCACAAAACACAGCACCATGACATAAATCAACGGCAGCTGGGCCTGGCCGAAGAGGTAATCCACCGCCACCACGTTGCTGTTATGCATGCCGACCACCGTAAAAATAATGCCGAGCAGCGCAATGCAAAAAAGATATAGCCATTTCATGAAAATCGCTCCAAATGCCAAGGGATAACAGCGGCTAATGGTAGCACGTTCTCAATTCTCAAAACCGAGCACCTGCGCCATGCTGTACAGGCCCGCCGGCCGTTCCTGCAGCCACTGGCTGGCCCGAATGGCGCCCTGGGCAAAGATGCGCCGGTTCTGGGCGTGATGGCTGAAGGTGAGCGCTTCCAGGTCGTTGATGAAGCTGACGCTGTGGTCGCCGACGATGTCCCCGGCCCGCTGGACGCTGAAGCCGATTTCGCCGGTTTTCCGTTTATTGCTGTAGGGATAGCGCTTCCGGCTCTCGAAGTCGGTGTTCTGGGCCTCGGCGATGGTCTGGCCGAGGCGCAGGGCTGTGCCCGAGGGGGCGTCCACCTTGTTGCGGTGGTGGGCCTCGAAGATTTCCACGTCCCAGCTGTCCGGGGCGAGAATCTGGGCCACCCGCCGGCTCACCTCCATCAGCACGGTTACGCCAACGCTGGTATTGGCCGCCAGCACGATGGGAATTTCCGTGGCCGCCTTGCTAATCCAATCGGTGGTGGTGGCGTTGAAGCCGGTGGTGCCAATCATCAGCGGCTTTTTCAGCTTGCGGCAGATGGGCAGGAGAATTTGGGTGGCGTCGGGCCGAGTGAAGTCGATGATGACATCGGCCGGGGCGCAGAGCTGTTCCAGATTGGCGGTGATGCGCAGGCCGGCCACGTGCAGATTGCTGACCTCGCGCAGCTGCTTGCCGGCCCAGGGGTGGCCGGCGCGAACCGAGGCACTGACCAGCTGCACCTCCCGGTGGTGAAGCGCTTCGGTGGCGATGGCCAGACCCATTTTGCCGTTGATGCCGTGGATACCAATTTTCATGACTGCTTCCTTTAATAAAAAATATCAAAGCCATGCTACTGGGAAGCACGGCCCCCGACCAGCCCTAGAAGAGGCGAAGTTTGAAGAAATCCAGCGCCGGCGATTTGCTCGGGGCGCTCTGCTCCCGCTCGCGCATCTCCGCATAGAGGGCCTCCTGGCGGCGAATGGCGCCGGCCACCATCTTGCGCTGGGTGCCGATGAAATGGACGATTTCGTTGTTTTCGTTGATGTCCGGGACGATGTGGGTCATGGCCCAGTAATAGGAGCCGTCGCGGCGGAGATTTTTAATGGCGCCGTTCCACTCCCGGCCCTGCTCCAGCGTGTCCCACATCTCGCGGAACACGGCCCGGGGCATATGGGGGTGGCGCAGCAGGGCCATGGGCCGGCCGCGCAGCTGGGGCGGAGAATAGCCGCTGGCATCGACGAAGGCCTGATTGCCGTTGAGAATGAGCCCGTCCGGGTCGGTGCGCAGCATGATGATGACCCCGTTGTTCAGTTCGTATGCTTCGTCGGTGTAGTAGAGCCGGCGTTTGGAACCGTCGAAATAGGTCCAGTCCTGGGCTTCTGCGTTGGCAATCGCCCGCATATCACCAACATTTCTCATCATTTTTGGCTTTTCCTTCTGGTTGAAACCCGCCGCTGGCGGGCGGTAGGATTGGATTTTGGGGCGTTCGCCCCGGATTGATATTTCCATAGGCAAGGACCATACCATGACCCCCATCGACTTTCTCGCGGGCCTGCACAGCGCCCGGCGCCAGGACTTTGCGCCGCTCTGCCTCAAAAACAAGCCCTTCGGCTATCTGCGCCGCGACCATATCCCGCTGCTGCAGGAGCTGGGCTTTCCCCTGAAAAATAAAAATGCCCTGCTGCAGTGGCAGGCGCCGCCGACCGTCGCCGAACGCAGCCAGCAGCTGGCCGCCATCAACGCCGAACTGCTGGCCCGGGGCGTCATCGGCGGCTGGCGTGATGAGCTGCTGGCCGTGGCCAGCCCGGAGGAGGCCGAACCACTGGCCCTGGTGGAACGCTGCAGCGCCGCCTTCTGGGGCATTCGGGCCCAGGGCGTCCACCTCACCGCCACCAGCGCCGGGAAAATGTGGCTGGCGCGCCGTTCCCCCAGCAAGAGCACCGAACCGAACAAACTCGACCAGCTTGCCGCCGGTGGCGTGGCGGCGGGAATGGGCATTCGCGCCACCCTGATTAAGGAGGCGGCCGAGGAGGCCGGCATTGCTAGCGAACTGATGCGGGCGGCCCGGCCCACCGGCGTGCTCAGCTACTGCCAGGCCTCGGACGCCGGGGTGCGCCGCGACACCATCTATAACTTTGATGTGGAACTGCCCCCGGATTTTCAACCGCACAACGGCGATGGCGAAGTGGCGGAATTTCTGCTGCTGGACTGGCACGAGGCCTGGGAGCGCTGGCAGGAATTCAAGGCCAACTCGCTGGCGGTGCTGCTGCACTGGCGGCTGCGCCAGGGCCTTCTGGACGCCGACGACCCGGACTATCTCCACTACTGCCGCCTGCTCCATTCCGATTTGTGGGAGTGAGCCCGGCCCCGCCCGAAGCGCTTCAAGCTCCGCCGGAGCGCAGCGGCGCAGCAACCGCTTCCCTCTAAAATTACGTTTAGGACGACTTCGGGACTGGCGATAACCGAAGCGCTTCGTTCTGAAACGGGCCGAGGCGCTTAATGGACGCCGGCGGAAGCGCTCCCCTTGATTTAGAGCGAAGCGCTTCGTTGAGAACGGCGATTCAGGCGGGAAGCGCTTCCTTCCCAGACCGTTTTTCCAACGGCTGGAAGATTATTTCCACAGGCCAGCCAAGCAAAGCGCTTCCCTCGTTCTACCAGAACGCTTTCTTTCCAAATGAAGCGCTCTTCTCCTAGCTGACTTTTAAAGCCGAAGCGCTTCGTTTAGAAATGCCGGCGGGCCGGGGCGTTTGATGGACGCCGGCGGAAGCGTTCCCCCTGGGCTCGAAATCAGACTGGCGGAATCGAAGCGCCCCCTGACCCTGAGACAAACCAACCGAAGCGCTTCCCCTGAAACGAACCAATCCGAAGCGCTTCGCCGGAAATAGCCTTTTTACCCCGGCCCGGCCTCGGCTTAACGAAGCGCTTCGGTGGGAAAACCCAGGCCGCCAGGTCGAAGCGCTTCCTTTTCCAGCAGCTGGGAAATCTATCTCTTCAGACCGAAGCGCTTCGTTCGAGAACGGGCCGGGGCATTTAATTAACGCTGAAACAAGCGTTTTCTTTCCAACCGAAGCGCTTCCCTCTTTTTAATTACTGCCGAAGCGCTTTACCGGAAGGACTATTCCTTTAAATGAAGTGCTCCTCTTCTGACTGTCTTTTCAAAGCCGAAGCGCTTCCTTCTGAAACGGGCCGGGGCTTCGATTGCGCTGGTTGAAGCGCTTCGGATTGGTACTCCAGCAGTAAACGCTTCTTTCACGACTGCCGAACTACCGAAGCGCTTCCTCTGAGTCGGGGTCTTCAAATCAATGCCGGACGAAGCGCTTCCTCTAAGGTGCCTTTTCTGACCGCCGGGATTATTTACGCTGGCCAGTCGAGCGAAGCGCTCCCCCTTTTTCAGCCGCTGGAAAATCTATCTCTTCAGGCCGAAGCGCTTCGCCTCAGCGGCCCAGCCGGAAGCGCTTCCCGCCCAACGGCTTTTCAGAACCGAAGCGCTTCGTTCTAGGACGGCCCCGGGAGCAAAGCGGTGGTCGGCGGTTGCTTTTTTCTTAGGGCTTCTGGAATCGAAGCGCTTCGGGCTGGGGTGGCTGGGACCAGCGCCGGCTGAAGCGCTTTATTAGAAAGTGCAGTGGGCTAGAGAACGAAGCGCTTCCCTCTAGGACACTTTTTCCACTGGCCGGGATTATTTCCGCCGGCCGGCCGGGCGAAGCGCTTCACACCAGCGGCCCAGCCGGAAGCGCTCCCCCTGGGCTCGAAATCAGGCCGGCGGAACCGAAGCGCTTCCTTATTTCCACTGGCCGAAGCGCTTCGCCGGAATGACCTTCTTCCCCGGCCCGGCCTCGGCCTAACGAAGCGCTTCTCCTGTCCGCCGCCAAATGGCCGGACTGAAAAATCTAATGGCTAGGAACGAAGCGCTTCGGTGGGAAAACCCAGGCTGCCAGGTCGAAGCGCTTCCCCCGTTCTGCCTGAACACTTTCTTTCCAAACGAAGCGCTTCGCCGGAATGGCCTTCTTATTCCGGTTTAGAACGAAGCGCTCCCCCTGATATGAACCAACTCGAAGCGCTTCGCTTGGCTGGGCCCGCTAAATGAAGCGCTTCCCTATTCCAACCCGGCCGGCCGGGGCAAATCGACCCGGGGAATCCGGGCCGGCTGCCAGTGCTGCACCGCCGCCGCCAGCATCTCTTCGCAGCTGTCGCCCAGCACCGGCTGGCCCAGCGCCCGTAGGGCCGCCGCCAGCGCCGTGCGCAGAGCGTCCGGGTTGAGGGCCGGGGCTGCCCGACTTTTGCTCAGCTTTTCGCCGTCGGGGCCGAGAATCAGGGGCAGATGGAGATAGGCCGGCGGGGCATAGCCGAGCAGCCGTTGCAGCTGGATTTGCAGGGGCGTGGCGGCGTACAAATCCCGGCCGCGCACGATGTGATTCACCCCCTGCAGCTGGTCGTCCACCACCACCGCCAGCAGATAGGCCATGTCGCCATCGCGGCGCCGTAGAATCGGGTCGCCCAGCTGGGCCAGGGCGAAGCGCCGTTCGCCCCAGAGCCGGTCGCGGAAGCCGATTTCTTCATCCGGCAGGGCCAGCCGCAGGGCCCCGGCGCTTTTGTGCAAGCGGCGACAGTGGCCCGGATAGACCGGCCCCAGCGGGCCCAGGACGGCGCCGGGCTGCCAGTGGCGCCGGCTGCAATCGCAGTGATAGCAATGGGGCGCCAGCTCGGCCAGAACGGCGCGGTAATCGTCCAGATGCTGGCTCTGGCGGCGGATTTCTCCGTCCCAGTGCAGGCCCAGGGCTTCCAGCGTCCGGCAGATGGCGCCAATGAAACTTTCCCGACTGCGGGCCCGGTCCACGTCCTCGATACGCAGCAGCCAGCGGCCCCCGGCGGCCCGGGCGTCCAGATAGCTGGCCAGGGCCGTATAGAGCGAACCGAAATGCAGGCTGCCGCTGGGGGTGGGGGCAAACCTTCCGACGTAGGAGGGAGGTTCACTGCCCGGCGGGCACTGGTTCGCGCCGGGGGCGCTCAGCTCAGCCTCCTTCGGGGACTGCCAGCGGCCGACCGCTTCCCCCCGGCCCGGCCCCTTCTGTACTTCTCCAGCCATGCCATTGCTCTCCCGGTCTCGCCTCGTTTCCGACTGAAGCGCTTCCCCGGCGCCCTAGTCCATCACCTGTGGGTCCACGTCGATGCTGACGCTGGCGCCGCCCTTTTTCGCCAGCTCCTGCAGGGCCGCCCGCAGCCGGGGCAGGGCCCGCTGCAACTCGACCTTGGTTGGGGCCTGGAGCAGAATCTGGGCGCGGTAGTAGCCGGCCCGGCGCGCCACCCCGGCCGGCACCGGCCCGAACCAGCCCAGTTCCGGGGCCAGGCTGGGGTTGAGCTGTTCCAGCAGGCCCAAAGCCCGTTCCTCGTCGCGGTGCTGCAGCTCCAGCAGGGCCTGGGCCGTGAACGGCGGCAGGGCGGCGGCCTCGCGGTTCTGGTAGAGGCGCCAGGCGGTGGCGCGGTAGTCCTGGCGAAAGATGGCGAAGATGGGGTGGGTGGGCATGCGTGTCTGCACCCACACCAGGCCCTCGCCCTCGCGGCCGGCCCGCCCGCCCACCTGCAGCAGCAGCTGGGCCAGCCGCTCTTCGCTGCGGTAGTCGTGGCCGAAAAAGGCACTGTCCGCATCGACCACGGCCACCAGATAGAGATGGGGGAAATGGTGGCCCTTGGCCAGCCACTGGGTGCCCAAAATAATATCGACCTCACCGCGCTGCACCTCGTCCAGGGCCGCCTGGAACTGCTTCGGCGTGCGGTAGGCGTCGCTGTCGATGCGCAGAATGCGGGCGCCGGGGAACTGCTGGCGCACCTCCTCCTCCAGCTGTTCGGTGCCGAAGCCGACGAATTGCAGCTGCGCACCGCCACAGTGCGGGCAGCGCTGGGGAAGCGCTTCGCTGTAATCACACTGGGGACAGCGCAGCAGCCGCCGGCGCCGGTGGGCCACCAGCCGGGTGCTGCAGTGGGGGCAGTCGCTGCGATAGTCGCAGTCGGCGCAGGCCAGCGAACGGGCATAGCCGCGCCGGTTGAGAAACAGCAATACCTGCTGGCCGCGCCGTAAGGTCTGGCGCATTTCCCGCACCAGGGCCAGGCTGAGATGGCCGAGCCGGCCGTTCTGCATATCGTCCAGCACCAGCCGGGGCGGCGTGCTGGTTTTGGCGCGCTCCTTCAGTTCGACGCAGGCCCACTGGCCGCTTTTCACCCGGTGCAGGGCCTCCAGGCTGGGCGTGGCCGAACCCAGAATGATGGGAATCTGCCAGCTGCGGGCGCGGTAGATGGCCAAATCGCGGCCGTGGTAGCGCAGCTGTTCCTGCTGTTTGAAGGACAAATCGTGTTCCTCGTCCACCACCAGCAGGCGCAAATCGGCAAAGGGCAGAAAGACCGCCGAGCGCGTGCCGACGATGAAATCCAGCGCCCCCAGCCGGCAGGCCTGCCAGAGCTCGGCCTTGGTTTTGGGGCCCAGCTCCGAATGGTAGACGGCGCCGCGCCGGCCGGTGCGTTTCGCGACGATGTCCAGCAGCAGGGTGCTGAGGGCGATTTCCGGCACCAGCAGCAGGGCCTGGCCGCCCTCGGCCAGCCGTTCGGCGACGCAACAGGCATAGAGTTCGGACTTGCCGGAGCCGGTCAGACCGTCCAGCAGGGTTACACCGCCCTTGGCCAGGGCCTGGCGCAGGGATTGAAGCGCTTCGCTCTGGGCCGGGGTCAGGGTGATGGGCTCGACGGCCGGCCGGGGCCGTTCCTTCGGCGCGGGCAGCTCGGGCTGGCGGCGAAGGGCGAGGGGCAGGGCGGTTTGAATGACCTCGCCGAGGGGATATTGGTAGTAGCGGGCGGTGAATTCCAGCAGCTGGAGCAGCTCCTCGGGCAGAAGCGCTTCCTCGTCCCAGAGGGCGTCGATGGGTTTGGGATGGGGGTGGGGGTCGGCCGGGGCCTCGTCCCAGACCAGACCCAGGGCCGTGCTTTTACCAAAAGAAACCTGCACCCGGGCGCCCCGGCGGGCGGAGCGGGGGGCCAAATAGTCGAAGAGTTGGAAGAGGGGTCGGCAAACGGCCATACGCGTTGCTTTTAGGGTATCAGTCATAAATAATGGCGCCCCTTTGTTTGTCCTAACGGGAAGAAAGATGCTGTTGAGCCTAGAAAATGTCGGCTTTCGCCGCAATGGGCGCGATATTCTACGCAATATCAGTTTTACCCTACCAGAAAATCACATTCTGACCATCGTCGGCCCCAACGGCGCCGGCAAATCCACCCTGATGAGCCTTATCCTCGGCCTGCAGCGCCCCAGCAGCGGCCGGATTCAGCGGGCCCCCGACCTGACCATCAGCTTTATCCCCCAGCGCTTCCAGCTGCCCCCGGACCTGCCCATGACCGCCGCCCGCTTCCTGGCCGACGTGCCCGGCGAACGGCGCGATTACTGGCTCCAGCGCCTCGGCATCGGCCACCTGCTCGCCAGCCCGCTGCAAAGCCTGTCCGGCGGCGAAACCCAGCGGCTGCTGCTGGTGCGGGCCCTGCTGCGGGCGCCCCGGCTGCTGGTGCTGGACGAGCCGGCCTCGGGCATCGACCCCTCGGCCCGGGACCACTACTACCAAATCATCAAGCAGTTCTCCCAGGACACAGGCGCCTCCATTCTGCTGGTCAGCCACGATATTCATCTGGTGCTCAGGGCCAGCCACCGGGTCATCTGCCTGAACCAACACATCTGCTGCCAGGGCACGCCGCTGGAGCTGAGCCAGCAAACGGACTTCTGCGCCCTCGTCGGCGTCGAGCTCGGCTTCTACAGCCACCACCACGACCACCAACACTGCCATGACCCTATCCCTTAGCCCCACCTTCATTAGCTTCGTTCTGATTCCCTGGCTCTGCGCCCTGAGCGCGGCACTGGCGGCGGCCCCGCTGGGCTGCCTGCTCGGCTGGCGGCGGCTGGTCTACTTCGGCGAGGCCCTGAGCCATGCCTCCCTGCTCGGCATCGCCCTGAGCCTCTATCTGCACTGGCCGCTGACCCTGGGCATATGGCTGGTTACGCTGCTACTCATCGGCCTGCTCTATCTGCTCCAGCGCTCCCAGCGCGAAAATCCCAGCAATATTCTCGGCAGCCTGGCCCATATTTCTCTGGCCCTGGGCCTGATACTGCTCACCCGGCTGGAAAATATCCGCACCGACCTGCTCAGCTATCTCTACGGCGACATCCTCGCCACCAGCGGCCGCGATTTGCTCCTGATTACGGCCATCAGCCTCGGCACCCTGCTGGCCCTGCGCTGGCTCTGGGCGCCGCTGCTGCTGCTGACCCTGAACCCGGCCATGGCCTACAGCGAGCGGCCGACCATGAAATATGTGGATTTGGCCTATCTGTTCCTGCTCGGCAGCTACATCGCGCTGATGGTGCAGTATTTCGGTCTGCTCCTGGTGGTAGCCCTGCTGATTATTCCGGCCAACGCCGCCAACCGCCTGGCCCGGACGCCGGAGCAGAGCGCGGCCCTGGCCACCCTGCTGGCCCTGGTGGCCGCCAGCCTCGGCACCGCCGCCGCCTGGCAGTGGAATCTGGCCCTGGCCCCGGCCATCATCGCCGCCGCCGGCCTGTTCTACTTCGGCGCCGTGCTGCTGGACTGGCTGCGCCGGCCGAATTAGCGGAACGCCATAGGCGCCCTGCAAAGCCAGCGCAGTGCTAGCGGAACGCCATAGGCGTTCTGCAAATCTGTTGTAAAAAAGCTAAAATGCGCGGCTTTTCCGCCACAGAGGACTATTTATGGGAAAAGCAAAAAAAGTTGAACCCGCCGCCGCCGCCGAAGCGGAGTATATGTCGGCCGAGCAGCTGCAACATTTCCAAAAGCTGCTGGAAGACTGGCGCGCCGAGATTCTGGAGGAAAGCCGCCGCACCCGGGAACACATGAGCGCGGGGGGCCAGAACACCACCGCCGACCTCAACGACCGGGCCACGCTGGAGGAGGAATTTTCTCTGGAGCTACGCGCCCGCGACCGGGAACGGAAGCTGCTCAATAAAATCGAGCTGGCCTTGCAGCGTATCCAGCGGGACGAATTCGGCTGGTGCGAACGCTGCGGCAATGAAATCGGCCTGAAACGGCTGGAGGCCCGGCCCACCGCCGAGCTGTGCATAGACTGCAAGGAAATCGCCGAGCGCATCGAACGCAACTACATGCGCTAAACCTTCCCCCCGAGAGCTGGCCCAGTAAACCGGCTCTTTTTTTTGGCCCAGATTTTAGAATCCGCCGACCGGGGCTTTTCCCAGCCGAAGCGCTCCCCCTAGCCACCGCCGCTTCTTTTCCCTCCCCATCTTCCGCCGTTCTCCGAAGCGAAGCGCTCCCCTCCCTTGGCCATCAACCCCTATTTCCTAGCGCCATTTTCCGAAGCGCTCCCCCTTCGGGCCGGTGCAGATTCCCAACGAGGCGAAGCGCTTCCCTAAAATTTATGGCGACCAGAACGAAGCGCTTCGTTCAAAACAGCCTTCTCAGCAGGAAGCGCTTCCCTGGAATGAAGCGCTTCTTTCTGAACCGAGCGGGCCAGGACAGATTTCCAGACGAAGCGCTTCCCCTCCCAACGAATTTCCCCGCCCCGGCCCCCTCCTAAAAAATGAAGCGCTTCCTTCTTTTTGCCGTTCTCCGAACTGAAGCGCTCCCCTGTTGGTGATTTCAAAACCATGGCCCAACCGAAGCGCTCCCCTTCTCGGAGCGGTGTAGAGTTCCCGCCAGAACTGAGCCCTTCTCCAGACCGAAGCGCTTCGTTCAGAACAGCCTTCTCCAGACCAAAGCGCTTCCTCTCTGGGCCGGGGCCGATTTCCAGCAAAACCGAAGCGCTTCGGGCGGTCGGCCTAGTTATCCGAAGCGCTTCCCCAGTCCTCCCATAAAATCACCCCAAGCCACCGCTGCTTATCTTCTCCTTTCTTGGCTGCCGTTCCCAAAAATGAAGCGCTTCCCCCCTTTCGCTGCTTTCCGAGGGGAAGCGCTCCCCTTCCTTAGCCATAAGCCCCTATTTCCTAGCGCCATTCTCCGAAGTGCTTCCTCCCCTAACTGATTTCCCGGCCCGGCCGAAGCGCTTCATTAAGCCCGACCTTTTCAGCTGGAAGCGCTTCCTTATTTAAGGATTGCTAAGAACGAAGCGCTCCCCCTTTTAGGCTGGAAAAATGGATTCAAAGCCCCGACCCAGCCGAAGCGCTTCGGGCTGGCAACCCAATGGGAAGCGCTTCCCCCGGTGGCTTTCAGAATTGAAGCGCTCCCCCGTCGGCCCGAGCTAGATTCCCGGCGGAGCTGAGCGCTTCTCTAGATTGAAGCGCTTTCTTTTAGGGCTGGGGCCGATTTCCAGCAAAAACCGAAGCGCTTCCCTCCAGCAGCTCCAAGGTTGAAGCGCTTCCCCTCCGGGCTGGGGCCGGCTTCCCAAAATGAAGCGCTTCCTTTCGGGACATCGGCAGCTTCTCAGCCGGAAAGGGTTTTTCCAGAGCGAATCGCTCCCCCCTTCGGTTCGGGCTAGATTGCCAGCTAGAGCCGAGCGCCTCCCCAGAACGAAGCGCTTTCCCTCCTAACTGATTTCCCGACCCGACCGCCTTCTAAAAAATGAAGCGCTCCCCCTTTGGGCAGGGACCGATTCCCAGCCAAGCCGAGCACTTCTCCAGACCGAAGCACTTTCTTCTGAACCGAGCGGGACGGCGAAGCGCTTCGGCTAGGGCAGCCAAGGGCCGGCGACGAATTCCCAGCCGAAGCGCTTCCCTATTTGGGGATTGCCAAGAGCGAAGCGCTTCGTTAGTGGGCTTTTTTCTAGGTCGAAGCGCTCCCCATAAAAAAAGCGCTTCGGGGGAAGCGCTTCTCGGGTTGGGGGCCTAGGTCCGGGCCTGATTTAAGGCCCCGGCCCGGCGGGGGGGGTGAATCTACCCGGGGGCCGGGACGGCCGGAGGGGAAAATCTCCCCGGAGGCCCGGCCGGACGGTGGGGGAAGAAACTCACCCGGTCGAACCGGCCCACGGAACGACAGAACAGCAGCACTAGCCCAGCCGTTGCAGGGCGGCCTGGGCTTGCTCGTTGCCGGCGCCGGCGGCCTTCTCGTACCAGACCCGGGCCCGGCCAAAATCCTGTTCCACGCCCCGGCCCTGTTCGTAGAGCCGGCCGAGATTGAGGGCGGCCAGGACATGGCCGGCGCTGGCGGCCTTTTCATACCAGTGGCGGGCCTGTTTCCAGTCCTGGGCCCCGCCCTCGCCGAGCTCACAGAGCCGGCCCAGATTGCACTGGGCGTCGCCGTGGCCGGCATGGGCGGCGCGCTCGTACCAGTGGCGGGCCCGGGCCAAATCCACCGCCCCGCCCCGGCCGTGCTCATAGAGCACCGCCAGGCAGAATTGGGCCTCCGTCAAACCCTGCTCGGCGGCCCGCTCCCACCAGTGCCGGGCCCGGGGCCAGTTCTGCCGGCCGGCGCTGCCGGAGTAGTAGAGCATGCCCAGATTGAACTGGGCGCCGCCATCGCCGGCCTCGGCCGCCGCCTCGTAGTAGTTCAGGGCACGCTGGGCATCGGCCGCCACCCCCAGCCCCTGCTCATAGAGCCGACCCAGGGCCGCCGCCGCGCCGCCGTCGCCACTCAGGGCGGCCTGCTCATAGTAGGAGCGGGCCCGGCCGAAATCCTGTTCCACGCCCCGGCCCTGTTCATAGAGCAGGGCCAGATTGTACTGGGCCTTGACCTCGCCGGCCGCCGCCGCCGCCTCGTAGCAGGCCAGCGCCCGGGCGAAATCCGGCGCCTGGCCCCGGCCCTCCTCGTAGAGTTTGCCGAGATTGAAACGGGCCTCGGCGTTGCCGGCCGCGGCGGCCTGTTCCCAGCACCGGCGGGCGCGCTCGTAGTCGGTGGGCCCGCCGATGCCGGCATAGCAGAACACGCCCAGATTAAATTGGGCGCCGCTGTGGCCGCCGGCGGCGGCTTTTTCGTACCAGTGGCGGGCGCGGCCATAGTCGGCCTCGCCGGTGATGCCACGATAGTAGAGCCAGGCCAGATTGTATTGGGCCTCGCCGTGGCCGGCCTCGGCGGCCTGTTCGTACCAGTAGCGCGCCCGGGCCCAGTCCGGCTGGCTGCCCTCGCCGGCAAGCAGGCCGAGGCTGAACTGGGCCTCCACCTCACCGGCGGCGGCGGCCTGTTCATAGTAGGAGCGGGCCCGGGCCCCGTCCTTTTCCACCCCCCGGCCGTGCTGGTAGAGCAGACCGAGCTGGAACAGGGCCTCGCCACTGCCGGCGGCGGCGGCCCGTTCCCACAGCTCCCGGGCGCGGTCAAATTCCCCGGCCTGCAAATGATGTTCGCCGAGTTCATAGAGGGCCACCGGGTCGCCGGCCTCGGCCCGGGCCTGCCGGGACAGCACCGGCGGGGCCGGCGGCGGTTCAAGCTCGGCGGCCGGTCGCCGCCAGCGTTGGAAGAAATTCAGGAGTTTTTTCAGCATGGGGATTCCTCTCGGGAAAAGCGGCGCAGCAGGTCCCGGCAACCTGCGTGGCCGAGGGCAGCGCCCCGTTGCCAGTAGTCCCGGGCCCGTTCCGGGTCGCTCCAGACGCCGGTGCCGTTGTGATAGAGCAGCCCCAGCTGAACCAGCGCTTCGCCGTGGCCGGCCTCGGCGGCCCGCTGCCAGCACTGGCGGGCGCGGCCATAGTCCAGTTCGGCGCCGTCGCCCCGGAGAAAGGCCAGGCCGCGCTGGAACCACTCCTCGGCCACCGACTCGGCGGTGGGCGGGGCCGGGCGGCGGAAAAAAGAGAAAAACTTTTTAAACATCGGGAATTCCTCGATTAAAAAGAAACCATGATAAAAGGCCCGGCGCCATCTGGACAGCACGGGCCGGCGGCCCGATTCGGGATTCCAGCCGCCGACGCCCTATTCATAAAGCTGGCCGAGATTGAAGAGGGCATGGCCATCGCCGGCGGCGGCGGCCCGTTCCAGCCGGGCGCGGGCGGCGTCATCATCGGGCGTCGTTTCGGTGCCCCGGGCCAGCACCCGCTGGAACAGCGTCTCGGCGTTCTCGTGCTGGTCGGCCCGGGCCCGGAGAAAATTTTCAAACATTGGAATTCCCTAGTAAAAAAGAAACCAGGATAGAAGCGCCGGCCCCGCCGTTCCTAGGGGCGGGGTTGGCTACGGGCCCGGGCCAAATCCATATCCACCGCACCCTCGCGCCAGGGCTCTTTGACCCGGGCCCTGGCGCCGGCGTGGCCGAGGGCGGCGCCGCGCCGGTAGTAGTCCTGGGCGCGGTCGTCGTCCTTCGGCACCCCCTTGCCGTTTTCATAGAGCAGGCCCAGATAGAAGAGGGCCTCACCACTGCCGGCGGCAGCGGCCTGTTCATAGCAGTGGCGGGCGCGCTCCCAATCCCGGGGCCCGCCCAGGCCCTGGGCGTAGAGAGCACCGAGCTGAACCAGGGCGTCGCGGTGGCCCCGCTCGGCGGCCCGCTGCCAGAAGTCCCGGGCCCGGGCCCAGTCGGGCTGGGGGCCCTGGGCGGCCCACTCGCCAAGATGGTAGAGAGCCTCGCCACTGCCGGCCTCGGCGGCCCACTGCCAGTACTCCCAGGCCCGTTTCCCGTCCACTTCCACCCCCTGACCTGCCACATAGAGCAGGCCGAGATTGAACAGCGCCTCGCCGTGGCCATTGGCGGCGGCCTGCTCCCAGTAGTCCCGCGCCCGGGCCCAGTCCTGTTTGACCCCGGCGGCCTCGGCATAGAGCTGGCCGAGCCGGAAGAGGGCCTCCCCGTTGCCGGCAGCGGCGGCCCGTTCCCAGCAGTCCCGGGCGCGGCCGTCGTCCTGGGCTCCCCCCCGGCCGTAGTAATAGAGCCGCCCTAGGGCCACGAGGGCCTCGGGATAGGCGCCGGCGGCCTCATAGCAGGCCCGGGCGCGGGCGTAGTCCTGGGCCACGCCGTCGCCGTTTTCATAGCGCTGGCCCCGCTGGAAATGGGCCGACGGCCGGCGGAAAAGATTGATGAGTCGTTCAAACATGGATTTTCCCGGAATAAATTAGTGCTTCAAGCGCTCTTGACAGGGCTCGTGGCCGAGGGCGGCGCCGCGCTCCCAGTAGTCCCGGGCCCGGTCCCAATCGACCACGACACCGTCGCCGTTTTCATAGAGCAGGCCGAGATTGAAGAGGGCATCGCCATTGCCGAGGGCGGCGGCCTGTTCCCAGCAGTCCCGAGCCTGGGCCATGTCCACCGGCCCGCCCCGGCCCAGGGCGTGGAGAGCGGCAAGCTGGTTCAGCGCCTCGCCCCGGTCATTGCCAAAGGCGGCGGCCTGCTCATAGTACTGGCGGACCCGCTCCCAATCGGGCCGGGGCCCCCGGCTGGCCAACTGACCGAGATTGAGCAGGGCCTCCACCCGGCCGGCGGCGGCCGCCTGCTCCCAGTAGTCCCGGGCCCGGTCCCAATCGACCGCGACACCGTCGCCGTCGTGGTAGAGCAGGCCGAGATTGAAGAGGGCATCGCCATTGCCGGCGGCGGCGGCCTGCTCCCAGTACTCCCGCGCCCGGGCCAGGTCCCGGGGGCTGCCCAGGCCCTGGGCGTGGACATCGGCGAGCAGGTTCAGCGCCTCGACGTGGCCATGGGCAGCGGCCTGCTCCCAGTACTGGCGGGCCCGGGCGAAGTCGGTTTTAACCCCTTTGCCGTTGGCATAGAGCCGGCCGAGACTGCACCGGGCTTCATCATTGCCAGCCTCGGCGGCCCGCTCCCAGCAGTCCCGGGCGCGGTCCAAATCCGGGGCCACCCCATCGCCGGATTGATAGAGCCAGCCCAGACAGAACAGCGCTTCGTCATGGCCAGCCTCGGCGGCCCGCTCCCAGTACTGACGGGCCCGAACCTTGTCCTCTTCCACCCCCTGGCCATTGAAATAGAGCCGACCAAGATTGAAGTGGGCGGCGGCGTTGCCGGCTTCGGCGGCCCGCTGCCAGCAGTCCCGGGCGCGTTCTAAATTCCGGGGCCCGCCCAGCCCCTCCCGATGGAGAAGAGCAAGAAAATTGAGGGCCTGGTGGCGCGCCTCGCCAGTGCCCCGCTCGGCCGCCTGTTCCCAGAAGTCCCGGGCCCGGCGGTAGTTGCCGTCTTTAAAATAGGCGGCGCCCCGTTGGAACAGGGCCTTGGCCGTATCCTCGTTCGGCCGGCGAAAAAGATTGATGAGTCGTTCAAGCATGGATTTTCCTTGGATAAAAGTTTAGTGAGGCAGCCGCCACTGGCAGGGTCGGTGGCCGAGGGCGGCGCCGCGCTGCCAGTAGTCCCGGGCCCGGTCGTCGTCCTTCGGCACCCCGTCGCCGTTTTCATAGAGCAGGCCGAGATTGAACCGGGCCCCGACGTGGCCCCGTTCGGCGGCCCGCTGCCAGCAGTCCCGGGCGTGGGAATAGTCCCCGGCCTTGAAATGGGCGGCGCCCCGTTGGAAGAGCGTCTCGGCCTCGGCCGGGGGAAGCGCTTCGACCGAGCGGCGGAAAATATTGAGTAGTTGTTCAAATATGGCTTCTCCTGAACTGAAGATTTAGTTATGGCCGGCGGCCTTCCCATAGTAAAGCTGGGCCCGGGCCAAATCCCGGGGGCCGCCGAGGCCGGCCGCACAGCAGCGGGCCAGCTCATATTGGGCGGCGGGCCAGCCCGCCCGGGCCGAGCGTTCAAACCAGGCCCGGGCCCGACGCCAGTCCGGCTCGACGTAAATGCCCCGGGCATAGAGGCTGGCCAGCTCATATTGGGCCTCGACCACCGCCCGGCGGGCCCGGGCTTCATAGTATTGCCGGGCGGCCTCGTAGGCGGCGGGGACGTTCTCGACCGGGGGGCCCGACGGCGGCGGGTGGCGGCGGCCCCACTGGACCTGGGGGTCGCTGTCATCGGCGGCGGCGGCCTCCTCCCAGTCGTGAAGGGCCATATGGCCATCGGGGAAGCCCCCAATGCCGCTGGCCTGTAGCCGGGCCCGGGCCAGCCGGGCCACCGCCAGTGGGCCGGCGATTTGGTAGTAGTGGTAGGCGCGGCGGTAGTGGGCGGCGGCCTCGGGGGGACGCGGCGCCGGGGCGCGGTAGACCCGCAGGTTCTCGAAGGGGTCGGGCAGGGGAGCCTCGGCCTCGGCCCGGGCGCGGTGCTCCTCGGCCAGTTTCAAGGCCGCCAGCGCCTGACCTTGGGCGGCGGCCCGCTGCCAGCAGTCCCGGGCCCGGGCCTCAGCGACGGCACCGCCCCGGCCCTCGGCCAGCAGGGCGCCCAGATTGGCGAGGGCGTCGGCATGGTTGGGGGCCTGTTCGTAGTGGTGGCGGGCGCGGCCGTAGTCCACCGGCCCGGCCCAACCCAGCTCGGCGGCCAGGCCCAGATTAAAGGCGGCGCGCGGGTCGCCGGCGGCGGCGGACTGCTGCCAGAGGGCGATGGCCCGGGCTTCGTCCCGGTCGATGCCCCAGCCCCACAGGGCCAGCAGGCCCAGATTGAGGCGCGCGTGCGGACTGCCCTCCTCGGCAGCCAGTTCCCAGCTGTAGGCGGCGGCCGCCCAGTTGGGCCCGGCGTCGTCCGTTTCGACCAGACAGAGTTCGCCGATGAAAAAGAGCGTGGCGCCGGGCTCGGGCTCGGCGAACCAGTCCACAGCCGATGCCCCTTCCATGACCCGGATTTCCCGGTGGCGGTCATGGAAATCAAAATCCAGAGCCAGCGGCAGCGGAGCGGACGGGCTGGGCGGCGGCGGGGCGGGCGGCGGGCCGGCTGGGAGTGGCTCGGGCCGGGGCTTCGGCCGGCGGCAGCGGGACAGAAATTTTTTAAGGGGGTTCATGGCGTTTTCTCCGAGAAAGGGCGGCCAGGATAGGGCGAAGCGCTTCGGCGGATGCAAAAGGGGGGAAGCGCTTCGACCTCTGGCCAGAGGGAAGCGCTTCGTTCTAATCCGTCAGCTGGAAGCCTTCCTTCTTTTCCGTCAGAACGAAGCGCTTCGTTCCCGGGGATTAGCGCCGGTTGTCCAGCTGTTGCAGCGCCCGTTGGGCGTCCTTATTGCCCTGGGCGGCGGCCTTCTCCAACCAGCGCCGGGCCTCGGCCAAATCCTGGGGGCCACCCCGGCCGTTTTTATAGAGAAGGCCCAGACCGTATTGGGCTTTGGCATCGCCAGCGGCGGCGGCCTTTTCCCACCACGCCCGCGCCTGGGCCTCGTCCCGTTCAACCCCGAGCCCACTCCCATAGAGCACCCCCAGATTCGTTTGGGCCTCGACGTGGCCGGCGGCAGCAGCCTTTTCCCACCATTCCCGCGCCTTAACATAGTCCCGAGGCACGCCCTGGCCGTTTTCATAGAGAACGCCCAGATTGAATTGGACCTTGGCATCGCCAGCGGCGGCGGCCTTTTCCCACCATTCCCAGGCCTTGGCATAGTCCTGCTTGACCCCACGCCCTTCGGCATAGAGAGCGGCTAGATTATTTTGGGCGGCGGCATGGCCGGCAGTGGCGGCTTTTTCGTAGAATTCCCGCGCCTTGGCATAGTCCTGTTCAACGCCGAGCCCATTCTCATAGAGCGAGCCCAGATTATTTTGGGCTTTGACATCGCCAGCGGCGGCGGCCTTTTCCCACCATTTTCGGGCCTTGCTGTAATCCCGAGCCACACCCCGGCCGTTTTTATAGAGAGCGCCCAGATTGAATTGGGCCTCGGCATTGCCGGCTTCGGCCAGTGGTTCCCAGATTTCGCGGGCTTTGGTGTAATCCTTATTATCGAAGTAGGCCTCATAGCCTTTGGCCAGCAGGGCCTCCGTCGCCTCTGAACTGGAAGCGCTTCCCCCAGCGGCACTCGGCGAAGCCGACGGCGGGGTCGAAGCGCTTCCCCCAGCGGGGGCGGCGCCGGCGGGGCCGGCCAGCAGGGCCAGGGTCAGGAGGGCGGGAAAAAATTTTGGGGTCATGGGAATCTCCATAGAGTTAAGAAAAGCCGTTTATGGCGAAAAAGGTAGCGGAATACAAGCCGGCGGCCCAGACCGTAAAAATGAAGCGCTCCTTTTATGCCCAGCAGTCCGAACGAAGCGCTTCGTTGGCAACGGCCTTTTCGACCGGAAGCGCTTCGCTCCCGGAAGACCCTAAAAAATGAAGCGCTTCCCCTTTGGACGACCCCGGCCCGGGGGAAGCGCTTCCGGGGGAAACGGAGCTAGTCCGGGTGAATGTCCGCCCAGCGGATGCCGTATTTCAATAGATATTTGCGCAGGCGGTCGCCGTCGTTGCTGCTTTCGTGGCGGGAGACGTTGAATAGGGCCCGGCCGGCCGCCGCCAGGGTTTTATGTTGGCCGCAAACCTGGAGCACCGCCTCCAGCTGCAGGCGCTCGAACAAATCCAGCTCCGCCGGCAGCAGGGGCGAAGCACGGCGTTCGGGGCTATCGTCCGCGTCGTTGCGCCAGAGCCAGCGCAGCCGCTCGATTTCCGCCCGCACCTGTTCGGTCTGGATACGGCCCTGGGGCGCCAGCGTCGCCAGGCGCATCATGCTGGCCGACAGGTCGCGAAAATTGCCGCGCCAGAGCGCTTCTGGGGCCAGGGCAAATTTCAGATAGAGCGCTTCGGCTTCTTTATTAAAACGGGTCGTCCGGCCCAGCTCCTGGGACAGCAGGGCCAGCTGGTGTTGCAGATTCGGTTCGATGTCCTCGCGGCGCTCGGCCAGGGCCGGCAGGGTGTAGGTCCAAATATTGATGCGCGCGAACAAATCCTCGCGGAAGCGGCCGGCCCGCACCTCGGCGCGCAAATCGCGATTGGTGCCAGCAATCAGCTGAAAATCGCTCTCCTCCTCGCGGTCGCTGCCCACCGGGTAGAAGCGCTTCTCCTCCAGGGCCTTCAGCAGCATGGCCTGCTCGTCCAGGCCCAGTTCGCCGATTTCATCGAGGAAGAGCAGGCCGCCATCGGCACTCTTCAAATGGCCGTCGCGCTTTTCCACGGCCCCGGTGAAGGCGCCGCGCTTGTGGCCGAAGAGGGCCGAGGCCGCGCCGTCGCCGCGCAGGGTGGCACAGTTCACATCGACGAAGCGGCCGCGCAGCCGGTGGCGGGCCTTTTTCAGCTCGTAGATGCGCCGGGCCAGCATGGACTTGCCCGCGCCGGTGGCCCCGCTCAGCAGTATGGGCGCCGGCGAGTTCAAAGCCACCTGCTCAATCTCGGCAATCATGGCGTTGAACACCGGGTTGCGGGTGGCAATGCCGCTCTTCAGATAGCTGAGGGCGTCGTTGCGCACGTCGGCCAGGCGCTTGGCGAGGACGTCATAGCGGGCCAAATCCAAATCGATGAGCTCGTAGACGCCCACATCGGCGGCCGTCCACTGGGAGCGGGGCTTCGGTGGCGGCGCCGTCTGTAGCAGCAGCGACGGAATCTGTCGGGCCTGCACCAGCAGAAACAGGCAAATTTGCGCCACGTGGGTGCCGGTGGTGATGTGGGTGTAGTAGTCCTCGCGCTCGAGATTGAAGGGATAGGTGCTTGACCAGACGAAGAGTTTTTCGTAGACCTCGGCAAAATCCCAGGGATTGGCCAGGTTCATCGGCACCAGATTGACCTGGCGGTCGCGGCTGATGGTTTCGATGTCGCGCTGGATAAGGTTGGCCAGGTCGCTGAATTTCTCGTCGTAGAACAGTTCCACCCGGGCCACGGGGAAATCGTCCTGCTGGTGAATGGAAATGTTGGGCCGCCACTTCTCCCAGCGGCCGCGCCCGAAGCCGCTATCGAGCTGGGTGCCGAGGAAGGAAATGACCACTTTGTCTTTATTCATATTTTTTCTCTGCTAGTGGGGGTGGCGGCCGGGACGCGACTCGGGCCGCCACTTCTCCCAGCGGCCGCGTCCGAAGCCGCTGTCGAGCTGGGTGCCGAGGAAGGAGATAACCACCTTGTCTTTATTCATATTTTTTCTCTGCTAGTGGGGGTGGCGGCCGGGACGCGACTCGGGCCGCCACTTCTCCCAGCGGCCGCGACCGAAGCCGCTGTCGAGCTGGGTGCCACGCGAAGCGCAGACCATTGACGCCGTCAATGGGATGAACAAGGAAATGACCACTTTGTCTTTATTCATACACGCCCTCCGAGACGAGATAAAAATCTATTTTAGGATAATCTTTTCTCGTTTTTACCGAAAGTAGCGGCCGGCCCGACGGCGGAATTTGGGGAAAATAACACGATTTTTCAGTGAATTAGCAAATTAGTTTGGCGCTGGCACGGAACGGGCACTAGGGAGAGTGTCCAGCGCAAACCAACGGCGGGCGCATGCGGCGGAGATTACAGCACAAGGAACGTATCTCAGCCAGAACTTGGCGCCCGTCGGCCGAATGCTGGCAGGATTACAGCCTTCTAAGCCGTCGGTCGCGGGTTCGAGTCCCGTCGGCGCCGATACAGTGGCGCCGTAGCTCAGTGGTAGAGCCACGAAAACATCCTGCCGATTTTGTCGGCCCGGGGGTTTGCGCCGGGACGCGGTGATAACCGCCCGGCGAATGCCATCAGGACTACAGCTAATCTATGGGTCGCAGGTTCGAATCCTGCCGGGGTCCTCGGACTCCGTAGCTCAGCGGGTAGAGCAGTAGGAATCCGTCCTGATTCCCCTTGTCGCCGGGGGCCACCGCCCCATGGGGTAAATGCCGACGGGACTACAGAGCTTTGGGGGCCGGAAATGCGGGTTCGAATCCCGCCTGTACTACAGAGGTGCAGTCGTCTAACGGTAAGACGCCGTAGAAGTCTCGTCTCTCCTTGTTACCCCGCCCTTTTTTCTGGCTGGTGCATGGGCACTGGCTGGTTTAAATGGAATGAGGCGAAGCGCAGACCATTTACGAAGTAAATGGGATGAACGCGAAGCCCAGACCATTTAAATGAGCTAATACGCCAGTATTAGCTGATTTAAATGGGATGAATGCCAGGAAGATTACATTGGTGTCTTGTCGGTTCGAATCCGGCCTCTGTCCCCGGACAGAGGAGCATCTTCCTACCCCTTGTCATCCCGCCCTATTCCGGGGACGCCGGCGGCGCTCCCCACCCATTAACTCAATGGGGTAAATGCCGACGAGATTACAGAGATTTCGGAAAATGCGGGTTCGAATCCCGCCAACGCCCCACCGGGCGCGGTAGTCTAACGGTAAGACTCCGTAAGTGTCTCGTCTCTCCTTGTTACCCCGCCCTATTCCCGGGGACGCCGGCGGCGCTCCCCACCCATTAACTCAATGGGGTAAATGCCGGCAGGCCTACAGCCAAACCCTTCCCAGCGACTTGCGCGTCGCACGGGCACCGCCCGGGGAGGCCTGTCTTTACTTGTTACCCCACCCTTTCCCTCGGGAGCGCTTCCGGCCCGAAGCGCTTCCTTTCTGGGGTCGGGAACTTGGCGACTGCGGTCGCATGCCCGTTGGCCTACAGTCCCGCCGGAGGTAGTTCGTTGATGAACACCGGCTCCGCGCCAGCGGCCCGCCCCGCCCTTTTTTTCCGTGGAGGAAATGCTTATGGCCAATAGAAATTTGTTCCAATCCATCAAGGAAAAACTACAGCCCAAGGCCGTGCGCAACGAGGCCGGCGGCCGGGCCTATCTGCCCAGTGCCGCCGAACGGCTGGCCCTGCTCACCGCCACCGGCTGTCTGAATAACACCTTCTACGCCGATGCCGAAGCCCAGCTGGAGCAGGCCCTGCAGCTGTGCGCCGAGCTCGACGCGGAGTTCATCGCCCGCACGGCCGTCTATTCACGTCAGCAGAACTATTTGAAAGACCTGCCGGCCCTGCTGCTGGCGGTGCTGGCCAATCGCGATGTGGCCCTATTCGCCCGGGTGTTTCCGTTGATTTGCGACAACGGCAAGATGCTGCGCAATTTCGCCCAAATCATTCGCAGCGGCAGCACCGGGCGCAAATCCTTCGGCAGTAAACCGAAGCAACTGCTGCAACGGTGGCTGTTGACCGCCAGCGAAAAGCAACTGCTCAACGCCAGCATCGGCACCCGGCCTTCGCTGGCCGACCTGGTGAAAATGGTTCACCCCCGGCCCACGGAAAAATGGCGTGAGGCCTGGTTCGGCTGGCTGCTCGGCAAGGACTACGACGCCGAAGCGCTTCCCCCCATAACCCGGGATTTTGAGCGCTATAAAAAGGTGGGCGGCGAAATTCCGGCCGTGCCCTTCCAGATGCTCACCGCCCTGGAGCTGGATAAGGACGCCTGGAGTGCCATCGCCCGCCAGAGCAGCTGGCAGCAGCTGCGCCAGAATCTGAACACGCTGGAACGGCACGGGGTACTGCAGGATAAAAACATGGTGCAGTTCGTCGCCGACAAACTCAGCGACGCCGAGGCCATCGCCCGGGCTCGGGTCTTCCCCTACCAGCTGCTCACCACCGCCCAGGCCACCGGCGCCCTGCCGGCGCCCATCGGCAACGCCCTGGAGGAGGCCATGGAAATGGCCGTGGCCAACGTGCCCGCGCTACGCGGCCGGGTTTATCTCTGCCCGGACGTGTCCGGCTCGATGCAAAGTTCCGTAACCGGCTACCGCCGGGGGGCCACCAGCGCCACCCGCTGCATCGACGTGGCCGGGCTGATGACGGCGGCCATTCTGCGCCACAACCGCCATGCCCAGGTGCTGCCCTTCGATACCCAGGTGCGGTCGGTCAAGCTCGATGCCCGCCAGCGGGTGATGGTCAATGCCCAGAACCTGGCCCGCATCAACGGCGGCGGCACCGCCTGCAGTGCGCCGCTGAAAAGGCTGAATCAGGAGCGGGCCGAGGTCGATTTAATCATCATGATTTCCGACAACGAGTCCTGGGCCGACCTGGGCCGCCACGGCGAAACCAGCCTGCAATACCAATGGCGCCGGCTGAAGGAACGCTGCCCCCGGGCGAAGCTGGTCTGCATCGACATTCAGCCCTATGCCAGCGTCCAGGCCAAAACCGATGTGGACGTGCTGAACATCGGCGGCTTCTCCGACAACGTCTTTGATTTAATTAGTAAATTCTACGTGCAGGGCCTGGACGGCCGCTTCTGGGTGGATGAGATTAATCGGGTGGAGTTGCCGAAGTAGCTTCAGCGGAAGCGCTTCAGTCTTTTAAGTCGGCTACGGCCGGCTTTTTTATTTTGAGCGCTTCGTTTGGACTGAAAGAAAGGAAGCGCTTCGGCCTTGAAGGCTGGTAAGTCCTCGACCCAAGAGGGAGCGCTTCGTTTGAGTTGAAAGAAAAGAAGCGCTTCAGTCTTGGAAAAGGGATTAGAGATTGAAGCGCTTCCCCTTGGGCAGTCAAACAAAGCCGTTGCGGCAGTTAAAACGAGCTTTTTCAGCGGGAAACGCTTCGGTCTTTAATTAATGAAGCGCTTCGGTTTGGGGAAGCGCTTCACCGGGGGCCGGCAACCCGGTCGGTCTCTGAAAAATGGTGATTGCCAGAATTCCAAAAGGGGAGCGCTTCGGTCTTGGGAAAAGGTTTAGAGATTGAAGCGCTTCCTCTAAATAAAGTCTTCGGTTGGGTTTAAAAGAGAGGAAGCGCTTCCCGCTGGGAATTTAGCCAGGAACGAAGCGCTTCGGTTTGGAAAACCGCCGGAGAATGGTGATTGCCAGAATTCCAAAGGGGGAGCGCTTCGGTCTTGGGAAAAGGTCTAGAGATTGAAGCGCTTCCGGCCGGGGGATCAGAACGAAGCGCTTCGCCCCTGCCCCCGGATTCTTACGGAGCCAACCTTAGTGCTCTGGCCAAGGGAAGCGCTTCGGTTTTATTGGGGCCGGGAAAGGGGTGGCGGGCGGCCGGAAGGGAGTTTTGCTATGATGACCGGCTTTCTTATTCAACGCTAACAGGAATGGTATGGCACTAATCGTACAAAAATATGGCGGCACCTCCATGGGTTCCATCGAACGCATCGAGAAGGTGGCCGAGCGGATTATTCGCACCCGCCAGGCCGGCCACGAGGTGGTGGTTACCGTCTCGGCCATGAGTGGCGAAACCAACCGTCTGATTCAGCTGGCCCAGGCCATCACCCCCCGGCCGAGCCCTCGTGAAATGGACGTTATCATGAGCACCGGCGAACAGGTTTCCATCGGCCTGCTTGCCATCGCCCTGGAAAAACGCGGCCAGCCGGCCCAGTCCATGACCGGTGCCCAGGTGAAAATCCTCACCGACAGCGCCCACACCAAGGCCCGCATCAAGGCCATCGACGACGACAAAATCCGGGAAGCGCTTCGCCTCGGCAAAGTGGTGGTAGTAGCGGGCTTCCAGGGGGCCGACGACGAGGGCAATATCACCACCCTGGGCCGGGGCGGCTCCGATACCACCGCCGTAGCCCTGGCCGCCGCCCTCAAGGCCGATGAGTGCCAGATTTACACCGATGTGGACGGCGTCTATACCACCGACCCCCGCATCGAACCCAAGGCCCGCAAACTTGACCGCATCACCTTTGAAGAAATGCTGGAAATGGCCAGTCTCGGTTCCAAGGTGCTGCAGATTCGTTCCGTCGAGTTCGCCGGCAAATATAAAGTTCCCCTGCGCGTTCTCTCCTCCTTTGAGGAACAGGAGGGCGAGGGCACCCTAATCAGTCTAGAAGAGGAAAATCCCATGGAATCTGCAATTGTTACCGGCATCGCCTTCAGCCGCGATGAGGCTCAAATTAATGTGGTGGACGTCCCCGACCAGCCGGGCATCGCCTATCAAATTCTGGCGCCGGTGGGCGAGGCAAATATTAATGTGGATATGATTATTCAGAACATCGGTGCCGACGGTAAAACCGATTTCACCTTCACCGTGCCGCGTCCGGACTTTGAACAGACGATGGAAATTCTGAAAAAACAATTCCCCGACGGCGGGCCGGTGCAAATCAGCGGCTCTAACATGGCGAAGGTTTCCATTGTGGGGGTGGGTATGCGTTCCCATGCTTCGGTGGCAAGCAAAATGTTTGAGGCGCTGGCCCAGGAGGGCATCAACATTCGGATTATCAGCACGTCGGAAATTAAAATTTCCGTGGGCATCGACGAGAAATATTTGGAATTGGCCGTGCGGGTATTGCACGATAAATTTGGTCTCGATCGGGCTCCATAATCTGCCCTCGGCCAAAAAAAAAGAAGCGCTTCGGAAGAGGCGCTTTTTTTATGGGAAGAATTTTGTCGGGTGCATTGTCAAGAATTTTGCCAGAGGAGAGAAGATTATTTTTGTTCTTTGATTCTAATGACCTGGGCGACAAAGTCCGCCAGCTGCTGAGAAATCTGGGGGCTGTCCAGCTCAGCAATGAGAGCAAAGCTATCGCTTTTGTTGCCATCCATTGCATTCAGGACGGTGCCGGTAAAATGTTTGAAAAAGAGTTCTTTCCCGCCACGAATTTTACCCCGGTGCAGCAGGTAGATTTTACCGTTGCCATCATCCCGACCGAAAGCACCGGCCATGGCACGATTGATACCCTGGGCGGGAATATTAATTTCGCTATTAATACGCAGGCCCTTGCTGCCATTAGGACGACCTTCGCCAAGGGCGTTCCAGTGTTTTTTCCCGTCCAGATTTTTATAGAGATACCAGAGATTAAATTCTTCGGAATAGTGCAGGTCTTCCTGGAATTTGCCACCCAGGCAATTAACAATACCAAAGATGGTTTGACTGAAGGAAATCTTGAGCAATGCCTCACTGAATTTTCGCTGGGCTGCTAGGATTTCAGCTTCGTCTTCAAGCAATTTAATCATGATTAACTCCTTAGATTAAAAAGAAAGCCCCAGTATTGCTACTGGGGCTAAAAATAAAATCCTGATAGTGTCC
>CAUSKK010000004.1:0-147704 GCA_963532425.1 uncultured Cardiobacteriaceae bacterium
GCCCGCCCCTCGAGCCGCAGCAGCAGGCCCAGACCCACCACCGTGGCCCGGCTGGCGTCGCCCCAGCCGCCGAAGGGTGCTGGCGCCGTGGCCCGGCTAGCGTTGTCCCCGCCGAACCGGGCGATTGCCCCGAGCCCCCCCACCAGTGGCGCAAAGAGCCGTTCCAGAAAACTTTTTCCCATCACTGCCCCCCGCCCAGACAGGCGCGCAGGCCCCAGAACAAACACAACAGGGCCAGACCCCAGCCGAGCAGGCGACCCAGCCAGGGGTAATTCTCCCCCAGCACCCGGCGCACAAAGGGATTAAGCCAATCCCAGAGGAAATCCCACATCAGGCACCTCCTCGGTGAACGGGGCGGAAAATTGGGCTTTTCTTCATATTTTTCTCCTTCATATTTTTGTGGTTTCTCGAAAAACAGAACTTGCAGAAGCCAGGCCAGCAGCATGGCGGCCGTGGGCGCGGCGCCCGGCCCTGGCCTAGGCCGGCGGGTCGGCCAGCGGCTCGCTGTCCGTGGCCAGCAGGCCCTCCAGATAGGTTTCCAGCCGTTCGTCCTCCCACTCCAGCCGGTCGCCGTCGGCGTGCAGGCTGAGTAGCTGGCCCAGGGTGCCATCGGCGGCCGGGGCAAAGTCCATGCACAGCAGCGCCCCGGGCCGTTCGTAGAGCGGCAGCCACAGCGAGTGGAACCAGCAGGGCTGGGCGCGGCTGTCGCCGTCGGGCCGGGGGCCGAGGCCGTGGCGGGCCTCCAGTTTTTCCTGCCAGCGCCGTTGCACCGGGGCCATCTGGGCCAGCGGCAGCCAGCGGCCGCCGAGGAAATCGGCGCCGTAGCCGTCGAAGAGGCCGTAGAGATAGACCAGGGCCGCCGGCAGGCGCACGCCGAAGCGCTTCTCCACCGTCGCCAGGGCCGCCGCCGTGGCCGGAGGATTCAGCGGCGCCGCCTGCTGGCGCTGGAAGTAGTCGGCCAGACTGGGGAAGGGGTGGAAATCGTCCTGGAGATAGGCGGCGGTCAAATCGGCCAGCCAGTGGTCGAAGTCCGGGGCCTCCAGCAGCAAATCGAAGTTCTGCGGCTCCCGGTCGAGGCCGACGAAAATCACCTGGCCGGGCCGGCCGGCGGCGGTGGGGGCAAAGTCGAGGCAGTAGAGGGACCCGTCCTCGTCCTCCATGAACGGCAGCCAGCCCGGGCAGTAGGGCAGCGGCTGGACGGCCTCGTCGGTGTAGAGGGTCGGCCACGAGTCGCCGAAGCATTCCTCCACCAGGGCCCGCCATTCGGCCTGTTTGGCCGGGATTTCCGCCAGGGTCAGCCAGCGCGGTTCGTTCAGCGGCAGTTCCTCAATGTCCTGGCCGTTGAAACCGCGGTAGAGGGCCCGGAAACCGGCCGGCAGTTCCACCCCCCAGCGGGCGGCCAGGGCGTCCAGTTCCTCCTCACGGGCCGGGGGCAGCAAGGACGCCCCCAGGTCGCGTTCCAAAAGCACTTCTCGGTATTTTTCCAAGGTCATCACCTCCTAAAGCTGGCGGCGGCGCAGGGCACGCAGCACAAAGCGACTGGGATAGAGCTGGGCCAGCAGCCGCCGGGGTAGGGGCAGCGGCGTGCCCAGCAGTAGGGCCTGCAGCAGGGCGCCGTTGAGCGGGGCATGGCTGTAGGCCTTCGAGCCCAGGCCCAGCTGGATAAAAAGCCCCGGCTGCAGCGGCAGGGACGCGGCCGGCCGGGCCCGGGCGTCCTGGCGCAGGGCGGCGAAGCGCTCCACCGTGGCGGCCACCGCCGGCACCGGTCCCACCAGCGGCTGATAGTCGCGGCTGGCCCCGCGTACGTTGGCAAAGCTGCTGTGCCGGTGGCAGAAAACGTCGGGGAAGCGCTCCAGCACGGCCCGGGCGTTGGCGCCGTCATCCTCGAGGCGCAGGGTGGTATTGCTACAGTTCGGGTGGAAACTGCCGCCGCTGTAAATCAGGCCGGGCACCACGGGAATCAGGGTTTTTTCGCCACATTCGATGCGGTCGAGGCGGGCCGTGGGCAGGCTGAAGATGGTGCCCTGGCCGGCCACCGGTCGCACCGTCGCCGCCAGCACCGGATCGAGCAAATCCGTCTGCCAGCCGGTGCAGACGATGACGGCGTCGAAGCGCTCCCCGGCCAGCCGCCAGCCGTCGCCGTCCCGGTCGAGCCGGTCGATGCGTTCGGCGCGCACGCGCAGGTCGGCGGCCAGCTCCGCCCGCAGCAGGGCCGTGTGGATAACCCCGGCCGCCACCGGGTCGCCGCCGAGCAGCCGCCGAAGCGCTTCCTCCTGGCCCGGGTGCAAATGGCGGTGAATCATCGGATAGGGCCGGTAGATTTCCTCGGGCAGGTCGTGGTAGTAGCGCTGGGCGTAGAGCCAGGCGCTGAGATGGTAGGCCCGGGCCGGGGTCGGGTCGGCGTCCAGCTGCACATAGGGCACGGCCACCGGCACGGCGCTGGCGGGAATGCCGTCGCTGAACACGGTCAGCTCATAGTCCCGGCGCAGGGCCGCCGCCGTACACAGGCCGGCCAGACCGGCGCCGATGATGGCCACCCGACTGCCCCGGGCCAGGGCCGGCGGCCGGTCGCGCCAATCGGCCTCGGGGCGGGGGCCACCGGGCCACCGGGCCACCAGCATGTGGCGCTTGTGGTGGCCGGGGATTTTCTCCCACTGCCAGCCGCTGGCGTCCAGGGCGGCGCGCACGGCCCCGGCGGCGCTGAAGGTGCTGAGCTTCGTGTCGGGGCGGCTCAGCCGGCCGAGCTGGGCCAGGGTGGCGGCGCTGAAGCAGTCCGGATTCTGGGCCGGATTGAAGCCGTCCAGATACCAGCAATCGACGGTGGCGTCCAGCTCCGGCAGGGTGGCGGCCACATCGCCCCAGAGCAGCAGCAGCTGGACATTATCGGCCAGCGGCAGCAGGTGGAAGCCGGCCCGGTTGTGGGGATAGAAGGCATAGAAGCGCTCCCGCCAGTCGGCCAGCGGCCAATCGGCCTGGAGCCGGCGCAAATCCTCCAGCCGCAGCGGGTGCAGCTCGCAGCTGATGTAAATCAGCCGCTTGCGCGCCGCATCGGGCCGGGCGAGGAAATGGTTCAGGGTGTTGAAGAAATTCAGGCCGACGCCAAAGCCAATTTCTCCGATAACGGTGGTGTGCTGGCCGGCGAAGCGCTCCGGCACGGCGGTGGCGTGGACATAGACCTGGTCGCTCTCGCCCCAGCTGTCCTGCTCCTGATAGTAGATGTCGCCGAATTGGCCGCTGAGCGGGTGGCGGCCGCGCCATTGCAGTTCGGCATAGTCCAGCAGCCCGTCCAGGGGCCCGGCCTCGGGGGCGCCCATCAGTCCTCCACCCGGTAGTTCATGTCGTCGATAAGCCGTTTAATTAGTTTCTCCACGTTCTCCGGGTCGCGGATAGGGCTCAGGGCCACCGCCAGCGGTTTTTTATGCAGCTGGCTGTAGAGCGCTTCGGCCCGCTCGGCCCCGGCGACGCTAAAATCATCACGCAGACAGCGCAGCGGCCGGGCGGTGTAGGCCACGGAAATGGTGCTTTCGGTTTCGTTGGCGTGGATAACGCGCTGGCGGTCAACCTCGGGCAGGCCGGCCTCGGCGCAGGCCACAAAGGGCCGGTCCAGCATCACCGCCGTGGCCCCGCTCACCAGGGCCGCAATCACATCGGCGCCCTCGGTGAAATCGCCCCAGAGCACCAGCTCCTTTTTCACCAGCGGCCGCACCTGCTGGAGCAGGCTCAGGGCCGGCTGGGGCTGGTGGGGCAGGTCATTGGTGAAGAAGGCGCGTTCGCCGCCGGCCTCCAGGCCCTGCAGCACGATGATGTCGATGTGAAATTCATCGGCCACCAGCGCCTCCAGCACCGAATGGGCAACGGCAAAGGTGGGAATGCGCATTTCGCGGATTTTTTCCACCACCTCCCGGTCGGGCAGGCCGTGGAGAAAGCCGATGATGAGCGGGTCCTGTTCCAGGGCGTAGTCGAGCAGCTCGTTGAAGCTGGCCGAGTGGGTTTGGTCGATGGTGCGGTTGAAACGGCTGTGGACGTTCTTAATGGCGGCGTTGGGCAGGGCCTCACCCCACTGCACCTGGGGCAGCCGGTGGGCGAAGCAGTAGGCCGGCCGGGGGGCGTGGCGCTTGTAGGCATTGGTTTCGCGCTCCAGGTCGTCCAGGTGGTAGTATTCGGCCACCCGAATCAGGCCCAGCCCGCCCAGGGCGGTGATTTTGCCGGATAGCTCGGCGCCAATCAGCTGGAACGGCAGCGGGGCCTGCCAGAGTGGAAATTCGGTTTTAAGGGGGGATTGGGAGTTATCAGCCATTGATTATCCTGTGATTTTTTATTGGCCGCCATTATAAGCGGCGCTTCCACGGAGAAAGTATGATGCCACGCTGTCCCTGGGCCGCGCGCCCGGAAATTTACCAACGCTACCACGATGAGGAATGGGGCCGCCCCGAGCACGACGAGCGGCGCCTGTTTGAAAAAATCTGTCTGGAGGGCCAGCAGGCCGGCCTATCCTGGCTGACGGTACTGCAGAAGCGGGCGGCCTACCGGGCGGCCTTCTTTGATTTTGACCCGGTGGCCATCGCCGCCCTCGGCCCGGCCGACCTGGAGGAGCGCCTGCAGAATCCGGGACTGATTCGCTCCCGGGCCAAGCTGAATGCCATCGTCCACAACGCCCGGGCCCTGCTCCAGCTGCACGCCCGGGGCGAAACGCTGGCAGGCCTGTCCTGGGCGCTGGTGGGCGGGCAACCGCAGATTAACGATGTGCCGGATTTGAGCGCCGTCCCGACCACCACACCGGCCGCCGAACAGCTGGCCCGGACGCTGAAACAGCGCGGCTTCAGCTTCATCGGCCCCACCACCGCCTATGCCTATATGCAGGCCATGGGGCTGGTGGACGACCATCTGAACGACTGCCCCTGCAAGGGCCGGGGCCGACCCTAGGCTGTTCCGGGGGAAGCGCTGCCCCGCCCGGTCTGAATCCCCGGGCCAGCGGCACGGCCGCTTCTCCATTAGAATGGCCGTTTTTTACCCAAGGAGTATTGCAATGCATAGTCTTGTTCTGACGAAAAAATGGTGGCTGAGCCCGAGTCTCAGCACGCTGCTGGTGAAAAGTCTGTTCGGCTCGGCCCTGCTGGCCCTGCTGGCCCAGGTGAGCATTCCCCTGCAGCCGGTGCCCATCACCGGCCAAACCCTCGGCGTTACGCTGGTGGGCCTGGGCCTGGGCCTGCGCGCCGGCCTCGGGGCCGTGCTGCTCTATCTGCTCGAGGGTGCCGCCGGTCTGCCGGTCTTTGCCGGCGGTGGCGGCAGTTTGGCTTCCTTCTTCGGGGCCACCGGCGGCTATCTCTGGGGCTTTATCCCCAGCGTCGCCCTGCTCGGCTGGGCCAGCGACCGGGGCGTGCTGCGTTCCGGCACGAAAACCTTCGGCGTCGCCCTGCTGGCCAGCGCCCTGACCTTTATCCCCGGCCTGTGGCAGCTGTCCTACTTTGTGCCCAGCGACCGGCTGCTGGATGCGGGCCTGATTCCCTTCATTCCCGGCGGCATTATCAAGGCGCTGGTTGCCAGTGCGGTGCTGCTGCCGACCTATAACTTCTTCAAGAAAATCTAGGCGCCGGGGGCTGACGCATTCCCGGCGGCATTATCAAGGCGCTGGTTGCCAGTGCGATGCTGCTGCCAACCTATAACTTCTTCAAGAAAATCTAGGCCACTCCAGCGAAGCGCTTCCTCTAGGAAGCGCTTTTTTTTGGCCTAGTCCGCAGCGCTGCCCTCGGGAACGCTAGTCCCGGGGAAAAGCCTCTAGCTGGGCCCTAACCTCGGGGGGAATTTCGGCAATGTCCCGCTCCCCGGCCAGCCAGCGCGCCCGCAGCGGCGTGGCGCTGATGTGCTGGTAATTGTCCACCGCCAGCAGCGGCCAGTCGGGCAGCAGGCGCAGATAGTAGGAGCTGGCGTCCTTGTCGTGGCCAATGAGACCGATGCGGGCGCCGGCCGGGGCAATGGCGCCCACCAGCCCGCGCACCTGGGCCACCCAGGCGGTATCGTCGCCGGGTTTGTCGAAAAGCGGTCGCAGCGTCAGCCGGGCCCACTCGGCCGGCGTCAAAGCGGCCCGGAACAGCGCCTCCCGCTCGGCCACGGTCCAGTAGTTTTTGGCCGTGCGGCTCTCCTGGGCCGAGCCGAGCAGAACAATCAGCCGCGCCGCCCGTTCCAGGCCCCGGCGAATGACATAAAGGTGGCCCCGGTGCAGCGGCTGGAAGCGACCGATGAAGACCAGATAGTCGAAGTCCATAGGATTTCCCCCGAAAAAAACCTTTAAAATTAGCCATTTTTCTTCTATGCAATTAAGTTTTCAACTGGAGCCCTCGGACAGCAGCCGGCTGCTGGAACTGGGCGGCGAACTCAACGGCCACTATCGTTTGATTGAACAGGCGCTGGCGGTGCACATTCACAATCGCGGCCATCTTTTCACCCTCGACGGCGACGAAAACAAATGCCAGCAGGCCCGCTTCGTCATCGAAAAGCTCTACCAGCAGACCGGCAGCAACGTGCTGAACGGCGACGATGTCCATCTGGCCCTGCGCGAGGCCGGCGCCACGCTGATGAACGAATTCCAGGCGCGCCAGCACGGCGAGGACATTCGCATCGAAACCAAACGCGGCACCATCACCGGTCGCGGTTCCAACCAGAAGCGCTACCTGCAGCGCATCTTCCGCCACGCCGTCAATTTCGGCGTCGGCCCGGCCGGCACCGGCAAAACCTATCTGGCCGTGGCCTGTGCCGTGGCCTATCTGGCCGCCGATAAAATCCGCAAAATTATTCTGGTGCGGCCGGCGGTGGAGGCCGGCGAACATCTGGGTTTCCTGCCCGGCGACCTGAGCCAGAAGGTGGACCCCTACCTGCGCCCGCTCTACGACGCCCTCAACGACATGCTCGGCATGGAGCGCCTGGCCAAGCTGCAGGAGCGCGGCGTGGTGGAGATTGCGCCGCTGGCCTATATGCGCGGCCGGACGCTGAACGACGCTTTTATCATTCTCGACGAGGCCCAGAACACCACGGTGGAACAGATGAAAATGTTCCTGACCCGGCTTGGCTTCGGCTCGACGGCGGTCATCACCGGCGACATCAGCCAGGTGGACTTGCCCCGAGGCGTAACCTCCGGCCTGCGCCACGCGTTGCAGGTGCTGCGCGACGTGGAGGGCATCTCCTTCACCACCTTTGAGCCCCAGGACGTGGTGCGCCACCCGCTGGTGCAGAAAATCGTCGAAGCCTACGCCGCCCATGAGCAAACTCATTCTTGAGCTGCAGGACGCCTACAGCGGCCCGACGCCCCGGCCCACGGCCGCTGAAATCGAAGGCTGGCTGGCGGTGGGACTGAAGCGCTTCGCCTTCGACCGGGACGTGGAAATGACCGTGCGCCTGGTCAATGACGACGAAAGCCAACGGCTGAACCGCGACTACCGCCACAAAGACAAACCCACCAACGTGCTGTCCTTCCCCGGCGACCCGGATTTGCCCGGGCCCACCCAGCTGCTCGGCGATTTGGTCATCGCCGCCGACGTGGTCGCCCGGGAGGCCGCCGACCAGGGCAAAGCCGCCCGCGACCACTGGGCCCACCTCTGTTTGCACGGGCTGCTGCATCTGCTCGGCTACGACCATATCGACCCGGCCGAGGCCGAGGAAATGGAAAGTCTGGAAATTGAGCTGCTGGCCGAACTGGGCATTGCCAATCCCTACGACTAGGCCGACGGGGGGAAGCGCTTCGGTTCCGGCGCCCGGTTGGAATTAAACGAAGCGCTTCAACCTTCCGCTTCAAACAAGGGGAAGCGCTTCGGCTGGGACAGTCCAGAAATCCGACGTCTAGGATTTAAAGAAGCGCTTCGGCTGGAAAAATATTGAATCGGGCCGGAGCCGGACCCAGAAGGAAGCGCTTCGGTTTTGAATGGAGGAAGCGCTTCGCTCTGGAAAGGCCCAAATAACGAAGCGCTTCAATCAGGGGAAGCGCTTCGCCGGGCTAGGTTTAGCGCTGGGGGTAAAAATCCCAGATGCTGACGCCGGCGGCGCGCAGCAGTTCGCCCAGGGCGATGACCGGTAGGCCCATCAGGGCGTTGGGGTCGCGGCCCTCCAGCGCCCGGAACAGATGCATGGCCAGGCCCTCGGATTTGATGCTGCCGGCACAGTTGAGCACGTCCTCGCGGTCCAGGTAGTGGTCGATTTCGGCGCGGGTCAGTTCGCGGAAGTGGACGGTGAAGGGTTCCAGATGCACCCGGCTGGTGGTGCCCTGGCGCAGGCAGAGGCCGGTGTAGAAAGTGATAGATTGGCCGCTGAAATCCGCCAGCTGGGCCCGAGCCCTTTCCCGGGTGTGGGGTTTGCCGATGATTTGGCCGTTGAAGCTGGCCACCTGGTCGGAGCCGATGACGTAGGCAGTCGGGCTGGCGTCGATGGCCGCCGCCTTCAGGGCCGCCAGCCGCTGGACTAAATCCTGGGCCGTTTCGCCCGGCAGCGGGGTTTCGTCCACCGCCGGGGCCCGGGCGCTGAAGGGGATTTGAAGTTTCTGTAGGATGGCGCGGCGCGCCGGTGAGGTGGAAGCCAGAATGAGTTCCATGGAATGCTCCGAAAGGGCCCATTTTAACAAAGGAGTTGATGATGCAATTTGTGGCCGCCCTGGGCGGTTCTTTTCTGTTGCTGCTGCTGTTTTTTATCAGCTGGCTGCCCCGGCGCTGGGCCCTGGCCCTAGGGGCGGGGCTGGGGGGGCTGCTCTACCGGCTGATGCCCTACCGGCGCCGGGTCTGTGCCCAAAATCTGGCCTGGGCCTTCCCCGATTGGACGCCCGCCGCCCGGGAAGCGCTGCTGCGTCGCCACTTTCGTAGCCTGGGCCAGGGGTTTATGGAGATGGGCTTTGCCTGGTTCTATCCCCGTTGGCGGCTGGAAAAAATGTGCCGGCTGGAGGCCGACCCGGCGGCGCTGGCGGCGCTCAATGACCCGAAACAGGGCGTGGTGCTGCTCGGCTGCCATGCCACCCTGCTGGAACTGGGCGTGCGGCTGCTCGGCCTCTATGTGCGCGCCAACGGCATGTATCGGCCCATTCGCCAGCGCTTCTTTGACCGCTGGATTAAATACCAGCGCGAACGGGCCGCCTCGGGCATTCCGCTCGTGCATTTCAAGGATTTACGCGGCACGCTGGCGGTGCTGCAGCAGGGCGGCAATCTCTGGTATGCCATCGACCAGGACATGGGCCCCAAGGTCAGCGTGTTTGTGCCGTTTTTCGGGCTGGAAACGGCCAGTATCAACATTCTGCCGCAGCTGCAAAAACGCACCGGGGCGCTGCTGGTGCCGGTGATGATTTGGCGCGAGGCGGCGGGCTATGTGGTACGGCTGCAGGCGCCGGTGGTGGGCACTGATGCGGTGGCGATTATGACCGAGGTCAATGGCCGGCTGGAGGCGGAGATTCGGCGACAGCCGGAGCAGTACTATTGGCTCCATCGGCGGTTTAAGAGTCTTCCCGATGGCAGCCGACGTTCCTATGAATAGCGCCGGTGGAAGGTCGCCTCCCGTTGGGTGGCTCCAGAAACGAAGCGCTTCCTCAAACTTCCCTTCGACTGAAGCGCTTCGGCTTAGCCTGACAGCCGGGACTGGTTCTAGAAACCGAAGCGCTTCGGCCGGGTCGTTTAAATCTGACGGCAGGCGCAGGCCGATTCTAAAAATGAAGCGCTTCGCTGATTTCCGCCAACAGGAAGCGCTTCCCCAGCCCGGCCGCCTAATAAGGTCTACCGGCCTCGGCTGCAATTCAAACCGAAGCGCTTCCCCCACTCCACCCCGGCCCATAAAAAAAGCGCCCCCGAAGGAGCGCTCGTTTTTCAGCAAGGAAAGCAGGGCGGTTTTTATTGTTTGGTGGCACCGAAGGAACCATGCACCTGGTTGCCGTTGTAGATACCGGCCATTTCCGCCGCGTTGGGGCCAAAGAAGGAGCCGGTGGTTTGGACGCCGGCGGCGCTGGTGCCCCGGAATTCGGCGCCCTGGATGTCGGCGTTCAGATTCAGCTGGTTGTTGATGCTGCCGGTCAGCTTCTTCGTGCCGAAATCGACGTTGAACTGGGCCGAAGCGCGGGTGGGGTCGTCGCCCAGACGGCTGGAGTGCAGGGCCGTGCCGCGATAGGTGGCGGTGCCGCTGGTGGGAACGCTGGTGGATTTTTGGCCCAGATAGTAGAAGTTCTGCCATTCCTGTTTGGAGTTCTTCATATCCTGCTCGATGTAGCCGTAGCGGGCGTATTTGAGCTCGTCGCTGTTGTAAAGCTCGGAATCCCGGTCGGTGCCGGTGATTTTCTGTTTGTAGCTGCCCCGGCTCAGGTCATAGTTCACGCCGTTGATTTGGACATTGCTGAAATCCTTACTGCTCAGCTGGCGCACGGTGGTGCCGCCGCTCAGTTTGCCCTCAACCTCACCCACGGTCAGAGCCAGGCCACTGTTGGCGGCGGGCGATGGGGTGGCCGTTGGGGTCGCGGTAGGGGTAGCGGTGGGGCGAGGAGTGGCCGTTGGGGTGGCGGTAGCCGTTGGCCGCGCGCTGGGGGTAGGCGTTGGTTTGGGCTGGTTGTCTTTGTGTTTAGAACCACAGGCACTCAGAATCAAAGCCACGGAAGCGGTCAGCAGTAATTTTTTCATATGAGTTATATCCTCGTTGGTTGAAAGGAGCGCCTAATTTATCGCCAAAATGGGAGGATTTCAAGGGATTAAGTTGCTGTTTTTAAAAAATTTATTCCGGCTAAATCACTAATTGGGCTCTAATTTCGCTATGGTAAAATGCCGGCTTTTCAGTTTATTTTTTATAAGGAATTTTTATGGCCGGACACAGCAAGTGGGCAAATATTAAACACAAAAAAGCCCGCGAGGACGCCAAGCGCGGCAAGGTTTTCACCCGTCTCATCCGCGAACTCACCACCGCCGCCCGGGCCGGGGGCTCGGACATCAACAGCAACCCCCGTCTACGCCTGGCCGTGGCCAAGGCCCAGGCCGAGAACATGGCCAAGGACACCATGGAACGGGCCATTAAACGCGGCGCCGGCGAGCTCGAGGGGGTGCAAATGGAGGAAATCCGCTACGAGGGCTACGGGGCCGGCGGCGCGGCGGTGATGGTGGACTGTCTCACCGACAATAAAAACCGCACCGTCGGCGACGTGCGCCACGCCTTCTCCAAATTCGGCGGCAACCTGGGTACCTCGGGCTCGGTGGCCTTCCAGTTCACCGAACGGGGCGTGCTCTTCTTTGAAAGCAACGAACACGAGGACCAGCTTATGGAAATCGCCCTGGAGGCCGGCGCCGATGATTTGGTCAGCGACGCCGACGGCATCGAAATTCTTACCAGCCCGGAGAACTACGCCCCGGTCTACGAAGCGCTTCAGGCCGCCGGCTTCACCCCGGACGAGAGCGAAATTACCATGCGCGCCGACAATCTGTCGCCGCTGGCCCTGGCCGACGCCGAGAAGGTGGCCAAGCTCATCGAACGGCTGGAGGAGCTCGACGATGTGCAGAGCGTCTACACCAACGCCGATTTTCCCGAGGATTTCGCCGGCTGATGCGTATTCTGGGCATCGACCCGGGCTCGGTTATCACCGGCTACGGTCTCATTGACGTGGACGGCGGGGCCCAAACCCACGTGGCCAGCGGCGCCATCCGTTTGAAATTCAAGGAAATTGCCCCGCGACTGGTGCTGTTGCAACGGGAAATGGCCGCGCTCATCGAATGCTACCGGCCCGACGTCTGTGCCATCGAATCCCTCTTCGTTCATAAGAACCCCAATTCGGCGCTGAAGCTCGGCCAGGCCCGGGGCGTGGCCCTGTGCACCGTCGCCAGCGCCGCCATTCCCCTGTTCGAGTACGCCCCCCGGCTGGTCAAGCTGACGGTCAGCGGCCAGGGCGGCGCCGACAAGGAACAGATTCAGACGGTTATCCGCAGCCTGTTTGCGCTGGAGGGCAAAATTCAACCGGACCAGGCCGATGCGCTGGCCATCGCCCTCACCCACGCCCGCAAAATGGCAGCGGCCCCGGAACTCCCCTAATAAAAACTATGAAAGAACTATCCTTTACCCATCTGATTTTTCAGGCGCACATCTTTGTGCAGCTCATCATGCTGACGCTGCTGGCGGGGGCGGTCTACGCCATCTACACCCTCTTCAAGAAACACCAGCAGCTCACCCGGCTGGAAACGCTCTACCGGACGTTCACCAGCAACACCCTGTCCGGCCAGTATGCCTTTGAGCAGATTTACAACATGCTGCTCAAACAGGAACAGGACGGCGTCGAACGGCTGTTTATGAAGGGTTTCTACACCTTCAGCCGCTACGGCGAACTGAAACCACGTTCGGAGACGCTGATTAACGCCTGCCGCGAGGCCATGGAAAATGCCCTGGACGGCGAGGAGCAGAACATGCACCGCGACCTGCCGAAGCTGGCCACCATCGCCAGCGCGTCGCCCTATGTGGGGCTGGTGGGCACGGTCTTCGGCATCATGAATTCCTTCATCGCCATCGGCAGTGCCGCCAACACCAGCATTGCCAGCGTCGCCCCGGGCATCGCCGAAGCGCTGATTGCCACCGGCGTTGGCCTGCTGGCGGCCATCAGCGCGCTGCTGTCCTACAACTATCTCAGCGCCCGGGTGGACAAACTCACCGCCGACTATGAGGATTTCATCGACAATTTCATTCACCTGCTGCTCTACCAGAGCTTGCAAATCCACGGGGATAGGGCGTGAGTCGGCGGCGTCGGAACCGTAAGGCCAAGCTGAAGGCCGAACTGAATGTGGTGCCCTATATTGATGTGATGCTGGTGCTGCTGGTGATTTTTATGGTCTCGGCGCCCCTGATTCAGCAGAGTTCCATCGACATTGATTTGCCGGACAACGAGGCCCAGATTGAAATGCCCGCCGATGCCAGTCCGGAGGTGCTGCCGCTGATTCTGACCGTCAATCGTGAGGGCCAATATTTCCTCAACCGGGGCGAGGAGGAAAAGGCCCTCAACGAGGAAGAGATTATCCAGCTGACCGCCAGCACGCTGCAGTCGCTGCCGACCCTGCCGGTGCTGGTGCAGGGCGACGCCACGGTGAACTATGAAAAAATCATCGCCGGCATCGCGCTACTGCAGCGGGCCGGGGCGAAGAAGGTTGGTCTGGTAACCGAACCACCGAAGGAAGAGTGAGCCCATGTTTCCACTGTTAGAGCCCTATCTGCCCCGCGAGAAGTTCAAGGCCGGCATTGGCGTCAGCATCGCCACCGTGCTGTTTCTGGTGTTCGTGTGGGTATTCGGGCGCCACATCTCCCGCCCGCCGCCGAAGGTGAACGAAAAGCCGGCCAGCATTCAGGCCCAAATCATCGACGCCGAAACCCTGCAACAGACGCTGGAACGGCTACAGGCGGCCCAGCAGGAGAGCCGGAAGAAACAGCCGGCGGCCACGCCCACAGTGGAAAACGAAACCAGCGACGAGGACGGCTACATCGAGGACGACATCCAGCCCCTGCGGCCGCCGGTGGACGAAGTGCTTCCCCAGAGCCAGCCCAAGAAGAAGAAGAAAAAGACCACCCCGACCCAGCCCAAGGGCAAAAACCAGCAGCCGGAGAAAACGAAGAAGAAACCGGAAGCCAAGGCCGAGGAGCCCCAGCGGCCCCCGAAGAAGACCGAGCCCAAGGCCACGCCGAAGCCCAGTCCGAAACCCTCGGCCGAGAAAAAAACCGCACCGAAGCAGGCGGCCAAAAACGAGAAAACCCAGGTCAGCCAGCCGAAAACCGAGCCACCGAAGCAGCCGCCGCGTAAGGAGGCGGTGAAGAAGAAAATCGAGCCGCCGAAAACCCCGCCGAAGCCGCAGCAGGAGGCGGTGGAGAAGGCCGTGGCCCGCACCCGGCCGAAACCGACGCCGGCCCCCGAGTCCGCATCGCGCAAGAAAACCCCGCCGAAACCGCAGCCGAAGCCCAAAGCGACGCCAACGGCCACCCCGAAGGCGGTCAGCAAAAACGCCAGCGCCCCACCCACCAAGGGCAAGCCGGCGCCGGATACGAGCCGGGCCGAGGCCAATGCCCGCGCCCAGGCCGCCGCCGAGGCCAAGGCGGCCGCCCGGGCCGAAGCCCGCGCCGCCGCCCGGGAAAAAGCCGCCGCCGATGCTCGGGCCGAAGCGCGCGCCCGGGCCCGGGCCGAGGCCAAGGCGGCCGCCGCCGCGAAGAAAAAGGCCGAGCTCAACGCCCTGCAGGATTCCATCAACGACACGGCCAACGCCGCCCAGAAACGGGAGGACGCCGCCCGGGCCAAAGCGGCCGCCGCCGCCAAAGCCAAGGCCGCCGCCGAGGCCAAAGCCGCCGCTGCGGCCAGAAAAAAGGCCGAGCTCAACGCCCTGCAGGATTCCATCAATGACACGGCCAGCGCCGCCCAGAAACGGGAGGACGCCGCCCGGGCCCGGGCCGAAGCCAAAGCCGCCGCTGCCGCCAAGGCCAAGGCCGCCGCCGAAGCCAAGGCCGCTGCCCGGGCCGAAGCCGAAGCCCGCGCCGCCGAAACCCGGGCCCGGGCCGAGGCCGAGCTGAAGGCCCAGCAGGCCAGGGCCGACAAAGCCCGGGCCGAGGCCGAACGCAAGGAGGCCGAGCTGAAGGCCCTGCAGGAGAAGGCCGCCCTGGCCAAGGCCCTGAGCGAGTTTTCCGCCCAGCTGGCGGCGAAGATGCGCAACGCCTGGTCGCTGCCGCCGAACACGCCGAAGAACCTGTCGGCCAAACTCTTTATTAAGGTCAATGCCCAGGGCGAGCTGGTTCAGGCCCGCATTCACCAGGGAAGCAATAACAAGCTCTTCGACGATGCCGCCCTGCAAACGGTACGCAAAGTGGCCCCCATTCGCCTGCCCAGCAACGAGGCGGCAGTGAAGGAATTGATGCGCGAGGGCATTGTTATCACCTTTAAGCCGTGATGTTAAAATCCCGGCTCGCAAAAACGAGGTAATCGAATTATGAAAAAACTCATCTTGATACAAGCGCTTCTAGGAGGAGCGCTTCCCCGCAACGCCCTGAAGGCGCTGCTGCTTAGTCTCTTCCTCGGCTGGGGAAGCGCTTCGGCCCAGCTGGAAGTGAATGTCTCCGGCGCCAAAATTGCCGGTAAAAACATCGCCGTCGTGCCCTTCGGTGGCGACCACAGCCAGGTGGATTTTGTGGTGGCCGGCGATTTGAAAAAATCCGGCACCTTCAATCCCATCGACCCGCGCCAGCTCCCGGCCCAGCCACACAACCCCGGTGAAATCAACTTCGGCGCCTTCAACGGCATCGACTATCTGGTGGTGGGCAGCATGAACGGCGGCAGCAGTGCCAACGTCAGCGTCGCCGAGGTCAGCAGCCAGCGCGTCCTGGCCAGCGAGAACATTAGCGCCGCCAGCGGCCCGGCCCTGGGCCACGAAATCGCCGATTTTGTTCTCAACGTCATCACCGGCAAGCGCGGCGTCTTCTCCACCAAGGTGGCCTATGTGCTCGAACAGGGCAATGGCGGCAACCGCAAATACAATCTGGTGGTTTCCGATGTGGACGGCAACGACCGCCGCGTCATCTTCAGTTCGACGACGCCCATCGTTTCCCCGGCCTGGTCGCCCAATGCCCAGGCCATCGCCTTCGCCACCTATGCCAACCAGCGCGCCCAAATCGTCATCGCCAACCTGGGCGGCGGCCATCGGGTGGTGGCCCAGAGCGACGCCACCAGCTCCTCGCCGGCCTTCTCCCGGGACGGCCGCGCCCTGGCCTATGTGCAATCGGCCAACGGTAAATCCAATATCTTCCTCGTCGATTTGGGTTCCGGTGCCCAGCAGCAGCTCACCAACGGTTCGGCCATTGACACCGAGCCGGTCTTTTCCCCCGATGGCCAGTCCATCTATTTCACCTCCGACCGCAGCGGCAGCCCGCAGATTTACCGCATGAGCCGCAGCGGCGGCAACGCCCAGCCGGTGGTGAAGGGCTTCACCTCCAGCGGCGACCTGTCCGCCGACGGCGAGGCCATCGCCGTAACCAAACAGGGCGGCGGCGGTTCGCAAATCGGCCTCTACCATCTGAACAGCGGCCGCTTCGAGGCGCTGAGCAATGGCCATCTGGACGAGGGCGCCAGCTTTGCCCCCAACGGCCAGATGCTCATCTATGCCACCCGGGAAAACGGGCGCTCGGTGCTGAAAATCATCAACCACAAGGGCGGCCTGGTGAAAACCCTGGCCGACAGCAACGGCCGCCTGCGTGACCCTGCCTGGGCACCGGACAATCGTTAATAAGGACTTGACCCCATGAAAAAGTTTTACATCGGCTTCCTACTGCTCAGCCTGCTGAGCGCCTGTGCCCGCAAACCCTACGCCGAGGAAGACCCCAACGCCGCCACCGGGGATAATCCCTATGCCCAGGGCAACACCACCTACGGCAACGGTGCCACCTACGGCAACGAGTACGGCAACGGCAATGGCAGCTTCTTCAGCGCCAACCGGGGCAACGGCACCTACAACGACATCTACGGCGACAATCCCTATGCCGGCAGCGCCCAGACCTACGGCCAGGGTAACTTCCAGGCCAATAACCAGGCCAGCACCGGCGACTATTACAACGACCCCAGCTACGGTACCAACGTAACCGGCGGCCCCGGCGCCAGCGCCAAGGACCGGGTCATCTACTTCTCCTATGACAGCAGCACCATCGACCAGCGCGCCCAGAACATCATTCGCGAGCATGCCAACTATCTGCGTTCCAACCCCCAGGCCCTGGTTATCCTCGAGGGCCACACCGACGAACGCGGCACCCGCGACTACAACATCGCCCTCGGCGAGCGGCGCGCCCAGTCCGTGCGCAATCAGTTCCAGGCGCTGGGTGTCAATACCCAGCAAATGCGCGTCCTGTCCTACGGCGAGGAGCGGCCGGCGGTCTGGGGTTCCTCCGAGGCCGACTATGCCAAGAACCGCCGGGTGGTCATTATCTACTAGGTTGATTTTATGAAGAAATTTGCAATGATTAGCGCGCTGCTGCTCAGCGCCTGCCAGCCGGCCGACCCGCCCAATATGGCCACCAAACAGGAGCTGGCCCAGCTACAGGGCACGGTGCAGGGCCTCACCGCCCGGCTACAGCAGCTGGAAAAGAACCAAACCCAGGTGCGGGGCCTGATTGGCGAAGTGGCCGGGTCGCGTATGATTCCGGCCGGCGTCAAGGACGCCCTCAAGGCCAACAGCAACTCCAACAATCCCTATGAGGACGGCCTCAATGCCTACCGCGCCGGCAACGGCCAGAAGGCCATCGCGGCGTTTAACCAGTTCCTCAGCAGTAATCCCAGCGGGGAAGAGGCGCTGCTGGCCCTCTACTGGCTCGGCGACGTCTACTACAACGAGCGCAACTACAGCGAGGCCGAACGTTACTTCAACGATTTCCTCAGCCAGGCCCCCAACCACCCGCGCGCCCAGAACGCCCGGGGCAAGCTGGAGGCGCTGCAGCGCGAACAGGGACGGAGTTTCTAGGCCCCGGCCCGTGGCTCTCCCTAAATTTAAGGTCGTCTCCGGACGGCCTTTTTTTGTGGAAGCACTTCGGCCCCGGCGAAAAGCTATCTTTACCCCGGCCCGGAGGGAGCGCTTCGTTCTGGAAAGCCATAAAAACCGGCAGCGCTTCCTTCCCGAAGGATTTTCCTTTTCCCAGCGAAGTGCTTCGGTCTGACTGACGCCTTATTTTCCCCGACCCGGGGGAAGCGCTTCGTTCTGACCGACATCTTATTTTCCCCCGGCCCAGGGGAAGCGCTTCGATGGGGGCGCCGGGCGCATATCCGGTGGCTTTCTTCTGACGTTGCCAACCGAAGCGCTTCTTCCCGGCGGGTCAGGATTTTAAAAATGCCTCGGGGTGCTGAATAAAGGTGTCGCCGTTTTCTTCTGCCACTTCGGAGCGAAGCGCTTCCTTCTCAAAGCCAGAAGCGCTTCCTCCGGTCAAAGCGCTTCGCCCGGGCTGGCCATCTATCTTTAACTCGGCCCGGAGGGGAGCGCTTCGTTTCCAACGGGCTTTTTAACGAAGCGCTTCGGTGGTCGCGCCGGGCACATATCCGGTCGCTTTCTTCCGCTGCCAGTGAAGCGCTCTGGCTCCCCAAAAGGAAGCGCTTCTGCCGGTCGAAGCGCTTCGTTCTGGCTAGCCCCATCTAAGGCCGAGCCCCAAAAAAGTAAACGCTTAGACCTTGGAGTTTCCCGGCAAGGTGCTTGGCTCGGGCCGGCCATCTAGCTTTAGCCCGGCCCGGAGGGAAGCGCTTCGGTCTGGCTCGGTCGGGGCCAGTGATGATTAAAACTTGCTGGCAAGGGAAGCGCTTCCCTCTTCTGTAGCTTCTCGGAGCGAAGCGCTTCGGTTTGACCGCCTAGAAGGAAGCGCTTCGGTGGTGGCATTGAATAAATTTCCAGCCGCTTTCCGCCGCGACCACGAGGCAAAGCGCTTTCGCTTTCTAAAAAATGACCGGCCAGCCATCGTCATTAGGTCGGAGCGCTTCGGTCTGGAAAGCTGCAAAAGCCGGAAGCGCTTCGCTCTGGAAGTCTGGAAAGATGAATTCAAGGGGGAGCGCTTCGCTCAGGATAAGTGCTTCATTCAAAGCGGCCGGGGACTATTGACCAAAATTCCGAAGCGCTTCGGCCTTGAATGGCCATTGGGGGGCTTGGCAGGGAAGCGCTTCGGTTTGGAAAGTCCTTCTTCGGGGAAGCGCTTCCCTCTGGAAATCTGCAAAAGCTGGGAGCGCTTCATTGGGGGAGTCTTGTCAGTCGGTCTTTTCCTCCGTAGATTTTGGCCCTTTGCACGGAGGACTAAACCATGAAAGCAAGGAAGGGAACCGGCGATGCTGGGCGTTGATGTGGTATCCAAGGCGCGCATTGGCGCCGTCTGGCAGCGCCAGGGGGAGCGCTTCCCCCGGCGGGTGCTGCACCCCCGCGAGCTGGAATCCTGGCCGCCCCCGGGCCGACCGGAACGTTTTCTGGCCGTGCGCTGGGCGGTGAAAGAGGCCCTGAGCAAGGCCCTGGGCACGGGGCTGCGTGGGCCGGTACGCCTGAACGCCATCGCCCTGGAACATGACGAGCTCGGCGCCCCCCGGCTCTACTGTGATGCGGAGCTGGCGTCGCTGCTGGCCGGCCGCCGGCCCCGGGTCAGCATCAGCGACGAGCGCGATTTGGTGGTGGCGGTGGTGCTGCTGCTCTAGCGTTCCAGCCGGAGGAAGCGCTTCGTTCCCTGGAGCTGGAAATGGAGCCGGGCCGTGGCCGGGGGTAGCAAATCGCCGCCGCGTTCGGGCCATTCAATAAAGATATAGTCCGCCCGGCTCGGCCAGTCGCGCACGTCCAGATAGAGCAGTTCCTCCGGCTCCTGCAGCCGGTAGAGGTCGCTGTGAATGATGTGGCGCGGGCCCAGCTCATATTCCTGTACCAGCGCATAGGTGGGACTATTGACGATGCCGGTGTAGCCAAGCTGGCGCAGCAGGGTTTGCACGAAGGTGGTTTTGCCGCTGCCCAAATCGCCGTGTAGGTGAAAAATGCCCCGGGGAAAGGTGGCGATGATTTGGCGACAGAGCGCTTCGAGCTGGGGAAAGGTGGAAATGTTAATGGGCGTCGGGGGCTGGGTCATGGTTTTTTAAAATCTTGCTATAATGAAATCGAACCTGCGCATTTTAATGAGAAAAATAAAAGAATGGTCGCCGGTGGGAGTCTTCATGACAACACTTTATTTTTTAAGGATTTTCCAATGGCAAAACTCAGCCTAAGTGCATTGGCGGAAATTCAAGGGTTTCGGGCCGCCGCTCTGGTGGATTCGGAGAGCGGCCTGATGATGATGGGAGAAGGAGGCGGGGCCGATTTGGAGTTGGCCGCCGCCGGCAATTCGGAGGTACTTAAGGCAAAACGGCGGGTTTCCCGCGTGATGAATCTCAATGACCACATTGAGGATATTCTTATCTCAACGGGCAAGTCCTACCACCTCATTCGACCACTGGAGCGCAACGACAAACTTTTCCTTTATTTAGTCCTTGACCGGGACCGGGCTAATCTGGCCATGGCTCGCCACCAACTCCGGGCCTTTGAAAAGGACCTCGATTTTTCCTAATGATTTTCTACGCTCTCAATTTAGAGGGCGTATTTGCTTGAGGGAGCATAAATGCCTACTACCTATATTTGCCTGCTGGGCTTTGCGGCCGAATCCGAAAATCGCATTAAAAAACTGCTGGAACAGGAAAACGTGGTCTGGGTGCCACCCAATTTCCAGGGTTTGAATGGGGTTATTCTGAATACGGTCTTCCTCAGCGCGCCGCAGATTAAGAAGTATCTGGAGCAAATCAGCGCCCGGGTGGTCTGCGCCCACAACCGCGACGAGGCCGACGCTCTGGCCGCCGAGCGCGGCTATATCGCCCTGGACTTACGTAATCCCAGCGCCAATTTCAACCGCTGGATTGCCCATCTCTTCAACCGGCCGGTGCAGCCCTACCGACCGGCGCCCCAGCAGCCGGGGCTGGCCAGCGGTCAGGAGGATATTTTCCTCGATGCCACCAGCGGCGGCGCCGATACCAAGCCCACCGGCCGGGTGCTGCGGCTGCTGGAGCGGCTGGAAAATGGTCAGCGTCAGGTGGTGCTGCGGCTGGAAAGTGGCGCGCAAACCACCTGGATTCACACCGGCGAGGGCATGGCCTTCATCAACTATCCCCGCGAGAAAATCACCGGCGTGGAGCACTGGAGCTGCCGGGAGGTGCAGGAAAATGACATTTCCGAGCAGGCCCGGCCGCTGAAACTGGAAGTTTGGCTGTTTGAAGCGCTCTGGCAGTCGGACTTTGAACCCCAGGACATGGAGTCCGACGCCCGCTATCATCTGACCCGCTGGCCACAGCCGCTGGGCCGCAAGGGCCGTTCCGAGGCGCTGAAGCTGGCGTCGCTGAGCCAGGCCTACCCGGTTTCGGTGGAGGAACTGCAGGAAAAGACCAACTATCCCGAGGCGGTGATTAAGCGCTTCCTCTTCGCCGCCTGGAAAACCGGTCAGCTGGTGGTGAGCTACGGCACGCCCCGGCCCCAGCCCAAGGAACGCGATACCAGCAAGGAAACCGAGGAAAAACGCGGCCTGCTTCGCCGCCTGCGCGATAAATTTGGCATGTGAGGTACGTTATGCAGGAATATAAAATCATCTTTGCCGGTAGCATGGGGGCAGGAAAAACCACGGCCGTACAGACCCTTTCCGATGTGGGCGTTATCACCAGCGACGTGGCCAACAGCGATTTGAACGCCCACAGCAAGCTGCTGACCACCGTTGGCATCGACTATGGCCAAATCGTGCTGCCGCCGGATAATAAGGTGGGCCTCTACGGGACGCCGGGCCAGGAGCGCTTCGAGATTGTCTGGCGCATCGTGACCAATGGGGCGCTGGGCGTCATCATTCTCATCGACTGCACCAGTGCCAAGGCGCCGGAGGAACTGCGCTACTACACCCAGTACTTCCACAAGCACCAGCTGAAACACATCGTCATCGGCATTACCCACAACGATATGCCCGAAAGCAAATTAAATCGGGAATTGGCATTAAAGATTCTGGCCGAGGAGCACTTCAACTATCCCGTTTTTGAAATTGACGCGCGGCTGCGGGATAACCTTTTATTGTTGGTGGAAACTTTAATTGCCTCCATTGAAGCCGAAATCAATTAATTAGAGGAGAAATTATGACCATTAAATTGGAGCATTACCGCGACCCGGCATTTGTGAATATTTGTACCCAGGCCCTGGAGGAATTTGTGCTAAATACCAGCGGCGTGAAAAATGTGCTACTGGCCACGGTGGACGGCTTTAGCATTGCCAACTGTCAGGTGGAGGAACGCGGCGATGGCCTGGCGGCGGTGGGCAGTTCCATCTTCGCCCTCGGGGCCACGCTGGGTTCGGAATTCCAGCTGGGAGAATGCAAGTCCATCACCGTGGAAAACGAGCTGGGGCGCGTCCATCTGCTCACGGTGCATGAGGAGGAAAAACAGGTCATTTTGCTCATTCAGTGTCTGCAACATTCCACCCTGGCCATGGTGCTGCACGGCGCCCAAAAGCTGGCGGCAGAACTGCGGGAAGCGCTGGCCCAAATGGGCTAAAAAAGCGCCCAATCACCCAAGCGCTTTTCGAAGCGCTTTTATTTTTTCATTGCCGACGGAATTCGCTTTTTAGTCCAAATTACTGGCCAATATTCTTTAAACGGGGAATAATAAATCCATTTAAACGAGGCCTTTACATATTAGCCTTTTTAATTATAATTAAAGTCTCTTTATGACAAAACTATTGAGGTTTTATATGCAAGAACTATTTAATCAGGTTGATGCTCTTTCTAATGATGATTTTGAGGCGTTAATCATTCATGTCAATAGACAGAAGAAAAGACGTGCCCATAACATCATTAGCGAAGCACAACGTCAGGCAAGCCGCTTCCTGCAGGATGATGGCGGCACCTACGTGAAGGCGAAAGCCCCGGCCAAATTCCGCAATCCCCAAAATCCAGAATTAACCTGGAGCGGCTTTGGACGCAAGCCCAACTGGTATATTGAATATATCCAGAAGGGGGGCAACGAGAAAGACTTAGTCATTTAATGGATTAAATGCAAAAGCACGCCGGGGCGTGCTTTATTTATTTACGGGTGGAATATTCGGAGGTCAATATGACGATTTTTAGCAAAATTCTTAGCGGTGCCATTCCCTGCGCCAAAATCTACGAGGACGAACAGATTTTCAGCTTCATGGACGCCTTTCCCCAGAGTCGCGGCCATGCTCTGATTATTCCCAAACGGGCCGCCCCCGACCTGTTTACGGTGGCCGCCGAGGATTTGGCCGCCGTGGCCCGTTTTAGCCAGCGCCTGGCCAAGGCCCAGCGGGAAGCGCTTCGGCCCGACGGCATCCGGGTGATGCAGTTCAACGGCGCCGCCGCCGGCCAGACCGTTTTCCACTATCACATGCACCTGATACCCGTCTGGGAGGGGGAAGCGCTGGGGGCCCACGGCGGGGGCCAGGCTGATTTGAGCGAATTGGAAGCACTGGCCGCCCAGCTGCGGAGCCAGCTGTGAGTGCCACCATCATCGACGGCAAGGCCTTCGCCGCCCGACTGCGCGCCGAGCTGGCCCAGAAGACCGAGGCCTTCCAACAACGCACCGGCCGGCGCCCCGGGCTGGCGGTTATCCTCGTCGGCAATGACCCGGCCAGTGAGGTTTACGTGCGCAACAAGGGCATTCAGGCCCGGGAGGTGGGTTTCAACAGCTTAGAATTCAAGCTGCCCGCCGATTGCAGTGCCGAAGCGCTGCTGGCCCAAATCGAAGCGCTTAACCGGGACGACAACGTCCACGGCATTCTTGTCCAGCTGCCGCTGCCGCCGCACATCGACGCCGAGGCAGTGCTGAATCACATTGACCCGGCCAAGGACGTGGACGGTTTCCATCCGCTCAACGTGGGCCGGCTCTGGACGGGCAACGCCGTTTCCGTGCCCTGCACGCCGCTGGGCTGTTCGCTGCTGCTGCGTGAGTATGTGGGCGCCAATCTGGCCGGCCTGTCGGCACTGGTGGTCGGCCGTTCTAATATTGTCGGCAAACCCATGGCCGCCCTGCTGCTGGCCATGAACGCCACCGTAACCATCGCCCATTCCCGTTCGCCCAATCTGCCGGAGCTCTGCGGCCGGGCGGACATTGTGGTGGCGGCCATGGGCCGACCCGAAGCGCTTCGGGGGGAATGGCTGAAGCCGGGGGCCGTAGTGCTGGACGTGGGCATTAACCGTATCGAACGCGACGGCAAAAGCAGATTGGTGGGCGACGTGGAATTCGTCAGCGCCGTGGCGCGGGCGCGCCTGATTACACCGGTGCCGGGTGGCATTGGTCCTATGACCATTGCCTGTCTGCTGCAGAACACCCTGGCCTGTGCCGAAGCGCTTCATTGAGTTTTTGTTAAGATAAGCGCTTTTCATATTGAGCCAATAAAATGACAACAGAAATCGGCCTCTTCTATGGCAGCACCACCGGCATGACCGAGGACGTAGCCTTCCGTCTGGAAGCACTCGTCCGGGAGCAGTTCCCCGAGGTGGAAATAACCGCCATCAATATCATCGACCTGGAGGATCCCCGGGATATGTTCCTGAATGACAAGATTATTCTGGGCATGCCCACCTGGAACTATGGCGAGTTCCAGGACGACTGGGAAATGGTCATCGACAAAATTGCCGACGTGGATTTGCACGGCAAGCGCATCGCCCTGTTCGGCCTCGGCGACCAGGTGGGCTATCCCGAATACTATCTGGACGCCCTCGGCATGATTGCCGAGCAGCTGCGCGCCCAGGGTGCCCAGTTCGTCGGCGAGTGGCCCACGGCTGGCTATAAATTTGAGCGTTCCAAGGCTCTGCTGCCCAATGGCAATTTCATCGGCCTGGCTCTGGACGAGGATAGCCAGCCGGAACTGACCGATGAACGCCTGAAAACCTGGCTGGGCCAGCTTATCCCGCTCTTGCTAACGGCCTAGATTTTTCGCTAAAATCGCGCCCTTTGTACCTTGCCATGACTCCCATGGCTTTTTTAATCCACAAGGAAATAAAACATGACCCAAAGACATTATGAAATCGTCTTTATCGTTCACCCGGACCAGAGCGAACAGGTGGGCGGTATGGTTGAGCGCTATAAGGCGATGATTGAAACCAGCGGCGGCAAAGTGCACCGTCTGGAAGACTGGGGCCGCCGGGTGCTGGCCTACCCCATTCAGAAGGTGGTTAAAGCCCACTACGTGCTGATGAATGTTGAATGCGACAGCAACACGCTAGGTGAGCTGGAAAGCAACTTCCGCTATAACGATGCGGTGCTGCGCCATCTGACCATCCGCCGCGACGAGGCCGTTAGCGAGCCCTCTCCCATCTCCAACAACGCCAAGAAAAAGGACTAAGCCATGGCACGTAAATCCTGCCGTTTCACCGCCGAGGGCGTGAGCGAAATCGACTATAAAGACCTAGAAACGCTGAAATCTTACATTACCGAGGTGGGCAAAATTGTTCCCGGCCGTATCACCGGCACCAGCGCCTTCTACCAACGGCAACTGACCACGGCCATTAAACGAGCCCGTTTCCTGGCCCTGCTGCCCTACTCTGACCAACACTAGGAGGAGCCTGCGATGAAAATTATTCTTCTCGAAAGAGTTATTGGCCTGGGTAATCTGGGCGATCAGGTGGAAGTGAAGGGGGGCTATGCCCGTAACTATCTACTTCCCACTGGCCGCGCCACCGAAGCCACCAAGGCCAATCTAGAGCGCTTCGAAGCCCGTCGCGCCGAGCTGGAAAAACAACAGGCCCAGAAACTGGCCGAAGCCCAAAAACGGGCCGAAGCTTTCAACGGTAAAGTGCTGACCATCGTGGCCAATGTGGGTGATGAGGGTAAACTCTACGGTTCCATCGGTTCTCAAAACATTGTGGAAGCTGCGAAGAAAGAAGGTCTGACTCTGGCCCGTTCCGAAGTACTGCTGCACAGTAGCACTATCCGCGAAGTGGGTGAATTCCCTGTGGAACTGCGTTTTTTCGGCGATAATCGTGCTGAAATCATCGTTAAAGTGGTGGCCGAGTAATTTCGGACCATTCCTGCCGAAGCGCTTCCCGGGAAGCGCTTCTTTTTTATGCGCCTCGGGCCCGGGCGCTGTGTTGACCCGGCTAGGGGGAAAATTTATAATCCGTGCCAGCTTTAGCATTATTAACAACTATAAAAAAACTATTAGTTATTCAAACGGTTGTGAGTTTATTTTTCTTTATTTTGAGTCTTCTTTTTAAGGAAAAACAAATAACCCTACTGGCCATGGGCCTGGGAGCTGCCGTTTGCCCACTGCTGACCTGGCTACAGCTACGTTTGTTCCGCCGGGTGGCTGTTGCTGATGCACGGAGTTTTTTTCGACTGATGATTACGGTGGAAATCCTTAAGATTATTCTGCTGGTTTTATTAATCTCCTTGCTCATTGGTTTTAAGGTGCAGGGCTTTGGTTTGGTTATTGGCTTTGCAATGGGCTATTTAACCTATTTTTTTCTACTTATTTAAGGGTTAATTATGGCGGGACACGGCGAAATCGACAGCGCAGAATACATACATCATCACCTCACCAATATGACCGTGGGTTCTGGTTTCTGGGCAATTAATCTCGACACTCTCTTTTTCTCCATTGGCCTCGGTGCTCTGTTCTGCTGGTGGTTTCGTAAAATGGCCCTCAAAGCCAATGCTGGCGTCCCCTCCTTTGGGGTGGCCATTGCCGAGATGATTTTCGAGTTTATCGACGGTACCGTGAAGGACTTCTTCGGTAAGTCGCGGGCAGATATTGGTTCGCTGGCTCTGACGATTTTTGTCTGGATTCTGCTCTGGAATACCATGGACATCGTTCCCGTCGATTTACTACCCATGCTGGCTGGTGCCATCGGTATCCCCTATCTCAAAGTGGTACCTTCCACCGATCCCAACGCTACCTTTGCCCTTTCTATCATCATCGTTGTCCTAACCTATATCTATCTCTACAAGAATAATCATGGTGCCTGGGGCTTCATTAAAGCCTTTGGTGGCCATCCCTTTGAGGCCGAGGGCGTTCTGGGGAAAATTATTCTCTATCCCTTTAACCTGCTCCTGAAAATCGTTGAAGACATAGCCAAAATGATTTCTTTGGCCCTCCGTCTTTTCGGCAACCTCTTTGCCGGTGAACTTATTTTCGTACTCATTGCCCTGCTGCCCTGGCCAACCCAGTTTATCCCCGGTGGGATGTGGGCAATTTTCCACATTCTGGTCATTGTGCTACAGGCCTATGTCTTTATGATTCTTAGCGTTGTTTATCTGTCCATGACAGAAAGCCACTGATTTTCTACTTTCTCTTCCCTTTTAATTTGGAGTTATCACCATGGAAAAAATCTTAGCTATCGCCAGCCTGCAAAGCACCACAGCCATTGCTGTAGCCATTATTTTGGCCTTTGCTGCTCTGGGTACCGCTTTGGCCTTCGCCGTTCTGGGCGGAAAATACATTGAAAGCAGTGCGCGCCAACCTGAAATGATGAAGCCGCTGCAAACCAAATTCTTCATTATTGCCGGTCTGGTGGACGCAGTGGCCATGATTGCTGTGGTTATAGCCCTGTTGATGGTTTTCGGCAACCCTCTGTTAAAAGCTTTCCTGGAAGCCATCAAATAATTTTTTGAACTAACTAGAACACCAAGAGGTGCGCAATGAATTTTTTAACACTGATTGGTCAGATGGGGACGTTTCTGGTTCTATGGTGGTTTGTCTATAAGTTTATCTGGCCACTGTTGGCTCAGGCTGTGGCGGAACGGCAACAGAAAATCGCCGAGGGTCTGAGTATGGCGGACAATGCGCGCTTCTCGATGCTCAGTGCCAAAGAGGAGTCGGATGATTTATTGCTTAACGCAAAAAATCAGGCCAATGAAATTGTGCTTCGCGCCCAGCGCGAAGCCGACAAGTTGGTCAATGAGGCGCGCGAAGAGGCCAAAAACGCTGGAAAACGTGAGCTAGAAAACGCCCGCGAAGAAATCGAACAGGAAAAACGTAAGGCCCGGGAAGCGCTTCGGCAACAGCTAGCCAGCTTGGTTATCCAAGGGGTCCAACAGGTGGTTGCCCGCGAAGTTAAGGCCGAAGACCACGCCCATCTCCTGCGAGAACTTAGCGAGAAACTCTAAATGGCGCAAACGGAAACTGTCGCTCGACCCTATGCCAGAGCTGTATTTGGTCGTGCTGTGAATCAGGCAGAACAGAAGCAATGGCTAGAATTCTTAAAAATTAGCGCGGAACTGCTGAACAACAGCGATGTCATTAAGCGCTTGGGTTTGCCCTCATTTGTTCATGATTGGAAAAACTGGCTGAATCAGCTTCTCAGTGAAAAGCGTAAGCAAGCACTTAGCCAGGAGGAAAGCAATTTCCTTAATCTGCTTGAGGAGCACAATCGACTGATTGTGCTACCCCAAATTGCCGAGCTCTATGAGCGTCTTCTCTATGAACAGGATAATGTCTGCCTGGTGCAGGTACAGTCAGCCCAAACGCTGACTCCAGCCGAGGTGGAATCTCTGACGCAAACCCTAAAAAGAAAAATCGGGCGTAATGTTCTGCTAAAAACAAGCGTCAATCCAGAGCTAATTGCTGGTGTGCTTATTGAATATGACGGGCAAGTCATTGACCAAACGCTAAAAGGTCGTATTGCTACTTTTGCTCGATTACTGGATTAAAGGAAAAAATATGCAATTGAATCCTGCAGAAATTAGCGGTTTTATCCAGGATAAAATCGCCAGCTATGACCAGAAGGTTGAGAGTAAAACCGAAGGGACCATTATCAGTTTGGCCGACGGTATTGCACGCATTCAGGGTTTGAACCAGGTCATGTCCGGGGAAATGGTTGAGTTTCCCGGCGGCGTTTATGGTTTGGCTCTGAACCTGGAGCGCGACAGTGTTGGTGCAGTTGTTCTGGGTGAGTTCTCCCACCTGCGTGAGGGCGATAAGGTTACCTGTACCGGCAAGATTCTTGAGGTGCCCGTAGGTCCTGAATTGCTGGGTCGGGTGGTTAATGCTCTGGGTCAGCCCATTGATGGTAAAGGTGAAATCAAAGCAAAACAGACTTCACCCATTGAGAAAATTGCCCCTGGGGTTATCGAACGCAAATCCGTAGACCAGCCACTGCAAACCGGCCTGAAATCCATTGACACCATGGTACCCATTGGTCGGGGCCAGCGGGAATTGATTATCGGCGACCGTCAAACCGGCAAAACAGCTATTGCGGTGGATGCCATCATTAATCAGAAAAAAACTGGGGTGAAATGTATCTACGTGGCCATTGGCCAGAAAGCCTCTTCCATCGCCGCCGTGGTGCGTAAACTGGAAGAACACGATGCCCTAAAACACACCATCATTGTTGCGGCCACCGCCTCTGACCCGGCAGCCATGCAGTACATTGCTCCCTATGTGGGCTGCGCCATGGGTGAATATTTCCGCGACCGGGGCGAAGATGCTTTGATTGTCTACGATGACCTGACCAAACAGGCCTGGGCCTATCGTCAGGTTTCCCTGCTGCTGCGCCGCCCGCCCGGTCGTGAAGCCTACCCCGGCGACGTTTTCTATCTCCACTCCCGTCTGCTGGAACGGGCTTCACGTATCAATGCCGAAGAGGTAGAACGTCTGACCAATGGTGAAGTGAAGGGTAAAACCGGCTCTCTGACGGCACTGCCTATCATTGAAACCCAGGCCGGCGACGTTTCCGCCTTCGTTCCTACCAACGTAATTTCCATTACCGACGGCCAGATTTTCCTGGAAACCGACCTCTTTAACTCCGGTGTACGTCCGGCCATCAATGCCGGTTTGTCCGTTTCCCGGGTAGGTGGTGCGGCCCAGACCAAAGTTATTAAAAAACTGGGCGGCGGTGTGCGTCTGGCTCTGGCCCAGTACCGCGAGCTGGCGGCCTTCTCCCAGTTTGCTTCGGATTTGGACGATGCCACCCGCAAACAGCTGGAGCACGGCCGCCGCGTAACGGAACTGATGAAACAGAAACAGTTTATGCCGCTTAGTGTGGCCGAACTGGCCGTTAGTCTCTTTGCCGCCGACAAGGGCTATCTGGACGGTGTGCCGGTGGAAAAGGTGGGTGATTTTGAAGAGGCCCTGCTCCGCTTCATGCAAAGCGACTATGGCGATTTGATGCGGAAACTGGATGAAACCGGCGCCTATGACGATGAAATCCAAGCGACTCTGACCAAAGCTCTGGACACCTACAAAGAAAACAGCGTTTATTGAGGACGGCACTATGTCAAATGCAAAGGACATTCGGAGCCAAATCAAAAGCATTAAGAGCACGCAAAAAATCACCAAAGCCATGGAAATGGTGGCGGCCTCGAAAATGCGCCGGGCCCAGGAAAATATGCAGCTGGGCCGGCCTTACACCCGCAATATTTTGCGGGTGATTGCGCGTTTGCTCTCCAGTTCAGAAAATTTTGACCACCCCTTCCTGAACGAACGGTCGGAAATTAAAAACGTCGGCTATCTGGTGGTTTCCACCGACCGGGGACTGTGCGGCGGTCTGAACATCAACCTATTTAAAAAGCTGTTGGAACATATGCAGGAGCAGCGCGCCGCCGGCCGGGGCATGCGCTTCTCGGTGCTGGGTCGGAAGGCGCTGGGCTTTTTGAGTCGGGTTAATGCCGATGTGGTTTTCTCACTGGAAAATTATGGCGACAATCCGGCCCTTCACGAACTGATTGCAGCCATCAAGGTGCTGCAGGATGACTATAACAACGGCCTCATTGACCGTATCTATGTGGTGGGCAACCAGTTTGTGAACACCATGACCCAGAGCCCGCGCATTGAGCAGATTTTGCCCGCCCGTATCATCGACGCCGAGTCGCTGCATACGCCAGAGCACCAGTGGGACTATGTCTATGATTCTTCCGTGCCGGAGATTCTGGAAAGCCTACTCACCCACTATGTGGAGGCACTGGTGAAACAGGTGGTGGCGGAAAACATCGCCTGTGAAATGTCAGCCCGGATGATTGCCATGAAAAGCGCTTCGGATAATGCCGGCAGTCTCATCGGCGACCTGCAATTGCAATACAACAAAGCCCGCCAGGCGGCAATTACTCAGGAATTGTCCGAAATCGTTGGCGGTGCCGCCGCAGTCTAATTATTAAGAGGTTTTTATGAGTACAGGAAAAATTATTCAGGTTATTGGCGCGGTGGTTGACATTGAGTTTCCCCGTGATGCCGTGCCAAACATCAACGACGCCCTGGTGGCCGATGAAAACGCCATTACCTTTGAGGTGCAACAGCAGCTCGGCGACGGTGTGGTGCGTACCATCGCCATGGGCACCTCCGAGGGTCTACGCCGGGGTCTGGAAGTAAAAAACACCGGTGCCCCTATCTCGGTGCCGGTGGGCAAAGCGACCCTGGGCCGCATTGTGAACGTACTGGGTACACCCATCGACCACAAGGGCGACATTGGCACCGATGAGCGTTGGGCTATCCACCGTCAGGCCCCGGCCTATGACGAGCTAGCCAGCTCCACCGAGCTGCTGGAAACGGGCATCAAGGTTATCGACCTGCTCTGCCCCTTCGCCAAGGGGGGCAAGGTGGGCCTCTTCGGCGGCGCCGGCGTGGGTAAAACCGTCAACATGATGGAGCTGATTCGTAACATCGCCATTGAGCACAGCGGCTATTCGGTCTTTGCCGGCGTCGGCGAACGGACCCGGGAAGGGAATGACTTCTACCACGAAATGGCTGAATCCAACGTTCTGGACAAGGTTTCACTGGTTTACGGCCAGATGAACGAGCCGGCCGGTAACCGTTTCCGGGTGGCCCTGACCGGCCTGACCATGGCCGAATACTTCCGCGACGAGGGCCGCGACGTGCTCTTCTTCGTTGATAACATCTACCGCTACACCCTGGCCGGCACGGAAGTATCCGCATTGCTGGGTCGCATGCCCTCGGCGGTGGGCTACCAGCCCACCCTGGCCGAGGAAATGGGCCGGCTGCAGGAGCGGATTACCTCCACCAAAACCGGTTCCATCACCTCCATTCAGGCGGTCTACGTGCCAGCGGACGACCTGACCGACCCCTCGCCGGCCACCACCTTCGCCCACCTGGATGCCACCGTGGTGCTGTCGCGGCAGATTGCCGAGCTCGGTATCTATCCGGCCGTGGACCCGCTGGATTCCACCTCCCGCCAGCTCGACCCGTTGATTATCGGCGACGAACACTATCAAACTGCCCGCCGGGTGCAGGGTGTACTGCAGCGCTACAAGGAACTGCGCGACATCATCGCCATTCTCGGCATGGACGAGCTCTCCGAAGAGGATAAGCAGGTGGTTTCCCGGGCCCGGAAAATCCAGCGCTTCCTATCCCAGCCGTTCTTCGTGGCCGAGGTATTCACCGGCTCGCCGGGCAAATATGTGTCGCTGAAGGATACCATCAAGGGCTTCAAGGGCATCGTTGAGGGTGAATATGACCATCTGCCGGAACAGGCCTTCTACATGGTGGGTTCCATTGATGAGGCCGTCGCCAAAGCCGAAACCATGAAGTGAGGTGGCCATGGCCAAGACCCTGAAAGTTACGATAGTCAGTGCCGACCGCCAGCTCTTCAAGGGCGAGGTGGAACGGGTGGTGGCCACGGCCAGCACCGGTGAACTCGGCATTCTGGCGGGCCATACGCCGTTGCTGGCGCTGCTCAAACCCGGTCAGGTGCGCCTGACCCTGAGCGACGGCCAGGAGGAGGTTATCTACGTCTCCGGTGGCTTCATTGAGGTGCAGCCGACGCGGACGGTGATTCTCGCCGACGAGGCCGAGCGGGCCGAAGCGCTGGACGAAGAGAAAATTCGCCAGCAGCGGGCCGAGGCCGAGGCCCGGATTCGCGACAAGACCATCAGCAAGGTGGACCACGACCGGGCGGAAATCATGCTGATGCAAACCATCGCCAAGATGTCTGCCCTTAACCGCAAAAAACGTTAAAACCGAAGCGCTTCCCTTCCCCCGGAAGCGCTTTTTTTTGTGCTTCTGGGGAAGCCGCTTCGTTACGAGACACGCAGAACGCCGAAGCGCTTCTTTACCTTTTATTAAACAAAGCCCCCTTCTCACCCTCCTCATTCTAGGCCTGCTCAGCGGCAGGGGCAGCTCCAGCCCCACCGCCGCCCTCCAATCCCATCCCACCGACATCCGGGCCGTGCTCGGCCAGCCCCTGAATTCCGTACCCACACCGGGGGCTAATCTCGCCCTTACACCGGGGGCTAATCCCGCTCCCGACCACGTCCCACCACTCCAGCCCGCCCCCACATCATTGATTTAACCAGCGTTTATCAGGCCGGCACCGACGGTAAACCGAAGCGCTTCAATATGGGCCAGCTCTCCACCCCGTCGGAACATCTGGAACGGCACCGGCCGGAGCCACTGCCGGCGGAAAAAATCAGCCAAGGACGGCGGCCAGTTTGACCAGCCGGTGCCCCGGGAACTTATCTGGAATGACCCGGCCATCTGGAACGACCCGCACTATAAGGGCGCCTATGGGGCCGTTCGCGTTATTGATTAAACGCTGATTTTCCCCGACGGGAAGCGCTTCCTCCTTATTCTGTCATTCCAAACCGAAGCGCTTCGCCAAAGAAAGATTCTCAAACGAAGCGCTTCGTTCTTGCCCGCCTTGCCTACTAAAAGCGCTTCCCTATTCCCCGCCATTCCAAACCGAAGCGCTTCACTCTGGAAGACTACTAGCCAAGCGAAGCGCTTACCCAGTCTCAAAAACCGAAGCGCTTCCTAAACAACTAGGCCGTTGGCTGCCCTTCTTCTCTGGCTGCCCAGAGCGAAGCGCTCTCTGCTCGGCCTGCTGGAAGCGCTTCACTCTTACTGGCCGTTTTAAACCGAAGCGCTTCGGGCTAAGGACTACCCAAACGAAGCGCTCCCCCGGCGCCGGCAAAAAACCCGTTTTCAACGCCCCGTACTCGGGGGCAAATCCTAACCAAAACGTAAGCCCGTGGCCCCTTTAAACCGCCGCCGGCCGGGCGCTACAATCGCAGAAGTGCCGGTTTGGTGTACAGACCGGGACATTTGTCCAACTGCTAAGGAGTCCGCCATGACCTCATTTATCCTCACCTCGCCCCAATTCCAGGACGGCGACTATCTGCCCAAAGTCCTGGCCCACGGTGCCGCCGGCGGTCGCAACCATTCCCCGGCCCTGCGCTGGCAGCATCTCCCCCCGGACACCCAGAGCCTGGCCCTCTCCTGCTATGACCCGGACGCCCCCACCGGCTCTGGCTTCTGGCACTGGTACGTGATTAATCTGCCGGTCAGCTGCACCGAACTGCCGGAAAATGCCAACGTCGTTGGACTGCCGGCCGGCAGCTGGGTGGCCCGCAACGACTACGGCCAGCACGACTACGGCGGCCCCTGTCCGCCACCGGGCCACGGCCCCCACCACTACATCTTTACCCTCCACGCCCTGGACTGCCCCCGGCTGGAGCTACCGCCGGACATCAGCACCGCCGCCGTCGGCTTCAACGTCTGGCAGCACCGCATCGCCAGCGCCACCCTGACCGGCCTCTACCGCCAGGACTAGGCCCTAAAAAAAGCGCTTCCTAAGGGAAGCGCTTCTTTATTTCTAGGCCGTTACCAGTATTTATCGATTTCGGCACGAATGGCCCGGGCCGTGGCCGGACCCTGCTCGCCCACCAGCGCCCGACCGGCAATGAAGACCTTGGCCGAACGAATCTCCCGGAACAGCTGAATTTGCTCGGGGACGATGCCACCGGTGATGGACAGTTCCAGGCCCAAATCGGCCAGCCTTTTCATCTTCTCGATGTCCGCGTCGGTCCAGCCCTTGCCGGCCAGCTCCGCATCGCGGGAACGGTGAAAAATGGCCTGTTTAACGCCCAGCTCCACCCAGCGGCGGGCGTCCTCATAGGTCCAGTTGCCGTAGATTTCCACCTGAATTTCCTTCGGTCGCCCCGGCCCGGCCTGGCTGAGCTCCTCGGCCACCTTCTGGGCGGCGGCCAGGGTGGCCGGGTGGGCGGCGGCGGAGACGGTGAGCCAGTCGGCGCCGGCCCCAAAGGCCAGGCGGGCGAGGATTTCGCCGGCGTCGGTGGTTTTCAAATCACAGACCAGAATATGTTGCGGATGCAGGGCGCGCAGCACCTTCACCGCCTTCATGCCCTCGGCGCAGGCCAGAATGGTGCCCACCTCGATGATGTCCACCAGCGGCGCCGCCTGCTGGGCGTCGGCAACGGCCTTTTCCAAACTCAAGGAATCCAGGGCTATTTGCAATAGGGGTTTCGTCATGTTGTCCTCCAAAAAAGAGCGCTTCCCGAGGGAAGCGCTTTATTCATCAGGCCAGGCCGGCTTCCTGCAGCCGGGTTTTGGCCTCGTCCACGGACAGAATGTTTTTCATGCCGATGACCTTGACGCCGGCGGCCTCGGCGTCCTTGAACATATCGACGAAGTTGGCCGAACAGAAGACCACGTCGTACTGCTTGGCCGTGGATTTGCCCTCGGAGATGGAACAGTGGTGGATATTGGTAATTTCAATGCCCAAATCCTTCAAGGCCTGCTGCACCTTCATTTTCATCATCAGGCTGGTGCCGGCACCGTTGGCGCAAGAAACTAATACTTTCATAGAAACTCCTTATTTTTCAGGAAATTGACGTTTGTATTCCTCGTAGTCTTCCACCATGAGGAAATAGCCCTTGGGATTGCGATAGTACTCAATCTGCGGCAGCAGAATCAGGATAAGCACCACCACCCCGAAGCCCACATAGGCGAAGTGATGCATCAGCCAGGTGAAGCCGGGCCAGAGCACCGCCCAGTCCCACATGCCCAGATAGCCGGTTTCTAGGCCCACCTGCAGGCCGTTGTAGGCGATAACCGCCCAGTGGACGATGAAGGCCGTACCGAAAATCTGGCAGATGCCGGAAATCAGCGGCAGCACGAAGGCCGCCTTGTAGCCGCCGTGGCGGTTGGCATAGAGGGCAATGGTGGCGTTGTCGAAGAACATGGGAATAAAGCCGGCGATGACCACCACCGGGCTGCCCAGGGCCAGCAGCACCGCCAGCCCGATGAACTGGCCGATGGCGCCCATGACGAAGCCGATGGTGATGGCGTTCTGGGAGCCGAAACCGTAGACGGCGGCACAGTCCACGCCGGGCACTGCGCCGGGCAGCCACCGATTGGAAATGCCCTGGAAGGATTCGGTGAGCTCGGCCACGAAGGTTTTCACCCCCAGCTGTAGCACCGCCAGCCAGACCGAGAATTTCATGGCCGTATTGATGATGTAGAAGAAGAAGTTGTCCTTCTCGCCCATCAGCTTCTTCGCCAGCAGGTATTCGCTGCCCAGGGCCGTGATAATCACGCCGAAGAACAGGGTCATGATGAGTGTGGTGGCCACCATGTTCTCGTTGAAGATGGACATGAAGCCGGGCAGCTTGATGTCCTCGATTTTCCTGGTGCTCTCCCCCCGTTTGCCGCCGAAGCAGACCTTGGCCAGCCAGCTGAACACGGCAATGCCAAACATCTGCTGGTGGGCGACGCAGTAGCCGGCGCCGTCGGTGAGGCGCTGGGAGGGGGCAATGGTCATATTGGAACCGACGGCCCAGTAGAGGCCGAGGGCAATGGACATCATCAGCAGCATTTGCCCCTCGCCGGCCTGGGGGAAGCAGAAGAAGAAGAGCCAGAAGGCCGTGGCCGCCTGCTGCACCTGAATGTGGCCGGTGGTGAAGACGGCGCGCAGCTTGGTGATTTTCTGGAAGCGCACCAGCAGCAGATTCAGAATGAAGGCAATCAGCAGCAGAATCATCACCGAGGAAAAGGACTTGCCGAGCCGGTCGAGGCCCTGTTCCACCGCCGTTTGTCCCCAGTAGGGGTCCATGACCGCCGCGCTGAGGTTAAAGCGCTCCTTCAGGCCGAAGAGTATGGGCCGGAAGGTGCCAATCATGCCCTTGGCCGATTCGGACAGAATCAGATAGCCGACGCTGGCCTTGATAAAGCCGGAAAGCGCTTCGTACCAGGGCTTTTTCATCAGCAGGTAGCCGGCCAGCACCATCAGACCGATGAAGAATTGCGGTTGCTTCAGGATGTTATTGACGAAGAATTCCCAGGGAATCAGTAAGAAATTCATGGCGGCTCCTAGATTTGGTATTGGGCCGCCAGGGCGCGCAGGGCGTCCACGCTGTCGGCGGCGAGCAGGTCGGCAATCAGGGCCTCATTGTCCAGCAGGGTGGCCAGGGCCGACATGTTTTCCAGATGCTGCTCGTGGTTCTGCGAGGCCAGGGTGAAGAAGAGCCGGGCGTTTTTCTCGGCGTCGTTGGGGTCAAACACCACCGGCTCGGCCACCCGCATGAAGGAAATGGCGGTTTTGAAGACGCCGGCGGCGTTCTCCTGGGAGTGGGGCATGGCCACATCGGGAATAATCACGATGTAGGGGCCGTACTTTTCCACACAGGCGATGATGTCCTCGGCATAGCTGGCGTCGACGGTGCCGGTGGCCTGGAGCGGCTCACAGGCGGCGCGAATGGCCGCGCGCCAGTCGGCACAGCGCTCTTTGAAATTGACGTGCCCCTGCTGGAGCATCTGGCTGAGTAAGGGGATAGACATGGCCGTTCCTTAGAGCATGGATTTGAACGGAATGTTTTGCTCGTGCTCGAAGCAGTCGTCGAAGCCGCGCGGGAAGTGGAATTCGGTCAAATCCTTGTCCTGCGGGTAGACATATTTACCGCCCACCTCCCAGATGAAGGGATGGAATTTGTACTGCAGCCGGTCTTTACGCATGCGCCAGAGCTGTAGGATTTCGTTGGTGCTGGCCATGAAGTTGGTCCAGATGTCGTGGTGGACGGGAATAATCACCTTGGTGCGCAGCGCTTCGGCCATGCGCAGCAGGTCGATGGAGGTCATCTTGTCGGCAATGCCCACCGGATTTTCGCCGTAGTTGTTCAGGGCCACGTCGATGTCGTAGTCCTTGCCGTGCTTGGCGAAATAGATGGAATAGTGGGAATCGGCGCCGTGGTAGATGTTGCCGCCGGGGGTTTTAAAGAGATAGTTCACGGCTTTGCGGCCCATCTCCTCATCGCTGGGACAGAGGCCCTTCAGCTCGCCGCCCTGTTCCTCGGCGCCCTCCACCGGCAGGGTTACCAGACAGGTGCGGTCGAAGGAATCCAGGGCGTGAATTTCCACGTCCTTCAGCTTGACCACGTCGCCGGGCTTCACGGTGATGCAGCGGTCGGCGGGCACGCCCCAGTCGGTCCACAGCTTGACGCAGTGCCAGGGGCCAATGAATTTCACGTGGTTCAACTTCGGATTATTGACGATGGCGGCGGCCACGTTCACGTCGATGTGGTCGCTGTGGTAGTGGGAGGCCAGAATGAAATCCACCTCGTTGATGGCGAAGGGGTCCAGCACCACCGGGGCGGCGCGCAGGTTCGGCTGCAACTTACGCACGCCGGCCATGTTGGCCATCTGGTGGCCGCGCACCATGTCTTTGACTTTTTTGGTGTTTTTACCGCGACCGCACCACAAATCCATGCAGATATTGGCACCACCGGGGGTTTTCAGCCAGATGCCGACGCAGCCCAGCCACCACAGGGCGAAATTGCCGGCCGGCACCACCTCCTGTTCGATTTCCTCGTTGAGCCAGGTACCCCATTCGGGGAAGGTGGAAAGAATCCATTTTTCCCGGTTAATTTCGCTGATTTTGCTCATAGATTTGCTCCAGTTTGATTAATGATGCGGTAGCCGGCCCGACGCCGGATTTTTGAGCGCCTCTTCAACGCCAGACTTGAAGCCTATTTTAGGGCCGCCGGCCCTGTAACGGCGTGAAAAAACGCTAAGTCTTTACGGGGGAATGTTTCCCCCCTTCGACGGGGGAAGCGCTTCAATTTTTCTGGCTTTTGAACCCGAAGCGCTCCCCCGGGTCGGAAATCCATTGGCTGAGAACGAAGCGCTTCCCCTGGAAGACAAGCAGCCAGCTGGAAAGGGTTCTTTTGGAAGGAAGCGCTTCGCTCTGGAAGGCCTTGGGGATTGAAGCGCTTCCTTCTGGGTCGAAATACCGAAGCGCTTCGTTGAGAAAGCCTTAGCGGGCCGAAGCGCTTCGGTTTGGAAGGAACGAGTTAAAGCCAGCCAGCGGGCCGGGGAAAAAAGGGGGAGCGCTTCGTTTTTTAAGGGGCAGGGCGAAGCGAGCCAACGGCTGGGATAAAAAAAGAAAGCGCTTCCCGGCGAAAGCTTTCCCCGGGGAAGCGCTTCGTATCAAAGCAACGGGAGGGCTAGGCCGCCGGTCGGGCCCGCACCCAGATTTCCGCAAATAGCCGTTCCTGCTGCCACTGCAGCAGCTGGGCCTTGTCCAGTTCCAGCAGGGCCATCAGGCTGAGCACCACCCCGGCCCGGCCCTCCTCCGGCCGGCGGAAATGGTCCAGACTCTGCCACTCGTCGCTGAGGCCCCGTTCCAGCTCCAGGAGCCGGTCGGCCAGGGTCAGCGGGTCGCGGGCCACGGCGTGTTCCTGGAGAAACTCCCGCCGGGCCTGGAGGGCCGCCATCGCCTCGTGCAGCCGTTCCAGGCTGGGTTCCGGCGGCGGCAGCGGTTCGGCCACGGTCAGGGCGCTGGTGCTGATGCCGGCGCCCACCCGGGGCAGGGCCTCCAGCAGGGCGGCCCCGGTCTTGGTCTGGGCGTAGCGCAGCAGCTGTTCGCTGAGCTCCCGGCGTGGGTCGTCCAGGGGCTGCTCGCCGGCCTGGAGGCGCTGGTGCGGCAGCAGCAGCCGGGCCTTAATCTCGGCCAGGGTTACGGCCATGAGCAGATATTCGGCGGCCAGGCTCATATCCAGCTCCTTCATCAGGGCGATGTAGTGCAGATACTGTTCGGTGATTTCGGCCACGGGAATGTCGCGGATGTCGAAGTTATCCTTGCGAATCAGGTAGAGCAGCAAATCCAACGGCCCCTCGAAGGCCAGCAGCAGCACGCGCAGGGCGTCCGGCGGAATGTACAAATCCCGGGGCAGCTTCTCCAGCGGCTCGCCGAAAATCAGCGCCTGCTGTTCCATCAGGGGGCCGGGGTGGCGGGCTGAACCAGGCCGCTGTCGTCGTCCAGAATGATGAGGGCATCGCTGCTGTCCTCCAGGCGAATGCTGGGGCCGGTGGGCGTGCCGATGCTGGTGCAGTGGTCGCTGCCGGAGCAGGGGGCGCAGGCCTCGGGGCGATAGTAGGAGTAGAGGACGGTTTCAAAGGCCTCCTTGGCCTCGTCGGCGTCGGCGCGGCCACTGCGGTAGAGGGTGAAGAAATCGGTGCCGCCGCCATAGGGGAAGAGGGCGATTTCCACGGTCTGGCGCTCGTTCTGCAGCTGCCAGCGTTCGCCGGATTCGCCGCTGTTGCTGTCGATGTCGTCCAGCCGCCGGGCCTCGGCGGCGCCGCCCAGCTCGTTCAGCAGGGTGCTGATTTGGCTGCCGATGTCGCCGTGGGCACTGCCGACGCCGATGACCATGGCGCCGACGCTGCGCCGGGGCACGATGACCGTGGCCAGATGGCGGCGCGGGGCGGCCGGCCGTTGCAGGCGCCAGCTGTCATTGGGGGCGCTGAAGCCGAAGCACTGGCCGTCGCGTTGCACCTGGCCGTGCTCGATGAGGGGGACGGTGGCCGCCGCGAGGGGGCTCAGCAGCAGCAGGGTTAGAAGTTTGATTTTCATGGGGTAAAATTCCTTCTCTTAATTTAAAACGGAGAAACCGATGAAATTGTACCTTAGCACCACTTCCCCCTTCAGCCGGCTGTGTCTGATTACCGCCCTGCGCAGCGGCCGCGATTTGGATTTGCAGTTTGTACTGCCCTGGGAAAATCCGGCCGAGCTGCTGGCGGTCAATCCCTACAGCCAGATTCCGGCGCTGGTGCTCGACAATGGTGATGTGCTCACCGAAACCCTCATCATCATGGACCACCTGAACAAGGCCGTCCTCGCCGAAAACAATCCGAAGCTGTCCTTTGGCCTGGCCACGCTGCAGCAGGTGGTAAAGACGTTCACGCTGCAGCTGCACGGCGACGGCGAGCACCCCCACCCCCACATCCAGCGCGCCAACGAGGCCCTGGCCCGGGCCTTCAAGCTGGCGCCGCTGCTGGAGGCCGACGGCGACCACTGGGGCGACATCGTCCTGGGCAATGCCCTGCACTATGCCCGCTGGCGGGTGCCGGTGATTTTTGAGCAGAATCTTAACCTGGCCAACCGGCAGGCCCTGGAGCGCTTCGTCCAGCGGGATTTCATGGTGAAAACCACGCCGGAGGCCCTGGCGGCCAAGCCGGCCCGGGTGAGCGAGCTGTGAGCATCAAGAAGCAGCATATCGACGCCCTGCTCGCCAGCAACGAGGCCTGGGCCCAGCGGCTCCAGGCCGAAAATCCGGATATTTTCGACAAGCTGGCCAACCAGCAATCGCCCCGATACCTGTGGATAGGCTGTTCCGACAGCCGCATCCCGGCCAATGAGGTGCTGGGCCTGCTGCCCGGCGAGGTTTTTGTGCATCGCAACGTCGGCAATATCGTCCATTCCCTCGACATCAACTGCCACAGCGTCATTCAGTATGCGGTGGAGCATCTGCAGGTCAGCGACATCATCGTCAGCGGCCACTATGACTGCGGCGCCATCAAGGCGGCCCTGTCCGGCCAGGATTTCGGCCTGATGAACCACTGGCTCAGCAGTCTGAAAAACCTCTACCACTACTATCAAAGTGGCCTGGCGAAGATGAGCGAGGAGAGCCTTCACGACCATCTCTGCGAGCTGAATGTTATCCAGCAGGTGCGCAATGTCTGCAAATCCACGCCGGTGCAACGGGCCTGGGCCGCCGGCCAGGAGCTCTACGTGCACGGCATGGTGTTCAACGTGAAAACCGGCCGGCTGCACGACTTGAAGGTGTCCGTGGATAGCCATGACATCCTCGATGACATCTTCAAGCTGAATTTGGAGGATTTGGAGGAATAGCGCTGGACAAACGGAAAAATCCCGTTAAAATACGGGCTTCTTTTGGAGGTTTGGCAGAGTGGTTTAATGCACCGGTCTTGAAAACCGACGTGGGTTGATAGCCCACCCAGAGTTCGAATCTCTGAGCCTCCGCCAGATTCCTGAAGCCGCCCACCCGGGCGGCTTTTTTTGTGGCCGGCGTTTGGGGGCCGGCTAGCGGCGCTGGCGCAGGAGCCGCTGCCACTGGCTGATTAAATCCCAGGCCTGGCGCGGGCTGACGTCGTCCAGGGCCAGGGCGGCGATGTCGTCGAGCAGCTGGCGGGCCGCCGGGTCGGGGGCGGCACTCTGCTGCTGCAGCAGGGCCTGGAGCTGGGCCAGCAGCGGCTGTTCCGGGCCGGGGGTTGGCGGGGGGGAAGCGCTTCGTTCCGGGGCAGCGAATAAATCCGGTTCGGCGGGGGCGGATTTTGGCGCCGGGCCCGGCTCCGGCGGCAGGGCGGCGCCGCGCTGTTCCTCCAGTTCGGCCAGCTTGGCTTCGGCCTCGGCCAGCACCGCCCGGGGCAGGCCGGCCAGCCGGGCCACCTGAATGCCGTAGCTCTTGCTCGCCGGACCGGCCTCCACCCGGTGCAGAAAAACGATGCGGTCCTGGTGTTCCAGGGCGCTGACGTGCACATTGGCCGCCGCCGGCCGCGTCGCCAGGGCCGTCATTTCCACATAGTGGGTGGCGAAGAGACAGAGGGCCCGATTCCGTTCCAGCAGGGCCGCTGCCGTGGCCCAGGCCAGGGCCAGACCGTCGAAGGTGGCGGTGCCCCGGCCGATTTCATCCATGATGACCAGGCTGTTTTCATCGGCGTTGTGCAGGATATTGGCCGTTTCCGTCATCTCCACCATGAAGGTGGAACGGGCCCCGGCCAAATCGTCGCTGGCACCGATGCGCGTGAAGATGCGGCTGAATTCGCCGATGCGCGCCGACTCGGCCGGCACAAAGCTGCCCGCCGCCGCCAGCAGCACCATCAGGGCGTTCTGGCGCATATAGGTGCTTTTGCCGCCCATGTTGGCGCCGGTGATAATCAGCAGCCGCCGGTCGCCGTTAAGCCGTAGGTCGTTGGGGGTGAAGGGCAGGGCCGCATTGGCCTCCACCACCGGATGCCGGCCGCCGCGTATGTCCAGCACCGGCCCGGCCACCAGCTCCGGCCGGCAGTAGTTGCGCGCCGCCGCCAGCTCGGCCAGGCCGGCCAGACAGTCCATTTCCGCCAGCGCCGCTGCCAGGTTATAGAGCGCTTCCCGGGCCGGGTTCAGCTGGCGCAGCAATTCCTCGTAGAGCTGTTTTTCCCGTTCCAGCGCGTTCTGCTGGGCGTTCAGCACCTGGGTTTCCAGCTGCAGCAGGGCGGCGGTGGTGTAGCGTTCGGTATTTTTCAGGGTCTGCTTGCGCTGCCAGTGGGCCGGGACCGAAGCGCTCTGGGCCCGGCTGACCTCAATGTAAAAGCCGGCCACGGCATTCTGGGCCATCTTCAGGGTTTTCAAACCACTGCGTTCGCGCTCCTCGGCCTCCAGCTGGCGCAGTAGGTCGCCGCTGTCCTCGCTGAGCCGGTGCAGCCGGTCAAGTTCGGCGTCATAGTCGGCGAGGAAGAGGCCGCCCTCCTTGGCCAGCAGCGGCAACTGCGGGCGCAACGCCCGTTGCAGCAGCCGACTGACCTCGTCCAGGGCCAGCAGGGCCGGCCGGTAGTCGGCCAGTTCGGCGAAGCGGGCCAGCTGGGGGCAGAGGGGTAGACTGTCGCGCAGCTGGCCGAGCTCCCGGGGGCGTACCGTGCCCAGGCCGATGCGGGTGGTGATGCGTTCCACGTCGGCGCTCAGGCGCAGCAGGTCGCGGATGTCGCCGCGCTGGGGCGATTGGAGGAAGCGCTCCACCCCGTCGTGGCGGGCGGCGATGGCGGTCTGGTCGCGCAGGGGCTGTTGCAGCCAGCGGCGCAGCAGCCGGGAGCCGGCCGGGCTGACACAGTGGTCGATGTGGGCCAGCAGTCCCTTGCTGCGGTCGCCGTTGAGGCCGGCCTCAATCTCCAGATTGCGGCGGCTGGCGGCGTCGAGCTGGAGATAGTGGGCCCGGCTCTCCAGCTGGGGCGGCGGCAGCCGAGGCAGGGCGCGGCGCTGGGTGTCGCAGAGGTATTGCAGCAGACAGCCAGCCGGGGCCAGGGCTGGCAGCTGGTGGTTGAGGCCGAAGCCCTCCAGGGTCTGCACCTGGTAATAGTCCAGCAGGCTACGCAAAGCGCTCTGCTGGTCGAAATACCACAGCGGCTGGCGCTGGGGCTTGCGCGGCAGGCTCAATTTCCAGTCCTCAGGCACGAGGATTTCCGCCGGCTGCAGCCGTTCCAGTTCGGCGCGCAGGCCCTCCTCGGGAAGCGCTTCGGACAGGGCGAAGCGGTGGCCGCTGATGTCGGCCCAGGCCAGATAGTAGGCGCCGGCGACGGGCTGGAGACACAGTAGAATGGTGTCGCGGTCGGCGCGGAGAAGCGCTTCGTCGCTGACGGTGCCGGCGGTGATGATGCGGCTGATGTGCCGTTCGATGGGCCCGGGGCTTTTGCTGTCGCCGCTCTGTTCACAGATGACCGCCGCCACGTTCTGGGGCAGCAGCTTGGCCAGATAGCTGTCGATGGCGTGCACCGGCACCCCGGCCATGGGAATGGGTTTATCGTTGTAGGTGCCCCGGCTGGTGAGGCTGATATTCAGGAGGCGATGGGCACGTTCGGCGTCCTCGAAAAACAATTCAAAGAAATCGCCCATTTGATAGAACAACAGCATTTCGGGATAGTCTTTTTTTATCTCCAAATAGTGTTGCATCATGGGGGTTAATTTACTGCTAGAATTTTTCATACTTTTAATTTCTGCGAAAGGAACTAATAAAACAATGAATCATATTTTAAAGGGCCTCATTATGGCCGCTCTGCTGGCGCCCTGCGGGTCGTCGCTGGCAAAAAACGCTGCTAAAACCGAAGCCAAGGGGCCCACGGAAGAAAATGTCATTAACGAACAGGATTTATATAACAACCCCGGTTTATTTAATACGGTAATTAATGAGGGAATGAACCAACATAATCTCGAATTGCTGGGGGCATTATTACCGCTTTATCGCGATTATCCCGCCCGGGACGCATTCCTTTCCGACTATGCCAGTGCCTATCTCGCCCGGGAGGAGGGCGATTTTGCCAAGGCCGTACGCTACTACCAGGATTTGGTGGCCAAGCAGCCCAACGAGGATATTCTGCGCTTCCAGCTGGCCCAGGTGCTCTTCGCCAACCGCCAGGACATTGAGGCCGGCAAGGAGCTGGCCATTCTCAAGCAGAAAAGCCTGCCCAAGGACTTCGCCGAGGGCGTGAAGCGCCTGGAGGAGATGCTGGAGGAACGGCGCAACTGGCACTACAGCGTCAGCGGCTCCGCCCTCTACGAGAAGAACGTGAACGGCGCCTCCTCGGTGGAAAAATACGGCAACTGGACCTTCGACACCAAGAAGAAAACCGGCTACGGCATCAACGTGGGCCTCAGCGCCGAAAAACAACTGCCGCTGCAGAACGGCTTCTTCATTCCCGCCAGCGTCAGCGCCAACTGGAACTGGTACTGGAACGCCGGCAAATACAACGATTTGAACATGCGCGCCCAGGCCGGTATCGGCTGGCACAACGGCCGCCAGGAAATCAGCGCCGAGCCGTTCATTTCCCGTCGTTTCGTCGGCAACAAGGGCTATTCCAACCACATGGGTTTGGCCACCAACTGGCGCTATGCCCTCACGCCCCAGTGGCAGATTCGCGCCTATAACCAGACCTCCGAGGAGCGCCACGACGAGCGCAAACACCTGAACGGCACCCGGGTTAACAGCGGGGCCACCCTCATCTATCAACCCCAGCCGGAAACCTACTACTTCGCCGGCGCCAACAACTACTACAACGGCGCCCGCGACAGCGAAGACCGCTACACCCTCAACGGCGGCAACGTCGGCTTCGGCAAACGCTGGGAGAACGGCCTCAACAGCACCGCCAGCTTCAGCTACAGCTTCCGCAAGCACAAGGGCAAGGACCTGCTCAACATCGTGCGCCAGGACAAAATCTATCGCCTCCGCCTCGGCGCCGGCCACGAAAAACTGTCCTGGAAGGGCTTCGAGCCACTGTTCACCGTTGATTTCACCCGCACCGACAGTAACCACCCGCTCTACGACCGGCCCTTCGACTGGAACGTCAATATGGAACTGCTGAAGCGCTTCTGATGGAAGAGCTCATCGCCCACTACCGGGAAAGTCTGAGCGGCCACGCGCTCTTCCGGCTGGAAAGCCAGAGCAGCCGGCTGCTCGGTGGCGACCGGCTGGTGCTGGCCAGTCCGGTATTTCTCAACCGCGAGGCCGACCGTATCCGGGGCGAGCTGGCGGCCCTGGGCGTCCCGGGGAAGATTGAATTTCACTGTGCCGTCGCCAGCCACAAGGTGCAGGCCAATCTCCACGGCTATCCGGAGGTGAAAAACATCATCGCCGTGGCCTCGGGCAAGGGCGGCGTCGGCAAGAGCACCGTGGCCGTCAATCTGGCCCTGGCTCTGCAGGCCCAGGGGGCGGCGGTGGGCCTGCTCGATGCCGACCTCTACGGCCCCAGCCAGACGCGCATGCTCGGCGGGGCCCAGCGGCCGGCGTCCCCGGACCAGAAGCGGATGCAGCCCATTGTTCGCCACGGCCTCCAGTCCATTTCCATGGGCGACCTGCTCCGGGACGACGACAGCGCCGTGGTCTGGCGCGGGCCGCTGGTGAGCCAGACCTTGCTGCAGCTGCTGCGCGAAACCCTGTGGTCGGGCCTGGATTTTCTCATCGTCGATTTGCCCCCGGGCACCGGCGATGCCCAGCTGACCCTGGCCCAGCAAATCCCGCTGGCCGGGGCGGTCATCGTCAGCACCCCCCAGGAAATCGCTCTGCTCGACGCGCGCAAGGCCAAAACCATGTTCGACAGGGTGGCCATTCCCGTGCTCGGGCTGGTGGAAAACATGAGCTACCACGTCTGTTCCCAGTGCCAGCACCGGGAATACATCTTCGACCGGGACGGCGGCAAGGCCCTGGCCGAGCGCTACGGCGTGCCGCTGCTGGGCCAGCTGCCCCTGGACATTCGCATCCGCGAGCAGGTGGACAGCGGCCGGCCCAGCGTCATCGCCGAGCCGGACGGCGCCATTGCCCGCACCTTCGAGCAGATGGCCTTCCGGCTCATGGCCGAGCTCGCCCAGCGGCCGCTGGCCCCGGGGCCAAAAATCGTGGTGGAGGAACCGTGAGCATCAAGAACGACCGTTGGATTCGCGAGCGGGCGGCGGCGGGCATGATTGAGCCCTTCGCCCCGACGCTCCGGAGCCACAACGAGGCCGGCGAGAAGATTGTGTCCTTCGGCACCTCCAGCTATGGCTACGACGTGCGCTGTGCCCGGGAATTCAAGATTTTCACAAACATCAACAGCACCACCATCGACCCGAAGCGCTTCGACGAGAAGAGCTTTGTGGACGTGGTCGGCGATGTCTGCATCATTCCACCGAACAGCTTCGCCCTGGCGCGAACGGTGGAGTATTTCCGCATTCCCCGCGATGTGCTGGTGGTCTGCCTCGGCAAAAGCACCTACGCCCGCTGCGGCATCATCGTGAACGTAACGCCGCTGGAGCCGGAGTGGGAGGGCCATGTAACCCTGGAGTTCTCCAACACCACGCCGCTGCCGGCGAAGATTTATGCCAACGAGGGCGTGGCCCAGCTGCTCTTCCTCCAGGCCGATGAGCCCTGCCAGACCTCCTACCGCGACCGGGGCGGCAAATACCAGGGCCAGCAGGGCGTAACCCTGCCGAAAACCTGAATCCCCGGCCCGAAGCGCTTCCCCCTGAAGCGCTTCCCCCTCTTGACCCAAACCGAAGCGCTTCAGCCTAAGTAAAATGAAGCGCTTCGTTTATTTCGGGCCCTATTTATTACTGACCAGGAAATCCCATGAACAAAACTTTCACGCTGCTGCTCACGGCGCTGCTGCTCGGCGCCTGCACCCGGGCGCCCTTCCTCTACCGCAAGGACGTGGCCCAGGGCAATGTCTACCGGCCGGAGGACATCCGTCAGATTCAGCCGGGCATGGAGCGGGCCGGGGTGCAACGGCTGCTGGGCACGCCCCAGCTCCACGACCCCTTCCGTCCCCAGGAGGATATTTACCTCTACCGCTACTACTCCGGCGACACGCGCCAGGCCTATCAGGGCCGGCTGACCGTCCGCTACAACGAGAAAAACCGCGTGATAAACGTGGATAATAAACCGACCACAGTGATTAAGGATTAAGCATGTTAGACAGCAAATTACTGCGTGCCGAGGCGGCGGCGGTGGCGGCCACCCTGGCCACGCGCGGCTATGAACTGCCGCTGGCGCACTACCAACGGCTGGAGGAGCAGCGCAAAACCCTGCAGGTGGAAAGCGAAGCGCTTCAGGCCCAGCTGAAGAAACAATCGGCCCTCATCGGCCAGCTCAAACAGAGCGGCGGCGATGCCAGTGCGGTGCTGGCGACGGTGGCCGACATCAAGGCCCAGCAGGAGGCCAACGCCGCCCGCTTCGAGGCCGTGCAGGCCGAAATGCAGGCCCTGCTGCTCGGCATTCCCAACCTGCCCGACCCCAGCGTGCCGGTGGGCAAGGACGAGAACGACAACGTCGAAGTCCGCCGCTGGGGCGAACCCCGGGTCTTCGATTTCCCGCCGCAGGAGCATGCCGATTTGGACCGCATCGGCCTGGACTTTGCCAGCGGGGCCAAGCTCGCCGGCGCCCGTTTCACCGTGCTGCGCGGCCAGCTGGCCCAGCTCCATCGCGCCCTGGCCCAGCTGATGTTGGACACCCACAGCCGCGAACACGGCTACACCGAAATGTATGTGCCCTATCTGGTCAACGGCGCCGCCCTCTTCGGCACCGGCCAGCTGCCGAAATTCGGCGAAGACCTCTTCAAAACCAGCCTAGGCGAGCGTGATTTCTATCTGATTCCCACCGCCGAGGTCAGCCTCACCAATCTGGCCGCCGACGAGATTTTCGAGGAGGAAGCGCTTCCCCTCTACTGGACGGCCCAAACCCCCTGCTTCCGTTCCGAGGCCGGCTCCGGCGGCCGCGACGTGCGCGGCATGATTCGCCAGCACCAGTTCGAGAAGGTCGAGCTGGTGAAAATCGTCAGGCCCGAGGAGAGCATGGCCGAGCTGGAAAAACTGACCGCCAACGCCGAAGCCATTCTGCAGAAGCTGCGGCTGCCCTACCGGGTGATGCTGCTCTGCACCGGCGACATGGGCTTTTCCGCCGTCAAAACCTACGATTTGGAAGTGTGGCTGCCGGGCCAGGGCAAATACCGGGAAATCAGCTCCTGCTCCAACTGCGGCGACTTCCAGGCCCGGCGCATGCAGGCCCGCTACCGGCCCAAGGGCGGCAAGCCCCAGCTGGTGCACACTTTGAACGGCTCCGGCCTGGCCGTGGGCCGCACGCTGGTGGCCATTCTGGAGAACTACCAGAACGCCGACGGCAGCATCACCGTGCCCGAAGCGCTTCGTCCCTATCTCAACGGGCTGGAGCGCATCGGGTGAGTGCGTTTACCCCCATTCCCACCCGCTGGGTGGGGGATTTTCGTCTGAGCGGCAACGTCATCAATGAGACCCTGGCGGTGCCGCTGGCCACCTATGAAACGCCGCTCTGGCCCAGCGTCAATCGCGGCGCCCGCCTGTCCCGGCTCTGCCCGGACGGCATTCGGGTTACGGTCATCGACGCCCGCATGACCCGCTCCGTCCTGCTGGAAAGCGGCGACGCGGCCATGGCCTGGGCGGCGTTGGAGAGCATTCAACAACGCTTCGCCGAGCTGGCGGCGGTGGTGGAAAGCACCAGCCGCTACTGCCGGCTGCTGGCTCTGCATCCCCAGCTGGTGGGCAATCTGCTCTTTCTCCGCCTGGAATTCAGCACCGGCGACGCCGCCGGCCACAACATGGCCACCAAGGCCGCCGAAGCGCTGCTCGGCTGGCTGCTGGCCCAGTATCCCCAGCTCGGCTACGGCTCCATCTCCGGCAACTACTGCACCGATAAGAAGGTGAGCGCCGTCAATGGCATTCTCGGCCGGGGCAAATATGCCATCGCCGAAATCCTGATACCGGCCGAGCTGGTGGAAAAACAGCTGCGTTCCAGTGCCGAAAAAATCTGCACCCTCAACCTGCGTAAAAACCACATCGGCAGCAACATCGCCGGCAGCCTGCGCAGTGCCAATGCCCACTTCGCCAATATGCTGCTGGCCTTCTATCTGGCCACCGGCCAGGACGCCGCCAACATCATCGAGGGCTCCCAGGGCCTGGTGCACACGGAAAACCGCAATGGCGACCTCTATTTTTCCTGCACCCTGCCCAATCTGATTGTGGGCAGCGTCGGCAACGGCAAGGGCCTGCCGGTCATCGAGGAACATCTGTACCGGCTGGGCTGCCGGGCGGAACGGCCGGCCGGGGCCAATGGCCTGCGCCTGGCGGCCATCGCGGCGGCGGTGGTGCTGGCCGGCGAACTGTCGCTGCTGGCGGCCCAGACCAACCCGGGCGAGCTGATGCGCTCCCATTTGACGCTGGAACGGCATGGCCACTAACCGCCGCAAAACCGAACATCTGGAGGCCCTGGCCCGCGACCCGGCCATCGAGCGCGGCAACAGCGGCTTCGACCGGATTCGGCTCAGCCACCGCGCCCTGCCCCAGCTGGACTACGACGCCATCGACACCGGCTGTTCCTTCCTCGGCAAGCGCCTGAGCTTCCCCCTGCTGATTTCCGCCATGACCGGCGGCGACGACGAGCTGATTCGCACCCTGAATCGCCGCCTGGCCACGGCGGCCGAGGCCTGCGGCGTGGCGCTGGCGGTGGGCTCCCAGCGGGTGATGTTCGAGGAGCCCGGCGCCCGGGCCAGCTTCCAGCTGCGCCAGTGGGCCCCCACCACGGTGCTGCTCGGCAATCTCGGCGCCGTCCAGCTCAACCGGGGCTACGGCCTGGAGCACTGCCAGGAGGCCCTGCAGCTGCTGGACGGCGACGGCCTCTATCTCCATCTCAACCCGCTGCAGGAGGCGGTGCAGCCCGAGGGCGACCGGGATTTTCATAACCTCGCCGCCCGCATCGACCACATCGCCCGGGGCCTGAAGCGGCCGCTGCTGATTAAGGAGGTGGGCACCGGCCTCAGTCCGGCCGACATCGGCCTGCTGAAGAACAGCCCCATCGCCTACTTTGACCTGGCCGGCCGGGGCGGCACCTCCTGGAGTCGCATCGAGGCGGCCCGGGCCGCCGACGATTTCGGCCTGAGCTTCCAGGACTGGGGCCTGAGCACCGTGGAGGCGCTGCGGCTAAACGTGGCGGCCTATCCGGAGCTGCGTTTCATCGCCAGCGGCGGCATCCGCTCCGGCATCGACATGGCCAAGGCCATCATTCTCGGCGCCGAACTCTGCGGCGTGGCCCGGCCGCTGCTGCTGGCCGCCCGGGAGTCCACCGCCGCCGTCATCGCCACCATCCAGCGCTTCCAGCGCGAATACCACACGGCGCTCTTTCTGCTCGGCTGCGCCAACAATGCCGCGCTGCGCCGGAATAATGCTTTGATTCTGTGAGGAAATTATGACCATCGGCATCGACCAAATCAGCTTTGCCATTCCCCGCTACTACTTGGATTTGGCCGTGCTGGCCGAACGGCAGGGGGTGGCCCTGGAGAAATTTCATCAGGGCATCGGCCAGGAGCAGATGGCCCAGGTGCCCCCGGACGAGGACATGGTTACGCTGGCGGCCAAGGCGGCGGCGCCGCTGCTGGACGCGGACAACCGGGCGGCGCTGGATACTATTCTGCTGGCCACCGAATCCGGCATCGACCAGTCCAAGGCCGCCGGCCTCTACGTGCAGCGGCTGCTGAATCTGCCCAGCCGGGTGCGCATCGTTGAGCTGAAACAGGCCTGCTACAGCGCCACCGCCGGCCTGCAGCTGGCGGCGGCTCTGGTGGCCCGGCGGCCCGACCGCAAGGTGCTGCTCATCGCCAGCGACGTGGCCAAATACGATTTGGACAGCCCCGCCGAAATCACCCAGGGGGCCGGGGCCGTGGCCATGCTGATTAGCGCCGCGCCCCGGGTGCTGGCCCTGGGCCCGGTGAGCGGCTGTTACAGCGAGGAGGTCATGGATTTCTGGCGGCCCAACTGGCGCAGCACGCCGCTGGTGGACGGTCGCTTCTCGACGATGATGTATCTGAAGGCGCTGGAACAGGCCTATCAGCACTATGTGGCCCAGTCCGGGCCGGCGGTGGCCGAGATGGCCGCCTTCTGCTACCACCTGCCGTTCAGCAAAATGGGCGTGAAGGCCCACGAACGCCTGTGCAAAATCGCCGGCCTGCCGCTGCGCGAGGGCGATTTCCGCGACGGCATGATTTACAACCGGCTGATAGGCAACTGCTACAGTGCGTCGCTCTATCTGGCCCTCTGTTCGCTGCTCGACCACCGGGACGACCTGGCCGGCCGCACCATCGGCCTGTTCAGCTACGGTTCCGGGGCCGTGGCCGAATTTTTCAGCGGCACGGTACAGCCCGGCTATCAGACCGCCCGGCACCGCGACCGCCACCGCCGCCAGCTGGCCGAGCGCGTCGCCCTCAGCTACGCCGACTATCTTCATTACTGGCACAGCGCCGCCGGTCCCGAGGACGTGGAATTTCCCGACAGCGGCAGCGGTGCCCCGCGCCTGGCTGCCATTCGCAACCAGCAGCGCATCTACCAACCCTAAGCCCCGAGCCCCGCCCGGGCTCTTTTAATCCCTACGGAGGAATCCCATGACCTTTGCCCATCTCAGTCTTCTGCTGCTGCTGTTTCTGAATCTGTTCTGTGCCGCCTACGCCAAAAAACTGGCCGGCTTCCAAATGCAGGACAACCACCAGCCCCGGGAGCTGCTCGCCCACGCCAGCGGCCGGGCCGCCCGGGCCAATGCCGCCCAGCAGAACGGCCACGAAATCTTCGCCCCCTATGCGGCGGCGGTTATTCTTGCCAGCGCCAGCCCGGCGGCCCCGGCCGTGGTGAATGGCTGGGCCGCCCTGTTCCTGCTGTCGCGGGTGGTCTATATCTGGTGCTATGTGCAGGACAAGGCCACGGCCCGTTCGCTGGTCTGGGGTCTGGGCCTCATCTGCATCATTGCCCTGTTCATCGTCGCCGGCTAATCCGCGTCGGTTATAAGCCCCAAGCGCTTCGCTATTTCCCCCGGGCCGGCCCGACCGCTAAAGTGGGGCCTTTTCCCGGAGGAACCATGAGCCGTCTAACCCTACAAACCCTGACCAGCGCCGACCCGGCCGCCCAGCCCCGCCTGGAGGCCGCCGAGAAGGCCAGCGGTTTTCTACCGAATCTGCTGCGCGTGCTGGCCAATTCACCCCAGGCCCTGCAGACCTATCAGGAGGTGGGCAAAATCAACGCCGCCACCAGCCTGAGCCCCACGGAAATTGAGGTCATTCAAATCACCGCCGCCGCCGCCAATGGCTGCGATTTCTGCATTGCCGGCCATTCCAAAATCGCCACGCTGAAACTGAAGCTGGATGCCGCCACCGTCGCCGACCTCCAGCACCAGCGCCCGCTGGCCGATGCCAAACTGCGCGCCCTGCAAACCTTCACCACGGCCGTCATCGCCCAGCGGGGCAAGGTCAGCGATGGGGAACTGGCCGCCTTCCGGGCCGCCGGCTACGACGACCGCCAGGCCCTGGAGGTCATTCTCGGCGTGGCCCTGGCCACCCTCTGCAACTACGCCAACAATCTGGCCGGCGTCGAAATCAACCCCGAGCTCCAGGACTACGCCCGCCGCTAGGCCCCTTTCTCCAATCCCTTTGGTTGTTTTGCGCCCCCCCGGGCGCTTTTTTTTGGCCGGGCTTCGCCCTGTTGGGCCCAATGGCGAAGCGCTTCGCCGTCAGAACCCCGTCAGGGGAGCGCTTCGTTAGCCGGGAAATGCGGGGTTCCAGAACGAAGCGCTTCAGTATTCCGACCTGGGGGAAGCGCTTCCCTCTGGGCCATCGAGCTGAAGCGCTTCGGCCCGGGAAGTCTTTCGCCAACGAAGCGCTTCGGTTTCTAAGTCATCGCTTTTCCCTCGGCCGGGGCTGGCGTCGACTCGGCCCTTTTAAAACGAAGCGCTTCGCTGCTAAAGCCCCAGGGGAGCGCTTCGCTCTGGAAAGCTGGAAAGATAGGAAGCGCTTCCGGTTAAAAAGGCTCTTCGGAACGAAGCGCTTCGGGGTCAAAGTTCAGAAAAGGGAGCACTTCGTTTTTGGCCAATGGATTTTCTGCCCCGGCCCAGTGCCGTTCGAGAATGAAGCGCTACTTTCTGGGCAATCCGACCGAAGCGCTTTGGGTGGGAAGATGGCGGCAATCCCCCAGACGACCCAGAGGGAAGCGCTTCAACCGGGCCGAATAGATTTCTCCGGAGCGAAGCGCTTCATTATCAAACACTAGAAAAAACCGGAGCGCTTCGGCGCCAGAGCCCAGAAAGGAGAGCGCTTCAGCCCTTCAGGAGAGCTTTAGCCGCCGCGCCAGCAGTTCATAAATGGCCGTAGCGCTGGCCACCACCGCCACCATGCGCGCAATATGGAAAAGGGTAACCAGCGGCACGCCCAGATTCAGCGCCCGAGCGGTGATGGTCATTTCCGCCACGCCGCCGGGGGCCAGGGCCAGGCCCAGGGTCGGCCCGCCCAGGCCGCTGTAATGGTTAATCAGCCCGGCCGCCAGCGCCGTCAGCAGCAGGCTGAGGGCCACATTCAGGGCGGTGATGGCCAGCAGCTGCGGCGCCCGGCGGAAGAAGCCCGGCGCAAATTTATTGCCCAGGCTCCAGCCGATGAGCAGCTGGCCCAGGGCGGATAGGGCCGGCGGCAGGGTGGCCAGGTGCACGCCGCTAAGGGTTAGGGCGGCACTGGCCAGCAGCGGCCCGAAGGTCCAGGGGTTCGGCAGCCTTAATAATTTAAACAGCCCGCCGCCGGCACCGCCGATGGCCAGCAGCAGCACTAGAGCCGGAAAGCCGCCCGGGGCGCGGCTGGCAAAATCGCTGAAATCTGCCCCGTGCCAGCCCATAAAGCGGTAGAAAAAGGGCACCACGCTGACCACCAGCAGCACCCGCAGCGCGTGGCTGGCCACCACCTGGTCCACCCGCGCCCCCTGCTGCTGCGCCAGATTGGCCATTTCACTGGCGCCCCCGACGGCGGCGGCGAACCAGGCGGTCTTAAAGTCCACCCCGGCCCAGCGGTGCAGCAGCAGGCTGCCCATTAGGCCCAGGAGAACGGCAAAGGCCACCGCCGCCAGCAGCCAGCCGCTGTGGGCCAGCAGCAGCCGCCCCAGCGCCGGAGTGAAGTAGAGGCCGAGGGAAATGCCGATGAGGGCCAGGCCCATCTGCCGGCCGGGGGCGAAGGCTTTCACCGGCGCGCCGCGCAGGGTCAGCAGGGCCGTGGTCAGCAGGCTGCCCAGCAGCCAGGGAATGGGTAATTTGAGCCGGTGGGCCAGCCCGCCGCCCAGGACGGCGGCCAGCAGCCCCCACAGATAGGGCCAGAGCCTAGCCACGGCGGCGCTTACGCCACCAGCGGTAGCTGGGCAGCAGCACCATGAAGAGCACCAGCAGCCATAGGCCCTTGCTGATATTGCTCTGGAAGAGTATGCCCAGGTCGCCCTGGGAAATGGACAGGGCACGGCGCAGGTTCGATTCCATCAATTCCCCCAGCACGTAGCCGAGGATTAGGGCGGACAGCGGGAAATGCAGCTTGCGCAGGAAATAGCCCAGCAGGCCGAGGCCGCACATTAAAACCAAATCAAAGACCGTGCTGTGTATGGCATAGACGCCGACGAAGCTGACCGTGGCGATGGCGGGAATCAGCACGTAGTTGGGAATGTTCAGCAGCCGGGCAAAGAAGCCCACCAGCGGAATGTTCAGCGCCAGCAAAATGATATTGCCGATGAACAGCGAGGCGATTAAGCCCCAGACAATCTGCGGCTGCTCGCTGAACAGCTGCGGCCCCGGGGTGATGTTGTAGAGGGTTAAGGCGCCCATCATTACCGCGGTGGTGCCGGAGCCGGGTACGCCCAGGGTCAGCATGGGAATGAAGGAGCCGCAGGCGGAGGCATTATTGGCCGCCTCCGGCGCCGCAATGCCGCGCAAATCCCCGTCGCCGAAGGTGCCGCCGGCGCCGGCGATTTTCTTCTCGTTGGTATAGGTCATGGCGCTGGCAATGGTGGCGCCGGCGCCGGGCAGCACGCCGACGATAAAGCCCACCAGGCCGCTGCGGATGATGGCGCCGAGGCTGAAGAGGAATTCCTTCAGATTAAAGAGGGTGCGGGCACCCTGGGCCAGAGCCTTCTGGCCGTGTTCCGTCTGCTCCAGCATCATGAGAATTTCACTGACGCTGAAAAAGCCAATGACAATGGTGGTGAACTGTATGCCGTCGGCCAGATTCACCGAATCAAAGGTGAAACGGTAAACGCCGGTTACCGCGTCCACGCCGACGGTGGCCAGCAGCAGGCCGATGAGCGCCGCCAGGGCCGTTTTAATGGGCTGGTCGCCCACCAGACCGCTGAGGCAGGTGATGGCGAAGACCATCAGCACGAAATACTCCGCCGGGCCGAAGGCAATGGCCCAGCGGGCCAGCAGCGGCGCAAAGAGCACCACGCCAACGGTGGCAATGGTGCTGCCGAGGAAGGAGCTGGCCGCCGACAGGGACAGGGCAATGCCCGCCTTGCCCTGCTTGGCCAGCGGGTAGCCGTCCAGGGTGGACATGATGGCCGCCGCGTCGCCGGGCACATTGATAAGAATGGCAGAAATGCGGCCGCCGTATTCACAGCCCAAATAGACCGCCGCCAGCAGAATCAGCGCCGACTCCGGCGGCAGGCCCAGGGCGTAGGCAAAGGGCAGGAGAATGGCCACGCCGTTGATGGGGCCCAGCCCCGGCAGCATGCCGACAATGGTGCCGAGAAAGGCGCCGAACAGCGCCAGCAGCAGGTTCTTCCACTGGAGGGCCACGGTGAAGCCGTCCAGCAGGTAATTAAAGGTATCCATTCACCCTCCTAGTTAAAGATGCGGCCCAGCGGCAGTGGCACGTCCAGCAGCCGGTCAAAGAGCAGATAAAAGCCTAAACCTAAGGCCAGGCCGGCCAGGGCACTGCGGCCCCAGGAACCGCCAAAGAGGCGGCCCACCACCAGGGCCATTAGCGCCGTGGCCAGGGGAAAGCCCAGCAGTTCAAAGGTTAGGCCATAGGCCAGCAGCATGAGAAAGCAGATGGTCAATTTGCTCAGCAACGCCGGGCTATAGCCCAATTTGCTGATTTCCCGCCGCCCCAGGGCCAGCCACAGGCTGCCGCCGGCCAGCAGGCCCAGGATTAATAGGGGATAAGGCCGCGGCCCCATCGGGTCGTAGCTGATGGGCGCCTGGTAGCCCCAGGCTAGATAGAGCAGAAACAGACTCAGCAGCGCCAGCAGCAGCGCAAAGGCACGTTCAAAGCTCATGGCTTTGCCTGCTGATTCAGGTCAAATTCCCGGGACAGCTCACGCATTTCCCCGGTGGTCTTCACCACGTACCGTTGCAATTCCTCACCGCTCATGGCGAAGGGCAGCAGGTCGCGGCCGGCGCGGATTTCGGCAAATTTCGGGTCGGCCAGCATTAAATCAAAGTGCTTGCGCCACCACTGGTAGGCCTCTTCGCTCACCTTGGGCCCCATGTAATAGCCGCGAATCACCGGCCATTCCACGTCAAAGCCCTGTTCCTTGGCCGTGGGAATGTTATTCAGCTTGCCCTCCAGCCGTTGGGGCGCAAACACCGCCAGCACCCTTACCTTGCCGGATTCAATGTGTGGGCCCATTTCCGCAATGCCGGCGCTGACCACGGAAATGTGATTGCCCAGCAGCGCCGTTACTGCTTCGCCGCCGCCCTCCAGGGCCACGTAGGTCATCTCCTTGGGATTAACGCCGGCGGCCTTGGCCAGCATGGCCGTTTGCAGCCAGTCCTGGCCCCCCACGGAACCGCCGGCGCCAAAGCTGATGGCCTTGGGGTCCTTCTTCAGCGCCTCCGCCAAATCCTTCAAATCCTTCAGCGGCGAATCGGCATTTACCGCCACCATGCCGTAGTCCGTGCCCACGGCGGCGAGCCAGCGCACGTCCTGCTCCGAATACTGGCCGAACTTGCCCTGGGCCAAATTCAGCAGGGAGCCGGTGGAGAAGGCGATGATGGCGTTGTCGTTGGCCGGGTCGTTGGCGACGATTTTGTTGTAGGCCACCGCCCCAACGCCGCCGGGCATGTAAGTTACCCGCATGGGCTTATCCAACTGCTTGGTTTCCTTGAGGCCGGACTGGGCCAGCTTGCAGGTTAAATCGAAGCCGCCGCCGGGCTTGGCAGGAGCAATGCACTCGGGCTTGGAGGGGGCGCCGGCCTCCTTGGGGGTCTTGTCGCAGGCGCCGAGGGCTAAGGCGATTGCCACCAGGGCAGAAAATCTTTTATTCATGAATGCTCCTTGGGAAAGAGAAAAAAAACGGCTCGGAGGCCGTCCCTAGGAAATTAAATATCTCGTAATCTTTTGTCAATGAATGGGGGTACTGGCCCGGGCCCGCCGTACGGGCTAAATCCGGGGCCGGCCCGCCGCCAGGACTGGAAGAAGGAAGCGCTTCATTCTCGAACGTCAGAAAAAACCGAAGCGCTTCGGTGCCAGAGCCCAGAAAGGGGAGCGCTTCGTTTTTGGCCAACGGATTTTTCACCCCGGCCCCAATGTCGTTCGAGAACGAAGCGCTTCAGTATTCCGACCTAGGGGAAGCGCTTCTCTCTGGGCCATCGAGCTGAAGCGCTTCGGTTTCTAAGGCATCGCTTTTCCCCCGGCCGGGGCTGGTGTCGACCCGGCCCTTTTAAAACGAAGCGCTTCGTTTTCGGCCAATGGATTTTTCACCCCGGCCCGGGGGAAGCGCTTCGGGAGCCGGGGCATTCGGAAAATGGAAACGGGCCGGGGTTCATCGGAGGGAAGCGCTTCAATCTGACCAGAGAGATTTAGGCGAAGCGCTTCGGTGCCAGTCGTTAGAAAAGAAAGAAGCGCTTCAGCAAAGCACTGCGGGCTTGGAACTTAGCGGGGGGAGCGGCTTTCCAGGCCCGCATAGGGGAAGCGCTTCGGCTTGGAAAGTCTTTTTCTGGCAAAGCGCTTCGGTTTGGAAGACGGTGGCAATGTCAAAGGCTGCCCAGAGCGAAGCGCTTCGTTGTTGGAGACCAAAGGAGGGAAGCGCTTCGGTTCTAGACGCCGGAAACAAACGAAGCGCTTCAACAGGAAGCGCTTCCTTCGTAAAGCTGGGCTGGGGGTTGATGAGGTGGCGGGAAACGAAGCCCCAGCGGGCCGGTACCGGGCCGCTCAATAGAGGGGACAACGCCCCCTTGGGGCGGCCCCTCCCGGCGGGCTACTAGAGCGGTCGAGCGCTCAGCCACAGATACTTCGAGGGAATCCGATTATTGACGTTGGGGCGGTAGCCCTGCACCCGGGGTTTGATGAGGTGGCGGGAAACGAAGAAATAGAGGGGAATCAAACTGTGATTCTCCAGCAGCCGCCGTTCCGCCGCCTGCAGCAGGGCGGCCCGCTGTTTCGAGTCGCGGCTGGCGTTGGCCGTCTGCAGCAGCCGGTTATAGTCCGGGTCCTCGTAGCCGAGCACGTTCTCGTTGCCGCTGCTGCTGAAAATACTCAAAAAGCTGTTGGCGTCGTCATAGTCGCTGACCCAGGCCGAACGGAACATCTGGGTGTTGTAGTTGCGCCGTTCCAGCAGGTAATCCTTCCAGTCCTTGCCCACCAGCGTTACCTGCACGCCGAGCAGCCGTTTCCACATGGCGGCCACGGCGATGGCCAGGCGCTTGTTGTTGTCGTTGTTGTTGTAGAGCAGTTCAAACTGGACCGGATGCTCGCGGGAATAGCCGGCCTCAGCGTAGGCCTGCAGGGCCGCCTGGTTGCGCTGGTGCTGGCTCCAGCGGGCATAGTCCGGGGTATAGGGCTCATAGTTGGCCACGCCGGGCACGACGAAGCCATAGGCGCTGTGTTCGCCGGCCTGGGAGACCTGGCGGGTCAGCAGCTCCCGGTCCACGGCCAGACTCAAGGCCTCGCGCAGCTTCACATTGTTCTTGAACGGCGCCCGCTTCAGGTTGAAGCCGAAGTAGTAGGTGCCGAGGAAATTGTGGATTTTCAGCTGGTCGCCGAGGTTGGCGCGAATCCAACGGAGCTGCTGGTGGGGCACGTCGCTGGTCAAATCCAGCTGGTCGGCCTGGTAGAGCTCCAGCTGGCGCTGCTTGTCATTGATGGGATAGTAGCTGACGCCCTGGAGCCGTACCCGGTCGCGGTCGTAGTAGTACTCGGATTTGAGCAGCTTGATTTCCACGCCCGGCGTCCAGCTGTCGAGCTTGAAGGGGCCGTTGGAAACCATGTATTTCGGCCAGTCGTTGCCATAGCGATTGACCACGTGGCGCGGCACCGGATAGCTCACCGCATTGACCAGCATGCCGAGGAAATAGGGCGTCGGGTGTTCCAGCTGCACCTGCAGGGTCTGGTCGTCCAGGGCCCGGATGCCGAGCTGGTCGAGCTCCTTGATTTGGCCGCTGATGATGGCGCTGGCATTTTTCACCGGCTCCAGAAAGAAGCTGTACTTGCTGCCCACGTCCGGATTCACCGCCCGCTGCCAGCCGAAAACCACGTCCGAGGCGCGCACCGGCGTGCCGTCCGACCAGCGGCTGGGCCGCAGTTTGAAGATGTAGGTCAGGCCGTCATCGCTGATGCTCCAGCCGCTGGCCAGACCGCCAATCAGCCGGCCGTCGGCGTCCTCATCGACCAGGCCGACGAAGAGGTCGCGGAGAATGTGCAGCTCGGCCGAGCCCTGGGCCAGCTGCGGGTCCAGGCTGGCCGGTTCCTCGTCGTTGGCGCGGCGGAGGAACTGTTCCTCGGGCGGCGCCGGTGGCGGCGGCGGAGCGGCGGCCGGGCGTTGCTGTTCCAGCCGGCGCACGGTCTCGCGCAGGGACAGGCCGAACCAGGCCATTTCCAGGCTCGGGGCCGGTTGGACGGTCGGCGGGGCGGGCGGTGCCGGCGGAGCACTGTAGGCGACGGGCGGGGGCGGCGGGGTTTCAGCGCCCGGGGAAACATCGGCGATGCCGTTCAGCACCACCAGGAAAAGGGCCAGGGCGAAGAGCGGTTTTTTATACATATTTTTTTTACTCCTTAGCGGTTCGCCGGGATAGGAAAGGCTTGCGACCCGAAGGCCCCTGGGGCTTGGTTCTGCTTGTTCATCGGGGGGGCGCAAAAGGGTGGGGAATGGGGAATTAAGAAAAGCCCCGGCAAATCCGGGGCCCGCTTCAGGGGGTTGCCACCAGAGCGACCGGTGGAGGCTAGGCCTTGAGATAGGTCAGAATCTCGTCCACCACCTTCTTGGCGTCGCCGAAGCACATCACCGTGTTGTCCTTGAAGAACAGCGGGTTTTGCACGCCGGCATAGCCGGTGTTCATGGAGCGCTTGAACACCACCACCTCCTTGGCCTTCCACACCTCCAGCACCGGCATGCCGGCGATGGGGCTGTTGGGGTCGGTCTGGGCGGCCGGGTTCACCGTGTCGTTGGCGCCGATGACCAGCACCACATCGGTGTCGGCGAAATCGTCGTTGATTTCGTCCATTTCCAGCACGATGTCATAGGGCACCTTGGCTTCGGCCAGCAGCACGTTCATATGCCCGGGCAGCCGGCCGGCCACCGGGTGAATACCGAAGCGCACTTCGACGCCGGCCTTGCGCAGAATCTCGGTGATTTCCGCCACCGGATACTGGGCCTGGGCCACGGCCATGCCATAGCCCGGGGTGATGATGACGCTGGAGGCGCCCTTGAGCAGGGCGGCCACGTCGGCGGGTTTGACCTCGCGGTATTCGCCCACCTCCTCGTCGCCCTGGGCCGCTGTACCGTCGGAGCCGAAGCCGCCGGCGATGACGCTGATGAAGGAGCGGTTCATGGCCTTGCACATGATGTAGGAGAGAATGGCGCCGGAGGAGCCGACCAGGGCCCCGGTAACGATGAGCAGGTCGTTGGCGAGCATGAAGCCGGCGGCGGCAGCGGCCCAGCCGGAGTAGGAGTTCAGCATGGAAATGACCACCGGCATATCGGCCCCGCCAATGGAGGCGACCAGATGCCAGCCGAAGGCCAGGGCGATGACCGTCATCAGTAGCAGATAAATCAGGGCGGTGTGCACCGGCGCGTTGCCCTCATTGACGAAGACATTTTTTTCCACCAGTTCGCCGTCGATGAAGACCGTGCGCTGAATCAGTTCCACCACGTTGCTGTTGTCGCCAATGGGCTGGGCGTTGCCGAGGAACAGCACCATCAGAATGGCCGCCGCCACCAGGGCGAGCAGATTCAGCTTGTGCTTATGGGGCAGGGACAGGGGCTTGGAGCTGATGAAGCCGTTGAGCTTGCCGAAGGCAACGATGGAGCCGGTGAAGGTTACGGCGCCGATGAAGATGCCGAGGAAGACTTCCACCAGGTGAATGGTGTGCATCTCCGGGGCCAGGTCGCCGCTGTGGAAGAAGCTGTTGTAGCCCACCAGCACCGCCGCCAGACCGACGAAGCTATGCAGCAGGGCGATGAGCTCCGGCATTTCGGTCATTTCGACGCGCTCGGCCTTGTAGAGACCGATGGCGGCACCGATGACCACGGCCAGCACTATCCAGCCCAGGGCCTTGATTTCCGGGCTCAGCAGCGTAACCGCCAGGGCAATGGCCATGCCGATGATGCCGAAATAGCAGCCCTGCTTGGCCGTCTCCTGCTTGGACAGGCCGGCCAGGGAAAAGATGAAAAAGAGGGCCGCCAGCAGATAGGCGGCATTGATTAAACCAGTACTCATTGGACTCAACCCTTACGGAACATTTTCAGCATGCGGTTGGTTACGGAGAACCCCCCGAAGATATTGATGCTGGCCAGCAGAATGGCCACGAAGGCCAGCGCCGTTACCAGCGCCCCGGCCTGGCCGATTTGCAGCAGCGCCCCCACCACGATGATGCCGGAGATGGCGTTGGTTACGGACATCAGCGGCGTGTGCAGCGAGTGGCTGACGTTCCAGACCACGTAGTAGCCGATGACACAGGACAGAATGAAGACCACAAAGTGATTGAGGAAGGCCGTCGGCGCCGACAGGCCCACGCCGAGGATAGCCAGGGCCGCAATCACGGCGGGAAGCGCTTTCTGCCAGGCCGGCGTCGGGGCCGGTTCGGCCTTGACCGGGGCCGGGGTGGCGGCGGCCGGGGCGGCGGATATCTGAATGGCCGGCGGCGGGAACATCACCTCGCCCTGATGGCAAACGGTCATGTTGCGGATAATCACGTCGTCGAAGTTCAGGACGATTTCGCCGTCCTTGTTCGGGCAGAGCAGCTTGCTCAGGTTCACCAGGTTCTGGGCGTAGAGCTGGGAGGACTGGCCGGCCAGGCGGTTGGCCATGTCGGTGTAGCCGATGATTTTGACGCCGTTGTCCGTAACGAAGAGTTCGCCGGGCTTGGTCAGCTCACAGTTGCCGCCGCCCAGGGCCGCCAAATCGACGATGACCGAACCGGGTTTCATGGTGGCCACCATGTCGGCGGTAATCAGCTTCGGCGAGGGTTTGCCGGGAATGGCGGCGGTGGTGATGATGATGTCCACCTCCTTGGCCTGCTCGGCGAAGAGCTTCATTTCGGCCTCGATGAATTCCTTGCTCATCACCTTGGCGTAGCCGTCGCCGGAGCCGCCGCTCTCGTTGGGGAAGTCCAGCTTCAGGAACTGGCCGCCCATGGATTTAATCTGTTCGGCCACCTCCAGCCGGGTATCGAAGGCCTTCACCACCGCGCCCAGGGCCGAGGCCGTGCCGATGGCGGCCAGGCCGGCGACGCCGGCACCGATGACCAGCACCTGGGCCGGGGGCACCTTGCCGGCGGCGGTGATTTGGCCGGTGAAGAAGCGGCCGAAGGCGTTGGCGGCCTCGACCACGGCGCGATAGCCGCTGATGTTGGCCATCGACGACAGGGCGTCCATGGACTGGGCCCGGGAGATGCGCGGCACCATGTCCATGGCCAGCACATTCACCTTCTTGGCGTTGAGCTTTTCGATGACCTCGGGGTTCTGGGCCGGATAGAAGAAGCTAATCAGCGTCTGGCCCTTTTTCAGTTTGTCCACCTCGGCGGCGTTGGGCGGGTTGATTTTGTAAATCAGCGGATTGGCCCAGACCTTGGCCCCTTCGACGATTTCCGCGCCGGCGGCCTCATAGGCGGCGTCGCTGCAGCTGGCGCCGACTCCGGCGCCGCGTTCAACGATAACCTTAAAGCCCAACTTCAGCAGCTGGGCAACGGTGTTGGGGGTGGCGGCAACGCGCTGTTCGCCGGCCAGGCTTTCCTTGGGAATGGCGATAATCATGGCCACTCCCTAGAACAGTTCCGGCGCCGACGTTACTTCGAGCGCCTGGTTCAATTCAAAGTGATAGGGCTTGGCCGTGGCCAGGTTCAAATCCAGAATTTTTTCATCGGAGATTTGCAGCAGATACTTAATCAGGGCGCGCAGGCTGTTGCCGTGGGCGGCGATGAGCACGTTTTTGCCGGCCTTGAGCTGGGGGGCGATGTCGCTGTCCCAGTAGGGCAGCACCCGGGCGATGGTGTCCTTTAGACTTTCGCCGACGGGCATTTCCGCCGCCGGCACCTCTTTATAGCGGCGCTCGTTGGCCGGATAGAATTCGCTGGATTTGTCCACTTTCGGCGGGGGCACGTCGAAGCTGCGGCGCCAGATGTGCACCTGCTCGTCGCCGTATTTATCGGCCGTTTCCTTTTTATCCAGACCCTGGAGGGCGCCGTAGTGGCGTTCGTTCAGACGCCAGGATTTATAGACCGGCAACCACAGTTGATTGCTGTGTTCCAACACCAGATTCAGGGTTTTATTGGCCCGTTTCAGATAGGAGGTGAAGGCCACGTCGAATTCCACGTTGGCCAGCGCCTTGCCGGCGGCGGTGGCCTCCTCGATACCCTTGGCGCTCAAATCCACATCTACCCAACCGGTAAAACGGTTTTCCAAATTCCACTGGCTTTCGCCGTGGCGAATTAACACTAATTTCATCGTTTTGTCCTTAATAGTGGCGGGAATCAGCACTCCGCTCGGCGAAGCGCTGCGGTCGGGCCGGAGCCGTTCCTAGAGAAATTCTATCTTCAAGCGCCGGGCAAGACAAAAGAAGCGCTCCGCCGCCGGGCCGGGGCTAGCGGGCCGCCGAAGGGAAGCGCTTCCCCCCGGAAATAAAAGGATGGTTCGTGAATAGGGACGGACTAAAGTCGATATAATTTTTCCCTTTAATAAAACCCTGGAGTTATTTATGTCCATTACCCATTTCAAATTGAATCTCGACGAGCAAATGAAAACCAAATTTTTGGATATGCTCATTGAATTGGATTTAAGCCCCAACGATGCCCTGCTGGCCTGCATTCGCTACATGGCCGAGCACGGCGGCCTGCCCCAGCACAGCCCGGCCGAGGGCAATAAAGCCAGCAACGGCGGCAGCAGTGCCGGCCTGGGTGGCCTGGAAATGCCGAATCTGCCCCCGCTGGAACGGCACAGTAGCAGCACGGCCCCCAGCGGCAACGAGCGCGCCCGGCCGGTTATCTATAAATCGGTTTAATTCGCCCCAGAGCTAAAGTCGTTTCCCTAAAAAAGGTCGGATTTCTATCCGACCTTCTTTTTTTACGCGGGCCAAATTAATGAATTATTTCTCGGCCTCCTTTTTAAGGGAAAGATATTTACTCGGCATAATCTGCATTAAATTGCTGTGGTAGCCCTTGACGTAGGGTTTGAGCAATTCCACCGTTACATAATGGTAAACCGGGATAACGACGAAGCTGTCGCTGAGCAGCTTCTCGGCCCGTTGCAGCAGCTCGGCCCGCTGGTTCAAGTCGGCCGTCTGGGCGGCCTGGGCCAGCAGCCCATCATATTCCGGGCTCCGGAAGCCGCTGCGGTTCATCTCGGCGTCGCTTTTGAAGATTTCCAGGAAGGTATTGGGGTCGTTGTAGTCGCCCTGCCAGGAATAACGGGCCAGCGAGAAATTGCGGTTCTGCAGGTCGTTCAACATGATTTTCCATTCCTTGTTCACCAGCTCCGTTTGCACGCCCAGGGCCTGCTTCCACATGGCGGCCACGGCGATGGCAATCTTCTTGTGGCCCTCGTTGGTGTTGTAGAGCAGCTCGATTTTCAGCGGCTTGTCCTGGGAATAGCCGGCCTCGGCGTAGAGCTGCCGGGCCCGTTCCAGGCGCTGCGGCTGGCTCAGCCGGGCCCAGTCCGGTTGGTAGGGCTTGCTGTTGTTCATCTGCGGCGGCACCACGCTGTAGGCCGGCAGCTGGCCGGCCCGGGTGATTTTCTCCACCAGCACCTCCCGGTTCAGGGCCAGGCTCAGGGCCTCGCGCAGCTTGGGATTATCCAGCGGCGGCTTGGCGGTGTTGAGGTAATACCAGTAGGTGGAAATCTTCGGATTAATCTTCAGGTCGGCGGCCAGATTTTCCCGGGCCCAATCCAGCTGTTCCACCGGCAGGGACAGCAGATAGTCCACCTCTCCGGCCCGGTAGCGCTGCAGGCCGACATTTTCACTTTCAATGGGATAGAAGATGACCTTGTCAATCTTGACGTGGGCGGCGTCGTAGTAGTGGGGCGACTTGCTCACGGTCAGCTGGGCCTGGGGCTGCCAGCTGCTGAGCTGGTAGGCGCCGCTGCTGACCAGCTTGCCCGGCTGGGTCCACTGTTTGCCCTCGGCCTCCACCACGTGCTGGGGCACCGGGTAGGTGGTGTAGTGGGCGAGCAGGTCGAGAAAATAGGGGGTGGCCTCCTCCAGTTCCACGGCCAGGGTGTGGTCGTCCAGGGCTTTGATGGCGAGCTGGTTTAAATCCTTGATTTCCCCGGCGGTGATGGCCCGGGCATTTTTCACCGGCGCCAGAATGAAGGCGTACTCGCTGGCCGTGGCCGGATTGACCGCCCGCTGCCAGGCGAAGACCACGTCGCTGGCCTTGAGCGGCTGGCCGTCGGACCATTTGGCGTCGGGGCGCAGAAAGAATTTGTAGTTTTTGCCGTCCGGGCTGATTTCCCATTTTTCCGCCAGCCCGGGAATGATGCGGCCGTCGATGTGGGTTTGGGTCAGGCCCTCGAAGAGGTCGTAGATGATGGCCGCGCCGGCGCTTTCGCTGGCCAGCTGCGGGTCGATGGAACGGGGTTCGGCGCCGTTCACCCGACGCAGTGCCGATTCGGCCGAACTGAAACCACTGGCCAGCAGGGCCAGCCAGAGCAGAGATTTTTTCATGGCAATTCCTGAGGGGGGGGGAAGGGGGGAGCGCTTCGACAGGGAAGCGGTTGCTAGGCACCGGCGGTGCTCGCGGCGCATCTGCGGAAGCGGTTGCTGCGCGCCGGCGGTGCTCGCTGCACTTCGGACTCCTACAAAGTCCGAAGCGCTTCTTTCTAGGGAAAAAGGTCTACCAGTGCAGATAGCGCGACGGGTGCCGGTTCATGATGTTTTCCTTGTAGCCCTTCAGCTCCGGCTTCACCAGCTGTTTGGCCACGTAGTTGTAGACCGGCAGCAGGGAGAAATTATCCACCAGCAGCTTTTCGGCGGCGGCCAGCTGGGCGAAGCGCTTCGCCGGGTCGCTTTCGCTGTTGGCCTCCTTCAGCAGGCGGTCATAGTCGGGATTGTTGAAGACCACGTCGTTCAGGCCGGCCGTGCTCTGGAACAGCTCCAAAAAGGTGTTGGGGTCGTTGTAGTCGCCCACCCAGCCGGAGCGGAAGACCTGGGTTTTTTCCCGGCGGTTGCGCGTCTGCAGGAAGACCTTCCATTCCTGATTGACCAGCTCCGTTTGCACGCCGAGGGTTTGTTTCCACATGGCGGCCACGGCGATGGCCAGTTTCTTATGGTTTTCGCTGGTGTTATAGAGCAGTTCCACCTTCAGCGGCTTGTCCTTGGAATAGCCGGCCTCGGCATAGGCCTTCTGGGCCCGTTCGACCCGCTCCTTCTGGCTCAGCTTGGCATAGTCCGGCACATAGTGGGGATAGTCGTTCAGCGGCGGCACAAAGCCGAAGGTGGGCTGCTCGCCGGCCTCGGAGATTTTCTCGGTGAGAATCTGGCGGTCGATGGCCAGGGTAAGCGCTTCGCGCAGCTTGATATTGTCCTTGAACGGCGGCTTGCTCAGGTTGAAGCCATAGTAGTAGGTGCCAATCCAGGGGGCGATGTGCAGGGAGGAGGCCAGATTTTCCCGGGCCCATTTAATTTGGGCGTTGGGCACCTCATAGGTCATGTCCAGCTCCCCGGCCCGGAAGCGCTTCATCTCGGCGTTCAGGTCTTCGATGGGATAGTAGATGACCTTATCCAGCTTCACCTGGTCCTTGTCCCAGTAGTGTTCGGACTTCTGCAGCGTAACCTGGGCGTTGCCCTGCCAGCCGGTCAGCTTGAAGGGGCCGTTGGAAACCATATGTTCCGGCTGGGTCCAGTCCTTGCCGAATTTTTCCACCACGTGCTGGGGCGCGGCGACGGCCACCTGGTGGGTGAGCAGGCCGAGGAAATAGGGTGTCGGCGCTTCCAGCTGCACTTCCAGCGTGTGGTCGTCCAGGGCCTTGACGCCGAGTTCATTCACATCCTTGAGGGCGCCGGTAACGATTTTTTCCGCATTTTTCACCGGATAGAGCAGGAAGGCATAGGTGGAGCCGGTGGCCGGATTCACCGCCCGCTGCCAGGCGAAGACCACGTCGCTGGCCTTGACCGGCTGGCCGTCGGACCATTTGGCCTCCTTACGCAGGAAAAACTTGTAGGTTTTGCCGTCTTCGCTCACCTCCCACTTCTCCGCCAGCCCGGGAATGACGTTGGCTTCGGCGTCGTGGGTGGTCAGGCCCTCGAACAGGTCGAGCAGGATATTGGCTTCGGGCACGCCCTCGGCAATCTGCGGGTCAAGGCTCTTCGGCTCGGCGCCGTTGCCGCGCTTTAAAACTTCCTCGGCGGAAGCGCTCAGGGTGGCCAGCAGCAGCATGGCCCATAGGGTTTTTCTCATGATGTCATCCTTGGTTGGAGGGAAGAAAAGCAGGGCCGGTAGGGCCCCGCCGTTGTTGGCACTGTGGCCGAAAAAATGGCTAGAGGTCAATATTTTTCCGCTATTATTTTTTTCGAGCCCAAAAATTAAAGGAATTGTAATGTTGCGTTATGTCTTACGCCGTCTGCTGTTGGCCATACCCACCATGCTGACCATCATCACCCTGGCTTTTTTTCTCATCCGCAGCGTGGACGGCGGCCCGCTGGACCGCGAGCGCCAGCTGCCGCCGGAAATCGAAGCCAACCTGAAGAAGATGTATCACCTCGACGAGCCGCTGCCCCTGCAGTACGCCCGCTATCTCGGCCACATCGTCCGGGGCGACCTGGGCCCCTCCTTTCATTACGTGGACAAGGACGTCAATCAGCTCATCGGCGAGAACTTCCCCGCCTCCATTGAGCTGGGCCTGTCGGCCCTGACCCTGGCCCTGCTGGTGGGCCCCCTGCTCGGCATCATCGCCGCCCGCCACCAGAACAGCCGCACCGACTACAGCATCATGGCCGTGGCCATGGTGGGCATCACCATTCCGAATTTCGTCATTGCGCCGCTGCTGACCCTGCTCTTCGGCGTTCACCTCCACTGGCTGCCCACCGGCGGCTGGGGCGAAAAGCCCAGCCAGATGGTGCTGCCGGTGTTCTGCCTGGCCCTGCCCTACATCGCCTATCTGGCTCGGCTGATGCGCGGCTCCATGATTGAAGCGCTTCATGCCAACCCGGTGCGCACGGCCCGGGCCAAGGGCGTGCCCGAACGGCAGGTGGTGCTGCGCCACTGTCTGAAGGGGGCCCTGCTGCCGGTGCTCAGCGCCGTGGGCCCGATGGTGGCCGGCATTCTCACCGGCTCGGTGGTCATTGAGATGATTTTCACCCTGCCCGGCCTCGGCAAATATTTCGTCAGCAGCGCCCTGCACCGGGATTACACCCTGGTCATGGGCGTGGTCATTTTCTACGGCTTCCTGATTATCCTGATGAACCTCATCGTTGATGTGCTCTATGGCCTGCTTGACCCGAAGGTGCGCCTGTCATGAAAACTCTGAAAAGTAAAAGTCTCTTCCGCCTGGCCCTCGACCGGCTGCTACGCAATAAGGCCGCCATGACCTCGCTGCTGGTGCTCGGCCTGATTATCCTCGCCGCCCTGCTGGCGCCGTCGCTGCGCCCCTTTGAAATCGACGAAGTCTTCTGGGACGACATCGGCACCGCCCCCAGCCTCCAGAATGGCCACTGGTTCGGCACCGATTCCAACGGCCGCGACCTCTTCGTCCGCACCATGTTTGGCGTGCGTATTTCCCTGCTGGTGGCCCTCTGCGCCACGGTGGTGTCGCTGGTCATCGGCGTGCTCTACGGCGCCATCGCCGGCTATGTGGGCGGTGCCGTCGATAACCTGATGATGCGCTTTGTCGATGTGCTCTATGCCATGCCGTTCATGTTTTTCGTCATTCTGCTGATGAGCTTTTTCGGCCGGAATATTTACCTGATGTTCGTGGCCATCGGCGCGGTGGAATGGCTGACCATGGCCCGCATTGTTCGCGGCCAGACCCTGAGCCTGCGTCAGAAGGAATTTGTCCTCGCCGCCGAGGAAATGGGCGTATCCCGCCGGCAAATCATCTGGCGCCACATCATTCCCAACACCCTGGGCCTGGTGGTCATCTACTCCACCCTAACCATTCCTGTGGTCATCCTCACCGAAAGTTTCCTGAGCTTCATCGGCCTCGGCGTCCAGGAGCCGCTGAGCAGCCTCGGCGTGCTCATCGACGCCGGCGCCAAGGAAATGCAAACGGCCCCCTGGACGCTGGTTTTCCCGGGCAGTCTGCTGGCCATCATTCTGTTTTGTTTGAACTTTATCGGCGACGGGCTCCGCGATGCCCTCGACCCCAAAGACCGCTGAGGAGGCCCATGAATACCCTGCTAACGGTAGAAAATCTCAAGGTTAATTTCGACGTCAATGGCCAGGATATCGCCGCCGTGCGTGGTGTCAGTTTCAGTCTCAACCGGGGCGAAACCCTGGCCCTGGTGGGCGAGAGCGGCTCGGGCAAATCAGTTACGGCCATGTCCATCGTCCGCCTGCTGCCCCCGGCCCAGACCCGCTACGGCGCCGAATCGCGCATTCAATTTGAGGGCGTCGAGGTGCTGGCCAGCGACGAGGAAACCCTGCGCCGGCTGCGCGGCAATCGCATCGGCATGATTTTTCAGGAGCCGATGACCTCGCTGAACCCGTTCATGCGCATCGGCGCCCAGCTCACCGAAGCGCTTCACGTCCACCAGACCCTCAGCAAGGCCGAGGCCGAAGCCAAGGCCAAGGCCCTGCTGGAGCGGGTCGGCCTCAACGAGGTGGACCGGCGTTTCCGCCAGTATCCCCACCAGTTTTCCGGCGGCCAGCTCCAGCGCATCATGATTGCCATGGCGCTGATGAACGAACCGGATTTGCTCATCGCCGACGAGCCCACCACCGCCCTGGACGTAACCATTCAGGCGGAAATCCTCGACCTGCTCCACGACCTGCAGCGCCAGCTGGGCATGGCCATCATCTTCATCACCCACGATTTGGGTCTGGCCGAACACTATGCCGAGAAGGTCTGCGTCATGCGCCAGGGGGAAATCGTCGAACGGGGCCCCATCGGCGACGTCTTCGCCGCCCCCCAGCACGACTACACCCGCGAGCTCATCAACGCCACGCCCCGGGGCCTGAAGGCGCCGGTGCCGGCCGGGGCGCCGCTGCTGCTGGCGGCCGAGCACATCGGCGTCGAATACATCACCGGCCGCAGTTTCTTCGGCCAACCGACGAAGCGCTTCGCCGCCGTCCGGGACATCGACCTACGGCTGCACAGCGGCCAGACCATCGGCATCGTCGGCGAGAGCGGCTCGGGCAAATCTACCCTGGGCAAGGCCCTGCTCGGCATGGTGCCGCACACGGGCACGGTGCGCTTTCAGGGCGAGGTGCTGGAAGGGCTGACCCCGGCCGAGCGCAAGCGCCACAAGGCCCAGATGCAGGTGGTCTTTCAGGACCCCTTCGGTTCCCTGTCGCCGCGCCTGACTATCGGCGAAATCGTCGGCGAGGGCCTGCGCGTGCACCAGCCCCAGCTCAGCCGGGCCGAGCGCCAGGCCAAGGTGGCGGCCATACTGGAGGAGGTGGCCCTGGGCGCCGACACCATCAACCGCTATCCCCACGAGTTTTCCGGCGGCCAGCGCCAGCGCATCGCCATCGCCCGGGCCGTGATTCTGGAGCCGAAATTTATCCTGCTCGACGAGCCCACCTCGGCCCTGGACCGTTCCATTCAGGTGAAGGTGGTGGAGCTGCTGCGCAATCTGCAGCAGAAATACGGCCTTTCCTATATTTTCATCAGCCACGATTTGGCCGTGGTGCGGGCCATGAGCGATGAGGTGCTGGTGATGCAGGCCGGGGCGGTGGTGGAGCGGGGCAGCACCGACGCCATCTTCAACCGGCCCCAGACCGACTACACCCGCCGGCTGATTGAATCGGCCTTTGATTTATAAGCCATAGCCCGGCGCGGCGTTGCCAAAGGCGGCGCCGCTGCGTAAGGTAGAAAATTTTCAGCAACTAGAAGGCCCAACCATGGCAAAAAGAAAAAATCATCAGACGCTCACCGGCGCTGAAATCATCATTGAGTCGCTGTTGTCCGAGAACGTCGAGTACGTTTTCGGCTATCCCGGCGGGGCGGTGCTTCATATCTATGACGCCCTCTATAAGCAGAACGAGCTGAAGCACATCCTCACCCGCCACGAGCAGGGCGCCATCCACGCCGCCGACGGCTACGCCCGGGCCTCGGGCAAGGTGGGCGTGGCCCTGGTAACCTCCGGGCCGGGGCTGACCAACGCCGTTACCGGCATTGCCACCGCCCACTCCGATTCCATTCCGCTGGTCATCATCTCCGGCCAGGTGCCGGCCGGCCTCATCGGCAACGACGCCTTCCAGGAGGTGGATGCCGTCGGCATCACCCGGCCGGTGGTGAAACACAGCTTCCTCGTCAAGGACATCAACCAGCTGGCCACGGTCTTCAAGAAGGCCTTCTACATCGCCGCCAGCGGCCGCCCCGGCCCGGTGCTCATCGACATTCCCAAGGACATCACCGGCGCCAGCGCCGTTTTCTCCTATCCGGATTCCATTCATCTGCGCTCCTACCAGCCCACCACCGAGGGCCACATCGGCCAGATTAAGCGGGCCCTGAAGCTGCTACTGCGGGCGCGGCGGCCGATTGTCTACGCCGGCGGCGGCGTTATCCTCGACAACGCCAGCGAAGCGCTTCGGGCCCTGGCCCTGCGCCTGAACCTGCCGGTTACGGAAACCCTGATGGGCCTGGGCGGCTTCCCGGCCAGCGCGCCGAATTTCCTCGGCATGCTCGGCATGCACGGCACCTACGAAGCTAATATGGCCATGCATCACTGTGATGTGCTGCTGGCGGTGGGCGCCCGCTTCGATGACCGGGTTACGGGCAATCTGGCTAATTTTTGCCCCGAGGCCGAGATTATCCACATTGACATTGACCCTTCCTCCATCGCCAAGAACGTGAAGGTGGACGTGCCCATCGTCGGCTCGGTGCAATCGGTGCTGACGGCCATGCTGAACCAGCTCGGCGCCGAGCCCGCCGGCGAAGACCTGGGCCCCTGGTGGGCGCAAATCAACCAGTGGCGCGCCGTCGGCTGCCTCAACTACCAGGACAGCGCCACCGTCATCAAACCCCAGAAGGTTATCCAAACCCTGCACCAGCTCACCGAGGGCCGGGGCATTATCTGCTCCGACGTCGGCCAGCATAAGATGTGGGTGGCCCAGTATTTCGGCTTCGACCGGCCGCGCCAGTGGATTAACTCCGGCGGCCTCGGCACCATGGGCTTCGGCTATCCGGCCGCCCTGGGGGCCAAGCTGGCCCGGCCCGAGGAGGACGTGTTCTGCATCACCGGCGACGGCTCCATTCAGATGATGCTGCAGGAAATGACCACGGCGCTGCAGTATCAAATCCCGGTGAAAATTATCTGTCTGAACAACGGCTGGCTCGGCATGGTGCGCCAGTGGCAGGAGATGTTCTATGAGCGCCGCTATTCCATGACCGACATGACCGTCGCCCCGGATTTCGTCAAGCTGGCCGAGGCTTACGGCCATGTGGGCGTGCGCATCAGCGACCCGGCCACCCTGAAAAGCCAGCTGGCCGAGGTCATCGCGATGAAAGATAAGACCGTCTTCGTCGATATTCACACCGAGAAGCTGGAGAAGGTGTTCCCGATGATTCCGGCCGGCGGCAGCCAGAATGAAATGATTCTGGGCGAGTCCTGCAATGTGGACAACGCCGCCAACCACGAAGGAATAGTGCTGCTGTGAAGACGCTTGTTTGTTTGCGCCAGCCGGGGGAGCCGGCCGGCGGCAGCCAGAATGAAATGATTCTGGGCGAGTCCTGCAACGTGGACAATGCCGCCAACCACGAGGGGATTGTTTTGCTGTGAACGCCGGAAATAGAAAAAGCCAAGGAATTAGCTATGAATGAAATTAAACGTCATGTGGTCTCGCTGCTGCTGGAAAACGAAGCCGGGGCCCTGTCGCGGGTGGTGGGCCTGTTTTCGGCCCGGGGCTTTAACATCGACTGCCTCAACGTCGCCCCGACCCAGGATAGAACCATCTCGCGCCTGACCCTGGTAACCCACTGCGATGACCAGCTGATTGAGCAAATCAACAAGCAGCTCAACAAGCTGGTGGAGGTCATCAAGCTGGTGAACCTGTCCGATGCCGAGTTCATCGACCGGGAAATGATGCTGGTCAAGGTGCAGGCCGACGCCCACAGCCGCTCGGCCTATCTCCAGCTCAACGACGCCTTTCGCGGCCGGGTCGTGGCCATTTCGCCGAGCACGGTCATCTTTGAAATCTCCGGCTCCCAGCGCAAGCTGGACGCCTTCATCGGCGCCCTGGAACCGGAGGCCATCGTTGAGCTGTCCCGCACCGGTGTAACCGGCCTGGCCAGCACCGGCTCCGGCAAGTGTCTGCTGCTGACGGACTAGGCCCCCATCAGGAAGCGCTCCCCCGGGGCGCTTTATTTTTTCTATCCCGAAGCGCTTCCCCGGCCAGAAAAATCAAAGGCACCGGCCCCGGCCCTTGGCCATAATCGGGGCTTTCAACCCTAACTATGGAGTATTTCATGAAAAAATCCCTGCTATTCCTCGCCCTCTGCACCGGCCTGGCCCGAGCGGATGACTGGAGCTACAGCGGCAGCAATGACCCGAGCCACTGGGGCGACCTGAAGGCCGAGTACCAGCTCTGTAGCACCGGCAAGGAGCAATCGCCGGTGGACGTGCGCAGCAGCAGCGAACCGCACAAGGGCGAAACCCTGCCCCTGGACAGCTGGAAGCCGGCCGCCTATGAATGGCTAAACAACGGCCACACCCTGCAGGCCCAGGCCCAGGAACCGACCCAGGCCCTGAAGCTGGACGGCCGCGACTATCAGCTGCTCCAATTCCACTTCCACGCCCGCAGTGAGCACGCCCTGAACGGTAAATACTTCCCACTGGAGGCCCATTTTGTTACCCGCGCCGACGGCAAGGATTTGGCCGTGGTCGCCGTGTTCTTCACCCCCGGCAAGGAAAATCCGACCCTGGCCAAGCTGCTGGAGAAAACGCCGGCCGTCAATGAGAAAATCGCCCTGGCCGAACCGCTGGACATCCAGCCCCTCTTCCCCGCCGACAGGGACCATTTCCGCCTGCGCGGCTCATTGACCACGCCGCCCTGCACGGAGAACGTGCAATGGCTGTTACTGCGCCATGAGGTGGAGGCCAGCCCGGCCCAGCTGGAACAGCTGCAAAAGCTGCTCGGCGACAACTACCGGCCACTGCAACCCAGCAACGACCGGTCCATCGAAGCCATCGACGACTGACCCTTATTCACTACCCCAGTGGCGCTCTTCGGAGCGCTTTTTTTGTGGCCGGCGACCCGGGCCGGCCGAAGCGCTTCCCTCTGAAAAGAAGCCAGCCGCCCCGGCCGGCAGAAAAAGGGGAGCGCTTCGTTTCCCCAAATGTTCTCGGGTGGGAAGCGCTTCCCGCCCCGGCCCGAACATCGTTCCCCGGGGAAGCGCTTCGGTTAAAAATGGCCCGGGCCGGGGCCCGGCGACCAACTGCACCGAAGCGCTTCGGTCTTTCGCCCCTGCCGGGCCGCATTGAAGCGCTTCCAACGCGAAGTTAGAAAAGAGGGAAGCGCTTCGGTCTGGAAAGAAAGCTGACGAGTGGGTCGGCGCAAAAGTGAGGAGCGCTTCGTTTCCTGAATGTTCTCGGGCGGGAAGCGCTTCCCCGACGGGCAATGAAAGAAGCGCTTCATTGTCAGAAGCTGGCCGAGGACGCGCTTCATTGGGACGGTCGAGCCCGAAGCGCTTCCCTCGGCTAGGAAAATTTTTATGCCCCGGCCCGTTGCCAATGCCACAAACTTGAAGGACAGCAAGCGCTTCGTTGTTCTCGGCCCTAGAAAGGGGGAGCGCTTCGTTCCGGGAAGGCGTTGAACTGGCAGAACCCATAAAAGAGGGCAGCGCTTCCCTATTCCATACCTGCTCGGCCGAAGCGCTTTGGTCTGGAAAGAAAGCAGACGAGTCGGCCGGCGTAAAAGGGGGAGCGCTTCGGGTTCAGAGCTAATTCGGCCGAAGCGCTTCGTTGCCCTGGCGCTTTCCTTCCGGGGGCGGCTTTTAAAGTTGAAGCGCTTCGGGCTGGGAAAAAGAGGAAAGGCCCTGCCGCGTTTTGGGGTTGTTCCCGTGGGAAGCGCTTCATTTCGGCCGGGAAGGAAAGCGCTTCGTTAAAAGCGAAAGGTCGCCCGACCATTTCGACAGCTTTTAGGGCGAAGCGCTTTGGCTCCTGATTGGAAAACGCTTCCCCCCGGCCGAATAGCGCCCTATTGGTCGTAAGTGCCGGCGGAGAAGCGCTTCGTTGTCAGAAGCTGACCGAGGACGCGCCTCATTGGGACGGTCGAGCTCGAAGCGCTTCGGCTAGCTTCAAGAGGGAAGCGCTTCCCTATTCCACGCCCCGCCCGGCCGAAGCGCTTCGCTCTGAGAAGTTTGTTAGGAAGGAGGCCCAAAGGACAGCAAAGGATTTGCTAGCCCGGCCCGTTGCCCATGGTGCCAGTCCGCAGAACAGTGGGCCGCCGGGCGATAGGACAAGCGCTTCCCGCTGGGAAGAAGCCGAACAATCGGGCTAACTCAATAGGGGGAGCGCTTCGGTCGGAGCAAAGGGATTTTATGCTTCGGCCCGAATAGTGTTCCCGCCGGAGCCGGGCGACCAACTGCATCGAAACGCTTCGGTCTGGCGGGCAAGTAAAGCAGAGGGGGGAAGCGCTTTCCTTGGGCCCGGGCTGAAATCATAGCTAGGGCTTTCAGGGCCGAAGCGCTTCGGCCTTTGCCCCCGCCGGGCCCATTGAAGCGCTTCGCTCTGAGAAGATTGTTCGGAAGGAAGCGCTTCCAGCGGCGAAGTTAGAAACGAGGCAAGCGCTTCGGTCTGGAAAGAAAGCAGATGAGTGGGCCGGCGCAAACGGGGGAGCGCTTCCCCGACGGGGCCGGTCGGTGAGCGCTTCAGTCTAAAAATCTACAGGGCCGGTCGGGCAAGCTCTAAATGATTTGAGCGGCAGCGCTGCCTTTGGGAAGACGGCGGGGCGGCGTGGGCAGCCAAGAAAAGAAGCGCTTCGGGCTGGGGAGCGGCCGGCTGAGCCGGAGAAATAAAAAGAGGGAAGCGCTTCGTTCCGAGAAGGTTGTTCGGAAGGAAGCGCTTCGTTTAGTTGAAAGGGCCGCCGGGCCAATTTGGCGGGGCGGGCCCATTGAAAAAGGCTGACAGCAGGATTTTAGTCCTGCTTGGCGGCTTCGATTTGAATCACCACCTTCACATCCTTGCTCATGCCCTTGTCAATCAGATAGTCGATGCCCCACTGGCTGCGGTCGAGGACGGTCTCAAAGTCGCCGCCGCACACCTGGGTTTTCAGCAGGGGGCTGTCGTAGCAGTTGAATTTGGTGGCGTTCAGCGTAATGGGGTGGGTTTTGCCGTTCAGGGTCAAATCGCCCTTGACGCTTTTCACCTTCTCGCCGTCGAATTCAAAGGCGGTGGACTTGAATTTGATTTCCTTGTTCTGGGCCACGTTGAAGATGTCCGGGCTCTTCAGATGCGCATCGAAGTCCGGGTGGCCGCTGCTGATTTTATCCAGGGGAATGCTGAGGGCGACGGCCCCGGTTTTGGCGGCGGCGTCGAAGTCCACCGTGCCCTCCAGGCCGTAGATGCCGGCGCTGTTGGTGCTGGTGCCGAAGTGGTCGATGTGGAAGCGCAGATTGGCATGGTGGCTGTCAATCTTGTAGCTGGCCGCCGAAGCGGTGCCGAGGCTCAGGGCCAGGGCCCAAAGAATTTTTTTCATGGTTTTTTCCTCGTGTTTAGAAAGGGGAATAGCGGACGGGCCGGCTGTGTTTTTCTTCGGCCTGGAGCAGTTCGCCGCGCAGGGAATTCTTATAGGCGGCGGTGATGCGCACCTTGGCGAAGCGGCCAATCAGGGATTTATCGCCGGGCAGATTGACCACCCGGTTGTTCTCGGTGCGACCGCAAATCTCGCTGGCGTCCTTGCGCGAAACCTTGTCAATCAGAATCCACTGCTCGCTGCCCACCATGTCCGCCGAAATCTGGCCGGCCATCTCGATGATGCGGTTCTGCAGGCGGTTGAGGCGCGCCTTCTTGACCTCGAAGGGGATACGGTCGGGCATGGCGGCGGCCGGAGTGCCGGGCCGGGGGCTGTAGATGAAGCTGAAGGAGGTGTCATAGAAGACCGTTTCGATGAGGTTCATGGTGTCCTCGAAGTCCTTGTCCTCCTCGCCGGGGAAGCCGACGATGAAATCCGATGAGAAGCTCATGTTCGGACGAATGGCGCGGATTTTCTGCAGAATTTGCACGTAGTCGGCAGCTTTGTAGCCGCGTTTCATCAGGGCCAGCACCCGGTCGGAGCCGCTTTGCACCGGCAGATGCAGATGGGAAACCAGCTGGGGCACGCGGCGGTAGACGTCGATGAGCCGGTCGGTGAATTCCAGCGGGTGGGAGGTGGTGAAGCGGATGCGGCCGATGCCACTGATGGCGGCCACATATTCAATGAGCAGGGCCAAATCGGCCTCGCTGCCGTCGGCCATGAGACCCCGGTAGGCATTGACGTTCTGGCCGAGCAGGTTAATTTCCCGCACCCCCTGGGCGGCCAGGGCGGCGCACTCGGCGATGACATCGTCGAAGGGGCGGCTGATTTCCTCGCCGCGCGTATAGGGCACGACGCAGAAGGTGCAGTATTTGGAGCAGCCCTCCATGATGGAGACGAAGGCGGTGGCGCCCTCGGCGCGCGGTTCGGGCAGGTGGTCGAATTTTTCAATTTCCGGGAAGGACACATCGACGACGCCGTCGCGCTTCTGCTGGGCCTCGCTGAGCAGATTCGGCAGCCGGTGCAGGGTTTGCGGGCCAAAGACCACATCGACGACCGGGGCCCGGCGCCGCAGTTCCTCGCCCTCCTGGGAGGCGACGCAGCCACCGACGGCAATCATCACATGGGGCCGGGCGTCCTTCTGTTCCTTCCAGCGGCCGATGAGGGAGAAGACCTTCTCCTGGGCCTTCTCTCGCACCGAGCAGGTGTTCAGCAGCAGCAAATCGGCCTCCTCGGGGGTGGCCACCGGCGTCATGCCGTGGGAAACCTTCAGCACCGCCAGCATTTTCGAGGAATCGTATTCGTTCATCTGGCAACCGTAGGTTTCGATGTAGACGTGCTTCAGGCGTTTTTCGGGGGGTAATTGGGTCATAGAAGTTCGTATTTTTGGAATTAAATTAAACATAAAATTATAGGGTAAGCGACCTAAACTTGCATAAAAACAAGCGCTTCGGTATGATTCCGCCCTTTTAATTTAAGAGTATTAACTATGAAACCAGATATTCATCCTAACTACCGCGAAGTGGTTTTCCAGGACGCTTCGACCGGCCACAACTTCCTTATCCGTTCTTCGGTGGAAAGCAAAGACAAAATCACCCTGGACGGCAAGGAATATCCGCTGGTTCGGGTTGATGTGAGCAGCAAATCCCACCCCTTCTATACCGGCAAACAGAGTATTGTGGATACCGCCGGCCGGGTGGATAGATTCCGTCGTAAATACGGCCAAAAATAAGCCACTATTTAAGTCTTTAATAAACAGCCAATGATTTATTCATTGGCTGTTTTTTTATTTCTGTGGCAATTTATTGGCCCAATGGAATGAAAATTTCATTTCAAAATCAATAAATAAGATTATTTTTCTCTAATTCGTCAGAAAACAACAAATTTTGGTGCGCTTGTTGCATTTTTACCCCATATTAATTACAGTATTTTTTATATTAAACGGTTAATTAAATAACTGTTTTATTACTATTAATCTTGATATTCCAAGGGGTTATAAATTTATGTTAGTTGGCATTGACATCGGGCAGTACAGCTTAAAAATCGCTCGTATTAAACAGAGCGGAAAAAGCATTACTGCTAATAGTCTTTCTTACGAAGTAATTCCTTCCGAAATCCGTGAGGGTAGAGATAAGGAAGCGCTGGGTAAAATGATTACGGCCGCATTAAAAAAACTGAAAATTTCTAAAGGTCAGCCAGTATTGGCCGTTAATTTGGGTGATGCCATTTTGCGGGATATAGAAATTGAAGGGAAGTTGACCGGCATGGCCCTGGAAAGTGCCATTGAATTGGCATTGACGCCGAGCCTGCCCTTTGGCATTGACCAGGTTTATTTTGACTATGATTTAAAACCCAATGAAAAGGGTGAATACACCACCATCGCCGTGCGTCGCGATGTGGCTGACAATAAAGTTAATCTCCTTAAAGATTTACCCAAAACTTTTACACCGGCCGAGGTGGATGTGGATGCCTTTGCCTTTGGCCGTCTGCTGGAATACATCATTAAAAAGGAAGGGGCCGTGGCCGGCACTTCTATGATTATTGACATTGGCTATAACCGCAGCCGCTTCTATATCTATAAAGATAGCCATTTGGTCTTTAACCGCGAACAGCAAATTGGCGGTAAGCAGGCCAATGACATTATTTGCGATACTTTCGATATTGAAGATGATGCCGCTGAAATTAAAAAACTATCAAGGGATTTCCCCAGCGACCAATATGAGGATTTGGTGATTGCGCCCTATGCCCATACCTTTGTGGAGCAGATGAATCTGGTGCTGGATTTCTACGAGGCCAGCCCCTACGGCAAGCAGACGGTGGACGTGGTCTACCTCACCGGCGGCGGCGCCCGGCTGGCTGGCCTGGTGGAACAGCTGAGTGCCAATTCCTCGCTGAATATCAAACTTTTAGATTTATCCAATTACATTAAATTAGATAGTTCGAGTCGTGATGACGCGATTTTACGTTCTGGTATTAATCACGCATTGGCTATTGGTCTTGCAATTGAGGCTTAATAAATATGGCAAAGAAATTTAACCTTCAGCCCTGGCGTGAACGTCTCCGTGCTGAGCAGAAAAAAACCTTTACGAATATTACGGTCATTCTGGTTATTTTGCTGGTTGGTCTGGCGTTTTTCGATAAATACAACCAGGACAACTATGTGGTGCAGCAATACAACTCCATTGAAACTTTAAAGGGTGAAATCGAGGGACTAAAACGTACCCAGGAGGAAATTGACCGTCTGAAAAAGCTCAATGAGGAAGTGCAAACCCAGGTGGATGCCATTAATGTGCTCCAGAGCCAGCGCGGCTTTGTGGTTGAGCTTATGGACTTCATCGCCAAAAACACACCCGATTCGGTTTTCCTGACTACGGTGGAATATGGCAATAGCAAAACCCCTGGTAGTAAACCTGGCGATAAGGAAGTGGTTATTGAAGGGGTAGTGGAGAATAGTGCTGGTGTTTCCGAATTTATGCGGGCCATGGCGAAATGGGACCGCCTCGGTGAGGCTCGCCTGGATCGAACAGGTATTTATACAGCCTATAGCACCGAAGCCTATAGTATTGATACGGATAACCCAGAAATTAAGATGTTTAAAATTAATATCCCGGTATTAAGTACGGTGAAATCCAAATCTGTGGACGAAGAAAAAAAATAATGGCAGGTGAACAATGAAACTTATTTCTCCCTCTGAACTCGATACCAGTAATCCGGGAACCTGGCCCATTTACTATAAGGTGCCGGTTTGGATTTTTATCGCAGCCGCCATTATCTTTGGCTATATTCATTTCATACGCAATGACATTATTGCGCAGCAGGAAATGCATAAAGGTGAAATTGAGAAACTGGAAACAGACTATAAAACTCTTTATCAGGACACTTTGAATCTGGATAAATATCGTCAGCGCAATGCTGAGTTAGTGGAATTATTGAAAAAGAAATTGGAATATCTGCCCCGGCGGGAAGAGATTCCAGAGATTATTGACTATGTCTACGATGCGGCCGTCGCCAATGGCATTGACTTTAATGCGCTCTATCCTAGTGTTGATGTTAAAAGCCAGTACTATGACATTAAGCCCATTGAGCTAAAAGCCAATACTGGCTATGCCAATTTTGCGCGCTTTGCCGAAGCTATTTCCGGTATTCGTCGAATTTTGAACGTCTCCGACATCAAAATCACCATGAAGAAGAGCGTGCAAAATCTAGAAATTGATGGACGTCTACATACCTATGTCTACACCGTTGATTTGGACAAATTGCTTTCCGATAACAAAGAAGGAGAGAACAAACAATGAAAACCAACGCCCTAAAGCTCCTGGTTTTAGGCTCCAGTGCGTTCTTTTTCACCACGGGTTTTATCTTTGGTGATAACCCGGAGGAAACCACCCAGGCTTTTCTAAACGATACCAAACAGAACGTGCGGGCCACACCGGTCAAGATGGAACCGCTCCCCGAGGAGAAGCTCTACGAGCCCTATAAATATGAAGCAGCCGAGAGTCCCTTTGACCTGAAGCCCTTCGCCACGGAAAACCGGATAAACAATCAGCCGGGCGACGCCGAGAATAAACCCAAACAGGAGGAATGTGCCGAGTGTCTTATCGGGGCGCCCAAGGCTCACGAACCCTACTTCCTGGAGAACTATGACCTATCCCAGCTCACCATGGTGGGCACCATCCAGGATGAGCGCAAGAAGGGCGAACTGATTGCTCTGATTAAAACGCCGGTGGGGGTCTACCAGCTGAAGAAGGGTGAGTATGTTGGTAAGAACAATGGCCTGGTGAACACCATTAGCCAAACCCAAATCACCATTACGGAAAAACATAGACTGCCGGGCGGCAACTGGAGTGATGCCGGGCAGGTACTGAAATTATTTGAATTTTAAAAATTTCTAGGATTACAACGATGAAAAATATTCTCGCGGTCTACATAGCGCTTCTTTCCTCCGGCCTGTATGCGGCTAGCATCACCAACGTGGAACAGGTGGGTGACCAGACCTCTTACAAAATTATCTTTAAGAACGCTGGCGTCCAGCCGACGGCCTTTGCCACCACCGAACCCAAAAACGCCATAGTGTTGGACTTCCCTAACACCAAGTCCAGCCTGAAGAGTCGGGAGGTCAAGGTGGCCACCTCCGGCATCTATACCGTCGATGTAATGGAGGCCGGCGGCCGCACCCGGGCCGTGATTAATCTGGCCTTCCCCATGGTTTACAACGTGGCCGTCCAGGGCCAGGACGTGGTGGTTTCCGTGGATACCTCTGGTATCAGCGCCGCCCGGCCGAAGAAAATGCCCAGCCAGATGAGCCCGGACAATATGCACAAGCAGGTGCTGGGACTGTCGCCCACCTTCCGCCAGGGCACCGACCGTAAGGAAGAACGGGGCATCTTCACCTTTAACCTGCCCTCGGAGCAGACTTCGGTGGTGGTTAATAACAGCAACGACCAAATTATCGCTGACATTCGTGGCTATAAAATCGAAAACAGCGAACAGAAACGGCTGGACGTTAATGACTATAAAACCCCTGTGAACTCTGTGGATATCAAACGCACCAGCAACGGCACCCGTATCACCCTGAACATGGGCAAGAATGAATTTGAATTCATCACCTACCAGAGCGGCAAAACCTACACCATCGAGGTGGTGAAGCCGACGGTGGAGGACCTGGATCGCAAGCAGCTGGCCGAAATCGGCACCTTTAACCAGTACAAGGAATACAAGGGTGAGCCCCTGTCCCTGAACTTCCAGGACATCGAGGTGCGGGCGGTGCTGCAAATCATCGCCGAATTCACTGGCAACAACATCGTGGTTAACGATAACGTGGTCGGCAATATCACCCTGCGTCTGAACAATGTGCCCTGGGACGAAGCGCTGGACATCATTCTGAAAACCAAGGGCCTGGACAAACGGATTAACAAGTCCGCCGATGGCAAGGGTTCTGTGATTTACATCGCCACCGCCGAGCAGCTGGCCAGCGATGAAATCAAGGCTCTGGAGCTGATTGAGGAGCGCAACAATAAGATTCAGCCGAAGACCGAGATGATGCAGGTTAAATACGCCGACGCCAACTCCATTCTTCAGGTTATCGAACGCTCCCGCCAGTCCAGCGGTGCCAATGGCAACACTGTTTCCACCGATTCCATCCTTTCGCCCAAGGGCAAGGTTACGGTGGACCCACGTACCAACACCCTTATCATCAGCGACATTCCCGACCGGCTCGAGGCCGCCCGCAAGCTGATTGCCAAACTGGATGAGCCGGTGCGCCAGGTGCTGATTGATTCGCGCATCGTTACCACCAACGATGACTTTGAGCGCTCCTTTGGCATGAACATCACCCGGCCGAAGTCTAATATTAGTAATGGCGACTATGGCTATGTCAACGACCGCAGCTACCAGCGCTACCAGGGCCCGTCGCTGGTGCCCATTGGCGGCACGGCTAATAAGCTAAGTACTGACAGCCTGGATGTGGTCAAGCGGCTCGGCGTCAACCTGACCGCCTCCAGCGGCGGCCTGCAGCTGACCAGCGCCATTCTCAGCGGCGACTTCCTCGTCGGCATGGAGCTGAACGCCCTGCAACGGGAAGGCCGTGCCGAAGTGGTCTCCAACCCCCGGGTGGTTACCCAGGACGGCGTCAATGCCACCATCATGAGTGGCCAGGCCCTACCGAACCAGACCACCGACAAGGACGGCCTGCGTACGGTTACCTACGTGGACGCCACCGTGTCCCTGGACGTGAAGCCACGCATCACGCCGGATAACATGATTAACATGGAACTGAGCATCACCAACGACGCCGCCGGTACCGCCGACGTAAACGCCGCCGGCGACCGCACCTACCCCATCAACAAAAACCAGCTGAAAACCTCGGTTTTGGTTGATAATGGTGAAACCCTGGTGCTGGGTGGTTTCTATCAACATACCCAAACCAACAGCACGGCCAAAACGCCGGTTCTGGGCGACATTCCTATCCTGGGCAACGCCTTCAAGACCCGCAGCCGCGACTTCAAGAAAAAGGAAATGTTGATTTTCATCACCCCGAAAATCGTGGACAAGCGTCTGGTGGAATACGACAAGCTTTCCAACCTGCGCGGCAAATAAACCGCCCCCTGGCCGGAGCCCCCTTTTGGGGGCTCTGTCGTTATTAAGGAGTTAATTTTTATGCAATATGAAGCCGTTATCGGCCTGGAGCTGCACATTCAGCTGGCCACCGAGAGCAAACTATTTTCGCCGGCCCCCACCCGCTTCGGCGCCGCGCCCAACAGTCAGACCAACGAAATCGACCTGGGCTATCCCGGCGTGTTGCCGGTGCTGAATGAAAGGGCGGTGGAGTATGCTGTGCTCTTCGGCCGGGCCCTGGGCGCCCACATCAACCGCCGGGCCTTTTTCATGCGCAAAAACTATTTCTACCCCGACCTGCCCAAGGGCTACCAAATTAGCCAGCTGGACGATTCCATCATCCAGGGCGGCACCGTAACCCTCCAGGTGGACGGCATCGAACGCACGGTGCGCATCAACCGGGGCCAGCTGGAGGAGGACGCCGGCAAGTCCGTCCACGACCATTTTCCCGGCGCCACCGGCATTGACCTGAACCGGGCCGGCGTGCCGCTGATTGAGCTGGTCTCCGAGCCGGATATTCGCAGCGCCGCCGAGGCCGTGGAATACATGAAAACCATGCACCATCTGGTGCGCTATCTGGGCATCAGCGACGGCAATATGCAGGAGGGTTCCTTCCGCTGTGATGCCAACGTCTCCATTCGCCCCAAGGGTTCCCAGGAGCTGAACGCCCGGGTGGAGCTGAAAAACATCAACTCCTTCCGCTTCGTGGAACAGGCCATCAATCTGGAAATCCAGCGCCAACGGGAGCTGGTGGAAAGCGGCCAGCCGGTGGAACAGGAAACCCGGCTTTTCGACGCCGACGCCCTGGAAACCCGCACCATGCGTTCCAAGGAAAACGCCAACGACTACCGCTATTTCCCCGACCCGGATTTGCTGCCGCTGCAGCTGGAGGAGGATTGGCTGGCCCGGGTGCTGGTGCCCGAGCTGCCGCCGGCGCGTAAACAGCGCTACCAGCGCGATTACCAGCTGGACGATGACAGCGCCGCCTATCTGCTCCAGACCCGGGCCCTGGCCGACTACTTCGATGCCGTGGTCGGTGCCGGCGCCGAGGGCAAGCTCGCGGCCAACTGGATTCAGGGCGAACTGGCCCGGCTCGCCAACGCCGCCAACCAGAGTTTGGAAAGCACGCCGGTGGCCGCCGCCACCCTGGCCGAGCTGCTCCGCAGTCTGCAGGCCAACACGCTCTCCGCCGCCGGCGCCAAGAAGGTGCTGCAACGGCTCTGGGACGAGCCCACGGCCTCGGTGGCCGGTCTGATTGAGGCCCTGGGCCTGCGCCAGGTCAATGACGACGGCCAGATTCAAAGCTGGGTGGCCGACATCATCGCCGCCCATCCGGAGCAGGTGGCGGCCTATCGCAGCGGCCAGGTGAAGATGCTCGGCTTCCTCACCGGCCAGGTCATCAAACTGTCCAAGGGCCAGGCCAACCCGAAAACGGTCAACGACCTGCTCAAGGCCCAGCTGGACGGCTAGCCCCGGCCGTTTCAAACCGAAGCGCTTCAACCACGGCAAAAGGGGGAGCGCTTCGCCCCGGAATATCCCCCCAACGAAGCGCTTCACCCCGAAGCGCTTCAGTTTTATAAAAAATCAATAAAAACAATCAATTAACTTTAATGGGGGTTCAAATGGCCCCCTATATGGCCCCTAACGGCTGAATTTAACCTTAGGATTCTTCTGAAAACTAAATAAATTACAGAATTTAGTTTTTGTAACAAAAGTAACCAATCAAAAACAAATCGTTTAATTTATTGATTTAAAAATGATTTTTTACTTGCCCCAAGAGTAACAAATAGAGTTAATAAAGAAACAAACGTGTAACAAATATGTAACAAGCTCTTTACCTAATTTAACTATTAATTTTTTTGACAAAATCAGTACCACTAAAATGTTTTATCAATGGCCGCCAGTGGCCGGCTCGGCTGTCTTTCTAAGAACAACAAAAAGGCCGGCTCTGCATCGCGGGCGTGGGGGGGAGTTGATGGCGCAGCCCCACCCCAGCACAGCCAATAAAAAAGGCCCGACTCTCATCGGGCCCTTGAAACTTCAGGTCAAGATTTAGGTTTTTTTTTTCTTCGGCCGGCCTGGCTTTGCCACAGCTCGGGCACTGTAGTCCTCCTCTGGATCTGCTTCACCAGCCCCGGCCATCTCCTCCAAGTTCAGCGAACAGGTGTAACCCTGGCCATCAATATGATGGCTTATCTCACGGACAAACCAGTGCACCGCGTCAATCTCCGCCTTAAACCCCTCCACCTTTACCGGCTGCTCGGCAAATAGTTCGGCCCGGCCCACGGCCAACCGCAGATTGAGCTTCAGGGCCCGGGTACGAATGCGTTTGTGCTCGGCGCTGGCGGCGGCCTTGGCCTCGGCCTCACTGTTGTAGGTGTGCTTCAGGTGGCGCCGATAGCCGCTGCTGCCAGATTCCACCTTACGGCGTTTTCCCCCTGGCTTGTCATGCCAGTAGGCGATGACGCCGGTAACGCGCTCGTCCCGGTCGGCGTTGCTGTATTCGTGGCTGTCGCCTTCGCGCCGCTGGATAAGCGCTTCGGGCAGCGGTTGGCCGCTGGCGGTTTGGCCGGCGGCCCGAACAATGAAGAGCAGTTGGCCACTTTTGACGGTGCCGACGGCGTCATGCTCCTTGGCCAGGCGGGTGATGAGATTGGCATCGCTCTCGTTGGTCTGGTCAAGGTGCTCTACCTTGATACTGGCCAGTTCCCCAGCCACCGCCGCTCTAAGACCGTGGCGCCCGGCGATGGTGCTGATGATGGCGCCAACGGTGGTCTGGTGATAGCTCTGCTCACGCTCTTCCAACAGCGACCGCTTAAAGTCGGCACTGCGAGCGCGGATGCTGAGCACATCCGGCGGCCCCCGGTGGGAGAGTTCATCGACGATGTAATCACCGCGATTCTGCTCCTGACCAGCAAAACCAAAAATGACAGTGATTTGCTTGCCCTTGCTTGGCATCTGCAATTGGCCGTCGCTGTCATCGAGCTCAAGGGTAAGCTCATCCACTTCCATGCCGTTTTTGTCAATGACGCTTAGAGCGATGAGGCGGTTGTACAGCTCCAGCGGGCTGCCGTCCAACAGCAAATTGACCTGCGGACGCATCAGAACAGCCGGGTAATCAGTGGCAACAGCGGAGTTTCGGCACCGATGGCGCCCTGCTGCTCGCTGTAACGCTGGAGGTTCAGATTAAAGTCAATGCGCTGGGCCACGCCATCGCTGAAGAAATCACCCTCTCTAATCTGCATCTCCTTGATGACCCAATAGCCCAGTACCTCGCCATTGCCACGCAGCAGAATGTAAGGCTCGCCCCGGTTGGCCATGGTCTGCAGCAACTTGATATTGCTGTAGCCCCCGGTGATTTCCGGGGCCAGCCGGCAGGGCAGGTCTAGGCTGGATTCTCCGCGCCCCACATATTGCAACGCCGGGTCCTGGGCAAAACGCTGATTGCTGGCCCACCGCCATTGGTGGGCCTGACTGAGCTCGGCAAAGGGTGCCGTGCGCAGGCCGAAGACAAAACGGCCCAGACACATGAGCTGTCCTTGAATCACAGCGCTTCCTCCAGATGCCGTTGAATGGCCATGAGCAGCCTAAATTCGTCGGCCGGATTGAGGCCCAGCAGCGGCCGGGCCGGGAAGGAAGCCAAACCAAATTGCAGCCGTTCCACGCCACCAAAGTGGTGGCGGGCGGCAATGGTGGCGGCGGTGAAATAGAGGCGCAGGCCGGTACTGTCGGTTTGATAACGCAAAAAGGCATCACTGCGCAGGCGGCGCATCATCTTTTCCCGCCGCCGGCGACTGTTCTTGCGCGGAGCCCAGCTTTGGCCGTCCGGGCCAACCTGCTGGCCCATGCGTTGTTGCTGGCTGCGGCGCAGGGCCAGCGCCAGCCGGCGGAACAGTGGCTGTAGCGAATGGTTCTGGAGCCGGTCGGCGGCCCGACCGAGGGCATCATCCAGCATCCGGAGGTTATGGTCGCTCATCGGATACTCATCATGCGCAGCTGGCGGGCCCGGGGGCGGGCGCTGATGTTGCCGGTCAGAGTCAGTCGGCAGCGGACGGTATCGCCGCCGCTGATGGGCCGACTGTATTCCTGCCGCAGCCAACCTTCGCCCAGCGGTTCGCCATTGGTGGCGGTGCACTCCTGCCACTGGCCGTCAATTTCTAGCTCCACCTTGATTGCTGCCCCCTGTGGGACGTGGGTTTCCAGAATCACGATGGCCTTGCCAGCGCCGGCCGGAATGGCGCGACTGACATAGGTGGCACTCTCCTGCACATCGCCTAGAGCCACAAGAGCCGAGGGATATACGATGGGCGACCGGGTGGCGCTACCCAGTAGATTGACGGCGCTTTGCAAGGTTCCGGTGGTGCGCTCATCGAGCTGGGCACTCTGGCGGTCTTGCAGCCGGTAGGTCTTCTCGTCGGCGCCGGTGAAAATAAATTGGACGTCGGTTTCGGCACCGGTGCGTTCCACCTCGGCCATCAGATATAAATCCGAGGCGTTGTTGCAGACCAGTTCATTGAGGGGGAAGCGCTTCTCGGTGCTGGTAAATTCAGCGCCGTAGAGCCGGAAACTTAGGTCGGCGTTGTTGTGCGGCGTCCAGGTGCTGGCATTCGATGAGGACAGCATGACACCGACGGTGTAGCCCTGTTCGGTAACGTAGCGCTGCTGGTGGCGGTCATACTGGCCCACTTCAGCTATCCAGATGCTGTGCTGGGCATCATCGGTCAGAACCACAATGGCATATTCCTGCAGCGCTTCTAGCCACAGCGGCACCGGGAAATTAAAGACCGTTTCACCATCGCGGTTGAGCTGGTCGGCGTTGAGACGAGTGCTGGCCAGAACGGTTCCGGTGGGCAGGCCGGTGGCGGTGGTGCGAATCTGCACGGTTACGGGTTTGGTGCCAATGTCAGCAAACCAGAGGCCGACGCCGGCAATGTGGCGACCTTCGGTCAGCAGTGTGAAGGTTTGGGCCAGTGGGTCGTAACGCTCCACCACGGTAACTAGCCGCCGCTCTTCCACGGTGATGGTACCCCGGCCGATGAATTGGCCGAGGCCGCGCGTGCCCCGGTCGCCGATGAATTCCACCAGCTTGATGCCAGCGGGGATATTGGCCGGCACGGCAAATTTGCCGCGCACGATGCCGCTGTGGTCTGCTTGGACAGTCATTTTTGTCTCCTCATTTTTAAATGGGTTCGGCGGCCAGTTTGAGACCGTCAAAAATCACTTCGCGTAGGGGTTCATCGGGCAAAAATCCCTCGAGGCGGAAGCTGATGGTCAGGGGGCGCAGAAACTCGGCACTCTTGGTGGCCACGGTACGCCGCTCTTCCCGAATGCTGCTGCGGGTGGCGCCACCGCCACCTAGGGTGCGGGTGATGTGGGCGCCGTTGATTTGCTCGGTTTCGGTCCAGTAGTCCACCGCCGGGGTCAGTTGCACCGTGGCTGGCACCGGGTCAAAGGCGCTGTAGGGATTGATTTTGCTGATGCCGGTGCGGGCGGTCTGCTCAATGAGCACCACCGGCCGATAGGGCAGGGTCAGGGCCTGCTCGCGGCTGTCCAGCAGCTGGGTGCTGGCCCGAATGGGCAGTGTCAGAACACCATCAACGATGGCCGCCGTCTGGGCCACGCCCAAATCCCGCTGATTGTCGTTCAGGAAGGAATCCACAAAAATGCCCCGGGTGGCGGCCGGAGCATCGGCCAGTGCATCGGTACGAAGCCGTTCCAGCGCCACCAAATCCTGCAGGTCAAAAATGTCCCGTTGCATGGACTGGAGACGGCTCATGGGCACGGCCACAATGGCACTATTGCCCACTTCGGTCGGCGCGGCTAGAAACCAGCGGTGCCGTAGCTGGGCCAGCTCCAACATGCCCGATGGGGCCACCGGCGCCTTGGGATTCTGGCGGCGGGCCTGGCCCTTGATGCGGATAATCTGGCCCTCACGGTCAAGGGCCAGCAGGTCGGTGCGTGGCAGGCGGCATTGATAGTCAATCAGCACCAGACTCCCATCCACCGCCCCCTTGACCGTGAAACCGCGCTCGTCCGCGTCCAATGCTGTGGTTTGAATGATGTGCTTATAGGTAACTTGGTAAGAGCTGCCCGGCGCCGGTTCGGCACCCCCGGGCGACCAATCCAGCTGGCCGGCGGAAAAACTGTAATCGCTGCCAGCGGCGTAGCGTGTGCTGCCCTGTGCCACCGCCACAATCTCAATCACCGAGTTATCCGGCAGGCTGTCGGCAGCGCCACTGTAGCTGCCATGTACGATGGTGGCGGTCTTCTGGGCGGTGATGTCAATCTTTTGGATACGTTCGATGGGGGCGCGGTCCACGTTGATGCGCATTTTGCCCTCGCCGTCGCCCCGAAATTGGTGGGGTTCAGAAAGTATCGAGTACAAATCCGGGTCAAAGGGCAGGCGCAGACGCCGGGCGGTGGGCAGTTCCACCTCGTGGCCATAGACATGGGCCTTGCCCTCCAACAGCGAATAGACTTCGTTGCGACCGCCGCTGTCGGTTTCTTCGGTGCCCGTAAAAACCACGCTGAGGCCGTCGATGACATAGTGGCCGCCGTTGTTGTCGCGGTCATAGCGGGCCAGCGCGTTGGCAAAATTGCTGTGATTGGTGGGAGCCGTTTTCTGCTTGATGACTCCGTCCTCTACCTCATAGAGCCGGTAGAAGCTACCCCGGTGGCTATCGGTGCTGAGCCCCCAATTCAACTGCAACCGCAGACGGGCGGCCCCCTCCTGGTCATAGGCCCGGGTACCCTCGGCCGGGTCGCGCAAACTGGGGTCGTGCAGCGCTTCCACCACCTGCTCCTCCAGCCAGACGCCGATTTCACAGTGGCCCCGGGTGGGAACAGTCAAATCCGCTGCTGCCACGGTGCGCAAACGCCCGCGCAGATAGATTTCTGCTTCGCCGCAGCGAGTGGCTCCGGTACCGGCCTCAATGGCCACCACGCCACCACTCTGAATGGCACCATCGCTGAAAAGACGGTCAAAGAGGCGCTTGTTCTGGTGGCGGATAATTTCCTGCATATCATTGAGTTCGGCCGCCTGCAATGGCCGGCCGGCGATATAGGCCAACAGCTCCTCTTTTTTAATGTCGCGGCGATAGTAATTCGCTAGATTAATTTCATTTTCTGCCATCTTTAATTCCAAGTTTAATTAATAAATCATTTCCAGATTTACGCCTATTTAATTCGGTTTTTTAATTCCAAATTTTGGCGTTATCATTAGAGCTTAATTCCATATTATTAAAGCGCTTCCTGCCATTAATAATTAATGATTAATTTCCATTTTTGGGTTAAATGGAGATCTAAAACTGTTATTAGAAATGGTCAAAAATCATAATGACTGCAATCCCAAAAACGGGAATAAAAATGCAGCCAAACATCATCGAAGAACTCTCCTACGAACAGCTCCTAAGTAAGCTCAAACAAGACTTTATCGCCCGTTGGCCCGATGAGCCCAGCCGCACCGCCTGGCGCCATACCTTGGCACTGGAAAGTGAACCAGTAGTCAAACTGCTGGAACTCCAGGCCTATGCAGCACTGGCCCTGCGCACCCGTATCAATGCGGCGGCGCTGGCCAATCTGCTGGCCTTCGCCGAACGCCGCGACTTGGACTATCTGGTTGAGTTCTACGGTTTGACCCGCCGCCCGGGGGAAAGTGATGAGGCCTTGCGCGCCCGCACCCGCGAGCGCATCCGAGGTTCTTCCACCGCCGGCCCGGCCGCCCATTACCGCTGGCACACGCTCAGCGCCGACAGCCGTATTGCCGATGCCCATGTGGACAGCCCCCGGGCGGGCTTGGTACGCATCAGCATCACCGCCAAGGATGGGCCGGTCAGCGCCGATTTACTGGCCCGGGCCCGTGAGCATATCAACCGTAAAGACATCCGAGTTCTGACCGACAGCGTCGAGGTGCGCGCTGCCACTGCCAAAACCGTGGCCATCCGAGCCCGCCTAACGCTGCTTCCCGATGCCAGCCAAGCCCTACTGGAACAGCTACCCGCCCAAATCCGCCATTTGCCGTTGGGACTGGGCCGCGACGTCAGCTGCAGCCAGCTGATTGCTCTGTTGCAGGTGCCCGGGGTGCAAAAGGTGGAATTGCTGGCCCCTACCGCCGATGTGGTGGTGGCCGATGATGAAATTGCCGTCATTGACACGGTGGAACTGAGCTATGGCGGACGTAATTACTGATCTGCTGCCCCGGGGCAGTACGACCCTAGAAAAAAATCTGGGCCGGGTCCTGTTGCAACGGCTTGACCTCAACGCTGAACAAATCAAAGGGCTGAAATTCAACCCGCCAGAAGGCTGGCTGGATTACCTCATCGACGAATACGCCCTGGGTGAAATCAGTCCCTACTTCAGCGATAAACGCCAGCTTATCCGCGCTGGCATTTCTTGGACGCGTATTCGCGGCACCCCGGCCGCTCTGCAACAGGCGCTGGGTTGGGTGGGCCAAGGCGGCGCTGAAATTCTGGAAAGTCCGCCATCGGCCGAACCGCGTCCCGGCGCCACCGACTACCAGCCCTACGCCCACTGGGCCGAATACCAGCTGCGCCTGGAACAGCTGCCGACGGCGGCCACCATTGCCGCACTAACGGCCGTAGCTCGGCTGGCGGCCCCCACCCGCAGTCGGCTCTGGCGGCTGATTTACGGCTGCAACCGGGAAGTTTTCTGTCTGGACGGCACAGCACTGGGCGGCGACCTTCTCAGCGATGACAGCGGTTTCTTTCAGGCCAATTTAGGTCCGGGGACGCCGAAGCTGTCCTTTTGCCAGCACTTTGCCCACTGGGCCGCCCGCGAGGATACGCCCACGGCCCATTGCGCCATTACGGTGATTTACAGCAGCTGGGTGAGCCGTGATGAATACGACCAGCTCTATCTGGACGATGTGGCGCCGCTCTTTGAGGTCTACAGCGCCATCAACACCGACGCCCAGCCCCGGACGGCAGTGGCCTATCAGGGCCAGATTTGGACCGATGCCCGCTGGGCCGATGCCGACAGCTGGCAAACAACCCGCGCCATTGTGCGCAGCAACTGGAACATTGACGATGACTAATGACCAAACCCGACACTACAAGTGGCCTTTGCCCCATGCCGAAAACCTCCTGAGCGAGGATGTGGAACGCCTGCGCAATGCCCTGAACAACATTGACATCCAAACCAAAACCAACCGCGACGAGCTGGCCACCGCTTTGGCTGAGGCCAGTGCTGCTTCAGCGGCCGCCGACGTGGAAATCAAAACGGCCCTGCAGAAAACGCGGCTGCTGGCCCTGGCGGGGCTGTGATGACAACGCCCGCTGCCGCCCAGGAGGCGGTTAAAACCCTGCTCAAGGTTGAGCTGAAAAACAAGAAAAATGAAGAACTGATTGAACTCTGCCTGCTCTATCGGGCCCATCCAGACCTCTATCCGCTCTTTGTGAACCGCCTCAATGAGGAGCTCGGCCGCCGCTTTGGCAATGCCGAGCAAATCACCGCCGCCCCCACCGAATACAGTGTGCTGCGCCATCTGGCCAATCAGTTTCAATCGCCGCTGCCGCTGGCCATCCGGCGGTTGCAGGAAATGAGCGACAGCGTCAATCGGGAAATCTGGTTCAAGGATAACTACGCCTTCTTTGAGGAAATCCTTCGTCAGGAGGTGGTGCGCCAATGGCTCATCGCCACGCCGGAGGTGTTGGACAAATGCCTGCAGGTGCTGCGCGGTCGGATGGCGCTGGGCAATAACCTGGCCATGGCCACCCTGCTGCTGACCAATGCCACCACCGTGGCCCTGTGGAAAAACACGCCCAATATTATGGGCATCTGGAGCTCCTGTACTCCGGGCATGCAGGTGGTGGCCAAGTCGGCCGACTTGACCCGCTTTGCCCTTGAACAGGGCAAAGATAGCCTGCTCAGCAATCCGCCGGCCCTGTCGGTGCTGGTGCATTCGGAAACAGCCCTGCCCCTGCTGCTGGACGACTTGGACTTAACTGAGCGGATTTTCATCCGTGAAATCGACTATGTGGCCAAGGATATTCTGGCCAGCGCCGAATTTCGTCAGCGCCTCAAGGCCAGCAAGGAGAACAGCCAGCGCTATCTGGCCAAGGAGGCCATCTTCAAGCAAATTTGCAACGATGCCGACTTCCTGGAATTTGTCATCAAAGAGGAAGCGCTGCGCGAAACCTTTATTGACCTCAACAACCTCTTCCAGAAATACAAAGGCGACATCCTCAATACCGTGTCCAATCTGGCCAATTGGACTCGGCAGAACTATCGCGGCGACCACAACCAATTCGGCAACTGGTACACCGCCAGTAAGGATAAGCCAGGATTTATCTTCGCCACTCTGGGTTCCCATTATGACTCTGGCGGCAACTCAAACTATGGCGCCTATATGAAGCACCAGCGGGCTGATGGCAGCTGGGTTACCGCCGTAGGCCAAACAAACAGTGCCTATTATCCCAGCTCATTAAATCCGTTAAATGCCGTCGGTTTCAACAATGCCAGATTGGATACTGCTAATTATTGGACTGGCAGTTACACCATCAGCGGCGGCTATGCCTACGTTTCCGTTCTCACTCCTCCCCCTAAACCCTAGGAACAACCATGAAATATCTCATCCTTGACGAGCAAAACCGCATCGTCGGCGACACCGACGACCCCAACTATCAGCCTCCGCCGGGCTGGCGTCTGACTGCCGAAATCGATCCGGCCCAGCAGCGGGCCACCATTCTGGCCGAACTGCATCAGCGCGCCGCGCCCCGACTCCAGTATTTGACTGCCCAAATCGAGCGCTGCGATGCCGCCCGCCGCCTCAGCGATGAGGCCCCCGACCCGCTGCCCCTGTTGGCTGCCCGGGAAGCGCTCTGGCGGGCTCTGGAGCGGGCCGAACGGGAACTCAACGCTCTGGAAGAGCCGGAGGCCCTGCTGGCCTACCCCCGCAATTGGGCCCCGACAGCTGCCGATTTTCCAACGCTGAGCAAAATCAGCAGTCTGGCCTTTATCCGCCGCTTCGGCATCGAGGAGCGCGAGCGCCTCAACGTGAGCCGAGCCGACCATCCGGCCCTGCACGATTGGCTGCTGCAGCTGCTGCTGGCCAATGAGGTGGATTTGGCCGACCCCACTCTAATCGCGGCGGTGCAGCAGCTGGAGGAAGACGGCCTCATTGCCAGCGGCCGCAGTGCCCAGCTGCTGACCCGGCCCAGCTATGAACAATCCCTAGAGTTATGAACTATTTATGAACAGAGTTATGAACAGCGAGCCCTACCACCATGAGCACCGAATTTAAACACGGCGTCTCCGTCATCGAGGTGGACAGCGGCAGCCGCCCCATCCGGGTGGTTTCCACCTCCGTTATCGGTCTGGTGGCCACCGCCGATGATGCCGACGACGCAACTTTCCCGCTGAACCGTCCCGTCCTCCTCACAAACCTGCTGCACGGCATCGACAAGGCCGGCAGCCAGGGAACGCTGGCGCCCACCCTGCACGCCATCTACAAGCAGGCCAATGCCATGACCGTAGTGGTACGGGTGGCCAGCAACAGCGATGCCGATGAGCAGGACGCGCTGGTAGTGGGTACCGTCAGCGCTGGCCGTAAAACCGGCCTCAAGGCCCTGCTGGCCGCCAAGGCCGAACTGGGTGTCAGCCCCAAAATCCTTGCTGCTCCGGGTTTGGATACCAAGGCCGTAACCACTGAATTGGTCAGCATTGCCCAGAAGCTCAACGGCTTTGTCTACGCCGGAGCCCCGGGCGAAAGCAAGGAAGAGGCGGTGCGCTATGCCGGCAACTTCGGCCAGCGCGAATTGATGCTGCTCTATCCCAAATTCACCGGCTTCAATGAGGTGGCCCGCCGGGACAGCGACATTGAGGCCACCGCCGTGGCTCTGGGCCTACGCGCCCGGCTGGACAACGAGGTTGGTTGGCACAAGAGCATCTCCAACGTGGTGGTCAATGGCGTTTCCGGCCTTAGCATCGATGTGGATTTTGATTTCACCAGCGCTGCCACCGATGCCCATTATCTCAACAGCAACAACATCACCACTCTGGTGCGCGAGCAGGGTTTCCGTCTCTGGGGCAACCGCACTCTGAGCAGCGACCCGAAATATTGCTTTGAGACCTATGTGCGTACGGCCCAGGTGCTCAAAGAAACCATGGCCCGGGCCCACCTCTGGGCCATTGATAAGCCGCTGACGCCGGGCCTGGCCTCGGACATCATCGCCGGCCTCAATGGCGAACTGCGCGCCCTGGCCAAAGATGGCTATCTCATCGGCGCCGAGGCCTGGTACGACCCCGACCGTAACAGCAAAGACAGCCTCAGGGAGGGCAAATTGACTGTGAAATATGACTTCACCCCGGTGCCGCCGCTGGAACATCTCAGCCTGCACCAGCACCTCACCGATACCTATCTCATTGACTTTGCCCGCCGCATTGAGGCTGGAGGTTAATCGTGCTGCCCAAAATTATTAAGGACTGCATCCTGAGCATCGAGGGCCGTGGCTACGCTGGCATCGTCGATAACATCGAGTGGCCCAAGCTGACCCGCAAGATGGAGGAATTCCGCGCCGGCGGCATGTTCGGCCCGGTGGAAATTGATTTGGGTATGGACAAGATGGAAATATCCTTTGAGGCCCCGGAACAGACCCGGGAGGCCATCCGCCTCTTTGGCGTCTGTGGGGCCGGCGGTATCAAGCTGCGCCTCAATGCCAGCGCCGAAAGTGAGCTGGATTGCAGCAGCTACGGCATCGAGGTAGTGATGAGTGGCCGCATCCGCGAGATTGATTTTGGCAGCCGCAAAAACGGCGACCTGCAGAAGACCAAATACACCGTTTCACTGGCCACCTTCCACTATTCCATTGACGGTCGCACCCTATTTGATATTGATTTTCTTAACAATATTTTCCTTATCGACGGTCGCGACGTCCTAGAGAAGCGGCGCCGCAATCTGAAAATGTGATTTCTAAAATGAGGATATAACCATGAGTAAACCTACCCACACCCTGACGCTTAAATCCCCCATCATTCGCGACAGCCAAGAAATCCACGAAGTGGAACTGCGCGAACCCCGGGCCGGCGACCTGCGCGGTATCAAACTGCTGGATTTGTTTCAGAGCGACCCGGCGGCAGTGATTGAGCTGCTGCCCCGCATCAGTACCCCAACGCTCCATAAACATGAGGTGGCCAATTTTGGCCCGCGCGATACCACCGAAAGCATCCGTGTGCTCGGTGAGATGTTTGTTGATGCTGAAGGAGATATGCCGGGAAAGGACGACTTCCCAACGACGTGATGGCCCTCTGGGTGGACATCAACTTGATTCTGGGCGGCGGCTGGCCGCCCTCGGAAATGGACCAAATGAGCATTGCGGAGCTGCTGCACTGGCATGAGCTGGTGCTGGCCCGCCAACCACAGGATTGATTAATCATGGCAATTATGACCACCAGCGGTCGCCGAGCACTGGCCGCCGCCGTTAAAGGAAGCAAACTCTATATGGCCTGGGGCCGTGGTTCCAGCGACTGGGACAACGAGCGGCCCCGTGAAGAGCGCGGCGCCGAAGCCCTGACCGCCGAAGTGGGCCGCCGCCTCATTCGGCAGGTGCAGTACTGCCGCCCAGACCCCAACGGAGAGATTGCCACATCGGGCCAGACCTGGGCCCCGAGTCCCAATCCCACAGCCCACCTCCATTTGCGTGCCGATTTTGATTTTGCCGATGGCCTCGGTGAAACCATCCGCGAGCTGGGTATTTTTATCAACAGTCGTCCCAAGCCGGGACTACCGGACGGCCAGACCTACTTTAAACCGGAGGAAATCAATCACCCCGGAACCCTGTTGGCCCTCGACCACATCACCGCCATCTCACGCGGCGTCGGTTCCAGAATTCATTTTGATTTTGTCCTGACGTTCTGATGACCACCTACAATGCTGCCCCACTGCCGTTTCAGGGCCAGAAGCGCTTCTTTCTCCGCGCCTTTCGCGCAGCACTGGCGCATTTTCCCGACGAGGCCATTTATGTGGACCTATTCGGTGGCTCCGGCCTGCTCTCCCATACGGTACGGGCCGTAAAAACTCGGGCCCGGGTAATTTGGAACGACTACGATAATTACCAGCATCGCCTTGACCTCATTCCCCGGACCAATGAGCTGCGCCAGAAACTGGAAGAACTGTTGAAGGGAGAAGGCAGCAAAGCCAAGATTAATCATCGCAAGACGGAAATTGCCACGCTCCTTGGACACTATCCAATGGAGCAGCTGGATTGTCTCACTCTGTCGGCCAACCTACTTTTTAGTGGTAACTACGCCAATACGATAGAAGAACTGCTGACTCAGGGTATGTACAACCGAGTTCGCAGCACTCCCTATGATGCCCATGATTATCTGATGGACGTCGAACGTCGTTCCCAAGATTACCGCGAACTCATCGCCGAGTTCGCTCCCATGAAACCTGTGGTTTTTATCTTTGATCCACCCTATCTGGGTACTGATGTGAGCAGTTATCACAAGACCAATTACTGGACACTACGGGATTATCTGGATGTGATTAAACATCTCGCTGGCCGGCCCTACTACTTTTACTTTGGTAGCAACCGCAGCCATCTCATCGACTTGCTCGACTTTTTGGCCACGGAAATGAACTTTGGTTCCCCACTGGCTGGGGCCACTCGAGAAACGGTCAATAACCGGGTCAATTACGGTAGCAGTTACCAAGACATCATGCTCTACAAGTATCTCTAAGCCTCTCTTCTTTGGCCCCTCTTCGCAGGGGATTTTTTATCTCTTGACAATGGAGCTGTAAGAGATTAGTCTTCATACAGGTCTCAAAGCCTGTAAAAACGGATACAACGCCCCGTTAGCGCGATTTTTTTGTACTCAAAATTTTCACCTGACCAGTTTTCTGCTGGGCGGGAGAGGAATAAAACACCCGCAAGGGGAATAACTCCAACCGTCTTTTTACCGGTTTTGAGCCGCCCAGTGCCCTTCACCAAAGGGAATATCTCAAATATGTAAAAAGGTGAAATGATGAGTAATCAATTTATTGACGGCCTAACCCATTTAGACAGCCCTCAAACCTATCAGCTTATTGGCCGCTCAATCTCTGGTTTATGCGACCATTATCGTAATCTCGCGACAACTACCCCCCACGACGAGTCAGAGCGTATCCTCAAGGTAATTTTTGAGCTTTGTGCCTTTGCTCTAGCCAATGACCTGCGCAATCAGAATGGCGACACCATGATTGGTCGCGATGGCACCCTACGTTCTTGGACCGGCGCCAGCGTATCTCTTCCTCTTTGCGTACTCTCAGCTCTATCTAAAAGAGCTTACTAAGGAGTACAAGATGGATGTAAAAGTAGTAAGTATTGATAATCATTTAGAAGTTAAATCTGCATACAATTCAGAATTTGTTTCTGCCGCCCATCGTTTGGGCGGAAAATATCAGAATGATGTTTGGATTTTTGATAAACGCGACGAGGCTGCTGTTCGCGAGGCCTGCTATCGTTGCTACGGCGATGATGGCATTAGATTGTATCAATGTGATGTGCGCATTACGGCTCCTGATGGTTTAAGCAGTTCAGAAAGAAGCCCTATTATTCTTTTTGGACGTACTGTGGCTCGGGCTTTTGGGCGTGACAGTGGTGCCAGAACTGGAGATGGTGTAATTATTGAGCAGGGCTGTTTTTACAGTGGTGGCTCCGCTAGGGCCTGGTTAACCAGAGCACAAAAAGAAACAGTCTTTATTATGCGCGATGTTTCGGCAATTTTAGTCGCTGAATACAAAAAGGATAATCTCAACATCGAGATAATCTCAGAAAATAAGCTAACTCGGGTGGAGGATGAGCTACGACCATTGGCCGACTTGGCCGCCGAAGTGGCTCGCCTAAAAGATGAGCGCGACCGCCTCAACGCACGTATTGCTAGTCTTGATGCCATTATTCATGAGCATACCACCCATGATTAGGGCACGCATTATTGTCAACACTGATGTTGCTTGCTTGGTCGAACTGCCAAGTGGCGACACCATGTGGCTGGCCAAAGACTCATATCTTTGCGAAAACAATTATGCTTTGATTCCTACGTCATCCATTGACAATAATTCTGTAAAGGTCGGCATTTATGCCGACCAGAATTTGCAGAAACTTTTTACACTGGCCGCCCCTATAAGAATTACACCCAAACCTAACCAGCCCCAACAGGCTAGCGCCTTCACTAAACTGCATAACCTACGTTGTTTTGCTCTGCATATGCAGATGCGTGCCGGTAAAACCAAGGTTGCCATTGACATACTTTGTAATCACCATGCTAATGGTCATATTGACCATGTATTGTGGTGTTGTCCCCTGTCAGTGGTGGACACGGCAAAACAACAATGGAGACGATGGCGCAGTACGGATTTAGTTGTCGATTTTGCACCGCTAGAAACTCTATCCCAATGTGGCAATGACCGTCTGATTACACTCACCGCAAAAATGACTGACCGTAGTGCCATCATTATTGATGAGAGTCATATGGCTAAAAACGGTCTAACGGTCCGGCACAAACGGCTAAAACCTTTGTGTCAGCGGGCGGCGGTACGAGGTCTTCTGACCGGCACGCCCATTACTAAAAATATCCAAGACCTTTACGACCAGTTTTATCTTTTGGATTGGCGGATTCTGGGATACAGAAATTATTACCAATTTTGTAGAGCCCACTTGGTGATGTCGGTCAAGTATCCGGGACTTATTCGCGCCACCCGTAATCTCAACACACTACGAGATCGATTAGCCCCCTATATATATGAGTGGAGCCATAATTATGAGGGGCAACGCCAATATAATTTCCAAGAACTTGTAATGACAGCAGAGCAGCGTAAGTATTACGAAAGTATCAAAGATGCGGTCATTGGTCGGTTGCGGACTCTTACAGAGGCCGATCATGATATTTATCTCCTTTTCACAGCTCTGGCATCAGTATTAAGTGGTTATCTATCACCACGTTTACTGACTTCTGTTTTTAGGAGACCTTACCTAGAGCCAATTGTTTTGCAATCTCCTAAATATCAAGCAGCGTTGGATTGGCTTGCTGCACAGAAAGGACATGCTTTGGTGTGGTGTATTCGCCGTCATGAGATTAACCAGCTGGCGGATGCCTTGCCATCGGCTACTGTTATTCACGGAGACATAAATCCAGAAGAGCGTCATCGCCTTATTACCCGTTTTCGCGCCAATGGCGGCGTACTGCTGGCCATGATGCAGGTTGCCCGCCGGGGAATTGAGCTATATGAGTGCGATAATGTGCTCTATTACAGCCAGTCCTTTGACTATGAGATGCGAGCCCAGAGCGAAATGCGTACATTACTTCCCGACCCGGAAAGTCATTGTCATTACACTGACCTAATCATTGGCAGGTCTCTTGACACACGCATGCGCGAGGCAGTGGATTGCAAAGAGCATATTGCCCACCGTTTTGCTAATCTTTTTCGTATCGATCGGGCTCAGGCTATTGACCAATTGGAGCAATTGTGAAGATTCTAAATATCAACGTTTATGAGGCAGCGCAGGAACGACTGCACCGAATATTTACTGAGTTTGACAATATTTACGTCTCTTTTTCTGGGGGCAAGGATAGTGGATTATTACTTAATCTCTGCCTTGATTACATGCATAAAAGTGGCATAACCAAACCCATTGGAGTTATGCATCAAGACTTTGAGGCGCAATATACAGCCACCACTGAATATGTAACGCGAACATTGACCGCTCACTCCCTTAAACATCTAATGCGGCCTTATTGGCTATGTTTGCCTATGGCCTGTAAGACAGCTACCAGTCAATTTGAGCAATATTGGCATCCATGGCAGGAGGAAAAGCGCGAGCTGTGGACTCGACCGATGCCAGATTATCCTTGCGTTATTAATCTTAAAAATCATGATTTGGATTTTTACTATGAAGGTATTACTCAAGAAGAGATTTATAAAAATTTTGGCGCTTGGTACCAACGCCATGAATGTGGAAATAAAGGCAAAACCATCAGCCTCATAGGAATTCGAGCGCAGGAAAGCCTTAATCGTTATCGGGCAGTCATCACTGATAAAAATACTCACAATGGCCTACCTTGGACAACACACAATCCGGACGATACCTATACTGGCTACCCTCTCTATGATTGGAAAGTAGATGATGTATGGACGGCCAATGCCCGTTTTGGCTATGACTACAATCAGATCTACGATACTTTTCATTATGCAGGCCTTAGTCCAGCGCAAATGCGGGTGGCCAGTCCCTTTAATGATTGGGCCATTGGCACACTTAATCTTTATCGTGTCATAGAGCCCAATCTTTGGGCTAAATTTCTAGGACGGGTACAAGGAGCCAATTTTGCGGCCCTCTATGGCAACAGCAAAGCCGTTGCCTGGAAACACATTGACCTGCCGCCTGGTCATACTTGGCAAAGTTTCGTGGCCTTTTTGCTGGACACTCTGCCCCCTAAATCTCGTGAGGCCTATCAGAAAAAATTTGCGACAAGTATTAGCTTCTGGCGCGAAAAAGGTGGCGTTCTGTCGGATGCCACCATTACTCAGCTACAGGAAATGGGTATTGCTTGCCACCGTAGCGGCAAGAAGAGTAATTATAAAACCGATAAAAGCCCCGTCATTTTTGAGGAATATCCCGACGATGCACCAGTTGATGATTTTGCACTGGTACCCAGTTACAAACGCATGGCCATTTGTATTCTAAAAAATGACCATCTATGTAAATACATGGGTTTTAGTCCCGGCAAAGATGAGAACGATCGTCGCAAAGCCGCCCTTGAGAAGTACCAAAATTTATAAGGAGATTGTATGACCAGCCCCGTTTACAACGTTATCGCCGTTCCGATGGAAAAAATTCATGCAAACAGCTACAACCCAAACGCCGTTGCGCCGCCCGAAATGAAGCTTCTTGAACTTTCCATTTGGGAAGATGGCTACACCATGCCTATTGTTTGCTACAAAATCCCCGACACCGACGAATACGAGATTGTCGATGGCTATCATCGTTATACAGTTATGTGCACCAGCGAACGAGTCCGCAAACGTGAAGGTGGAATGTTGCCAGTGGTAGTTATTGACAAACCCATAAGCCATCGTATGGCTTCCACCATCCGCCACAATCGGGCACGTGGAGCCCACAGCATTGACCTCATGCGTAATATCGTGGCTGAACTGGTCGCTGCTGGAATGGGCGACGCGTGGATCCGCAAACATATTGGGATGGATGAGGATGAGCTGCTGCGCCTCAAACAGCTTACAGGCATTGCGGCTCTATTCGCCGACCGTGATTTCAGCAACGCCTGGGAGCCAGAAGATAACGAGACAATTTGATAAATAAAATTAAAGCCCTCGAATGAGGGCTTTTCTTATGAACAAATATTCTCGCAGGGGATACCATCACGGTCGCGGTCTAATGACTTATTGCCGCATTGTTCAAAATGATAACGGGCCTCTGCACAGCTTTTCATTTTTTTGCAAGTTTTACGGGGAGAGCAGCTAAAGCTCTGGCCGTTTGAATTTGGCTCTGGAAATTCCTGGGCTTTAATTGTTCCAATGACCAAAAATAGGTAAATAAAAAATAGTTTCTTCATTTGGATTCCTCAACAGAATTAAAATCAAACTCTTTCAACCGATTAAAAATTAACTCTGGTTGATAATATTATTATTATTGTCATTACCATTAAAGCTAACGTGGTTATTTTTTACGGAAACATTTTCAGAAGGAATGCTCAGGATTGCCCTTATGGCCGTTCTTAATATTTCCGGGGCCTGCTGGTATCTAACAACTAGTTCGCTAATTTCTTGATCAAGGGCTTGAGCTTCTTTTTGACCTGTCAGCAGGAAAGCCACATCAACACCACCCTCGGCCAAATTAATGAGATATTCCACATGTGGGCTGCTTTTACCACTTTCGTAATCCTGCTGTGAGCGCAGACTCACACCGCCTGTTTTCGCAAATTTGCTTTGACTTAGACCCGTCAAATTTCTGATTATTTTTAATCGTTCCGCAAACATAAGCAAAATCCTTCATTTTTATACTGCAAATACGCAGTTATCTGCGTTAAGATTGGGGGGTTATCTGTTGCCTCTAACGTTACGCACAACAGATAACTTAACGTTTAACACCATTGGATTATAAATGATGAAACATCCCCTTCTCCAAGTTGATTTGAGCGAAAGAAAAATGGACTCGCGAACGGCGACCACCATTGGCGTTCGTCTAAACAGCGCAGAGAATCAACAGCTTGATTTACTTTCCCAAAAATACAATCTCCCTAAGGCGACCCTGGTCTATCGCTGCCTCTGCGCGCTGCTGGAACAGGAATTTCCCAAAGAGGTTGGCCATGATTGATGAGCGCTTCAAAAGAAGTCTATGTCAGCTGGCCGATGCCGCTCTCCAGCGTAATATCTGCTTCAGCGTCGAATTAAATCCCGAAATGTGGGTCATGTATTTTTACCGCTCCTGGGGTAACGGTACCCAGCAGCTCTTTAGCCTGCAGATAATTGATAGCTTCTTTGTCAATGTTTACGGCGGTCGAGGCTACCGGCAGCCGGCCAAACCGGCCAAGTCTTTTGGGCAAATTCGTGCGGCAGTGCAGCACCTGACCCAACTTCTGCTTCGGGTGGATGTGCCATGAGCGCCATCAAGCATTTCACCTGCCCGGCCTGCCAAGCCAAACTCCGGTTGTATTCCAGCCGGATGGTGCACCCGGCCCTACGCGAGCAGTATGCCAGCTGCACCAATCCCTACTGCGGCGCCAGTTACAAGATTTATGCTCAGCTCAGTGAGCTGATTTCACCAGCCGGGAATTTATTTCAGGAACGGGTCAAATTTATTCCCCAAAGCCGCGAAACGCCCATGCTGAACGTGGCTCGGGAGTTCGTCGGCCGGGAGCGTCTCGACCAGCCGGACGATGACCACAGCTGGACTTTACTGACCCTGAGTCAGCAACTGGTCAGCGACTGTTGCCAATATCTCCGGCCGCTGTTTCCCAACGCTAGCCATAATGATTTGACTCTGGCCGCCCATCAGGCGGTCAATGACCAGCTGCTTGAGTGGGCCGCCCTTTGGCAGGAAAGCGCCGCGCCTGTTGCCACCACCGGAGCACAACCATGAGCATGGACAGAGATCTGCAAGACCGCTTAACCCCGCATCTGTTGCGGGATTTTCATTTCAAGAGCTCGGCCGACGGGGCTTTCTGGCAACAGGGTGTTTGCCCTCAATGTGGCAAGCGCGAGCTCTGGACCCACCAGGACAGCCCCTGGGTACTGCGCTGCAATCGCACCAACAATTGCGGTGCGGAAATCTCCGTACGCGACCTTTACCCCGATGAGTTTGGTCAATTCACCAAGCGCTTCCCGGTCAGCAAGGCCAATCCAACGGCGGCAGCCGATGCCTATATGCGTGATGTTCGGGGCCTCAATGTGGAGGCCATGCATAAACATAAGTACTACTTTCAGGGTTTTTGGCATGGCGTCGCCACGGTTAAATTCTCGCTGTCCAACGGTAGCAGTATGGAGCGGTTGGTGGATCCGGTGGAGGTCATCGAAGCCGATGGCAGCACCAGCACCCGCAAGCAGAATTTTTCCGGGCCCCACGGCGGCCTCTGGTGGGCCCCCAGAGACATGACCATTGAGCCACAAGACCGCATCTATATGGTTGAGGGGATTATTGACGCCATTAGTCTCTGGCAGCACGGCATCAAGGCTGTGGCGCTGCTCTCCTGTGGCAACTATCCCGAGCTGTCGCTTAAACCCCATCTTGAGGCTGATATTGAGTGGGTATTGGCACTGGACAATGACAAGGCCGGCCTCAAGGCCATGCTCAAATTTACCCAACGCCTGCGCGAGGCTCATCAGCGGGTCAGCGCCAGCCTTTGTCCCCGAGCGAAAAAATGCGACTGGAACGACCTGCACCGGCTGGGTAAATTGCAGCCGGAAGACATGGCCGAATATGACTATCACGGCCGCCTTCTGCTGGCTCCCAATCCCACGGCCAAAGCCCAGCTGATTGCTGAGCATCAGGGGCTGGTCTGGTTTGTCTTCGATTTCCAGAACCGCACCTATTGCCGCGAATTGGACGATAACGACAACGTTGTTGTCCGCCAAATTGCCAATTTCCGCCTGGAGTTTCTTTATTTTGTTGAGGACACGCCCAGTGATGAGAGCGCCTACCACTGTCGCATCCATGTGGCCGACACCGGCCAATCTCACCTCCTGGCCATCCGCAGCACTCAAATACACAGCAACGCCGAGTTTAAGAAGCGCCTGTGTCGGGTTCATGGTGCCTGGTGGGAGGGCGGTACCAGCCACCTCAACTGGTTCGCGCGCACCTATCTGGGCCGTACCGCCAAAATCGACAGCATTGATTACGTGGGCTACGTCAAGGCCGACGATGCCTATATCTTCCCGGGCTGGGCGGTACAGCGAGGCAAGGTCATTGCCATCAATGAGGGCGAGTACTACCCACTGGCCCAGCGCAATCTGCGTAGCGCTTTGAACGATTACCCCATGGAGATTGAGGCCAGCGCCCAGCATTATCAGCGCCAGTGGCTGGATGAGCTCTGGGACGCCTACGGTGCCGAGGGCATGGTGGTGGCCACCTTCTGGTTTGCCTCTCTGTTTGCCTGCCAGACTCGCGCTCTGTTTGGCGCCTTCCCGTTTCTAGAAATCGTTGGCGAGCCCGGCGCCGGGAAAACCACGCTGATTGAGACCCTCTGGCACTGTCTGGGCCAGGACAAGGAGGGCACCGAGCCCAATAAAGCCACCCGTATTGCCCTGCTGCGCACATTGATGCAGGTGTCCAATATGCCAGTGGTGCTCATCGAGGGCGACCGCGACGACAGAAGCCATGCCAAGCGCTTCGACTATGACGACCTCAAGGCGCTCTATAACGGCTCCGGCATGGCGGCCAGGGCCTACAAAAACAACAACAATGACACCAAAGAGCCACCGTTTCTGGGTACGGTGGTGGTGGCCCAGAACAACCCGGTGCAGGCCTCCACTGCCACTCTGGAGCGCTTCGTTTCGGTGCGGTTCGGTAAAAACTCCCACAGTCGTTTTACCCGTGAGGCTGCCAATCGTCTCTGGACCCGGGATAAACGTGAGCTGAGTCATTTTGTAATTATGGCCACCCGCGAGGCCGGCAGCGTTATGGACGGTGTGGCTAAAAAAACCAAGGATTTTCAAAACGCTATGTTATCGCAGCCAGGGATAAAGAATGCCCGACTGGCCCTAAATCATGCCCTGTTGATGGCTTTTGTTGAGCAATTCAGCTGGGTTTTTGGACTGAGCGAAGAACGTAGGGTTGCCACCATCCAACAGCTGTACTCCTTATGTGAGCAGCGCCATCGCGATTTAGGCGGCAATCATCCGCTGGTGGAAGAGTTTTGGGACGCCTACGAGTACATGCAAAACAGCCGCAATCAGCTGGTTGATAAGCACAAGGAGTTGCCGTTGCTCAATCATGCCCGGGCCGACAGTGGCGAAATTGCCATCAATCTGAACGAGTTTCAGGAGGCGGCACGGCTGGCGGGCCAGTCGCATGCGCCCCTGCGGGAGCTCAAACAACTGTTGCGAACATCAGTTTCACCAAAATTTGTGGAAGCAAGCCGTACGGTGCGTTCGGTGCAATCCGGGCGCAATACGGTGCGTTGTTGGATATTTAGCACGGTGCCGGTCGCGAGCATCCATACTGCCCCATCGGTCGGGGCTACTGTGGAGGAAGTATGATTGTCAAGAATCTCTCATCCCGAGAATTTGCCGCCCGGGCAGGCTTCAGCCCCAGCACGTTGAAGCGTCTGTTGCAGGCCCAGGCCGTGCCCAAGGGCCGGCGCATCGGCCATTGTTTCTACTGGCTGGAACCGGTGATACAGGCCTATCTCATCAAAGCCTTTGATTACCCGCTGCCGCTGCCAGAGTTGCCGCCGGCCCTGATGCAGGAGGTTGATGATGCCATCATCAATCTGCGCCGCCTGCAGGCCCAAGACCAACGAAAAGCCCTCCACTAGGAGGGCTTCTTTATGGTGGTTGTTGCAAATAGACTTGGCTTTCCAGCTCGCTGCCATCGAGCAGGCGGGCATGGTAGGAGAGCACCACTCGCCCTGAGCTGTCCAAATCAATGAGGGCGCTCAGCAGCGTAACCCGAGGCTCCCAGCGACTGGCTGCATCCACTAGGGCCGCCGTCAAACGCAGCCGGCCGGCGGCATTCATGGGCGCATCCATCATCTCAAACAGCTGACTACCATAGTGGCGCCGCATCAACCGCGAGCCCAGAGCCGTGGTGAAAATATCCCGGAGACTCTGGCGAATATGGGCGAGACGGTCGGTGGTGTAGCGGCCGGTTTCCCGGTCCATGCCACGTTGGGCCAGAGCAGGATTAGCCTTCATCATTGCGGGCCTCCGCTCTGACCACCCCCAGGTTTAACGCCGCTGTGGCGGTGGGTGGCGCCAATATTGATGCCATTGTGAGTCAGGGACTCGCTCTCCAAATTGATTTGGTCGATACATTTAATGGTGAGTCGGTGCCGCTGGCTGTCGTACTCGATTTTGCTGCCGTCGTTAAACTCGATTAAATCCAACCAGCGGCGCTGGTCCTCCGGAATATCCGGGGCCGGCACCGCATCACACCAGAGCACGCCCACCACCACGGCGGTGTTGTAATCCCCCCCGGCCACCAGCAGTACCACCTGCATCTGTTCGCGCAGCGGAAACCAAGCCCGGAAGTTATGACTGACATAGGCCGGCACGGCCAGCCAGTTGGTTTCAAGGTCGCCGCTCTGGGCCCGGAATAGACGTTTCTCCCAGTCAATTTCTTTCACCGTGGCCAGCCGCAGTTGATTATGGGTCTGGCGCAGATGCTCATTAAAACCGTATTGCATCAGGCATATCCCAGATTGGATTGGTCAAAAAGTGCACTGTCGCGGCGACGGCGCTGTTCGCGTTCGCGACTGTCCAGCTCCTTGCGGACGGTAGCGGCCACCAGTCGGGCCGTTTCTGGCGATGCGTCGCCCTTGATCTCCACCGTAATGTTGTTGGTGGTGTTGTGGTTACGACTTAGAGCCCGCACCGGCGGCCGGCGGCTTTCTTCAATTTGTATTGAGGCCTGGGCCGGTTTGCTCAGCTTCTGGGAGCCTGCCTCCAGACGATTGAGGGCCTGTACCGCCGGGTCATTGCTGAAGCGACGCATATATTCACGACCATTTATTCCCAAGGCTCCGGCCTTACGCATAATGGCGCTTTTGGCCAGGGCGGTTTGCTGGGCGTCATAGTTGCCCACAGCTGGACTGTCGCTACCGAAACCCAGCTTGGCTTTCAGTTCTTGGAATTTGTTCACCACGCCCTCAATGGTGCCACTGACTTTTGCCAGTATCCCTTCCCAGAGTGCATCCCAGACTCCCTGGACCGCTGCACAGGTACTATCCCAGGCCCCCTTCAGAAGGGCGCAGGTGCTGTCCCAAGCCTCGCGCATCCGTTCACTCATGCCCTCCCAGATGCCGGCCATCAGCTGGCAAATGGAATCCCAATTCTGGTAGAGCTGGTAGCCAATGGCAATCAGTGCCGCAATGCCAGCAATGGCCCCGGCCACCGGATTGGCCAGCAGAAAAGCCATGGCGTAGCGTAGAGCACCAAAGGCCGAAATCAGTGGCGACAGTACCAACATGATGCTGCCCAGGACCGCCGACAGAGCCACCACGCCGGCGCCCACATAGAGTAGCGTCCGCACCAGTTCACGATTGTTGTTGAGCCAAGGTTGTAGCGTGTCATTGACAAATCCTGAAGCGCTATTAGCCAGCTTTTTAAGGTCATCCTTGACCACATCGCCGACCGAACCCAGTGCCACATCAGCATAGGCCCCCAATGTTTCAATATGAGCCTGAAGTGTGTCGGTTACGATGCCCAAACGTTGGTCCAATGACGCCTGCTTCTCAATTTTGGCCATGGCCTCACGAATGCCAGAACCGCCCTTCTCGGCCAATATCTGGGCCACCCGCATGCCCTGCTCACCAAATACCTCACGCAACACCAACGCAGCGCCTTTAGAGCCATGTCGGGTGGCTTGGATTTTGGCAATACCTGTCTGCAGCTCATCGGCAATGGTTTCCAGCGGCTTCAGCTCGCCCCGTTTGTCATAAAAATTAAACTTGACTCCGGCATTTTCCATAATGCCTCTGGCCTTGGCTTTGGTGCTGTCCTTCTTCGCCAGTTCCACCATCATGACGCCCTTATTGGTACGCTGCAGGAAGTTAGAAAAGGAGGTGCCAAAGGGTGAACCTTCTAGACCCTGGGCGGCTGCCATGCCCTGTATGGCGGCAATGCGTTTGTAGTGTTCGGCGCCGGTCAAACCCAGAGCCCTGACATTGGGCGCATAGTAGGTTTGTGAGTCCTGAATATTGGCGTCGGTGATGCCATAGGCTGTGGCCATGCGCTGCATATAGTCGGCGGCTTTCGGCAGCTCATGGTCTTTCAGGCCGTGGGCTTCCATCATCTTGGCGGCAATTTCCGCCGAGCGCTCAAAGCCTAGACCCAACACGGTGCCTAGGCCCGAAGCTGCTTCCAGACCGCCATTAAGAACCATGTCATCGGTGAAGCCCTGCCATTTGAGCATGGCAGCGGTGCGCATAAAGTCAGCGGTGGCACCGGGATACTTGGCTCCTAATTCGCTTGCCAGTTTGGCCACCTCCTCGAAACGGCCAATATCGCCGGTGTTGGTCATCATGGTGGATTTCAGGGCGGCGGCGGCATTTTCCTGCTCCATAAACGTGGCTATCGGTTTCCTGAGCATTTGACCGCCACCATAGGCCACTGCCATGGCCGAACCGCCGGCCATGGCCAGATTGCCCGAAAGGGCCATGGTATTTTGGAAGCGGGCGCGGGCCGCATCCATCCTTTGCTGACGTTCACTGAGCCGCTGCAGTCGCCGAATCTGCTCCTCAATCTGGGCATTGGTGCGGCTGGCATTTTGGCCTAGACGCTGTTCTTCCTGAGCCAAATTGCGAGTGTTGATGCCGGCATCGCGTAGGCGTTGGGCCAAAGCACTAACTCGGGCCTGTTCCTGCTGGCGGGCGGAGTTGAGGTGCTGGGCACGGTTCTGCAGCCGGTCATAGAGATTGGCCAAGCGCTGGTAGGCAGCACTCTGACGGTTGGCTGCACTGGTGTTGGCCATGGCCTGCTGCAGAGACTGCAGTCGTCGCTGGACCCGGGTCAGTTCTTGGCCGTGGTTGGCCAGCTGCTGGCGCCGGCGTTGCAGGGCGCGAATATCATTGAGTTGGCTGTTCAATGTACGCAGGCGCTCGCGGGTACGGTCAAAATTGCGAATCAGCGTGCCATTCTGCTGACGGATTTGGGCAAAGGTGCGGCTAATCTGGTCAATGGCACGCAATCGCACCTGTAAATCTAGGGTAGCCATCTAGGCCTCCAAATGCTGGGGTGGGCAAGCATGCAGCAGGGTGCCCTCGGCCGTTAGCTGTGGACTGAAGACCTGGCTCAGGTCTTTGATTTTTACGATGACGTCATAGGTAGTGTTGTCGAGTCTGTCTAGCTCAAAGCTCAGCGCTTCGGCACCATGGCCGGGCTGCTGTTCGGACAGCCATTGCGCCACCAAAAACAACAGCGCCTCCGGGGCGCTGCGGTAATCACGGGCGAGAATTTCCAACTCATAGCTGACACTGAATTTATGGTTGCCGGCCTGCTCGGGATGTTCGTAGTGGTGGCGTACCCGGCCATTGCGGATACGCACCACCAAATCTTCAGGCTGTAAGTCTGGTAGCTGTTCCAGCAGCTGGGCACGCAGGCTATCAAGCGCTTGCATCAGGCCACCTTATTTTTTTTGGTGAGCACCACATAGGCCGCCGCCAGAACGGTAATCACATTGCCCACCACCGGTGCCCAGCTGTAGCCCTCTAGGAGCTTCAGGGCTGGATTGAGCTGTTCTGCCATTTCGGGGAGCAGAGCGACAATGGCCGGCAGGGCCGCAATCAAACCACCCTGGGCCCGGCGGGAATCCAGAATGGCACCCCAAAGGCTGAATTTACCCTGACCCTTGGCGGTGGGCTGGTTGATGGGCTCGGCATAGTCCCGCACCGGACTGTTGCCCAATCGGCGAGCCTCGATGCGACTGGCCACTCGACTCAGGCGAGCATGCCAGCCCCGGCCAAAATGACGCCAGGGGGCCAGGCGCTTGAGGAAGGCCAGGCGGGCGGCCATCAAAGCGGCCACCAGCTCCGGTAGGTTGGCATTGGCCTTGACGGCGGCCAGAGTCAGGGCGCCCAAATTACCATCGGGGGTGGTACCCACCAGCTTCTGCAGAGTACTGACGGCCCGCACAACACCGGAATGGACGGCAAAATCCAATAGGGCATAGGCCAGACCACCGTCCAGCCGGGCCAGCTCCTCAAAGCGAATGGGTTTGGCGTACTGGATGCGGTAGATTTCCGCCGCCTGCTCACGGCTGAGATGGCGTACATCCAGCCGGGGCTCATTGTTGGCATCGCACCAAGCGTTCAGAGTTTGCTGGGTAATGCCCATATTGGTGGGGCCACCGGAATCGCGGGGGTTGTTGCTGTAACCGCCCTCATCCACAAAAATGGCCTGCAGAGCTTCACTTAGACTCATGGTCATGGTTTTCTCCGACAGATTGTTCGGCATGGCGCCGATGGCGTAGCTGTTTGTAGTGGTCATGTGCATCAATAAGTTCCTCGTAGATTTCAAGGGGAGTTTTGCTGCTGTAGCGCTCCAGGGTGTGGGAAATGACCCGCACCAAGAACCAGCCGGGCAGGCCGCAGACAAAATAAATTCCGCCAATAATCTGGCCGCGTATATCCCAAGGTAGGTGTAACGCGAGGTGGTAATGGCCAATGAGATAGGCACCCAGACTGGTGGAAAAAATCACTGTGCTAATCACAGCGCAGAACCATTCACGGCGGGATTTGGGTTGCGACATAAACATCACCACGATGGCTGCCGCCGTTGGACCAATTAAATAAATCAGTAATTTGTAAAGGACTGCACCAGCACTGGCGCTGCTAAGCGGTTCGGACATTGGTCAATCCCATAATTTAAGAAGGGGCCGAGGTTTGGCAGCCGTGGGCAGTGGCGGAAGAGAAAGTATCGCGCCGGCAGACAGGGTCAAGCTCGTCAGCAGGCCCACATTGAGACGCATCATCTCCTCGATGCCAACGGTGCTGGCGCGGGTGCGAAAGAGCACCGCATCCAGCGTTTCACCCTGCTGGGCGCTAGCTTGGTTGGCGCTCATACCAGCGCCACCATGATGCGGGTTGAACCCTTGAGCCGATGCAGCGCTTCACGCGACCGCTGCAGGGCCGTATTGATGCGCAGCTCCAAGGCGTAGTTGTGTTTCTCGCCGGCGGCGGTGGTGTCAATGTCGCGGTACTGCTCCAACTCGTGGGCTTTGGCCCGCTGATAAACCGCCTGGCGGTAGCTGATGTGCAACCGCTCCGGCAGGGCGGCTGTGGTTTGTTGTTCACGCCAGCTGTCCAGTTCGGCCTGAATCAAAGCCGTGGCATTGCTCAGCATCGTGTGGGCCCGTTCGGCGCTCAGGGTGTCATCCACCCGGTAATAGTTGCGCCACTCCTCAACGCTGAGGGCCGGGTAGTAGTCATCGGGTTGAATTTGGTTAAGGCGCGCCTCTATGGGCGCGCGGCGATGGGGAATAAGTGCACTCATGATGTCGTCTCAACGATTAGGGCGTGATTGCGGCGACAGGAGGATGCAAGCGCTTCTCCCTGCCGCCACGCCTCACGCGGGCGAGGTTGATTTGGTCAGTTTGGCCAGGGTGGCCTTGGCGCCTACTTTGGGGTTGTAGTCGATGGCCCGATTCAGCCAGTCAATGGCCGCGCTGGGGTCGCTCTCCTGAAGCGCTTCGCCCAGGGCCCGATAGAGTTTGGCGCGGATTTCATCGACCATGTCGGCATCGGCCACCGCATCCACCACGCCCTGAAGCGCTTCGGCATCCAAGGCGCTGGGCTCCTTCAGAGCTGCGTCGGCGCAGAGTTCGGCGAATAGGGCCGGTAGGTCGCGGGCAAAGCCTTCGGGCGGCGGCAGACGGTGGCGCAGCAGATAATGGCCAACCGCCAGACCACGTGTGTAGTCGCCCACGTCAAAGCACCAGGGCAACATCTGGCTCATCACCCGGTCGTCCTGGCCACCATCTGCCTGCAGAACTGCGTCGATGTGTCCATGCCATTCGGCCATAAGCTCGGCTTTTTTCTCATTGCGCTGTTGGTGGGACTGGATTTGTTTCAGGAGGCGTTTATGTTCAGCCAGCTGGGCCCAGAGCAGTTCGGCCCCGGCGGCCGGCCGAGGGGAGGTGCTGGGTGTGCTCATTTCCTCGGCCAATATGGCCTGACGGTGTTGGCGGGCAGGACTGGTCATGGCCTACTCCCAGCCGGAACCATCGGCCTTGGGCACTTTGATGCCCTCCACCAGACAGCAGGCGTCGTAATCCTCAACCACATAGGCCTCATTGACCGAGCGGTATTCCTCCACCCGGTTGCGCCGGGGTTCATCAATGAAAACCGTGCGGGTGGCGCCGCGCTGCACGTAGATAGAGAGGTTATTCAGCGGCGTAATCATGAAGGCGTCATCGGGGAAGAAGGGCACGGCCAGAGTGGGTAGACTGCCCAAGCGCAAATCCAGCAGCAGTCGGTTAAGCGCTTCGGTTTCTGTGGGCTTGTTGTCGCCATTGAGTTTGGCGAAGTATTTTTCCGCCAGCAGCTTACGGCCACTAATTACCACCAGCTCAGCGCCCCGGGCCCAGGGCTCAATCAGCTCGTTGCGGGCGTCAAAAACGGCGGCATCAATGTTGTGATAGTCCTGGCCACTCAAAGCACCAATTTTTTTGCCGCTCATCACTGCCGCTGGCTTATGGTCGCGCAGCTGCTGCAGCCAGCCCTTATTGACGTCCTGCAACAGGCTGTTGGTGGCCCGGTTGGTAGTGGCAGCTACGCTAGTGCCGTTGAAGCCGATACAAAGGCGGTCGCGGCCAATTTGTTTGTTCTGGGCGCTACGCAGCAGCCGCATGAAGTCTGGATTGTGGCGCCAGGAGTCCAACAAACTATAGGGCACATAGGTGTCATAGTTGGTCTGTTCGCAGCGATATCTATGGCCGGTGGAGGAGCTGATGTTTTGTGGCTGTCGTTCCTGGCCGGCGCTGGTATCCGTACGACCGGCCACGGTGCTGGAGGTGCCAACCATGACTTTTTCACCTTCCTGATTGTCCACCATCACCACATTGATTAGCCGGAGGAAGTCAGAACTTTCTTGGATTTTCTCCTCCAGACGCTGTTCCACCGCCGGTGCAATATGAAATTTCTGAGTGGCATCGCTCACTCCGTTTAGTTGGGCCTGTCGAGCCAAGAAATCGTTAAAAAGTCTGCGGGTATCGTTATGCATGACAGCGCTCCCTAGTAGTCAATCTCATGGGCCGTCGCCGAACCGGTGGCCACCGGCCGGCCGCCCGGCTGGGGTTGCTGGGCCAGCAGGTCAAGGCGGCCTGTGAGCTGTTGTAGGGTCTGGCTGAGGATTTCCAGCTGGCTGGAAGTGGGGGTGGTGGTAGATGATGGTGGCGGGGTGGCGGCAAATTGGGCGCTGAACAGGGTGATGAGCTGGTCGAGCTTTTGTTCCACTGGGTTGGCTGCGGTCGGCGCCGCCGGCGCCGTACTCAGGGCTACGCTTTGCAGCTCACTGTAGCTGCTGTAGATTTCAGTGGTGCCGGGCTGACGAGAGCTGAAGGCCAGCCGGGAGGTTCCCAGGCTGGCCGGGCTGTCAGTAACGGCCAGACCCACCAGATAGGCCTCGCCGCTCTGGGCAAAATTGGTATCCATCTCGATGGAGCTGTAGAGCTTCTGGCCCTTGCTGGTGATGCGTTTTAGTTCTTCCAGTGGCTTGATTTTGGCCAGCAGCTGGATTTTACCTTCACTGTTTTTCTGCGTTGCCAGAGCCTCCACGTCGCCGAGGGCAGCAAAGTCGCTGTCAGGGTAAAGGCCCCGGATGTGTTCCATCCAGATGCGGGCATTGTATTTTTCGGGATTATAGTTTTTGGCCATCTGCTCCAGATGTAGGCCACTGATAACCCGACCGTCGGTGGTCGCTCCTTCGGTCGCCACAATGTGATAAGGCATGTAATAACTCCATTTATTTGATTTTTGCGATTTTGCGCTGGCGGCCCTGCGGCCTCAATCTAAAAAAGTCCATAGATGCCCTAAATGGAGACAAATAGGCCCTATTGGTCGTGTTTTTGGAGCTAAATGGCGCAAAAATGACCAATTTAGCAAAAATGGCACAAGCAAAATTACATGAACGTTTGGAGGCCAAGCATCTCTATTGGCGGGGTTATACCTGCGCCGAAATTAGCCGGATGCTGGGCGTTCAGCTGGCTACCGTATCCAACTGGCGGCGCAAGGAAAAATGGGATGAGACGCCGGTTATTCGGCGGGTGGAAAGTCAGGTGGAAGTACGGCTGATGCAGCTTATTCACAAGGACAATAAAAATCCCGCCGATTACAACGAGATGGAAAGCATCAGTAAGCTGATGGAACGCACCGCTCGCATCGAGCGTTATCAAAACAGTGGCAACGAGTGCGACCTAAATCCACAGGTGGCCGAGGGCCACCGGAAGCGCCGCCAAAAATACAAAGATAAAAAAAGCCAGCCACTTTTTACCGGGGAGGATATTGACCAGCTTAGATCGGCTTTTCTGGCACGTCTTTATCCACACCAGCGCGAGTGGTGGGAACATGCTTCGAGCTATCCCATGCGCCAATATCTCAAGGCCCGTCAAATTGGCGCTACTTACTATTTCGCTCTGGAAGCGCTTATCACTGCGTTGGAAACCGGTAAAAACCAGATATTTTTGAGTGCTTCAAAGAATCAGGCCTTTGTCTTCAAGAACAACATTCGGGCCTTTGTCAAAACTATGCTGGATAAAGACCTCCGGGGCGAAAATATTGTACTGACTCCGGAAACCACCCTCTATTTTCTGGGCACCAACTCCAACACCGCCCAGAGTTATTCCGGCGACCTCTACATTGACGAGTACTTTTGGATTATGGGTTTCAGCCGCCTGCAGCATCTTGCCTCGGGTATGGCCACCCACGATGACCGTCGCATCACCTATTTTTCCACCCCCTCCAGCACCGCCCATGAAGCCTATCCCTTTTGGACCGGTGAGCACTTCAACCGAGGGCGGCCCAAGCAAGACCATATTCAGCTGGACGTAAGCCATCGGGCTCTAAAGGGTGGTCGGCTCTGTGAGGATGGCTATTTTCGCCAGATGATTACGGTGGTGGATGCCATTGACAAAGGCTTTGACCGAGTCAGTATCGACAAGCTCAAACTCAAATTCCCGCCGGCCCAGTTCGACAATCTGCTGATGTGTAAGTTTGTCAATGATGTGGACAGCCTCTTTAAGCTGGATGAGATGCAGCGTTGCATGGTGGACAGCTGGACTGTCTGGACGGATTTCCATCCGCTGGCCGCGCGACCACTGGCCAACGCTCCGGTTTGGATTGGCTACGACCCGGCGCGCAGTCAGGACGATGCCTCGCTGGTGGTAGTGGCGCCGCCGTCGGGTGGTAGTCCGATTTTCCGCGTCATCGAAAAGTGCAGTTTCAACGGCCTAGATTTCGAAGCTCAGGCCGGAAAAATCCAAGATTTTTGCCAACGCTACAACGTGGAACACATCGCCATTGATGCCACCGGCATCGGCCAGGCGGTCTTTGAGCTGGTGCTTAAATTCTATCCGCGCGCCCAGAAAATCATCTACACCGTTGAGAGCAAAAACGAGATGGTGCTTAAAGCCAAACAGCTTATTCAGCACGGCCGTCTACAGTGGGACCACGCCCACAGCGACATCGCCGCTGCCTTTCTGACCATTCATCAGGCTCCCACCGCCTCCGGCCGGGCCGTCAGCTATCGGGCCCACCGCACTGCCAGCACTGGCCATGCTGATTTGGCCTGGGCTCTGATGCATGCATTGATAAATGACCCGCTGGACAGCATCGAGCAGGTCGGCAGTGGCCGGAAACGTGGCCGTATCCAAATACTTGACTAGGAGATTCTATGCCCCCCCAATCCAACGCCGTTTTCAGCTGGAGCGACGAGCTGACGCCCTCACGTTACTGGCTCGAACTCAGTAACAGCTGCATCTACAACGGCCAGTATTACGAGCTGCCCTATTCGGTTGAGGTGCATGCCCGCTATTTTTACAGTCTGCTCTATGTGCGCAGTGCCCTTCAGACCAAGGCCCACATCATTGGCAGTTGCTTTCGTCCTCATCGTTGGCTCAGTCAGCAGCATTTTAATGCTCTGGTGCTGGACTACCTTTGGTTTGGCAATGCCTATCTGGAGCGATGCCATAATCGGCTGGGACAGATTCTGCAGCTGCGGCCGGCCCCGGCCAAATTCACCCGCCGCACCCTCAACAATCGCTATGTATTTCTGGGCCAGGACCCACTGGCGCCGGAATTACATCACTTTGCCCCCGGCAGCATTTGCCACCTGCTGGAACCGGATGTCAATCAGGAACTCTACGGCGTTCCCGAGTGGCTTCCTACCATTGAGAGCGCCCTCCTCAACGAGGCCTCAACCAAATTCCGCCTGCGCTACTATCGCAACGGCTCCCATGCCGGCTACATCATGTACCTGACTGACGCCAATTTCACCGATGGCGACATTGAGGCCCTACAGGAGCAACTCAACCAATCCAAGGGCGACGGCAATTTCAAGAATTTGCTGCTCTACGCTCCCAATGGCAAGACCGACGGCATCAAGCTCATCCCTATTTCCGAGGTGGCCGCCAAGGACGAGTTTTTCAACATTAAGTCGGTTTCCCGCGATGACCAGCTGGCCGCCTGTCGGGTGCCTCCACATATGATGGGTATCATCCCCACCAACAGCAGCGGTTTTGGTTCTGTCAGCGATGCTGCCAAGGTTTTCGCCCGCAACGAGCTGCAGCCGCTGCAGGATAATTTCGCCCAAATTAACGCCTGGCTGGGGGAAGAGGTCGTCCGTTTTGAGCCCTATCACATTGATGCCGGTGAATAATGCTGTGGCACTTTTTGTAACGGCCGTTACGGCAAATTACACTTTAGGTGTAACAGGTTAATCATTTGATTTATATGGTTAATTTTTTTATTTTTTGGCCCTGTTGCGTTGTTACACTTTTCCCGAGGTCAAATCTAAAATCAAGTTTTGGAGCCTTTGAGTTGGTCAAGATAATCGGCCCAGAACTGCATCATTTCCCGGCGCTGGGCCAGATACAGAGCGTGGTTGTAGGCAGCCTTTACGCCACTCTCGGCATGAGCCAACTGGGCCTCAATGTAACGGGGCTCAAAGCCCAGTTCGTGCAACAGCGTCGAGGCCGAACCACGAAAACCGTGGCCGGTCATTTCGGAAGGGGGGAAACCTAGGGTCAGCAGGGCCGTGCGAATTGTATTGGGGCCCAGAGGTTGGCCGAGCCGGATGCCTTTAAATACCAGACCTTCACCGCTGCTCTCACTCTGGGCAGCATGAAGAATCTCCAATGACTGCCGGGCCAGCGGAACCAGATGGGGGCGTCGCATCTTCATCCGACCGGCAGGAATAAGCCAAAGCGCACGCTCCCAATCTATTTCCTCCCATCTCATCAATCGCAGTTCCTGCTGCCGAACAAAAACCAACGGCAGTAGGCGGAGCATCAGTGCCACCTGCCACCGGCCGGCATATCGGTCAATGGCCCGCAAAAGCTCGCCAAAACGCTGGGGGTTGGTAATGCGGGGATGATTGGTGGAGGGTTTGGCGGGCAGCAGCTGGGCCAGCGGCTGAATGGGGTTGTAGCTGGCCTTGTCGTCCAAAATGGCCAGCGAGTAGATTTCACTCAACAGCTGACGATTACGCCGAGCGGCCAAGCTACGACCGGCGCTGTCCAAGGCCAGAAGAGCGGCTTTGATTTCGGCGGTGCTGATGCTTTCCAGCGCCCGGTCGCCGAATTTATCCAAGATGGCTGGCACCAAATCCTGTTGGCAGCGATGCAAATATTTTTCCGAGCAGCCCCGCCGCCGTTTGTGGTTAATCAGGGCGGCGAACCCATCGCGAAGGCTGTAGCTTGCCGCCAGCTGGGCCCGGGCCTGCAGTTGTCGCTGTTCATGGGGATTTTGTCCCCGTGCCAACATTTCTCGGTAGACCAAGGTTTGTTGGCGGGCGGCCAATAAACTCAGTGCTGGATATTTGCCCAGAGCCAATTCATAGGATTTTTTCAGGTGGCTGTACTTAAAACGCCAAACTTTGGAACCAGAGGGATTGATTTGTAGAAAAAGACCGTAGCCGTCGAATAATTTATATTTCTTCTCCTGAGGCCGGGCCGCTTTGATTTTGCCGTCGTTGAGCATGGCAATTTTTCCTTACAGAGGGGGTCATTGACCCCCATTTTATCCCCCAGTTTTGCCTTAAGGTCATACGGTTATCTAGGTTTTTTAAAGGCCATAAGGATAGACATCCTTTTGAATTCATTACTAAAAGCCTTTAAATATCTTTAGATGGCTGAGAAAAATTGCCTCACCCCGAAGCGCTTTTTTTATGGCCGGCGCGGTTTTTCCCAGCGAAGCGCTTCGTTCTGGGCCGCCGTTGAACGAGTGGGATAGGCCTAAAAGGGGGAGCGCTTCGGCCTGAACTGCCTCGCCAGCGAAGCGCTTCCTCTTTTTTACCCCGGCCCGCTGGCATCTCTGGTTTTTCCCTTTCAAACCGAAGCGCTTCACTGCCAGAACGAGCGAAGCGCTTCAATCCTTAAGGCCCCCCAGAGCGAAGCGCTTCGAGCTGCTGGGCTCAATGGAGAAGCGCTTCGGTACCGGAAGGGGGAGCGCTTCATTTTGGGCCAGTGGATTTTCGACTCGGGGAAAGCGCTTCCTCCTCGGCCAGCGGATTCCTTCCCCCGCCCCAAACCGCTTTCAACCGAAAGCGCTTCGTTGCCAGAACCCCAGTAAGGGGAGCGCTTCTCTCCTGAAAACCACCAAAGCGGCCCCGGCCGAAGCGCTTCAACCGGGCCAGAGAGATTTCCTCGGAGCGAAGCGCTTCATTCTCGAACGCCAGAAAAATCGAAGCGCTTCGCTGCCAAAGCCCCCAAGGGAGTGCTTCGTTTTCGGCCAATGGATTTTCGGCGGCGCCCCCAATGCCGTTCAAGAACGAAGCGCTTCAACCGGACCGGAGAGATTTCCCCAGAGCGAAGCGCTTCGCTTTGGAAAGCTGGAAGGGAAAGATAGGAAGCGCTTCGCTGCCAAAACCCAGAAAAGGGAGCGCTTCGATAACCCCGCCACCGGTCGGGCGTGGTCGCGACGGGCGGGCTTCAGGTTGATAGGGCTTTCCGCAACGAAGCGCTTCGTTAAAACCAAAGAGCCGGCCGGCGATTTAAACCGTTTCCGAGGGGAAGCGCTTCGTTTTGGATAAATGGATTTTCTGCCCCGGCCCGGGGGAAGCGCTTCGGTGGGAAGATGGTTGCAATTCCCCAGACGACCCAGCGGGGGGCGGCAGGGCTGGGGCCCGCGCTGGCACTGCCGGCGCAGCACGGCGGCTTTTCGCCCGGTTTTTCTAGAGCCACACCCGTTCCAGCAGGCCCTTGAGGTTCTGCCAGGCGATGCGGTCGAGGGCGGCGCTGTCGTAGCCGCGCTGACCCAGGCCGGCCCAGACCTCGGCCAGGGCCTCCGGGGCCAGATAGCGGCCACTGAGCCCCCGGACGCCATAGCCGGCGCTGGGCGGCCACCAGTAGGCCCGGTCGAGGTTCGGTGGCATATCGTCGATGCCGTCGTCATAGCAGTAGTCCAGGCCCAGGCCCACATGGTCGATGCCGAGCAGCTGCACCACATAGTCAATGTGTTGCACCAGCGAGGCCGGTTTCAGCTCCGGGTCGCCGAGGAAACTGCCGACGCCGTTCAGACAGACCAGCCCGCCGGTGGCGGCCACGGCCCTCATGGCCCGGTCGGTGGCATTGCGGCCGTGGGGCACCAGCGCCCGGGGGTTGCCGTGGCTGTAGAGCACCGGCCGCGAGCCACTGACGGCGCAGATGTCCAGGGCGGTTTTTTCGTCGCCGTGGCTCAAATCCATGAGCAGATGCTCGGCGTGAATGGCCTCCACCACCTTCACCCCCAGCGGCGTCAGGCCCTGAGGCACGTCGTGGGCGCCGCCGGCGATGCTGTTGTTGCGGTTATAGGCCAGATGAATCTGGCGCACGCCCAGCCGGGCGTAGAGGGCCACCATTTCCGGCAGTTCCAGCAGCGGCAGCGAACCCTCCAAATCGAAGCTCACCGCCAGCCTATCGGCGGCCCCGGCGGCGGCCAGTTCGGCCCGGGTGCCCACCAGCTGGAGAAAATCGCTGGAGGCCAGCTGGGCGCGGAAGCCGGCGAGGGTGCGCAGAATCTGCTCCAGCGGGTTTAAATCCATGCCGACGTTGATGGAAACATAGCGGCAGCCGGCGTCGTAGTGGCGGCGCAGTTGGTTCAAATCGCTGTCCGGCCGCAGGGGCAGACAGCTGTGGGCATCGAAAAATCGTTGGCCCATGGTTCCTCCTAGTTTTGTGGGGTGAAAAGCAGCCAGTAGCCGGCGTGGGTGGCAAAGCGGAAACGGCCACAGTCGGGGTTGCTGTGAATGTGGCCTTCGATGGTGTCAATGTTCATCAGCCGGGTACGGACCAGCAAATAATCATAGTCCTGGCAGCGCGTAATCGCCTGGAAGTTTTCCGGCTGGAGCTCGGCCGTAACCGCCCGTTTCGCCGGCGTCCGGCCCGGCTTGAAGCGCACCACCTGGGGATAGAGCGAGGCAAAGTTGAAATCGCTCCAGCCGCCGCGCTCGGCCTGGTACCAGTTGCCGAAATAGAGGTATTCCAGCGCGCTGGTCAGCTTGCTTTCCGGGGCGCTGCGGGTGCCGAGCTCGAGGACCGTCAGCAGCCGCTGGCCCGGCTCCAGCTGGGCGAGAATCTGGCGGAATTCCCGGGTGGCCGTGGCGTGCTCGAAGCGAATCTGGTTGTTGGCGAATTTCAGCAGCAGCGCGCTGGCACAGAGCACAAAAAAGCCGTGGGCCCAGCGCAGATAGCCACTGGGCGCGGCCAGGGCCGGCCCCGGCGTCCAAATCAGGTAATAGAACGGCGGAATCAGCAGGGCGAAGCGGCTGTAAATCTGCGTAACCTCAAAGCCGATGAACGGCAGCAGGTAATAGACGGCCAGCACCGCCAGCAGCGGCCAGTGGCGTTGCGGGTCGCGGCTGGGCCGATAGCCCAGGGCCGGCGGCAGCAGGTAGAGGGCGAGGGTGAAAAAATCGTAGCTGGGCAGGGCCGTCTGGTTCCAGGGCAGATAGAGCAGGGCTAGGGTTTTCGGCCCCCAGGGGTGAAATTCCGTGCGCTGGTAGAACTGGAAGCCGGTTACATCGGGCTTGAAGAGGAAATAGAGCAGCAGCAGGGCAAAAATCAGATAGCTGGCCGAATAAAGCAGAAACGGCCGCAGCACCGGCCGGTTGGCCAGGGCGCGCCGGCGCAGCTCGATGAGAAAGCTGCCGTAGGCCAGCAGGCAGGCCAGGGCGTAAATCAGCACATGGTTGAGGTAGAGGAAAAGGCCGGCCGGCAGCAGACTGCCGATGAGCAGCGCCGGGTGAAGGCTGTCCAGCCGCGCCACCAGCGCCCGGCTGAGCAGCACAAACAGCAGGCCAAAGGGCAGGGCCAGCAGGAAGCTGAGGAAACCGAACTGGAAGGCGAGGCCGAAGAAGGTGCCCAGAGCTACCCAGTCCACCAGCACCGGGGCGTCGTAGGCGCGGCGGAAACAGGCGAAGGCCCAGACGTAGAGCAGCAGAATGCTGGCGAGCAGGATTTTGGCCGACAGCAGAATGTCGAAGCACTGGTAGAGGCCGAGCCAGTAGAGATAGAGCACCAGATAGGGCGTGTTCCAGTTGATTTGCAGCATTTCACCCCAGCGGCTGTTACCGTGCAGCCACAGGTCGTTGAGCAGCACCACCTGGCTGGCGTGCTGGGGCAAATCCACCAGCGGCAGATAGTGGGGATAGAAAAGCAGTAGCAGACAGAACAGCAGCGCCAGCGCAAAGAAGCGCCGCTCCCGGGGCAATGGGGACATGGGAAAACTCCTTATGGATAAAAATCGTTGACCAGCTCCTAGCCAAAATCAGGCCGGGACGGCGAAGCGCTTCCCCTTCTGCCGAACCGAAGCGCTTCGGGCCGAGAAGGTCATTCGAAGGGAAGCGCTTCATTTTGAAAGAACGCTTGGGTTGAAGCGCTTCCCCCATTGCCGGGCACCCCGACCGAAGCGCTTCGCCCGGAACGATTACCCCCGCCCCAAGCCCCACCGATTGAAGCGCTTCCTGATTTCGGGCCGCAGCGTCGTGAAGCGCTTCCTTTTTTGACCACTAGCGAAGCGCTTCGGCCGCGAAACACGCCCCGGCCCCATCCCCAATCGGCACGCCCTATTTCCGGGAAGCGCTCCGGTTGGGAAAAAACAGCTGGCGGGGTGAAGCGCTTCCGGCGGCCACTGATAAAGCGCTTCAGCATTTCGCCCCGCTGGCAGTGAAGCGCTTCGGTCTGGGCAAGTCGTTCGGTTGGCAGCGCTCCCTTATTCAGCTGAAGCACTTCGGTCTAGCCCCAGTTGGAAGCGCTTTGCTTGGGTCGGGGCCAAGATTATTTCCAGCCAAAGCGCTTCCTCTGGCCGAAGCGCTTCGTTGGGAGGGACTGGCCGGGCCGGGGCTGCGTTGCTGGGCCCAGGCGCTTCGGTCTAATTGTCCAGCTCGAAGCGCTTCCTTCTTTAGACAGAAAAAATCTTCCCAGCTCGTTGCTGAGCGCATGGCCCTTTGAATTAAACCTTAAAGAAGAGCGCTTCGCCCGTCCCGAATCTCACCCCGGCGAAGCGCTTCGTTGGGAACGATTAGCCAGCCGGCCACCCGGTAAGTTGGGGCCGGAGCACCGCACCCCGGCCCCTTCCCCAATCAGCCCGCCCTTTTTGTTGGAAGCGCTTCGGGTTGAGAAAGAGCAGAGCAGTAAAAAAGGGGGAGCGCTTCGTTCCAGTCGCCCACCGGGAAGCGCTCCCCTGTTTTACGTTTGCCAAGGTCAAGCCCCCCGTCGGCTGCTGGCGAAGCGCTTCGTAGCCCCAACCCGCCGGCAATGGAGGGGAGCGCTTCGTTCCAATCACCAAGCCGGAAGCGCCTGCCTCTGAATAGCCTTTCTAGCAGGAAGCGCTTCATTCTGGAAAGCGGCTAAGTAGGCCGGGCAGAAAGTAGAGCGGTGAGCGCTTCGCCATGTCCAGCCCTGCCGGCTGAAGCCTCCTTTTCTTCACAGCAAAGAACCCGGCCAATTTCTGGAACGAGGGGAGAACGAAGCGCTCCCCCCTAAAGGGGTTCCGGAGGGAAGCGCTTCGTGTTGCGGCGCCATTGGCGGCAAAGCGCAGCACTGGGAAGGACTATCCGAGCTGGGTCAGATGAGGAAAATTTTCTGGGCGCCGGCGGGACGTTCCAGCCCGAAGCGCTTCGGCCTGATTCCCTTGTCGGAAGCGCTTCCTTGCTACCGGGACAGCGACCGAAAGGAAGCGCGGCGGCTGGAGCACTGGCCGGAAGATTATTCGGGCCGGGGCTAGCGGGCCAGCGAAGCGCTTCGGTTGGAACGATTAACCCGGCCCGCGCCGCCGCCAAAGCTCCACCGATTGAAGCGCTTCCTTCCTAATTTCGGACTGCGGCGTCGTGAAGCGCGGTGGGCCGTCCAAAATCTCCCTGGGGAAGCGCTTCGTCGTTTCGAGCGGCATTGTGGCGAAGCGCTGCGGCCGGGGTTGGCGGGCCGGCGAAGCGCTTCGCTGGGAACGATTAAGCCGGCCCCCGCTCCCGCCAAAAGCCCCGCCGATTGAAGCGCTTCCTGATTTCGGGCCGCATCGTGGTGAAGCGCTGCGGGCCGTCCAAAATCTCCCCGGGGAAGCGCTTCGTCGTTTCGAGCGGCATTGTGGCGAAGCGCTGTGGCCGGGGTTGGCGGGCCGGCCGGCACATTTCCTTCCCATCCCCCGGGGGAAGCGCTTCCTAGCCCCGACCCAGTCGTTCAGTTGGCAGCGCCTCCCCTTTGGCTACGTGAAGCGCTTCGCCCGGGAAACACGCCCCGGCCCCTTCCCCAATCGGCCCGCCCTATTTCCGGGAAGCGCGCCGGTTGGGAAAAAACAGCCGGTGGGGGCGAAGCGCTTCCCCTTCCCCGGCTCGGGGGCGCGGGCTGGTCGTACAATGGCGGCCCGTTTGGATTTTTGAGGAGTAACCATGATTCTTTCCGAGGGTCGGCCCCTGGCCCGGCCGCTGGCCTGGCGCATGTTGGATTACTGCTGGGGCCTTTTCCCGGCCCTGGCCTCGCTGCTGCTGGCGGTGGCCGGCTGGCAGTGGGTCCATGAACAGTTCGGGGTGCTGGTGCTGCCGGCGCCGGCGGCGGTGGCGGCGCGCATCGGCCAGATTCTCCGCACGGCCGCCGACCGCAGTCCGGTGCTGCTGACCCTGGCCCGGGGCAGCCTCGCCATTCTGCTGGCCATCGGCCTGGGCCTGCTGCTCGGTTTCATCGCCGGCGCCAATCGCACCCTGGCCCTGCTGTTCCGGCCGCTGGTAACGCTGCTGCTCGGCATGCCGCCCATCGTCTGGGTGGTGCTGGCGCTGATTTGGTTCGGCCAGCGTTCGGCCAGCGTCATTTTCACCGTGGTCGTGGTGGTGCTGCCGCTGGTCTTCGCCAGCGCCCAGCAGAGTTTGCAATCGGTGCCGGCGCCGCTGGAGGAGATGCTGACCGTCTACGGCGTGCCCTGGGGCCGGCGGCTGCGCTATCTCTATCTACCCCACCTGGTCCGCCAGCTGCTGCCGGCGCTGATTGTGGCCGTCGGCTCGGGCTGGAAGGTAACCATCATGGCCGAGCTGCTCGGCAGCAACGACGGCATCGGCGCCACCATTGCCAGCGGCCGGGCCATGATGGACTCGACGGAGGTGATGAGCCAGGTGGTCATCGTCGTCGTCGTCATCATGCTGGTGGAATATGGCCTGCTGGAGCCGCTGCGGCGCTTCTTCGTGGTCGAACCGAGGGCCTGAAATGCTGTTGGAATTGAACGATGTGGCCGTGCGCCTCGGCGGCCGCAGCATCATCGAGGGGGTGTCGCTGAAGCTGGCCCCGGGCCAATGTCTGGCTTTGTCCGGGGCCTCGGGCTGTGGCAAAACCACGCTGCTGCGCGCCATTGCCGGGCTGGTGGAGGCCGACGGCCACATCGTCCAGCGCGCCCGCCGCTTTGCCTATCTCTTTCAGGAACCCCGGCTGCTGCCCTGGCTGACGGCCCGGGAGAACGTGCGCCTCGTCCGGCCCGAGGCCAGCGCTGGGGCCATCGACGAACTGCTGGCCGCCCTGGCCCTGCGCCCCGGCGACGGCGACAAATATCCGGTGGAACTGTCCGGCGGCATGCGCCAGCGGGTGGCCCTGGCCCGGGCCCTGATTGGCCAGCCGGATTTGCTGCTGATGGACGAACCCTTTTCGGCGCTGGATACGCGGCTGCGACGCGAGCTGCAGGGGCGCATCGCCGGGCTGGTGGACAGCGGTCTGGCGGTGGTGCTGGTCAGCCACGACGCCGAGGAGGTGGTACGGCTGGCCCAGCGGGTCTACTGTCTCGGCGGCAGTCCGGCCACCGTCCAGCAGGTCATCGACCTGCCCACGCCCTACGCCGACCGCGACCTGCTCTGGCTCCAGCACCACAGCGCCCACCCGGTGCTGCAGGGCATCGAGGCGGCGGTGCTGCGCCAATGAAGCGCTTCCTGCTGCTGGTGCTGCTGCTTGGCTGTGGTGGCCGTGAACCCCCGCTGCCGGCCAACCTGCAGCGCCTCGATAGCCATTTCTACCGCAGCGCCCAGCCCACCGCCGCCAACGCCGCCGCCCTGCGCCAGCTCGGCATCCGCACGGTGATTAATCTGCGCTATTTCGACCGCGACCATGACCACCGCGCCCTGGCCGGCGAGCCCCTGACGCTGCTCAATCAACCGCTGCTGACCTGGGCTATCCAACCGGCGGACATCGCCCGGGTGCTGCGCCTGATTCGGGAACGGCAGCGCTTCGGGCCCGTCCTGCTGCACTGCTACCACGGCGCCGACCGCACCGGCCTGCTGAGCGCCTACTACCGCGTCATCTACCAGGGCTGGCCGCCGGAACGGGCGCGGCGGGAAATGGTGGCCGGCGGCTTCGGCTTCCATTCCCTCTGGCGCCGGCTGCCCGAACTGCTGAACGACGACCCGGTCGCCCAGGTGCGGCGGCTGCTGGACGAGGCCCCGGCCCGGCCGCCGTTGAAATCCCCCGGAATTAACCCCCCAACCCCCCGATGAGCATGAATTTCCTTCCCCCCCGCACCGCCGAACATCCCTTTCGGCTTTTCTTCCCGCTGACCTGCGTTGGCCTCCTGCTGGCCATGCTGCCCTGTCTGGCACTGATTTTTGCCCCCGCCGCCGCCGGAGCCTTTCCCCTGCACTGGCACGCCTTCGCCTTTATTAATGTCTGCGCCGGCGCCGCCTTCATCGGCTTTCTCTTCACCGCCTGGCCCGCCTGGACGAAGCGCTTCCCCCTGGCCGCCCACAGCCACTATTTCCTGCTGCTGTGGACGGCCCTGGCCCTGGCCCTGCCCTGGCCCCGGCTCGCCCAGGGGCTCAGCGTTGCCCTCTGGGCCTATCTCACCGGCCTGATTAGCCTCTGGTCCTGGCGGGCGCGCAGCTACCGGCTGGTGGGCTTCACGCTGATGCTGGCCCTGCTGACGGCCCTCAACGTCGCCTATGCCTGGCGGCCCCGGGGGGTCTATCTGCATCTGCTGGTGGACGTGATGCTGATGGCGGTGGCCATGGTGAATTTCCGCGTCGGCAACGTGCTCGGTAATGAGGCTCTGGCCGTGGACGAGCCCACGCCGGACACCGGCAGCGCCGACCTGGACCGCCTGCCCACCAGCGCCCTGCGCTTCGTGCCCAGCCGGCCGGCGAAAAACAGCTTTGTGCTGCTGCTCGGCCTCCGGGTGCTGGCCGTCTGGGCCGGGGCCAGTGCCAGCGTCCAGGGCTATCTGACCCTGGCCGTGGCCGCCGCCGCCGCCGCCCGGCTCCAGGATTGGCACAGTCTCCAGCTGCTGCGCTTCCCCCCGGCCCGGGCCAACTATCTGGTGCAGCTGGCCACGGCCCTGGGCTACGGCCTGCTCGGCTACGGCCTGCTCGTCGCGCCGAGCTGGCAGAGTCCGGCCCGCCATCTGCTCGCCGTCGGGGCCATGCTGGCCATGGTGCTGCTGATTATGGCCATCGCCGGCATCCGCCACAGCGGCCTGGCCCTGCGTTTCTACCCGGATACGCGCCTGGCCCTGGCCCTGGTCTTCATCGCCGCCCTCAGCCGCAGCCTCGGGGCCCGCCACTGGCCGTCGCTGCTCACCATCTACGCCCTGCCCAGCCTCTGCCTGCTGCTGGCCTTCCTGCTCTACGGCGGCCGCTATCTCTGGATTTTCGCCCGCACCGAACCGCGCTGATGGAGCTTTCTTCATCACCGGCGGCCGGCAAAATTCCTAAAATAATGGCTCCGATAAGCTAAACCGAGAGGAAAAAACTATGTCAAAAGTTGGTGTGATTGGCGCCGGATTCGTGGGTTCCACCTCTGCCTATGCCATGATGCTGCAGGGCACCTGCAGTGAAATCGTCCTGATTGATATGGACGAGAAACGCGCCGTGGCCGAGGCGGCCGACATCGCCCACGGCACCCCGCTGGCCTACGGCACCCGGGTGGTGGCCGGTGGCTATGGCGATTTGAAGGGCGCCAGCGTCGTGGTCATCAGCGCCGGTTCCAACCAGAAACCCGGTGAATCACGCCTCGACCTGCTGGCCCGCAATGCCGCCATCTTTGCCACCATCGTGCCGCAGATTGTGGCCGTGGCGCCGGAGGCGGTGGTGGTTATCGCCTCCAACCCGGTGGACATCATGACCGCCGTAACCAAGGCCCTGCACCCGCACCCGGAACGGGTTCTCGGCTCCGGCACCATTCTGGACAGCGCCCGCTTCCGCCAGCTGGTGGCCGAGAAGGCCCAGGTCAGCGCCAAGCACGTGAACGCCTATGTGGTCGGTGAGCACGGCGATTCCTCGGTTTGCTGCTGGTCAAGCACCATCATCGGCGGCCTCCAGGTGGACACCTATATGAAGGAGCGCGGTTTTAGCTGGACCGACGCCGACAAGAAAAACATCGAAAGCAGCGTACGCGGCGCCGCCGGGGCCATCATCGCCGGCAAGAAGGCCACCTACTACGGCATCGGCGTGGGCGTGGCCAAGATTGTGGAAATGATTCTGGGCGACCGGCGCGGCGTCTACACCGTCGCCACCACCAGCCTGGTGGACGATGTCTGCCTGTCCCTGCCCTGTGTCATCGGCGCCGGCGGCGTCCAGGCCCGGCTGATGTCCCAGCTCAACCACGACGAAACCATCGCCCTGGCGCGCAGTGCGGAGATTCTGCTCAATGCCCAGGAGGGCGTCCTCAAGGACGGCAAGCTGATTATCTAAGCGGCCCTCCTCTGCCCCCCAAGGCCAGCCTCGTGCTGGCCTTTTTTCGTGCCGGAAAACGCTTTACCGGCGCCGGCGTCTGTATCGGACTAATTGACCATTTACAATTTTTTTGCTATGTTTAACCGGCCATTAAAAAGTTTTTATCCACCCATATAAGGAGTTTTTCCATGTCTTCCACCGCCATTTTCTTCCTCATTCTGGTTGCCGCCGTGGTCTGGTTTATCTTCCGGGCCGTGCAAATCGTGCCCCAGGGGACGGAACGCACCGTGCTGCGCCTCGGCCGCTACCATCGCACCCTGGACGCCGGCTTTCACTTCCTCGTGCCCATCTACGAGAGCGCCGACCGCATCGTCAATATGAAAGAAATCGTCCTCGATGTGCCCCAGCAGGAGGTCATCACCAAGGACAACGCCCAGGTTACCGTCGATGGCATCGTCTTCTACCAAATCGTCAATTCGGCCAAGGCCTGCTATTCGGTTGATAACGTGGAGCTGGCCGTCACCAATCTGGCCACCACCAACCTGCGCACCGTGGCCGGTGCCATGACCCTGGACGATTTGCAGTCCCAGCGCAGCACCATCAACAGCCATCTGCTGGAGGTCATCGACGACGCCACCGACCCCTGGGGCGTGAAGGTTACCCGGGTGGAAATCAAGGACATTACTCCGCCCCAGGATTTGGTGGATGCCATGGCCCGGCAAAAAAAGGCCGAACAGATTAAGCGCGCCCAGATTCTGGAGGCCGAGGGCCAGCGCCAGGCGGAAATTCTGCGGGCCGAGGGTCTGAAGCAGGCCCAGGTGCTGGAGGCCGAGGGCCGCAAGGAATCGGCCTTCCTGGAGGCCGAGGCCCGGGAGCGTCAGGCCGAGGCCGAGGCCCGTGCCACCCAGCTGGTTTCCGAGGCCCTGCAGCAGGGCAACAGCCAGGCCATTCAGTATTTCGTGGCCCAGGAGTATGTGAAGGCGCTGGGTAAATTCGCCGAGAGCGGCCAGCAGAAAACCCTGTTCCTGCCGCTGGACGCCACCGGTGTGATGGGGGCCCTCGGCGGCATCGGCGAACTGTTCAAAGACATTCAGGCGAAAAAATCCTAGGAGGGCCCCATGAACGAAGCCGTTTGGTACTGGCTGATTGCCGCCGCCACCCTGGTGCTCTTTGAGATGCTGTCGCCCACCTTCTTCGCCCTGCTGCTCGGTCTGGCGGCGCTGGTGGTGGCGGCGCTGGTGGCCCTGCTCAATCTGAGCTGGCAGGCCCAGCTGCTGATTTTCAGCGGCCTGGCCCTGGTGAACCTGTTCTTCTGGGTCAAAATTGCCCGCCACTGGCGGCGCAGCAACCGCCAGGCCAATAAATTGAACCAGCGCAGCGCCCACTATCTCGGCCGCCGGCTGGAACTGGCCGAGGCCCTGCGCCACCATCAGGGCAAGATTCAAATCGGCGACACCCTCTGGAAGGTGCAGTTCAGCGAAGAGGAACTGCCGGCTCGCCAGCTGGTGGAAGTGGTCGATGTGCAGGATAACTGCCTGATTATTCGGCCGGTCTTCTAAACGCCCAACAAAGCGCTTCCTCCGGAGGCGCTTTTTGCTATAAGGGCCTTTTCACTTTGACAGAGGATTTTTCATGAAACGATTACTCTTGCTGGCCCTCGGCCTCGCCAGCGCCAGCGTCCCGGCCATCACCACCTACAGCGAGGGCCTGACCCGCTCCAGCCAGGCACAGCACTGGCAGCAGCTGCGCCCGCCCCAGCTCAGCGATTTCGGCTATGAGAACCCCTTCCCACCGGAGCTGGCCCGGGTCGGCACCGATTACAACAACGACCTGAGCTTCACCCCGGCGGCCGAACCGCGCGTGCTCCACTTTGATGCCGACGGCCGGCTACGGTCCGAGCCCCAGAAGGACGGCTATTTCCGCAAAATCCTCGGCACCACCGCCGAGGGCCAGACCGTGGCCCAGGATTTCTATCAGGACAGCGAAAAGCCCCAGACGGCACCGTTTATCCTCAATCCCGGCCACGAGGAGGACTTTGAGGAAACCTGCATCAACGGCCGCAACATCTGGTTCAACCGGGACGGCAGCGTCAGCCAAATTGCCCTGGTGCCCGAGGGTAAACGCCAGGGCTGGGGCCTGATGGTCAAGGACGGCCACTATTTTGTCGCCGCCCGGGACGGCGACCTGCTGCGCCTCAACGACCAGGGCCAGCCGGTGCTGCTGCTGACGGCGGAGCGGGTCATTCTCTTCTACAACGACGGCAGCGCCATGAGCCGCAAGGACTGGGGCAACAAGCAGGTTTACAACTGGAACGCCGCCGGCCGCAGCGTCGACCGCGATGAGCTCGACGAGGAAATCCTGGATTTACGCCTGAATCAGCTCAGCGAAACCCTGGCCTTCATCGAGGAAAAAACCGGGCTGGAGGCGGCCGCCCAGGCCGTGGCCGAGGCCGAACCCAGCACCGACAGCAAGGCCAAGGTGCCGATGGCGGAGCTGCTGACCCTGAAACTGCTGCAGGTGGATTTGAAGCTGCCGGCCGCCGTGCGCCAGCCGGCCAGTGCCCATTTTGACAACGACCTGAAATTCACCCCGGCCGCCAAGGAAATCACCTATTACTTCGATGCCAACGGCGAGCCGGTCGGCGGCCCCCGGGAGGGCGGCTATTTCCGCAAAATCCTCGGCACCACCGCCGAGGGCCAGACCGTGGTCCAGGATTTCTATCAGGACAGCGGCACGCCCCAGACGGCGCCCTTCCTGCTGCGGCCGGGCTATGAGCACAACTTCGCCGCCGAGGGCAACGACGGCCGAATCATTTGGTACGAAAAGGACGGTTCGATTAGTTCGCTGTCCCACTACCGCGACGGTAAGGCCCAGGGCTGGGAATTTAATTTCCACGAGGGCCGCCTCTATGCGCTCTTCCGCGCCAATCCGGCGGACCAAACCTTCGCCCTGCTGGTGCTGGACGAGGAGGAAAAACCGCAGGTGCTGCTGCTTGGCTCCAGCGAGGAGGAGTTCGGCCCGCGCATCGCCGCCTTCTACGACCTGGACGGCCGGCCCCGGCGCCCCCAGGACGCCGACACCGCCACCCGGGAGCTGGGCCAACAGCGGGCCCAGACGGCGCTGGAGTGGTTCCGCAAGCAATTTCTGGAGTGAGCCCCCGCCGCCGGGGGCCCCGGCTTGCCACCCGGTGCCGGTGCTCGGCACCTAGTGCCTAGTGCCAATAAACCCGAAGCGCTTCCCCACCCCCGGCCCCGGCCGGGGGTTTTGCTTGGCGGGCTGCGTGGCCAGCGACGACAGAACCGTGAAGCGCTTCGGCAGGGCCGACAGATTGAAACGCTTTAGTCCAAGCAGATGAGAGACAACGAAGCGCTTCGGCTTTAGACCTCTTTTTAGAGGAGGGCCCAGCTGGAAAAACGCGCAGGGCCGAAGCGCTATTCCAGAAAGGAGCGCTTCCGGCTAGGGAAAGCGGAATCAACGAAGCGCTTTAGCCCAGACGGTTTTTGCCCAGGGGCATTTCAAAGCGAAGCGCTTCACCCCGGAGGTTTGAGCCAATAAAAAGGAAGCGCTTCGGTGGGAAAGCATCGCCGCCATTCCAAAAGGAAGCGCTTCGGTCTGGTCCAGCCGGTCCGTTCAAACGCCGTACTCCGGCCTTCTGGCTAGGGAAGAAATGCTGAGGCCCCGGAGCGCTTCGCTTTCAGAACCAAGACAGAGAGAAAGCGCTTCGGTCTCGATAAATAGATTTTCCTCCCGACCAAACCTCGTTCCGAAGGGAAGCGCTTCGGTCTGGCCAGTTAGAAAGCCTCTACTCCCGTTTGGCCGTTAGGAAGGAAGCGCTTCCAACCCACGGCCTAGACGGCCTAGAACGTCTCAGCCCGCCGCCGGGGAGCGCTTCGGTTTAGAAGGTTGGCGATAAGGAAGCGCTTCCTGTGGGTTTATTTAGAACGAAGCGCCCGGGCTACCCCGGCCCGTTCCCAAGGGAAGCGCTTCGTTCTCAAAAGGCTGCTGGAAAGGAAGCGCTTCGAGCCGGTGGCATGCTGGCAACCGAAGACGGGCCGGGGCTGGGTTCCAGAGGGAAGCGCTTCCGACCACAACCCAGTTTCCAACAAAGCGCTTCGGCTTTAGCGAGCCATTCAGGGGGAAGCGCTTCGGTCTGGCCAGTTAGAAAGCCTCTACTCCCGTTTGGCCGTTCGGAAGGAAGCGCTTCCAACCTACGACCTAGAACGTCTCAGCCCGCCGCCGGGGAGCGCTTCCCCCTAAGGAAAGCAGAATCAACGAAGCGCTTCGATGGTGGTATTTCAAGGACGGGCCGGGGCGCTATTTCAGAAAGAAGCGCTTCCGGCTTGAAGCTCAGTTCCTAGCGAAGCGCTTCTAAAAAAGGACGAGCCGGGAAAGTTCTGGTCCGGGTTTGGTCGTTTAGGAGGAAGTGCTTCGGGTTGGAAAGACAGATTGTCCAGCGGCCAAAAAGGGGAGCGCTGCTTTCCTGGGCGGAGCAAGGGGAGGGCTTCGGTTCAGAAGCTTGGAAGGGGGGAAGCGCTTCGGGCCGGTGGCATGTGGGCAACCGAAGACGGGCCGGGGCTGGGTTCCAGAGGGAAGCGCTTCGGTTTGATGAGCTGTGAAGAAGAGGAAAGCGCTTCGGCTGGGAAGAATTGTTTCAGCGAAGCGCTTCCGGCCGAGCCAATCCGAATGGTCGAAGGCTTCCCTCTGGCTAACTAGAACGAAGCGCTTCGGCTTTTAGGAAACAACCGAAGCGCTTCCGCAGGGCGGGGCAAGAAAAGGCGGCGGGGCTACAGGGGGTTGGCCCGGGCCTCGGCCTCAACCGTGGCCAGGGCCCGGGTGAATTCGTCTTCCTGGCTGCTGAGCACCAGCAGATGGCTTTTCGCCCGGGTCATGGCCACATAGATGACCCGGGCCAGCTGTTCCCGGGGAAATTGCTCGCTGCTGAACATCTGGCCAATGCCGCAAACAATCACATGGCTGAATTCAAGACCCTTGCTGCTGTGCATGGTGCAGAGGGTGGGCCGGTCGCCCCGCCAGCTGCCGCGCTGGCCCGGGTCGCTCAAATCCTGATGGTCCAGCTGGGCCCGCCGCAGAAATTGGTGCAGGGCCTCGCCCTGGCTGCGGCTGTAGCAGAGCACGGCCATTTCCCCCGGCGGCACCCCGGCCGCCAGCCAGCGCCGCAGCGTGTCCAGCACGGCCTGGCGTTCCTGCTGGGCGTGGGGCAGGAGCCAGCAGCGCGGTTCGATGTGGCTGACCAGCCCGCCGGCCTCGCCAATGAGGCAGGGAATGTGGTCGTCGTCGCTGTCGGCGGGGCTGATGAACTGGAAGAGGAAATTCTGGGCATAGCGCTGGATTTCCCGGCTGTTGCGGTAGTTGCGCCGCAGAATTTTTGTCCGCCCCGGGGCCTTGATATTCACCGATGCCAGGCTGAAATCCAGACTGCGCCGGCCCGAATAGAGAGTCTGGGCATCGTCATAGAGGAAGAGCAGCCGTTCGGTCTCCGGATTTACCAGGGCCACCAGCAGCCGAATCCAGTCCGGGGCCAAATCGTGGCCCTCGTCGATGAGCACGGCCTCATAGCGGCCGGGCCAGCCCCGTTCGGCCAGGGCGGCGGCCAACTGGTCCGCTAGTTTCTCGTTTTTGTAGGAGGTGTTCAGGCCGAGTTTATGGCGCTCATTGAGTTCGGCGCAGAGGCCGTGGAAATGCCAGACCTCAAGGTTCCGCTGGTCGCCCAGCCGTTCCCGCAGCCGTGCCGCCAGCACCTTGTTGTAGCAGACCACCAGCACCGGCCCGGCCTCCGGTTCCAGCTCCTCGGCCAGCTGGCGGGCGCGATACTGGAGAATCAGGGTTTTGCCGGAGCCGGCCACGCCGTGGATAACCCGGTGGCCGTCGCCGAGGGAACGGGCGATGTCTTCCTGTTGCCGGTCGAACTGGCGGATTTCCTCGGGCCATTCCAGCACCAAATCCTGCTCGTCGAAGGCCACCGCCTGGCGGTTGATGATGATGTCCGGGCAGAGACCACCGCGCACGTGGTCAATCTGTTCGGCGCTGAGGGCCAGCGGGAAACGGTAGGGAAAGAGGCCGTCCAGCCGGGCGCGGAAGGTGGCCGCGTCCTGCTCCGGGTCCAAATCCTCGCGGTAGAAGGTTTTACTCGGTTCCAGACATAAATCCACATCGTCCGGCAGCTGCCGGCGCCGGCAGTTGCTGAGGGTGCAGCCGTAGCCCCAGGGCAGGAGTAGATGGCCCTTGTATTTGCCGTCGGCCTGCTGGAGCAGCGGGTCGCGCTTCAGGGAATTGATGAACGGCAGCAGGGTTTGCCGCGCCTGTTCCAGCGGATTGGTCAGGAGCAGCCGCTGGCCGGCGATTTCCAGTTCCACCTGCTCCGGGTTGATGCGGCGCAGATGGCCGGCGGCCCAGCCCTTCACCTCGATGGCGAGCAGGCCGCGCCGGGGGTGAAAAATCAGATAGTCCGGATAGCGCCGGCGCCGGCCCCGGCTGGCCAGGTTGAACCAGACCAAATAATCGTCGTCGAGCTTGTCGCGCAGCAGTTCATAGAAGCGGCGTTCGCTGGGGGTCATCTTGTCCGGGGGGGTCATAAATTGGGCCATGGATTTTTCCTTATGGGCTGAAGAGATTAGAGGGCCTGGCCGCAGACCCAGCCCGAGGACCAGGCCCATTGCAGGTTGTAGCCGCCGAGTTCGCCGGTTACGTCCACGGCCTCGCCGATGAAATGCAGCGCCGGGAAGCGCTTCACCGCCAGGGTGCGCGGGTCGAGCTCGCGGGTGTCAATGCCGCCGCGACAGACTTCGGCCCTGTGCATGCCCTCGGTGCCGCTGGGCTGGAACGGCCAGGCCTGGAGCCGGGCCAGGGCCACATTCAAATCGGCCTTGCGCCACTGGGCCAGCGGTTTGGGCTCCGGGGCCAGGGTGGCGGCGAGCCGGGCCGGCAGGACGGCAGTCAGGGCCTTGGCCAGGGTGGCCGTGGGCGGCAGCGGCGGCGGGCCCTCGGGAAGAAAGTTAAGCCACAGCGGCGCGCCCCGTTGCCAGTGGCTGGAGAGCTGCAGAATCACCGGCCCGCTCAGGCCGCGATGGCTGAACAGCAGGCTATCGCGGTAGCGGGGCGACGAGCCAGTCCAGCCGACCACCTCGGTGCTCAGGCCGCTGAGTTCAGGCCAGGGCGCCGGCAGCAGCAGCGGCACCAGCGCCGGCGTGAAGGGGGAGTTCTTGATGCCAAATTGTTTGGCCAGCCGTAGGGCCCAGTCGCTGGCGCCCAGCTTCGGATAGGCCGGCGAACCGCTGGCGACGACGAGCCGGCGGGCCCGGTGGCGGTCGTTAATCAGGAAATGGTCGTCGGCCCAAACTACCCGTTCGGCGGCCTCGTGGTAGAAGAGGGTTACCCCGGCCCGCTGCAGCGCTTCCTCCAGGGCCGCAATCAGCCCCCGGCTTTTCTGGCGGCAGAAGAGTTGGCCCGGGGCCTTTTCCTCGGTGTCCAGCCCCTGGGCCCGGAGCCAGTCCAGGAAATCTTCGGGCCGGTGGCGGCTCAGGGCCCCCCGGCAGAAAGGGGGATTGGCGGAAAGATAGTTGGCGCTGGAAAGATTGAGGTTGGTCAGATTGCAACGGCCGCCGCCGCTGACCCGGATTTTCGCGCCGAGCTGGCCGTTTTTCTCCAGCAGGGCCACCCGCCGACCCCGGCCCGCCGCCGTCAGGGCACAGTAGCTGCCGGCCGCGCCGGCGCCGATGATAAGCGCGTCCCACATCAGCCGAAGCGCTTCGCCAGCGGGGGGCTCACCGGCAGGGAAACGGCCCGGGGGCGAAGCCAACGGCCGCCCCAACCCCGTCGTTCTTGGTGGGTTTTAGTACTTCTATTCATCTCGGTGGCCTCAGCAGAGAAACGGTGATGGCCAGAGGGCGAAGCCAACGGCCGCCCCAACCCCGTCGTTCTTGGTAGATTCATTGTGGGCCTCAGGAAAACCAGTAGCGCTTCGCCAGCACGAGGCTCATCAATAGAGAGACTGTAATAGCCATGGGGCGAATGAGTTTATTACCGCGCAGCAGCAGCAGCCGGCTGGCCAGCCGGGCCCCCAGCACCTGGCCCAGGGCCATGGCCAGGCCCAGACTCCACACCACCTGGCCCCGGGCCAGAAACAGGGCCAGGGCCACCAGATTGGTGAGCAGGTTGTAGATTTTGGCCTCGATGGCGGCCTGCTGCAGACTGCGACCGCGCAGGGTCAGCAGGGCCAGCAGCAGAAAACTGCCGGTGCCGGGGCCAAGAAAGCCATCGTAGAAGCCCAGCGGCAGCACCACCGCCAGCAAAAAGGCCCGCTGGCTGAGCCGGGCGGGCCGGGGCTGGTCGCCGAGGCGGGGCATGAACACCAGCAGCAGGGCAATGGCAATCAGCAGGGCCGGAATCAGGGCTGCCAGCCAGCGCTGGGGCAGTACCTGCACCAGTCCAACGCCGAGGCCGGCGCCCAGGGCACAGGGCAGCAGCGCTTCCCCCACCTGGCGGGTGCGGATATGGCCACTGCGGATAAAGGCCAGCGTGGCCGTCAGCGTGCCGCAGCTGGATTGCAGCTTGTTGGTGCCCAGGGCCAGCTCCGGGGCCAGCAGCAGGGTCAGGGCCGGCACGGTCAGCATGCCGCCACCGCCGGCCAGGGTATCGACGAAGCCAGCCAGCAGGGCCACCAGTCCCAGGGCCAGCACCAGCAGCGGCCAGTGCTGCTGCAGCAGCTCAGCGCTCATACCAGCCGTCCAGCTGTTGCACCAGCGCCTCCAGACCGAAGCGCTTCAGACTGGAAAAGAGCTGCACCGTAATCAAATCGCCGCCGTAGTCGCGCAGGGCCGCCCGCACCGCCGCCAGCTGTTTCTGCTGCTGGCTGCTGCCGAATTTGTCGGCCTTGGTCAGCAGGATATGGGCGGGCAGCTGCCGAGCCAGGCAGCAATCCAGCATCTGATAGTCCAGCTCCTTGAGCGGGTGGCGAATGTCCATGAGCAGCACCACGCCGCGCAGGGGCTCGCGCTGCAGGAGATAATCGCCGAGCAGCTTCTGCCAGTGGGCCTGAATGGCCGCCGGCACGTCGGCATAGCCGTAGCCGGGCAAATCGACCAGGTAACAGTCCGGCAGGGGCAGAGTAAAATAGTTGATGAGCTGCGTTCGGCCGGGGGTTTTGGAGACCCGGGCCAGGTTCTTTTGCTGGGTTAGGGTATTGAGCGCACTGGATTTGCCGGCGTTGGAACGGCCCACAAAGGCCACTTCCCGCTGGGAGGTCGCGGGCAATTGTTTGCGGTCATTGGCCGAAAAAGCGAATTTTGCCTGTTGGTATAAGTTAGCCATTTTTTGCGTTAAAATTATCTAAAATCATGGACTTATTATAAGGAATTCAATCATATGAAATTAGGCAATGTGTTATTTCTGCTGGGCCTCTGGGTCGGGGGCGCGGCCTGGGCCCAGGGTGATGCGGCCAAGGGCGCCGAAAAGGCTAAGGTTTGCGCCGCCTGCCACGGCAAGGAAGGGGTGAGCGCCAACGTCATTTGGCCGTCGCTGGCCGGCCAGAACCCGAAATACACGGTGAAACAGCTGCAGGACTTCAAGAGCGGCGCCCGGCCCAACGCGGTGATGAAACCCCAGGCCTCGCTGCTCAGCGACGAGGATATGCAGAACGTGGCCGCCTACTATGCCAGTCTGCCCCCGGCCCAGCAGGCCACCGCCGGCGTCGGTGCGGAGCCGGCCGCCACCCTGAAACTGGGGGAAATGCTCTATCGCGGCGGTGATATGAGCAAGGGCATTCCCGCCTGCAGCGCCTGCCACGGCCCCGCCGGCGAGGGCATCGACCCGGCCGCCTTCCCCGCCCTGGCTGGCCAGCACGCCGCCTACAGCCGGGCCCAGCTGGAGACCTTTAAAAATGCCGCCACCCTGGCCGAGCAGGCCAGCGACGTGGATTTGAAAAAATACGTGCAGCGGCCCAACGACCCCAACCAGATGATGCAGGACATCGCCCGCAAGATGAGTCCGCAGCAGATTGAGGCCGTCTCGCTCTACATCCAGGGCCTGCAGCATTAATCATCGCCGAAATCCTTATCTGTTGTATGATTGCGACAGATAAGGAGTTTTTCAGTTATGCAAGCGGAGACCATTCAAAATTTAGTACAACTCGGTGGCGTCATCGCCATTCTGCTGCTGAGCCGCACGGCCTACGGTATCTTTCTTACAATCCAACATCAAAACCATCGCCGCTCCCGCCAGCCCAAGGAGCCCCGGCCGGAGCATGGCTTTATGCTTTACATCAAATTTCGTAACCCCGTCAGTTGGAAGGACTGGCAGTCGGTGATTAGCACCCTTGGCCTCCGCCTCAACGCGAACCAGCACTACGAAGCCCCCAACTACGACGGCAGCGTGCAATTTCTCTTTCAGAACGACGCCCAGAACTACACCTTCCACGAGAACGAAGCGCTTCGGGGTCTGTGGGTTTCCTTCCGTCTGCCCCAGCCGGTGGCGGCGCCGGTGGCCCTGGAAAATTTCCTCATTATGGTCAAGGCCATCTCCAATCGTTTCGGCGCCCAAGTCCGCACGCCGGAAAACCGCCTGTTCGACGAGGAAATCAGCAGTCTCTACCGCCACGAGGCCCGTAACTTTTTCAACCGCCAACAGCTCTGGCAGCGCCAATGACCGCAAAAAATCTACTAAGTCAAATTGCCTCACTACGGGCGGAAATTGAGCGCCATAACCGCCACTACTACGAGCTCGACGACCCGCTTATCAGCGACGCCGAATATGACCAGCTGCTGCGCCAGCTCAAAAGCCTGGAGGCCAGCGCCGGGGGAAGCGCTTCGTCGCCGAGCCAGCGCGTCGGCGGCCGGGCCAGCTTTGCGCCGGTGGCCCACCGGGTGCCGATGCTGTCCCTGGACAATGTCTTCAGCTATGACGAGTTTTTACAGTTCTACCAGCGCTGCGCCGACCGCCTCGGCCGCCGGGATTTCACCCTGTCGCTGGAGCCGAAATTTGACGGCCTGGCCCTGAGCCTGAGCTATGAAAAGGGCCAGCTGGTGCGGGGGGCCACCCGGGGCGATGGCAGCACCGGCGAGGACGTAACCGCCAACGTGCGCACCATTCAATCGCTACCGGCGACGCTGGCCGACGGGGCGACGGTGGAAATTCGCGGCGAAGTCTTCATGCCCCGGGCTGCCTTCGCCCGGCTCAACGCCGATTTGCTCCAGGCCGGCGGCAAGCTCTTCGCCAACCCGCGCAACGCGGCGGCGGGCAGTCTGCGCCAGAAGGACAGTCGCATCACCGCCCAGCGCGAATTGGATTTCTACGCCTACGGCCAGGGCGAAGCGCTTCCCGGCATCACCAGCTATGGCCAGCTGCTGGAACAATTCCGCCGCTGGGCCATTCCCGTCTGCCCGCTGCAGCGGCCGGCGCACACGCCGGAGGAAGCGCTTCGCTACCACGATGAGCTGCTGGCCCAGCGCGACCAGCTGCCCTATGACATCGACGGCCTGGTCATCAAGGTGGACGATTTCACCCTGCAGGAAACGCTGGGCTTCAGCGGCCGGGCGCCGCGCTGGGCCATCGCCTGGAAATTCCCGGCCCTGGAAAAGAGCACCACGGTGGCGGCCATCGAAGTGCAGGTGGGCCGCACCGGTGCTATCACGCCGGTGGCCCGGCTCCAGCCGGTGGAGGTGGCCGGGGTCATGGTCAGCAATGCCACCCTGCACAATGCCGACGAGCTCGCCCGCAAGGATGTGCGCGTCGGCGACCGGGTCTTTATCCGCCGGGCCGGCGACGTCATTCCCGAGGTGGTTAAGGTGATTCTGGAGGAGCGGCCGGCCCAGAGCCAACCCTTTGTTTTCCCGACGGTTTGTCCCTCCTGTGGCACGGCGCTGGTCAAGGTGGACGCGGTCAGTCGCTGCCCGAATCAGCATGGCTGCCCGGCCCAGCTCGAACAGGCCTTGATTCATTTCGCCAGCCGCAAGGCCCTGGACATTCAGGGCCTGGGCGATAAATTGCTGGCCCAGCTGCTGGAGCTGGGGCTGGTGAACTCGGCGGCGGATATTTTCCGCCTCGACGCGGAAAAACTCGGCACCGTGCCCCGGCTTGGTGCCAAATCCATTGAAAATCTGCTCGCCGCCATCGCCGCCGCCAAGAAAACCACCCTGGCCCGATTTATCTTTGCCCTCGGCATCCGTGAGGTGGGCAGCAGCACCGCCGAATTGCTCGCCCGCCACTTCGGTAATCTGCCGGCGCTGCGCCAGGCGTCGCTGGAGGATTTGCTTGCCATCGATGGCATCGGCCCGGTCATGGCCCAGCACATCTACGACCACTGGCGCAATCAGGCCGGGCCGGCCGATGAGCTGCTGGCCGTCGGCGTCCACTGGGACGATTTGCCCCCCGAAGCGCTTCCCACCGGGGGGCCGCTGGCCGGCAAAACCGTGGTTATCACCGGTACCCTGCCAACGCTAAGCCGGGACGAGGCCGCCGCCAGGCTGCAACGGCTGGGAGCCAAGGTCAGCGGCAGCGTCTCGGCCAAAACCGACTATCTGCTGGCCGGGGCCAAGGCCGGCAGCAAACTGAGCAAGGCCGAAGCGCTGGGGGTCGAGGTCATCGACGAAGCGCTTCTACAGCGCTGGCTGGACGAGCTCTAGCCGTTTTTCCCTTTTATTTATAGGAGTATGCCCATGAAAAAAATTCTACTGCTGGCTCTGGCCCTGGGTCTGGGTGCCTGCGACAAGGCCGAGGATAAGAAGGAGGTGTCTGCCGGTGAGCTGGGCGCTGCCCTGCACGAGGCCAATCAGGTGGCCGATAGCAATGCGCTAACCGCCGGCGAGGAGGCCGAGAAGGTGGCCGCCGATTTACAACGGCAGGCTGAACAGATGGCCAATAATGCCGTCCGCGATGCCAACGCCCTGGCCAGCCAGTCCCAGGCCGACGCCAGTAAACTGGCCGCTGCCGCCAGCAGCGATGCCCAGGCCGTGGCCAAACAGAAGGTCAGCGCTGCCATGCACGCCAACAAGGAAGCGCTGCAGGCCGTGGGGACGGTGGTCAAGGAGAAATCCGGCGAGGTGCTGGATAAATCCAAGGAAGCGCTTCGGGAGGCCAAAACCAAAACCGTGGAAGCCACCCACAAGGCCGTGGACGCCAGCAAGGCCGCCCTGCACGACGGTGCCAAGAAGGTGATGGAAATGACTAAGCCCGAGGCCACGCCAACGCCCAGCCAGCCCTAATCTCCTCATCTCCGGGCGCCCGGTTTCGGCCGGGCGCTTTTTTCTCCAGTAGTTCGCAACCCTCCTACTTAAAAAAACTAAGGAAACCCATGAAATCACTCACCCTGCTGGGCCAGGCCCAGACCCAATATCCCCAACACTACGCCCCGGAGCTGCTCGAATGTTTCGATAACCAGCATCCGGACAACGACTATATGGTCAGCTTCCACTGCCCGGAATTTACCAGCCTGTGCCCCATCACCGGCCAGCCGGATTTTGCCACCATTCGCATCAGCTACATTCCCCATCGAAAAATGGTCGAAAGCAAGGCGCTGAAGCTCTATCTCTTTTCCTTCCGTAACCACGGCGATTTCCACGAGGACTGTGTCAATAAAATCATGAAGGATTTGGTACGGCTGCTGGAGCCCAAATATCTGGAGGTGGAGGGCATTTTCACCCCCCGGGGCGGCATCGCCATCTATCCCTTCGCCAACTATGCTGCGCCCCAGTCGCCCTATGAGACCCTGCGCCGGGAACGGCTGTTTGCCGGGCTGAAACGATGAAGCGCTTCCCCAACGACGAGGCCGGTTCGGCCTTCGGATTTGTGCCCGCCCGGGAAGCCGGTCTGGGCTTCGCCTTCTCGCCGGCCCAGCGCCGCCATGCCCTGATTTGGCTGAGCTTCTGGCACGTCTTCATCATTGCGGTCAGCAACTATCTGGTGCAATTTCCCTTTGAAATGTTCGGCTACCACACCACCTGGGGGGCGTTTAGCTTTCCCTTCATCTTCCTGACCACCGATTTAACTATCCGGATTTTCAACGCCGGCTTTGCCCGCAGAATCATTCTCTGCGCTATGATTCCGGCCTTTTTCGTGTCGGTGGTCATGTCGCTGCTTTTCAGCCCCGACGATGGCCTGCGGGTGATTCTACGCATCTGCCTGGCCAGCTTTCTGGCCTATGTTATCGGTCAGATTCTCGACATCGGTGTTTTCAACCGGCTGCGCCAGCAGCGGCGCTGGTGGGTGGCCCCCAGCGCTTCGGCTGTTTTTGGCAACGCCGTTGATACCATTGCCTTTTTCGGGGTGGCCTTCTATCACAGCAGCAACGAACACATGGCCCAGCACTGGCCGGAAATCGCGCTGGTGGACTATCTGTGGAAAATCATCATCTGTGCCCTCTTCTTCCTGCCGGCCTACGGGCTACTGTTGAACTATCTGACAACCCGATTAACCCGCCCTAACTAGGTTTGGACAGATTTATGCTTGAGGAATACTTTTTTATTCTTCAAGCCATAAATCATGAGTCAATTAAAAAATATTTCCCTCTGGCTGCTTCTGCTGAGTCCGGTGGCCGACGCCCAGACTGTTGCCCTCGACCGCAAACTACTGGTAGAAGCCCAACGCTATTTCAGCCCGCTGCCGACCCTGGAAAAGCAGCGGCAAATTCACAAATTCACCGATGCCCAGGTGGAACTGGGCCACCAGCTTTTCTTCGATAAACGCCTTTCCAAGCACAATAACCAGAGTTGTGCCAGCTGCCATAACCTGAGCCAGGGCGGCGCCGACCCCCGGCCGGTGAGTCCCGGCAGTGAACCGGGGGTAATGGGCGTACGCAATGCGCCCACCGTGTTCAATGCGGCCCTGAATACGCGCCAGTTCTGGGATGGCCGCGCCAAGAACGTGCGGGAACAGGCCAGCCGGCCCCTGCTGAATCCCCTGGAAATGGCGCTGAGCGACGAGGCCCAGGTGGAGGCCATCATCGCGGCGGTGCCCGGCTATGGGGAGCGCTTCGCCCGGGCCTTTGAGGATAAAAAGATTAGCTTTGACAATATCACCAATGCCATTGGCGCCTATGAACAGACGCTGCTCACGCCCAGCCCCTGGGATGAATATCTAGGTGGCAAAATTGAAGCGCTTAGCCCCCAGCAGCGCCAGGGGCTGCGCAAATTCATTGACCACGGCTGCGTCAGCTGTCATAACGGGGTAAATCTGGGTGGGGTGGCCTACCAGAAATTTGGTCTGGTGCAGCCCTACTGGGAATTGACGGGCAGTAAAAAAATTGACGAGGGACGTTTTGCAGTTACGGGCCGGGAGGAGGATAAATACTTTTTCCGTGTACCTGGCCTGCGGCAGGTGAGCGCAACAGCGCCTTATTTCCATGATGGTAGCGTGGCCAAGCTAGATGATGCCATTGATGTGATGGCCCGGGCCCAATATGGCCGCTCTCTCCCCCAGGAGGACATTAGAGATATGGTGCTTTTCCTCCAGTCCACAGCGGCGCCGCTGCCAGCGGAAATCAGCAAAGAGCCCGTCTTACCCTAAAATAAGAAGCGCTTCCCCAGGGCAGATGATTCAGCCAGCCCCAGGGAAGCGCTATTTACCATTAACGTTTTGGTCTATTGCTAAATATGCTGAGCAAGATTGGCGAGAAAATCCTGGCGCTGGACCGCCGTAGATTTATCCATATTGCCAAAATTCAGCCATTTTCTTTTCTTTATGCCAATGCCCTTTAGGGTGTGATTGAGCATGGCTCTAGAGATGCCATTGCCACCGAGCCATTTTAAATACCAAGTTGGTGCTGTAGAAGTACTAATAACTAACGCCTCTTTAATATTTGTTAGATTGCCTTTCAGACCTGTGGTCGTCGGTACGTAAGCTAACTGCTTTAGAAAAACTTTATCTTCAAATCCTTTTACAATGGCTGGCATATCCGCCCACCAAATGGGGAAAATAAAAATCAATTTTTGCGTAGTTTTTAGCAACTCTTGATAGCGTAGTACTAAGGGGTCCAAGGCCTGGCCCTGATTAAATAATGCTAGTTCTTGCTTCGTGTAAGCTGGATTAAAGCCATCCGCATAAAGGTCAATAAGTTGATATTTTTCATCTTTAGCGACTAGCAGTTCTTGCACCCGCTGCAAAATTCCATAATTAAAGCTTTTTTCATAGGGGTGGGCGTAAATAATGGTTGTGAATGACATGGGCCTAATAATTTATTAATAAAAAGAAAGCCCCAGTATTGCTGCTGGGGCTAAAAATAAAATCCTGATAGTGTCCTACTCTCACATGGGGAGACCCCA
>CAUSKK010000005.1:0-103814 GCA_963532425.1 uncultured Cardiobacteriaceae bacterium
GGAGATTTCAGACTGAAGCGCTTTGCTCTGCCGACCTAGCTAATCGAAGCGCTTCGGTTGGCTAGCCCCGGCGGGCCATTTCTGACTTACCGGAACGAAGCGCTCCCCTTTGCCGGGCCAGTGATGATTTGACCGCCAGAACGAAGCGCTTCGTTGAGATTAGCCTTCGAGGGGGAAGCGCTTCCGGCTGGCGATTCAGAACGAAGCGCTTCCTTCTCCGGGGGCCAAAACCGAAGCGCTTCCCTCCGGACGCAAAAAAGCCGGGCCAAGCCCGGCGGGTGAAAGCGTCGGAACGCGGCCACCTCGGTTCGTTGGCCGAAGCGCTTCCTTCTCCGGGGGATAAAACCGAAGCGCTTCCCTCCGGACGTAAAAAAGCCGGGCACGGGCCCGGCGGGTGAAAGCGTTGGGGCGTGGCTACTTTGGTTCGCAGGCCGAAGCGCTTCGGACTGGGACTAGCGGGAACAGACTCTTTCGGCCTCCTCCCGCCAGTCAGGGCCGGCTTTCAGGTAATAGTAGCAGGCCAGTTCCAAATCCTGTTCCAGCCCCGGGCCGCCCTGCTCGTAGAGGGTGCCCATTAAGCCATAGCTATTGCTGTCGCCGCCGGCCTTTTCATACCACTGCCGGGCGGTGGCATAGTTTCGTTCAATACCCGGGCCGCCTTCCCTATAGAGCTTGGCAATCCACAAATAGCCGTCGCCGTTGCCGGCGGTGATGGCTTTTTCATACCACTGCTGGGCGGCGGCCCAATTCCTCTCCAGGCCCGGGCCGCCCTCCTCGTAGAGGTAGCCAATCACCCCATAGCTGTCCCGGTCGCCGGCGGCCAGGGCCTTTTCATACCATTCTTTGGCCGTGGCGTAGTTCTGCGCCAACCCCGGCCCGCCTTTCTCATAGAGCCAGCCAAGCGCTTTATAGCTGTCGCTGACGCCGGCGGCGGCCAGCCGTTGGTAGAGCGCCAGCGCCCGAACGTAATCCTCTTTCTCGGCGGCGGCCTCGGCCTCCTGTTTAATCTTCTTCCGCTCGGCCGCACCCAGGCGAGAAACGACGTCGCCGGCGACCGGCACCCCGGGCCGGGTTGGGTGTTCCTCGGCCCGGGCGGTGGTTATAAAAAGCAGCAGGAGCAGGATTTTTTTCATAACTTCTCCAAAAAAAAACGCCGGCCGGTGCCGGCATGCTCTGGGCCGGGTCGTCCTAGCTGCGGCCCTCGGTCCACTCCAGCTGGCGCCGGCACCAGTCCGGCAACAACGCCCGTTCCCGGGCTCGGCCGCAAAAACCATCAAATCATAGCTCATGGCCATCTCCTCCTGGGGAAGCGCTTCGGTCTGACCGGCAGAAGGATTCCCCATGCGATTTATCCACCGTTGCCGAGCGAAGCGCTTCGGTTGCTGGCCCAATTCTGCGTTCACTCCATTTGCTCGGCCGGTGGCGGAAAGGGGGAATGCTTCGTGGTCGGGCCGCTTCCCGTCGGACATTTAGCTTGGCTAGCTTCCGGGTTTTCCCGATTTAAAGCGATGAAGCGCTTCCCGCCGCCGGTTCAGATAAAAAACCACGAGGGGAAGCGCTTCCTCCGGCCGTAGCGCTTCGGTCTGACGCCCCGGCCCGGGTGGGTAATCAGATTCCCGGGGTAGCGCTTCGGTCCGGGGTTCGGGAGCGGCGCTGCCTAAATCTCCAGCGTTGCCCGTTGGTTTTGCAGCGGGGCGCTGGTCCGTTTGACGGGGGGACTGTCGCCGTCGGTTTGCAGGCGCAGTTCGACGCTAAGCGCTTCGTCGGGGCCGGGCAGCGGCTCAAAATCGCCGGCCTCGAAAAGGGCCTCCTGCTCCGGCAGCAGCGGCAGCACCCGCCGGGCCAGGGTTTTGTCCCCCTGGCGCAGTTCCAGAAAGAGCAGCGCGTTGGCCGGCTGGCTCGCTAGGGTTTCCGGCTGGACGCTGATTTTCACCGTCTGGCGAAAGGCCGCCAGCCGCGCTTCCACCAGCCTTTTCATCTCACTGCCGGCGGGCAGACGCGGGGCCAGCCGCTGCCAGAGGGGAAGCGCTTCGGCACTGCGACCGGCCCGTTCGTAGGCGGCGGCCAGCAGCAGCCGGGCGGCGTCGGCCTCGGTCGGGTGTTCGGCGATGAGCTTTTGCAGGCGCGCCTCGCCGGCGGCGTCCAGGGGCTGTTGCTGGCCGAGCAAATCCAGCTGGGCCAGAGCAAGTTGGTGGGCGCCGCTGTCCGGTTCCAGCTGCACCAGCCGGGCGTAGACCGGCCGCGCCAGGGCCGGCAGGGCGCCGCGCTGGTAGCAGCGGCCGAGGGTGGCCAGTTCGGCCGGGTCCTGGCGATTCACCTGTTCCTGCAGGGCCACGCAGAAAACCAGCGGATTGGTATCGAGCCAGTCCGGCAACTCGCCCAGATAGCGGGCCCGGTTCAGGGGCTGGGCCAGCGGCGCGGTCAATTCCTGCCAGCGCTGGTAGTGGGCCCCGGACAGGGTCCACCAGCCGCCCAGGGCCAGGGCCAGCGCCAGCGCCAGCAGCGGTGCCCACAGCAGCGGCAACGGCGCCGCCCGGGCCTCGTCGCCACTGGCCGGCGGTGCGGGCTCGACCGCTGCTGTCGTCCCCGGCCCACTGCGCCGCCAGCGCCACCAGACCCCGGCCGCCACCGCCGCCATCAGGCCGAAGGGCCCGAGCCAGAGCAGCAGGGTGTGCCAGCCCAGCGGCGGCCGGTAGCTGATGAAATCGCCGTAGCGGGCCTGGAGATGGGCGTTGATTTCGCCGTCGCTGCGGCCGGCCTGAATCTGCTCGGCCACCAGCTGGCGCAGCTGTTTGGCCAGGGGCGCCGTGCTCTCGGCGATGTTGCTGTTCTGGCAGGTGGGACAGCGGATGTCGCGAATCAGGGCCTGATAGCGCTGCTCCTCCACCGGATTGAGCTCGGCGGCGGCCAGGGGCAGACTCAGGGCCAGCAGCAGCAGGAAGCGCTTCATGGCTGGTGCTCCAGCAGCGGCTGGAATTCCCGGGCCCAGACCTGGGCGTTCAGCGGCCCGGCGTAGCGCTTGAGAATGCGGCCCTCGGGGCTGACCAGAAAGGTTTCCGGCGCGCCGTAGACGCCCAAATCGACGATGAGGTCGTCGCGCTGCCAAATCACCGTCTGGTAGGGATTGCCCCGGCGGCGCAGGAATTCGGCGCCGTCGCGGGCCTCGCTGGCGTTGGCGGCGGCCCAGTTCAGGCCGATGATGGGGATTCGGGCGGCCAGCTGGCCGAGGAATTCGTGTTCCTCATGGCACTGGGCGCACCAGGAGCCCCAGACATTGACCAGGAAGAAGCGCTTCGGCGTCGCCACGCCCAGGACCGGCAGCGGCTGGCCGGCCAGCGCCGAGGGCAGCTCCTGGGGATTCCGGCCGAGGCCGCCGATAAAAAAGCCGACGAGGCCGCCGAACACCAGCAGCACCGCCAGCCCGAAGGTTTTACGGTTCATCAAATTTTCCTTAGGGTTACAGGCCCGGCGGGGGGAAGCGCTTCGCCGGGGCCGGGGCTAATCCGGAGGAAGCGCTTCGTTGGGAGAGCTCCGACCGAAGCGCTTCGCCGGCCGGGTGCTGGGTTTCATGACTTTCTCCGCAGCGCTACCGCACTCAATCCACCGCCCAGAGCCATCAGGAGAGCGCCGAGCCCAGCCAACGGCAGGCGAAGGCCGTCTATTCACGGCTTTCTCCGTAGCGCTACGGCACTCAGACCGCCTCCGAAGGCCATAGTTAAAGCGCCGAGCCCAGCCAACGGCAGGCGAGGCCCCGGGCTCAAGACGTTCTCCTGATGGAAACGGCGCTTAATCCACCGCCCAGAGCCATCAGAAGAGCGCCGAGCCAAATCCACACAATAAACGGCTTATATTGCAGCCGCACCGCCCAGACCGCCGGCCCGAGCGCTTCGCCCAGGGCCAGATATAAATCGTGGCTGGGCGTTACCAGCCGGGCGCTTTCGGTCAGGGGCATGGTGGCGGAAAAGTACTGGCGTTTGGACGGGCGCAGCAGGTGCAAGTCCTCGCCCCGGCGCACCAGGAATTTGCCCTCGGTGGCCACATAGTTGGGGCCCGGCACCGTCCGCAGTTCCAGCAGCTGAATGTCATAGCCACCCAGCGGCACCGTCTGGCCGACGCGCAGGCTTAAATCGCGCTCCTGGGAATAGAGGCCGCTCAGGCTGATGGCCAGGGCCAGCACGATGTAGCCCAGATGGCTGAGCAGCATGCCGGCCAGGGGTAGCGGCGGCTTCAGGGCGCGCCAGCCCTGGAAATAGGCGCGGCTGCCGTAGTCCACCAGCAGGCTGGCCAGGGCGAGCAGGGCCACGGTCAGGGGCAGCAGCAGGCGACTATCCCAGACCGGCAGCAGCGTCAGACTCAGGGCCAGCAGCCCGGCGGTGAGCAGGCCTACCCCCAGCAGCAGCGGCCGCAGCCGGGCCCAGCGGTCCCGTTGCCAGCGCAGCAGCGGTGCCAGGGCCAGCAGCAACAGGGACAGCAGCGCCAGCGGCACGATGAGCCGGTTGAAATAGGGGGCGCCGACGGAAATCTTGCCGAGCTGGAGCAGGTCGGCGATGAGCGGATAGAGCGTACCGAGCAGCACCACCAGGCAGGCGCCGAGCAGCAGCCAGTTATTCAGCAGCAGGCCCATTTCCCGGGACAGCCAGCGGAAGCGGCCCGGCCGCAGCAGACGGGGGGCGCGGACGATGAGCAGCAGCAGCGCCGGCAGCGTAATCAGCACCAGCAGGGCGAGGATAAACAGGCCCCGGCTCGGGTCGCTGGCGAAGGCATGCACCGAGGTGAGAATGCCCGAACGCACCAGAAAGGTGCCCATCAGGCTGAGGGCGAAGGCGACGATGGCCAGCAGGGCCGTCCACAGCAGGAAGAGCTGGCGCTTCTCGCTGAGCAGCAGGGCATGCACCAGCGCCGCCCCCACCAGCCAGGGCATGAGCGAGGCGTTTTCCACCGGGTCCCAGAACCACCAGCCGCCCCAGCCCAGTTCGTAGTAGGCCCAGTAGGAGCCCAGGGCGATGCCCAGAGTCAGGGTCAGCCAGGCCCAGAGCGTCCAGGGGCGCAGCTGGCGCAGCCGGGCCGGGGGTAAATCGCCCTGCCAGAGGCTGGCCACCACAAAGGCGAAGGCCAGGGCGAAGCCGACGTAGCCGGTGTAGAGCAGCGGCGGGTGGAAAATCAGGCCGATGTCCTGCAGCAGCGGATTGAGGTCGGCACCGTCGAAGGGCACCGGATAGGCGCGGCGGAAGGGATTGGAGGTCAGGGCGATGAAGGCGATGAAGCCGGCCTGAATGAAGGCCAGCACCGCCAGCACCTTGGCCTGGAGCAGCTGTTCCGTGTCGCTGGGGTAGCGCTGGCGGGCGACGACCAGCGTCCAGGCGCCGAGGATAAAAATCCACAGCAGCAGCGAACCCTCGTGGCCGCCCCAGACGGCGGATAGCCGGTAGTACCAGGGCAGCAGGCTATTGCTGTGGGCCGCCACATAGGCCAGGCTGAAATCGTTGCGGGCGAAGGCGGTGGCCAGGCTGAGCAGGGCGCCGAGCAGCAGCCAGAATTGGGCCGTGCTCAGGCGTAGGGCCAGGCGCTGGACGCTGAGCCGCTGGGGATAGGCCAGGACAAGAAGCGCTTCGGCCCCGGCCAGACTGCCGGCCAGCAGCAGGGCCAGATGGCCCAGTTCGGTCATCATTGGAGGTGGTGCTCCAGGTCTTTTTTCAGCTCCGGCGGCATGTAGTTCTCGTCGTGTTTGGCGAGGATTTCCACCGCCCGGAAGCCGTCGGCGGTCAGGGTGCCCCGGGCGATGACGCCCTGGCCCTCGCGGAAGAGGTCGGGCAGGATGCCGCTATAGAAAACGCGCAGCGGCGGCGAACGGAAGTCGGTCAAATCGAACTGGACGTCGAGGCCGTCGCCCCGACGTTGCAGACTGCCCACGGCCACCATGCCGCCAACGCGGATGCCGGGCTGGTCGCGCGGCGCCTCGGCCCTGGCGACGCTCTCCAGGGAGTAGTAGTGGTTCAAATCCTGTTGCAGGGCCAGCAGCAGCAGGGCCACGGCCAGGGCAAAGCCGCCCAGGGTCAGGCCGATAATCAGGAAGCGCTTCCGCCGGGGATTGGCCCGGCGCCGGTTCGGTCTAGGATTCATGCCGTTGCAGCTGGGCCCATTCCCGTTGGAGCCGCCGGTGGCGAAGGCGGGCGCCCCAGGCCATCGCCACCAGCGCCAGCAGGGTCAGGCCGTAGGCGCTCCAAACATAGGGGCCGTGCGTGCCCATGCGTAAAAATTCTTCGAGGGAGTGAAAAGCCATTAGTCCTCCAGTAGGCGCGCAATGCGCCATTCCAACATGAGATTTTGCATCTGCCGCAGGGCATAGCAGCCGTAGAGCAGATAGAAGGCGAGCAGGCAGACCAGCAGCGGATAGAGCATCGCCGCCGCAATGCTGGGCAGGCCCATTTTGAACAGGGTCGCCCCCTGGTGGAGCGAGTTCCACCACTGCACCGAATAGTGAATGATGGGGATATTAATCAGGCCCACCACCGCCAGCAGCGAGGCGAGCCGGTCGGCCAGGGCGCGGTCGTCCAGGCTGTTCTGCAGCAGCAGATAGGCCAGATAGAGAAAGAACAGAATCAGCTCCGAGGTCAGGCGCGCGTCCCAGGTCCAGTAGGTGCCCCAGGTGGGTTTGCCCCAGAGGGCGCCGGTAATAAGGGCCAGCAGCGTCATCAGGGCGCCGTAGCCGGCCGAGGCCCGGGCCAGCAGAATGGCCAGGGGCCAGCGCCAGACGAAATGGCAGAAGGAAGCCCCGGCCAGCAGACAGTAAATGGACAGGGACAGCATGGCCGCCGGCACGTGGATATAGATGATGCGGAAGGCATTTTTCTGTTGATAGTCCATCGGTGCGAAGGCCAGGCCCCAGACGAGGCCGAGAAGGAGCAGGCCCCAGGCCAAGGGAGTGAGCCAGCGCAGCAGCGCTTCGGCCCCCTGCTCGAAATTTTGCGGGCGGGCGTATTTCTGCCCCCAGCGGTTAATGGTTTGCCACAGGCCCATAGTTAATACCCAGCAAAAATCCCCTATTTTAGGGGAAGCGCTTCGTCGCTTTGACAGAAAATTCCATTCCTGGCCATTCGTTGAGTTTTTTTAATTCCTTCCGCCGCCAATGTATAAAATTCTTATATTTCAAAAAGATAGCTTGACAGCCGCCCGGCGGCGGGGCTAGTCTGGACGGGCGGCCAAAAATGAGAAAACGGCCGTTTCTACCAACTTTACGAGGTAAGCAATATGAAAATTCAAGCGGTAGTGGTCAATCAGCAGGTGCCCGGCGATGTGGAAGTGGTCGAACGGGAATTGCGCCCCCTGGCCGCCGGCGAAGCGCTGGTGGAAGTGGAATTCTGCGGCGTCTGTCATACGGATTTGCACGTGGCCGCCGGCGACTACGGCGAGAAGCCCGGCCGTATCCTCGGCCACGAGGGCATCGGCATCGTCAAGGCCATTGCTCCGGACGTGAAGAATCTTCAGCCCGGCGACCGGGTCAGCATTGCCTGGCTATTCCAGAGCTGTGGCGGCTGTGAATACTGCGACAGTGGCCGCGAAACCCTGTGCCGGAGCGTGCTCAACGCCGGCTACACCGCCGATGGCGGCATGGCCACCCACTGCATCGTTAGCGCCAACTACGCCGTGAAAGTGCCGGCCGGCCTCGACCCGGCCCAGGCCAGCAGCATCACCTGCGCCGGCGTAACCACCTACAAGGCCACCAAGGTTTCCGGCGTGCGCCCGGGCCAGTGGCTGGCGGTCTATGGCGTCGGTGGCCTCGGCAATCTGGCCGTCCAGTACGCCAAGAAGGTGTTCGGCGCCCACGTCATCGCCGTGGACGTCAACGAGGACAAGCTCGCCTTCGCCCGCGAATCCGGGGCCGATTTCACCGTCAATCCCAGTAAAGAGGACGCCGCCACGGTGATTCAGAGCAAGACCGGCGGCGCCCACGCGGCGATAGTTACGGCCGTGTCCAAGCTGGCCTTTAACTCGGCGGTGAATGCCGTCCGGGCCGGCGGTCGGGTGGTGGCCGTGGGTCTGCCACCGGAATCAATGGACCTGTCCATTCCCCGGCTGGTGCTGGACGGCATCGAGGTGGTCGGCTCGCTGGTGGGCACGCGCCAGGATTTGGCCGAAGCCTTCCAGTTCGGCGCCGAGGGGCTGGTGGTGCCGAAGGTACAGACCCGCGCCCTGGACGAGGCCCCGGCCATCTTCCAGGAGATGCGCGACGGCAAAATCACCGGCCGCATGGTCATCGACATGAAAAAACCCTGCGGCTGTGGCCAGCGCCACTAGGCCGTATTCCTAAATCGTCATCGAGTGCAAAGGCCGTCCCTGGACGGCCTTTTTTAGTGGGCGGGATTAGGGAGGAGCGGTGCTTCACGCGCCGGCGGCCGGCCGGCGTAGGCTGCGGCCCTCTAATTTGTTGCCGGGCCGAACCCTCCTTCTATTCTCAGCCGGAAGCGCTTCGCCCCCGGAGCCCAGGAAGAACGAAGCGCTCCCTCGGTTGGGCCAGCAACCATTCTTCCGTTCTAACGGGGCTTCCAGAACCGAAGCGCTTCGGCGGGAAGCGCTTCCTGCTTCCGGCCCAGCGGGGCCGGGCGAAATAATCCCCGGAAGCCCAAGGCCGATAAACCGAAGCGCTTCCCCCTCGATAAATGGATTTGTCCCGGCCCGGGGGCCAGCGTTTTTGGCCGTCGGGGGAAGCGCTTCGCTCCGTTGAGCCGGATAAATCGGCCGGGCCCCTTCAGAGCTCGACGAGCCAAAAGGAAGCGCCTGGCCGGAAACGGCTTTGCAAAGCGAAGCGCTTCGGTTTGGAGAGGCAGAAATAAAGGAAATGCCTCGGGCCGGGTGATGAGAATGAAGCGCTTCCCTTCGGGCTGGCAGTGGCGATGACCAACGAAGCGCTTCGGCCTGGCGGCCCAATCATCGTTGGCTCGCCCAGGGGGAGAGCTGCCTAGCTTGGGCTCGGCGGGCCGGCCTGAACGAAGCGCTTCGGTTTTTGTAGATTTCCAGAGCGAAGCGCTCCCCCTAGAAATCCCGCCCGAGGGCGTCCCACTGGGCCCGGTGTTGGCTTTCCAAGTCGGCACAGCGGCGGCGATATTCGGCCTCGTCGTAGCGGCCGTTGAGAAAATCCGTGGTCAGCTGGAAGCGCTCCCCCTGCTGGCGCTGGCGCAGGGCGGCCTCGGCGGCCAACCGGCGTTGCAGGCGCCGGCGCTGGCGCTGGTCCCAGCGCAGCTTGCCCACCAGCGCCCCGATGAGCAGCAGCCAAAAGAACAGCCGGCCCATCAGGACTGGTCAAAGGAGGTGATGTACAGCACCGTCTCCGGGGGCAGGGCCGCCACCAGCTCCAGGCCGAAGCGCGGCGGCGGGTGGCCCTTCTCCCGGTCAAGCCGGCCCGGCCAGGAATCTTCGTAGCGGGCCTGGGCCCGGCGCAGGATAGGCAGCAGGTCGCCGGCGCAAATGCGGTAGCGGTAGGGATAGCCGTCGCCGCTCTGGCTTAGCGCCCGGGCCTCGAGGCCGCCCTGGGTGCTCTCCGGCCCCCAGCTGCCATCGAAGAAGTAGGCCAGGTTGTGGGCGCGCCGGGCGCGGTCGTCCAGATGTTTTTCCAGTTCCGGCGGCAGCGTACTAACGCAATAGTCAAAACCCAACATAAAAATCTCTCCCAAATTTATGAAAACCGCCGGGCCGCCGGGTTACAGGGGCCGGCGGCAGGGTGCTCACGCAGTAGTCAAAACCCAACATAGAAACTCCTTAGTCATTGGTAGCCGTTGGCCGGGGCCGGCGGCAAAGTGCTGATGCAGTGGTCAAAACCCAGCATAAAAAATCCTTTTAAATCAAAAGCAGAGGTTCCGGCGCCCTCGAAGGGGGACGGGACAGGTCCCGGTCGGGGCCGCCGGGAAGCGCTTCCGGCCTGAAGCGCTTCGGTTCGCTGGCCAAACCGGCGCCAGGCCCATGATTTTGCAAAAAAGGAAGCGCTTCTTTCTGGGCTTTCGGTCCGCAGCGCTTCTTTTCTGGCGGCTGCGGGTCGGTTGTTCCGAAGCCCTTCCGACGCTTGCGGGTTTCCAGAACGAAGCGCTTCGGTGAAAGGTGGGGACGGGCCGAGGCGACCGGCCTTCAGGGTGCCAGCTCCTCGGCCAGGCTCTCCCGGTGGGCGGGCTGGCGGACGCGGGCGAAGTAGTCCAGATAGTCGGCGCGACTGCGGTAGCGGGCGCCGGGCTGGTGCTGGCGTTGCTGTAAATCGGCGGCAAAATCCCGATACAGCGCCCGCCGGGGCCGCCGGCGCCGGAGCCGGGCCAGGGTGTCGGCCAGAGAAAAACCGAAGGTCAGCTCCGCATCGAGGCTGGCGTAGCTGTCCGAACCGCCGCTCTGGCGGGCCGCCCACAGCCGGCCCAGGTCGCGGGGCTGGAGCCAACGGTAGAGGGCGAAAACCAGCAGGGCCACCGGGTCGCGCACGTCCCAGCAGAGGCCGCGCGCGTAGCTCCGTAGGGTCAGGCGCAGCAGTTGGCGGCACCAGCGCCGGTCGGCCGGGTCGCCGGCGGCGTCCAGGGCCAGAATCAGGCGCAGGCGGCGGTCGGCGTTGGCATCGCCCGGCCGGGCCCGGCACGGGCGCGGCGCGAAGCCCGGGGGCAGCCGGTGCCGGTGGGGGCGACGGCGGAGAAAATCGGCCAGCAACCGGGCCGTATGAATGGGGCGGCGGCGCTTCAGTTTAGGCATAGCCAGAGCTGGTCATAGCCGGCCACCGGATAGACGGCCCGGTGATAGTAGTCGGCCCGGGCCGGGGCCAGGTCGTCGAAGCGGCGAAGCGCTTCCTCCAGCAGCAGGCGCAGTTCGAGCCGGGCCAGCGGCGCCCCGGGGCAGCGGTGGGGGCCCCAGCCGTAGACCAGATTGGCGCTCTGGTCGCGTTCCGGGTGGTATTCCCGCGCGGCGGGGAAGGCGGCCTCGTCCCGGTTGGCGCTCACCCAGTTGATGGTAATCGGCGCCCCGGCCGGCAGGGCCCGCCCGCCCAGCTCCACCGGACAGCGGGTTTTGCGGCGATTGCTGACCAGCGGGTCCTCCAGCCGCATGATTTCCTCCACCGCCGCCGGAATGGCCGCCGGGTGGGCGCGTAGCCGGCGCTGCTCCTCCGGGTGGCTGGCGATGAATTTCAGCAGAATGCCGGCCGAGGCCGCCACCGTCGAGAGTTCGCCCACCGTCCAGTTGCGAATCAGCGACAGCAATTCCTCCTCGCTGAGCCGGCGCGGGCCCTCGGGCAACTGCACCTCGTCGCGGAGCAGCTCGCTGGTGATGTCGTCCCGGGGGCAGTCCCGGCGCTGCTGGAGCTGCTGGCGGATGGTGTCATCGAATTCCAGGGCCACGGCGGCGATTTCGGCCCGGTTCTGGGCCAGGGTGGCGCGGCGATTCTTCTCCACCCAGGCGCTGAGCGGCGCCTCCAGGCTGTCATCCCAGCCCATGAAGGCATTGTTGAGCTTGACCGCATAGGGGGCGGCGAAGGCGGCCATGATTTCCACCGGCTCGCCCCGGGGCAGGCCGGCGAGCAGGGCGCCGATGATGGCCCGGAAGCGCGGGGCGAAGTCGGCCAGGCGTTCCGGCGTGTAGTAGCGGTCATTGACGGCGCGGAAGGCCCGGTGCTCGGCCCCGTCCAGGCCGCTGGGAATGGCCAGATGGCGGTCGGAAACGTGGTTGGAGAAGAGGTCCGGCGCCGCCAGCAGCGCCATGACGTCGGCATGGCGGAAAACCGAATAGCCCAGGGCCTCATCGTGGGCCACCGGGCAGCGGGCCCGCATTTCATCGTAGGCGCGCAGCTGGTCGCGCTGTACCTCGGGGTCGGTGGAAGACCAATCGTTACACATGGGCAAACCTCACTGATAAAAACGAAAGGTCGCTATTTTACGCCGGCGGGGGGAAGCGCTTCGGCCGGGACCCCGGTGCTGGGCCCATAAAAAAAGCCCGCCCGGGGGCAGGCCGACGCCGTTAGCTGCGGCGGTAGTTGGGCGGTTCCTTGGTGATGCTGACATCGTGGACGTGGGATTCCTGAATGCCGGCGTGGCTAATGCGGACGAACTGCGGTTCCGTGCGCATGGCGGCCAGATTGGCGCAGCCCACATAGCCCATGGACGAGCGCAGGCCGCCGATGAGCTGGTCGATGACGCCGGCCAGCAGGCCCTTGTAGGGGACGCGGCCCTCGATGCCCTCGGGGGTGCGTTTGCTCTCCTCCCGGTCGGCCTGGCCATAGCGGTCGGCGGAACCCTTGGCCATGGCCGCCATCGACCCCATGCCGCGATAGGACTTGTAGGAACGGCCCTGGTAGAGCTCCACCTCGCCCGGGGCCTCCTCGGTGCCGGCCAGCAGCCCGCCCACCATCACCGCATGGGCCCCGCCGGCAATGGCCTTGGCAATGTCGCCGGAATAGCGCAGGCCCCCGTCGGCAATCAGCGTGGCGCCGGTGCCCTGCAGGGCGGTGGCCACATTGTTCACGGCGCTGAGCTGGGGCACGCCGACGCCGGCAACGATGCGCGTTGTGCAAATGGAGCCGGGGCCAATGCCTACCTTAATTATGTCGGCGCCGGCCTCCACCAGCGCCCGGGCGCCCTCGGCGGTGGCCACGTTGCCGCCCACCAGCGGCAAATCCGGATACTGGCGGCGCAGCTCCCGCACTACGTTTAGCACGTTCCGGCTGTGGCCGTGGGCCGTGTCCACCACCAGCACATCGACGCCGGCCTTGACCAGCGCTTCGGCCCGCTCCAGGGTGTCGGCCGAGGTGCCGACGGCGGCGCCAACGCGCAGGCTTTCGTCCTCGTCCTTGCAGGCCAGCGGGTACTCCTTGGCACTACGCAAATCCTTGACCGTAACCAGACCCTTGAGGCGGAAGTTATCGTCCACCAGCAGCAGTTTTTCGATGCGGTGCTTGTGCAGCAGGGCGCGAATCTCGCTGGGACTGGCGCCCTCCCGGGCCGTAATCAGCCGCTCCTTCGGCGTCATCACCTCGCGCACCAGCTTTTCGTCGCCGAGATAGCGGAAATCCCGCTGGGTGATGATGCCCACCACCTGGCCGTTTTCGATGACCGGCAGGCCGGAGAATTTATTGTCCTTGATGATGCCGAGCACCGATTCGATGCTGGCGTCGGGGGTGGTGCTGATGGGGTCGCGGATAATGCCGGCCTCGAAGCGCTTCACCCGGCGCACGTGTTCGGCCTGGTCGGCGATGCCGAGGTTCTTATGAATGATGGCGATGCCGCCCTGCTGGGCCAGGGCAATGGCGAGCCGGTATTCGGAGACCGTGTCCATGGCGGCGGCGAAGATGGGAATATTGAGTTTGAGGCCCCGGCCCATTTCCACCGAAAAATCAATGTTTTTTAGGTCCAGTTCGGAATAGCGGGGGACGAGCAGAACGTCGTCATAGGTGAGGGCGTCTTCAATGATGCGCAACATATGTCAATCTCCAAAAGAAAAATGACGGCGTATTTTAAAGCGCTTTGGCGGGCCCCCGGGCCGATTTTTGCCGGCCGAGAAAAAGAATAAGGGAATCAAATAAATATTTTTTTGGGCTGGCCGGCCCCGGCCATTAGCCTATAATCGGGGCTGGTTTAATTAAGGTTTATTCATTAATACGCCTTATTGGATTGAGGGCCCCCCGGCCCCGGTGTTGAAACATCAGGAAAAATCATTATGAGCGACTACCAAAACCAACGCCAAAGTGCCCAGCTCTTTGGAGAAAATGGCAGCTATGTGGAAGGGTTATATGAGGATTTTCTCCACGACCCTAGCAGCGTCAGCGATGTCTGGCAGCGCTATTTCCGCAGTCTCCAGGACGGCCAACGGGAAGTTTCCCGCCTCGACGTGCAGGAGCGCTTCGCCCTGCTGGCCCAGCTCAGCCCCGGCGCCGGCGCGGCCCCGGCCGACGTCAGCCAGCTGGAAAAACAGGTGGCCGTGCTCAATCTCATCAGCGCCTACCGCATTCGCGGCCACCAGGCGGCCCACCTCTGTCCCATTAATCTGCGCGAACGCAAGGAAATTCCCGACCTGGACCCGGCCTTCCACGGTCTGACCAGCGCCGATTTGGAGAGTGAATTCTACGCCGGCACCCTCTTCCTCGACGGCAAGCACAAGCTGAAGGACATCATCCGCCACCTGCAACGCTCCTACGCCGACAAGGTGGGCGCCGAAATCATGCATATCCACGAAACCGAGGAACGGCGCTGGCTGCAGGCCCAGCTGGAACGGGCCACCGAGGGCTATGTGCGCGACGCCAGCCGTAAGCCGGAGCTGCTCAAACAGCTGGTGGCCGCCGATGGCATGGAAAAATTCCTTCATAAGAAATACGTGGGCCAGAAGCGCTTCTCCCTGGAGGGCGGCGACGGCCTGATTCCGCTGATGGAGGCCCTGATTCAACGGCTCGGCAAAAACGGCACCAAGGAAATCGGCATCGCCATGGCCCACCGGGGCCGGCTCAATATGCTCATCAACATTCTCGGCAAGCGCCCCGCCGACCTCTTCGACGAGTTCGAGGGCCGGGCGAAGATGGCCAACGGCTCCGGCGACGTGAAATATCACATGGGCTTCTCCTCGGCGGTGGACACCGAGGGCGGCGCCGTGGATTTGTCCCTGGCCTATAACCCCTCCCATCTGGAATTCGTCAATCCGGTGGTGCAGGGTTCCACCCGCGCCCGGCTCGACCGGGTCAAGGCCGCCGACGGTGCCTGGAAAATCACGGAAATTTCCAACCACGCCGTGGCCGTGCAGATTCACGGCGACGCCGCCTTCACCGGCCAGGGCATCATTCAGGAAACCCTGCAGCTGTCCCGGGTGCGCGGCTACCGCACCGGCGGTTCCGTCCACGTCATCATCAACAACCAAATCGGCTTCACCACCTCCAATCTGCTCGACGCCCGCTCCTCCATGTACTGCTCCGACACCGCCAAAATCATTCAGGCGCCGGTGCTGCACGTGAACGGCGACGACCCGGAGGCCATCGTTTTCGTCGCTGAAATCGCCGCCGAGTACATTCAGGAATTCCACAAGGACATCATCATCGACCTGGTCTGCTACCGCCGCCTCGGCCACAATGAGGCCGACGAGCCCGCCGCCACCCAGCCGATGATGTACAAGAAAATTCGCGCCCACGAAGTGCCGGCCCGGGTCTATGCCGACCGGCTCCAGGCCGAGGGTCTCATCGACGCCAACACCTACGATGCCCTGGTGGAGGACTACCGCCAGCGTCTAGAGGCCGGCGAACGGGTGGCTCGGCCCCAGCCCATCACCGAGGAAGACCCGCTGGCCAAGGCCTGGAAGGCCCTGCGCCATCAGGATTGGACCGCCCCGGTGCACACCGGCTACGACGCCGAACGGCTCACGGCCCTGGGCCAGGCCATTTTCAGTGTCCCTGAAGATTTCAAACTGCACCCCATCGTCGCCAAGCTCTACGAAACCCGCCGGGCCATGAGCGCCGGCCAGCAGCCGCTGGACTGGGGCTGTGCCGAAAACCTGGCCTATGCGGCGCTGCTGCAGCAGGGCTATTCGGTGCGCGTCTCCGGCGAGGACTGCGGCCGGGGCACCTTCTCCCACCGCCATGCGGTGGTGCACGACCAGAACACCGGCGATAGCTACACACCGCTGGCCCACATCGCCGAGAAGCAGCCGCCGGTGCGCGTCAGCGATTCCATTCTCAGTGAAAATGCCGTGCTCGGCTTTGAATACGGCTATTCCATCGCCGAGCCGCACGGCCTGGTGATTTGGGAGGCCCAGTTCGGCGACTTTGCCAACGGCGCCCAGGTCATCATTGACCAGTTCATCGCCTCGGGCGAAACCAAATGGGGCCGCTACAGCGGGCTGGTCATGCTGCTGCCCCACGGCTACGAGGGCCAGGGTCCGGAACACTCCTCGGCCCGGCTCGAACGCTATCTGCAGCTCTGCGCCGATAACAACTGGCAGGTCTGTGTGCCCACCACACCGGCCCAGATTTTCCACCTGCTGCGCCGCCAGCTGCTGCGCGATTTCCGCAAGCCCCTGGTGGTCATGTCGCCCAAATCGCTGCTGCGCCACAAACTGGCCACCTCGGAGCTGGCGGAGCTGGCCAGCGGCCACTTCCAAACGCTCATTCCCGAGGGGGACAAACTCAGCGCCAAGGGCGTGAAGCGCATCGTGCTCTGCAGCGGCAAGATTTACTACGACCTGCTGCAGCGGCGCCGCGACGAGAACCGTCAGGACGTGGCCATTCTGCGGCTGGAACAGCTCTATCCCTTCCCGGCGGCGGAACTGCGCCAGGCGCTGGCCGCCTATCCCCAGACGGCCCAGCTGGTCTGGTGCCAGGAGGAGCCGCGCAACCAGGGGGCCTGGCGCCAAATCCGCGAATGGCTGGACGAGGCCCTGGGCGACCGGCCCATCGGCTACGCCGGCCGGGCGGAGAGCGCTTCCACCGCCGCCGGCTATGCCAAGGTGCACGCCGACGAACAGGCCGCCGTGGTGCAAACGGCCCTGGGCTTCTAAGTTTTTAATATCTGAGGTGATTTATGAGTAGTACAGAAATTAAAGTTCCCGCCCTGCCCGAATCGGTGGCCGACGCCGTGCTCCAGGGCTGGCAGTTCCAGAAGGGCGATTTCGTCAAGGCCGGCGCCACCCTGGCCGGTCTGGAAACGGACAAGGTGGTGCTGGATTTGCCCGCCCCCTGTGATGGCATTCTGGAGGAAATCCGCGCGCCGGAAGGCACGACGGTCAAGGGCGGCGACGTGGTGGCCATCATCGTGCCCAGCGCCGCCCCGGCCAACGCCACCCCGGCCGCCGCCGCCGCCCCCGCCCCAACGGCCGCCCCGGCCACGCCCGCCCCGGCCGCTGCTCCCGCCGGTGCTAAGAATCTGAGCCCGGCCGCCCGCAAAATCGCCGCCGAAAACGAGCTCAATCCGGCCCAAATCAGCGGCAGCGGTCGCGGCGGTCGCGTAACCAAAAATGACGCCCTGCAGGCCCTCAACGCCGGCAGCCGCTATGAGGAGCGTGTGCCCATGACCCGGCTGCGCCAGCGTATCGCCGAGCGCCTGGTCCAGGCCCAGCACACCGCCGCCATGCTCACCACCTTCAACGAGGTGAACATGAAGCCGGTCATGGACCTGCGCAAGAAATATCAGGACGTCTTCACCAAGAAAAACGATGTGAAACTGGGCTTCATGTCCTTCTTCGTCAAGGCCGTTATCAACGCCCTGCGCCAGTATCCGGCCGTGAACGCCTCCATCGACGGCAGCGACATCGTCTACCACAACTACTTTGACATCGGCATCGCCGTGTCCAGCCCGCGCGGCCTGGTGGTGCCGATTCTGCGCAATGCCGAAAACCTCAGCTTCGCCGCCATCGAACAGGGCATCATCGACTTCTCCACCAAGGCCAAAAATGGCAGCCTGACCATCGAGGAGATGAGCGGCGGCACCTTCTCCATCACCAACGGCGGCACCTTCGGTTCCATGCTGTCCACGCCGATTCTGAACCCGCCCCAGAGCGCCATCCTCGGCATGCACAACATCGTCGAACGGCCGGTGGCCGAGAACGGCCAGGTGGTGATTCGGCCGGTCATGTATCTGGCCCTGACCTACGACCACCGCATCATCGACGGCCGCGAGGCGGTGGGCTTCCTCGTCGCCATCAAGAACGCCCTGGAAGACCCGGCCCGGCTGCTGCTGGACGTCTAAATCCCCAAGCCCGCTCCGGCGGGCTTTCTGTGCCACACCATGACGCCACTGGAAACGGAACTGCGGGCCCGGGGTCTGGAACGCTACTGGACGGCGGCCCGGCCCTGGCTCCGTAACGCCATCGTCCTCGACCCCCGGCCGGCCGCAGCGCTCCCCCCCGGCGCCTCCCATCTGGGGGGCCAGCCGGATTTGCCCCCCGGTTGGGACTGGCCCCGGGGCCCCAGCGGCCCGCTCCCTTTCATCGCCCAGATTAACTTCGCCGATTGCCGGTCCCAGGACCGGGACGGGCTGCTGCCCGCCGGCGGCTGGCTCTATCTCTTCTATGACTGTGAGCGGGAGGGCTGGGGCTTCGACCCGGCCGACCGGGACGGTTTCCGCGTGCTCTACCACGACGGCGACCCCCGTACGCTGGCCCCCCGGCCCGTCCCCGAGGGCCTCGCCGCCTTCCCGGCCCTGGGCCTGGACTTCAGCAGCCGGCCGGAACTTCCCAGCCGGGACAGCTGGATGCTGCGCCATTTGGACTGGAGCGAGGCCGAAAGCGAAGCCTACTGGGACTGGGCCAGCCGGGGCGAGGAGCGGCGCCATAAATTGCTGGGCCACTCGGACCATATCCAGAGCGAAATGGAGCTGGAATGCCAGCTGGTGAGCCACGGAGAATACTGTGGCGACCCCGAAGTCTATGCCAGCGAACGGGCCCGGGCCCTGGCCCCCGGCGCCATCGACTGGCGCCTGCTGCTGCAAATCGACAGCGACGAGGAGCACAGCGGCATGCGGTGGGGCGACGGTGGCCGGCTCTATCTCTGGCTGCGGCGGCAGGACCTGGCCGCCCGCGCCTTCGAGTGCAGTTGGCTGGTGTTGCAGTGCTACTAACATCGAAAAATCAGAGGAAGCAAACATGAATTCAACCTACGACGTCATCGTTATCGGCGGCGGCCCCGGCGGCTATGTGGCCGCCCTGCGCTGTGCCCAGCTCGGTTTCAAAACCGCCTGCGTCGAGGCCGCGCCCACCCTGGGCGGCACCTGCCTCAACGTCGGCTGTATCCCCTCCAAGGCCCTGCTGGAAAGCACCGGCCTCTATGAAAAGGCCCAGCATGAATTCGCCAGCCACGGCATCGGCGCCAGCGGCCTGAAACTGGACGTGGCCGCCATGATGGCCCGCAAGGACGGCGTGGTCAGCCAGCTCACCGGCGGCATCGCCCAGCTCTTCGCCGCCAACGGCATCGACTGGGTCAAGGGCCGGGGCCAGCTCCAGGCCGGCCGCCGGGTGGAGGTGAGCAGCGCCGACGGCAGTAAAACGACGCTGAGCGCCAGCCGGGCCGTGATTCTGGCCGTCGGTTCGGTGCCGGTGGACATTCCGGTGGCCCCCCAGGACGGCAAGCACATCATCAGTTCCACCGAGGCCCTCAGCCTGGAGAAAACGCCGAAGCGCCTGGGCGTCATCGGCGCCGGGGTGATTGGTCTGGAGCTGGGCACGGTCTGGCGCGCCGCCGGGGCCGAGGTCATCATTCTGGAGGCCACCGACAGCCTGCTACCGATGGCCGACCGCCAGCTGGCCCGGGAGGCGGAAAAAATCCTGAAGAAACAGGGGCTGGATATTCGGCTGGGCGCCAAGGTTAGCGCCGCCACGGTCAAGAAAAACGTCGTTCTCGTCAGCTATGAGGACAAAAACGGCAGCCAGACTTTGGAGGTGGATAAATTGCTGGTGGCCGTGGGCCGCAAGCCGAACACCGCCGGGGTGCTGGGCGCCGGCCTGGCCGTACAGCTGGACAATCGCGGTTTCATTGCGGTGGATGAGCACTGTGCCACCGCCGAAGCCGGCGTCTATGCCATCGGCGACTGTGTGCGCGGCGCCATGCTCGCCCACAAGGCCAGCGAGGAGGGCGTGATGGTGGCGGAAATCATCGCCGGCCAGGCCGGCCATGTGCGCTATGACCTGATTCCTTCCATTATCTATACCCACCCGGAAATGGCCTGGGTCGGCAAGAGCGAGGAGGCGCTGCAGGCCGAGGGCATCGCCTACAAAAAGGGCGATTTCCCCTTCGCCGCCAACGGCCGGGCCAAGGCCATGAATGCCGCCAGTGGCTTTGTCAAAATCCTGGCCGACGCCGAAACCGACGAGATTCTCGGCGTCCACCTCATCGGCCCCAACGCCTCGGAGCTGCTGCATGAGCTGGTGGTGGCCATGGAGTTCTACGCCGCCAGCGAGGACATCGCCCGCATCATGCACGCCCACCCCACCCTGGCCGAAGCGGTCCACGAGGCGGCCCTGGCCGTGGACAATCGGGCCCTGCACAAGGTCAATAAAAAATAGGCCCACCGCCAAAACCCCAACTTCGGTTGGGGTTTTTTCTTGGGAGCGCTAGCGCGCAGCGAGCACCGCAGGGGCGCAGCACCCCCCCATTCCGGGCACAAAAAAACCGTGGCGGGGCGAACCCCACCACGGCCTGGCCTTGGCCTAGCGGGCGGCGCGGTTGGCGGCCCCCTCCAGAGAGGAGCCGGCCTTCTGCACATCCCGACCCACGCCCTGGACGGTGTTGCAGCCAGAGAGCAGGAGCAGAGCGCTGAGACCCAGCGCGGTCAGTAGTTTTTGCATGGTTTAATTCCCGATAATTTAAGGTTAAGCGGCGACCCGGGCGGAACCCCGGCCGGCGAACGGCGTTCGCAACGGAAATTCTACGATAGTGAGGAAATATGACCCCAATAAATTTGGCCCTGACCGGCTATGGCTACGGTGCCAAGGTCTTTCACCTGCCCTTCTGGCGCGCCGACGAGCGCTTCCGTCTCGTCAAAATCCACAGCCGCAGCGCCAGTGAACCGCCGCCGGGCTTCCCCGGCACCGAGCTGGTGCGCGATTTCGACGCGCTGCTGACTCCGGGAATCGACGCCATCGTCATCACCACCCCTAACCCCAGCCACGCCGAACTCACCCGCCGGGCCCTGCAGGCCGGCAAGCATGTGGTCGTTGAAAAGCCTCTCTGTGCTAGTCGGGCCGAGGGCGAAGCGCTCTATGCCCTGGCCGCCGCAAAAAACCGGCTGCTGGCCGTCTACCACAATCGCCGCTGGGACAGTGGCCCGCTGACCCTGGCCGCCCTGCTGGCTACGGGCTGCCTCGGCACGCCGGTGGACGTCTTTCTGCGCCTGGAACGCTACGCCGCCGGCCTCAATGCCAAGCGCTGGAAGGAAACCGGCGAACCGGGCGTGGGCCTGCTCTACGATTTGGGCCCGCATCTGCTCGACATGGCTCTGCAGCTGTTCGGCCGGCCCCAGAGTCTGGCCGCCGATGTGCGCCGGCAGCACCCGGGCGCGGTCAGCGATGACAATTTCACCGTCAATCTCTACTACGCCAACGGCCTGAAAATCGTCCTCGGCGCCAGCAAATACGCCCGGGAACCGGCGCCGTTTCTGGTCTGCCACGGCACGGCGGCTTCCTATGTGAAGGCCCAGCCGGACAATCAGGAGGGGCTGCTGGCCGCCGGGGTGCTGCCCCGGGGCGACTGGAACCGGGAACGGCCGCGCGACTGGGGCCTGCTCCACGACGAGCACGGCCGCCAGCCCCTCGCCAGCGTGCCCGGCCACTATGGCGCCTTCTACGCCAATTTCTACGAGGCCCTCCAGGGCCGGGCGCCACTGGCGGTGCAGAAAGCAGAGGTGCTGGCGGTGCTGGAACTGCTGGAACTGAGCGGGGCCAGCGCCGAACAGGGCCGCCGGCTGCCGGTCTAGCCGCCATGAAAGCAATCCCACTGTTAGCCCTGCTGTGCGCCGGCGCCTCGGCCCGGGCCGACGACCGGGCGGCGGGCGCGGCCGTCCGGAGGGTGGCGCTCTGGGCCGAGGCCGAACGGGCCTTCCTCCGGGCCCATTACCAGCGGGCCCGGGAACTCTACCAGCGGCTGGCCGCCCGGGGCGAGCGGGGCGCGCTGCTGCGGCTGGGCAGCCTGTACCGGGTCGGCGAGGGCGTCGCCGAGGACTACGCCACCGCCCGCTATTACTACGAAAGGGCCCTCGCCGCCGGTGAGACCAACGCCCATTGGCCCCTGGGCGAGCTCTACGCCGAGGGTGGCCCCGGTCTGGCCCAGAGTTACACCGCCGCCAGGGCCTACTATGAACAGCTGGCCGCTGCTGGCAACGGCGAGGGCTACCGGCTCATCGGCGACCTCTACCGCACCGGCGGCCCCGGCCTCGAACGGGACTATGGCCGCGCCCGGGACTGGTACGAAAGGGCCATTGCCGCCGGCGACCGCAGCGGCCATTTGCTGCTGGGCGAGCTCTACGAACGGGGCGGCCCCGGCCTCGACAGGAATGGGGCCGAGGCCTGCCGCCACTACCGCCAGTTTCAATGGACGGCGGGCATCCAACGCACCTGCCGCTTCGATTCCTCCCCTTCCGGAGCTAAACCTGAACCCTAGTTGTTTTAGTCCGCTGCTGCTGCTGGCCGGGGCGCCGGCGCGGCTCTATTCCCATCCCGCCAACGCCGAGGCCGCCACCCGGTGGACGACGGCCGAACGCCAGCGCCAGGCCCAGAACTGGCCGGCGGCCCGGGCGGGCTATGCACAGCTCGTCGCCCTTGGTCTGGGGGTTGGCTGGCGCGGTCTCGGTCTGCTCTGGGAGCTGGGCGACCCCGAGCGGGATTGGGCCCGGGCCCGGGATTGCTATGAACGGGCCCGCGCCGCCGGCAACGATTGCGGCCACTGGCTCATCGGCAATCTCCATCGACGCGGCGGGCCGGGCCTTATTCAGGACGGCAACGAGGCCCGGCGCTGGTACGAACGGGGACTGGCCGCCGGCCACGGCGACAACGGCTTTTTCCTCGGCCTCCTTTATGAGGCGGGCGGGCCGGGGCTGCTGGCGGACTGGGCCCGGGCCCGGGATAGCTATGCGGCCTATGCCGCCGGCGGCGGGGCTCCGGAAATCTACGGTTACATCGCCGCCCTCTATGAACAGGGCGGGCCGAACCTGCCCCGGGATTTAGACCGGGCCCGCTACTACCGCCGCCGCGCCGCCGGGCTGATGTCCTAGGGCAGCGCTTCGTTCCCCGAAGTCTTTTTCTAGGGAAGCGCTTCCTCTCTAGCCGCCCTCGCCAATGAAGCGCTTCCCCTCTGACCAATTAAACGAAGCGCTTCCGGCCCGGGCGGCGGTGGTGGTAAAGATGACAGCGCCGTGGCAAGCAGCTTGGCCGACCGAAGCGCTTTGCTCTGGAAAGCTGAGCAAAGCAGCGGGTGGTCTGTTGAAACGCTTCGTTCTTGGCGGCGGCAAAACAACGAAGCGCTTGGGCTTATTTCCACCTCGGCCCGGTACTGGAAAGCAGCGTTCCCAACCGAAGCGCTTCGGTAGGAACAAAGCCAGCAGACCGAAGCGCTTCCCTTCTTGCCATTGCGACCGGCAAAGCGCTGTCGGCTCTGACCTCCAATCACCCACGGGCCACTAAAAGGGGAAGCGCTTCCCCTTGGTCGGTCAGACGAAAAATTCCCTATTGCTCACATTCCTTCCGGCTGGGCTTTCTTCCCAACCGAAGCCCTTCGTTTATTTCCGCTCCGGCCCACCGGCTGAAAGCCATCGTTCCCAGCGAAGCGCTTTGATAAAAAAGGGTGTCCAAAACCAAGCGCCTAACAACCGGCAGCCGGTGGAAGCGCTTCGTTCCCAGAAGGTTAGAAATGGCGAATGGCAGAGGGAAGCGCTTCCAGCTTAGCAATCAAAAGGGAGCGCTTTCTTTGATTTAGTCGTCTAGTCGGCCAATGAATCTTTAGGCCAGAACCAAAGCGCTGCGGTAGAAATAAAACACCCGGGGCGAAGCGCTTCGTTCTATTTCCACCCATCGCCCGGCATTAGAAAGACAAGAAAACCGGCAGTTGGACAGCTGAAGCACTTTACTTCCGGCGGCCGTAATCCCAAGAGAAGCGCTTCCGGCCCGGGCGGCGGTGGTGGTAAAGATGGCCGCGCTGTGGCAAGCAGCTTGGCCGACCGAAGCGCTTTGCTCTGGGAGCTGAGTAATGCAGTGGGTGGCCCGTTGAAGCGCTTCGTTCTTGGCAGCGGCAAAACAACGAAGCGCTTGGGTTTATTTCCACCTCGGCCCGGTACTGGAAACCAGCGTTCCCAACCGAAGCGCTTCCCCCCTCGGGAAAGGGCCCATTTAATTAGGGAAGCACTTCGGCAGGAATAAAGCCAGCAGACCGAAGCGCTTCCTTTCTTACCATTGCGACCGGCGAAGCGCTGCCGGCTCTGGCCCTAAATTACCCACAGGTCCCCAAAAGGGGAGCACTTCGTTCTGCTGGCCTAGCAAGGGCGAAGCGCTTCGGTCGGGTTGGGGCAGAGTTACGGACTCTGAAAGGCCGAAGTCATCTAACGGCTGGCAAAGGGGAGCGCTTCGCCGGGAATGGGTCATTCAGACCGAAGCGCTTCCGGTCGAGAGAATTTTTCCCAGCGAAGCGCTTCGGTTTGGGATTTTAGATTCCTAGTGGCCGGCAAAACGAAGCGCTTCGTTGGGTTCGGTTGTCCGGTTGGTTAATGAATCCCTAGACCTGAATCGAAGCGCTTCACCCGTTGGCTGCTTTCCCCGGAGCCTTTTTCAGCCAAGCACTTCGGTGGAAACGAGCGGCTCGGGGCGAAGCGCTTCAATCTGACGGGCGGGAAACTAAGGAAGCGCTTGGGTCAAGAGGGTCATTCTGGGGAAGCGCTTCGCTCTGGAAAGGCTGGGAAAAGGCAGTGGTCGGGTGGTCGAAGCGCTTCCGGCTCGGGCGGTAGTGATAAAGATGGCAGCACCGTGGCAAGCAGCTTGGCCGACCGAAGCGCTTCCTGTAGAAGCGCTTCGGAAATTTAGGCAGGGGTTAGGGATTGGAGAAGCCAGAGAAAGGGGAGCGCTTCGTTTTTGATGAACGGGGCAAAAGAAAAAGCGGGCTGAGGGGAAGCGCTTCCCCCGGAAGCGCCCAGTGAGGCCAACGGCCAACATCGAAACGAAGCGCAGCGAAGTAGCAAGCGACGTAGTCGTGCAGCCAACGAAGCGAAGCGGAGTAGCGAGCCACGCAGTGGCGCAGCAACCGCTTCGGAAATTTAGGCAGGGGTCGGGATAGGGATTAGAGAACCCGGAGAGAAGGAAGCGCTTCCCTCCGCCTGGGTTGCGCTGCCGTTTGGAGCTTCCGGGCGAAGCGCTTCGCTCAGGTTAGGGCCGAGTTACGGACTGTGAAAGGCCGAAGTCATCTAACGGCTGGCAAGGGGGAGTGCTTGGTTTGGGGAAGTCTTGGTTGGAATGAGGCGCTTCGTTCTGCTGCCCCAGCGGTGGCGAAGCGCTTCCTGGTTGGGCTCGGCGACTACTCGCAGTGCAGCATTTTGTCCTTCAGGCCGTGGTCGCCGTCGGTTTCCAGGTCGCTGATGCGGCAGCGGCCGCCGGCACAATTAACGGTGTAGTCAATGTCCACCCGGCCGTATTGCTCAAAGCTGGCGCGGATTTTGCCGTTGCGCAGGGCCCGCACCTCCACCTTCACGTCGGTGATGGGGTCCTGGCTTTCCCAGACCGGGTCGGCGTCGATGCAGATGGAGTCCGTGCTTTCATGGAAGCGGGCCTCGGCGGCGAAGGCTTCCTTGAGGCTCCTGTCGGCGTATTTCACCAGAATCTCGCCGCCGTTGCCGCTGCGCGCCTCTTCGTAGAGCTTTCGTACCAGCGCGATTTCTTCCGGGTGTTTCTGGTCGTCGTTGGGGCTGGCCCCCAGGGGCGGGGCCAGCAGCAGTAGCAGGAAGAAACGGCTCATCGCACGGGTTCCGGAGGGGGCGGATTGGCGCAGGCCTGCAGCAGGGCCTTGACGCTCTGGCCCCCGTTCTTAATGTCGCCGAGCTGGCAGATGCCGCCGCTGCAGTGGACGAGGAAATCCACCTGCACCCGCTTTTTATACTGGCGGAAGCTGGCCCGCACCCAGCCCTTTTTCAGCGGCTTCACCTGCACCTTGGCGCCGATTTGCGGGTCCTGGCTGTCCCAGAGCGGGTCATAGTCCAGGCAAACGAAGCCCTCGTCGCTGACGCGGTTGTTAATATCCAGGGCCCGTTGCAGCTGGGCGTCGCCGTGGCGGCGCAGAATGTCCAGCACCGCATCGCCGGCCCGGGCGGCCCGGTAGATTTCCTGGACCAGCGCCACCGGCGTGCTGGTGTTCTGGGCCCGGGCCAGTCCGGCCAGCAGCAGGGTTAAGGCTAAGATTTTCTTCATGATTTTTCTCCCGATTAGATGGCCCCGGCGGCCGCCAGCAGGCTCTGGCCGAGGAATTGGCCCCGTTCCACCCCGGGCAGAATGAAGAAATAGCCGCCGCCGAAGGGCTGGATGTACTCCTCCAGTGGCTCGAAATCCAGCAGCTTCTGCACGTAGATGAAGCCGTCGTCCAGATTGGCCTGGTAGCAGATGAAAATCAGGCCCACGTCCAGCTGGCCGGTGCGGGCCAGGCCGCGCGAATAGTCATAGGGCCGGCGCAGCAGCTGGTGCTTGCGCAGGAATTCCGGCGTGCGCGGATTGGCCAGGCGCATGTGGCTGTCCTTGGGAATGACCTGGCCCTCGGGGTCCTTCTCAAAGTGCGGGTTGTCGTGCTCGCCGCTGCCGCCCAGCGGGGCGCCGCTGTATTTTTCCCGGCCGAAAATCTGTTCCTGCTCCTGCAGCGGCGTGCGGTCCCAGAACTCGACGAAGTGGCGAATGATGCGAATGGCCTGGTAGCTGCCGTTTTTGGCCCAGGCCGGTTCGTCCAGACTGTTTTCGGCGACGCCGGTCCACAGCACCTGATTGGCCACCTCGGCCTTGCTCACGTCCGGATTGCCGGAGCCATCGCGGAAGCCGAAGAGGTTGCGGGCGGCGGTGCCGGGCTCGGTTTTCGGCAGGAAGCCATCGATGCTCCAGCGCACCACCGCCAGCGGCGTCAGGTTCTTAATCAGGTCGCGCAGGGCGTTCTGGCAGGTTTCCGGGGTGAAGGCGCAGAACTGAATGGACAGGTCGCCGTCGCACCAGTCCTGATTGAGCTTGTCGTTGGGGAAGCGCTTGTACTCCTGCAGGTGTTTGGGCTTATGGGCGGCCAGGCCGAAGCGCTCGTCAAACAGGCTGTCGCCGACGCCCACGGTGATGGTGAGGCCGTCCGGCTGCAGGGTTTTGCCGAGCAGGCCGCTGCCGGCCGGGGGCAGTTTTTTACTCGGCGGGTCCACCAGTTCGCCGCCCCGGGTGAGCAGCTCGATGCGGCTGGTGAGAATGCGGAACAGCTGTTCCAGTTCCTTCACCGTCTTGGCGCTGACGTCGAAGGCGGCGGTGATGCCGAACTGCTGGTGCGGCGTAACGATGCCGGCCTGGTGCGGGCCGTAGCAGTCGTAGGACTGGCGGCTGTGCTGCTGGCTGGCCGCCTCGGCCTCGGCCCGGCCCGCCGCCCGACCTTTTTCATAGGCGCTGGGCTGGAAGGCCATGCCGCCGACGCCCACGCCGGCGACGCCGGCCAGACTCAGCTTGAGAAAATCCCGGCGCCGGGACGGGGTTTCGGGAAGGGTTTTTTTGTCGTTGTCGTCCATGGGAACTCCTGGTTACTAAGAAAAAAGCGCTCCCCGGGGGAAGCGCTTCCTTGGGTCGGGGCCGCTTAGTCTAGACCCAAAATGCCCCGCAGCTGGGCCAGCTCTTCGGCCAGCAGGTTGATGGGCGCCTTCAGCTTGGCCCGGTCTTCCTCGCTCAGCTTGTCGTAGGGTTCGAAGCCCTGGTCGTTCTTGTACTTGGCGAGAATGTCGTTCACCTCCTTCAGGGAGGCGTCCACCTTCTTCAGGATTTCCGGATTCTTCTCGTCGATGGCGCCGTGGAAGAGTTCCACAATCTTCTGGGCGCCGTCCACGTTGGCCTGGAAGTCGCTCAGGTCGGTGCGGCTGTAGCGGTCTTCCTCGCCGGTGATTTTGCTGCCGGCCACCTCCTCAATCAGGGCGGCGGCGCCCCCCACCACCTTGCTCGGCGGGAAGGCCAGCAGGTCGATTTCTTTTTGCAGGGCCTTGACGTCGCTCAGCAGCTTATCGGCCACCGGCTGAATCTTGCTGACGTCCTTTTCCACCCAGAGGGCATATTCAATGCGGTGGAAGCCGCCAAATTCCGGGTCTTTTTCCTGGGCCTTGTAGTCGTCGGCGCGGGCGTCGATGGCCGGGTCAAGCTCGTTGAAAAGTTCGGCGATGGGCTCGATGCGCTCGTAGTGGTAGCGGGTTGGGGCAAACTGAGCCTTGGCCTTGTCGATGTCGCCGGCCTTGACGGCGGCCACAAAGCCCTCGGTTTTTTCCACCAGCTGTTTGGCCTCGTTCTGGACGTAGACCTTGTAGTCGGCCAGCGGTTTTTCCAGCTTGGCCAAATCGGCCTCATTGCTGGTGGCCTTGAAGCCGCTGTCGGTAACGGTCAGCTTGCCGCGCGGGTTGGTGAGCAGGCCGCAGGTCATGTCATATTCGCCGGGTAGCAGGGTTACGGTCATCTTGTCGCTCAGGGTCGGGGCGATGTTCTCGCGCTCGTCCACCACCATCACGCCCTTCAGAATTTCCCATTCCAGCTTGCGGCCGCTCTTGTTCTGGATATTGAAGGTAACCTTGCCGCTGGGCACGCTCAGTTGCATGGGTTCGCACTGGCTGTCCGTAACGGCAATGTTCACCTCGCCGTTGGCGGCCGGAGCGGCCGGGGCGGCACCGCCGGCCTGGGCTTCCTCTTTGGGGGCTTCGGGAGCATCACAGCCGCCCAGCAGCAGGCTGAGTAGGGTGAGGGGAATGATTTTTTTCATGTGAATTTCCTAGTTGAGAGAAAGGGGGGAGCGCTTCAGCCGGCGGCCTTGGGTTGCCGGTCGAGGCGGAAAAACAGAAACAGCGTCGGCAGCAGGTAGAGCAGATAGAGGAGAAAGTCGGCCAGCACCGGCGCATCGGTGTAGCCGAAGAAGCCGCCGAGCAGCACGCCCAGGGGGCTGTCCTGGTGAATGAAATGGGACCAGTTCAACGGCTGGTGGGAGCTCCAGTCCAGCGGGTTCACCTGCCAGAGGTTGAAAATGCCGGCCTCGTGCAGGGCGCGGAAGGCGCCGATAAACAGCCCGGCGGCGATGAAAATCAGCAGCACGGCGGTGATATTAAAGAAGCGCTTCAGGTTGATTTTGACGCTGCCGCGATAAATCAGATAGGCGATGAGGGCCGCCGCCAGCAGGCCGCTGAGGCCGCCGCTCTGCATGGCCAGCGAATGTTGGCTGTGCTGGACGAAGACGGCAATCAGGAAAAAGATGGTTTCCAGACCCTCCCGGGCCACGGCGAGGAAGGCCATCAGCACCAGTCCCCAGCCCTGGCCGTTACCCCGGTGCAGGGCATTGGCCACCGAGGCGCGGATATCGCCGGCCAGGCGGGCGCCGGTGTTTTTCAGCCAGAAAATCATCGTGGTGAGCATGGCCACGGCCACCAGGCCGAGCACGCCCACCACCAGCTCCTGTTGCTTCTGCGGGATTTGGCCGATTTGCAGATGGAAGCCAATGCCCAGGGCCAGGCAGAGCAGGGCGGCCAGCAGGGTGCCGAGCCAGACGTAGGGAATGAGGCGGCCGTGGCCGGATTGATGGAGAAAGCCGGCGACGATGCCGACGATGAGACCGGCCTCGATGCCTTCGCGGAGGGTGGTCAGAAATGCAATTAGAAACATGGGGCTTCCCGGACAAAAAGAGGAGGAATTTATACAAAATCGCCTTTGAAATTGCAAATGCTAAAAGCTCTTAATAAGCCCCCGAAAGCGGCCTCAGGTTTTGCCCCGAGGGGGGGGGAAAACGATTAAGATAGGCCGCCCAATATTGCTATTTGGCAATCTAACCCTTTGAAAATTGAGGAATGTATTTATGTCAAAAAATTTGACCAAAATGACCTGCATTGAGGATTTGCGCCGCATTGCCCGGCTGAAAGTGCCGAAAATGTTCTATGACTATGTGCGCTCCGGTTCCTGGACCGAAGGCACCCTGAAGGCCAACAGCCGTAAATTCGACGACATCAAGCTCCGCCAGCGGGTGCTGGTGGACATGACCAACCGCACCCTGGCGACGAAAATGATTGGCGAGGACGTGAAAATGCCCGTGGCCATTGCCCCCACCGGCTTCACCGGCATGATGCACGCCGACGGCGAAATCCTCGCGGCCAAGGCGGCGGAAAAATTCGGTGTGCCCTTCTCCCTGTCCACCATGTCCATCTGCTCCATTGAACAGGTGGCCGAAAAAACCAGCAAACCCTTCTGGTTCCAGCTCTACGTGATGCGCGACCGCGAGTTCATGGAAAACCTCATCCAGCGCGCCAAGGCCGCCCAGTGCTCGGCCCTGATTCTCACCGCCGACCTGCAGGTGCTGGGCCAGCGCCACCGGGACATTAAAAATGGCCTGTCGGCACCGCCAAAACCCACCCTGCTGAACATCCTTGACCTGGCCCTGCGGCCGCAATGGGGCCTGGGCATGCTCGGCACCCGCAACTGGACCTTTGGCAACATCGTTGGCCACGCCAAGAACGTCAGCGACCTGTCCTCCCTATCCTCCTGGACGGCGGAACAGTTCGACCCGCGCCTGAGCTGGGACGACGTGGCCCGCATCAAGGACCTCTGGGGCGGCAAAATCATCATTAAAGGCATCATGACCGCCGAGGACGCCGAAAAGGCGGCCCAGTCCGGCGCCGACGCCCTCATCGTTTCCAACCACGGCGGCCGCCAGCTGGACGGCGCCCTCTCCACCATTGAGGTGCTGCCGGAAATCGTCCAGGCCGTGGGCAGCAAAATTGAGGTGTGGCTCGACAGCGGCATCATGTCCGGCCAGGACGTGCTCAAGGCCATGGCCCTGGGCGCCAAGGGCACCATGATTGGCAAGGCCTTCCTCTATGGCCTCGGCGCCTACGGCGAAGATGGCGTGCGCCGCTGCCTGGAAATCCTCTACAACGAAATGGACATCACCATGGCTTTCTGCGGCCACACCGACATCAAGAAGGTGGGCACGGACATTCTGGTTCCCGGCACCTACTAAAAAAACGCGAAGCGCTTCCCCCGAAGCGCTTCTTTGCTAGCGCTTTATCCGAGACTCTCTATGGCCAACTATATTCCGCTTATCCTCAGCGTCTTTCCCATCGTCCTGCTGATTTTCCTGATGGTGAAAAAGAACGCCATGCCCTCCTACCACGCTCTGCCCCTGATTGCCGGGCTGGTTTTCCTTATCCAGTGGCTCTACTTCGGCACGCCCTTTGCCCAGCTCAGCGCCCATTCGGTCGGTGGTCTCATTGACACGCTGACGCCCATCACCGTGATTTTCGGCGCCATTTTCTTCAACCGCATGATGGAGGAAACCGGCTGCATCGATAACATTCGCCGCTGGCTCAGCAACATCAACCCGAACCCGGTGGCCCAGCTGATGATTGTGGGCTGGGCCTTCGCCTTCATGATTGAGGGCGCCTCGGGCTTCGGCACGCCGGCTGCCATTGCCGCGCCTATCCTCGTCGGCCTCGGCTTCAAACCCATGCAGGTGGCCGTTTTCGCCCTCATCATGAACTCGGTGCCGGTGTCCTTCGGCGCCGTCGGCACGCCCACCTGGTTCGGCTTCGGCCCGCTGCTGAAGAGCGGCGCCCTCAGCGACGCCCAGATGCTGCTGGTCGGCCAGAAAACGGCGCTGATTCACTTCATCGCCGGCCTGGTCATTCCGGTGCTGGCCCTGCGCTTCATCACCAGCTGGAAGGAAATCTTCAAGAACATCGGCTTTGTCTACATCAGCATTCTCGGCTGCACCGTGCCCTATATCCTGCTGGCCCAGTTCAACTATGAATTCCCCTCGCTGGTGGCCGGCGCCATCGGCCTGGGCGTATCCGTCTGGGCGGCCAACCACGGCATTGGCCTGAGCAAAGACCACGGCGACAAGGGCGAAAAACTGCCGCGCAGTGTGGTGCTGAAGGCGCTGATGCCGCTGGGTCTGCTCATGCTGATTCTCATCGTTACCCGGGTGAAACAGCTGGGCCTGAAGGACCTGCTCAACAGCACCGAGGTGTGGATTGACGCCGCCTTCAACATGGTTACGGCCCAGGGCCCGGTTACCATTCTGGACTTCCAGCTGAGCAAGGCGCTGATTTTCAGCTTCAATGACATCTTCGCCCAGCCCGGCATCAGCGCCAACTATAAGACGCTCTACGTGCCGGCCTTTATTCCCTTCGTGGTAACGGTCTGGTTCGCGCTGATTTTCTTCCGCACCAGCTGGAAACGTAGCTTCACCGTCTACACCGACACGCTCATGCAGACGCTGAAACCCTGCCTGGCCCTGGTCGGCGCCCTGATTATGGTGCGGCTGATGATGGCCGGCGGCGACAAGTCCATGGTGAAGGTCATCGGCCGGGAATTTGCCCAGCTGGCCCAGGGCAACTGGATTTATTTCTCCTCCTACCTGGGCGCCATCGGGGCCTTCTTCTCCGGCTCCAACACCGTTTCCAACCTGACCTTCGGTTCCATTCAGTATGAAATCGCCCAGGCCACCCAGCTGGACCCCACCAGCGTTCTGGCCACCCAGTCCGTCGGCGGGGCCATGGGCAATATGGTCTGCATCAACAACATCGTCGCCGTGTGCTCGGTGCTGAACGTGCAGAACCAGGAGGGCAACATCATCAAGAAAACCATCGGCCCGATGGTGCTCTACGGCCTCATCACGGCCGCCGTTGCCTACTTTATCTTCGTCGGCAACGCCTAAACCGCCCCCCCTCCGGGGGGCTTTTTTTTGCCCGCCGCCGGGGCCTCTGCTAGGCTGGGCAATAGTCCAGCTTTTTTAACCACAGCGAGGTATGCCATGACCGCAACCATGAAAGCCGCCGTTTTTCTCGGCAAAAACCGCATTGAGCTGACCGACAAAAAAATCCCGCCGGTGGGCCCCAATGATGCGCTGGTGAAAATCACCACCACCACCATCTGCGGCACCGACATTCACATTCTCAGGGGCGAATATCCCATCGCCGTCGGCCTGACCGTGGGCCATGAGCCCGTCGGCATCATCGAGAAGCTCGGCAGCAACGTGAAGGGCTACCGGGAGGGCCAGCGCGTCATCGCCGGCGCCATCTGCCCCAGCTTCACCTCCTACCCCTGCCAGGACGGCTTCCCCTCCCAGGACGGCGCCTATTTAGATAAGGACGGCCACTGCTCCTGCCACGGCTACAAGGCCACCGCCGGCTGGCGCTTCGGCAATCTCATCGACGGCACCCAGGCCGAATATGTGCTGGTGCCCGATGCCCAGGCCAACCTGGCCCCCATTCCCGACGGCCTTAGCGACGAGGAGGTGCTGATGTGCCCGGACATCATGTCCACCGGCTTCAAGGGCGCCGAAAACGCCGACATCAAAATCGGCGACTTTGTGGCCGTCTTCGCCCAGGGCCCCATCGGCCTCTGCGCCACCGCCGGCGCCAAGCTGCGCGGTGCCAGCGTCATCATCGCCATCGACGGCAACGAGGAGCGCCTGGCTATGGCCCAGAAGCTGGGCGCCACCGTTACGCTGAATTTCAAGCGGGTGGACGTGGTCGAGGAAATCATGAAATTAACCGGCGGCCGGGGTGTCGATGCCAGCATTGAATGCCTGGGCCTACAGAGCACCTTTGAACAGGCTTTGCGTATCCTCAAGCCCGGCGGCACCCTGTCCAGCCTCGGCGTCTACGCCACGGATTTGACCCTGCCGCTGAACGCCCTGGCGGCCGGCCTCGGCGACCATACCATTCGCACCGCCCTCTGTCCCGGCGGCAAGGAGCGCATGCGCCGGCTGATGAACGTCATCAGCAGCGGCAGCGTCGATTTGAAACCACTGGTAACCCACCGCTACCGGCTGGACGACATCGGCGCTGCCTACGAACTCTTTGCTAACCAGCGCGACGGGGTGCTGAAGGTGGCCATCACGCCCTGAAGCCAATCTTCCCCTCAACCCAACCCCCGGCCGAGCCGGGGGTTTTTTATTCCCCTTTCTGGGGGTAATGAAGCGCTTCCTGCTGTGCTTTCAGTCCGAAGCGCTTCGTTCGGAGCGCCAGCCTGAAGCGCTTCGTTTAAAACGGCCCGGGGCGGGTGCCGATGCAAAACCGCCGGTGGCGGGAAGCGCTTCCATAAAAAAAGCCCACCGCAGTGGGCCCCAGGGAAAGGCAGCGCCCTAGGCGCGCGGGTCATCAACGAAGCGGAAGCCGTTGGCGAGGAAGGCCAGATAGTGGCTAACGGCCAGCAGGCCCAGGGACATCAGCAGGGCAATAACCTTGACCACGCCGCTGGTCAGCGACAGCAGCATCACCACGGCGATGATGACGCAGGCGGCGGTGGCGACCACATATTGCAGGTCCATTTCCAGGCGGTAGGCACTCTGGCAGTTGGGGCAGCGCCGGCTGCGCTTGAGGATAAAGTTCAGATAAACATTGTGGCCACAGTGGGGACAGCAGGCGTTTTCTTCTAGTTCGCGTAGGGTTGATTGCATCGCAAGTTCTCCGATTGGGGGAGCTCGGCCGGGGTTTAGGCGGCTAGGGCTCTGTTTAGGAAGGAATTAATTCTACCGTCCCCGGGGGTAACGGCTCAACCGCCAAGCCAGTCAAAAACCGTGCCAGGGGAAGCGCTTCGGTTTGGGGGCCAGGAAAGAAGCGCTCCCCCTTTCATTCTCCCGGGCGGACAATGGCCCTTTTATCTCGGAGAAAACCATGAACCCCAATGGAAATATGCTGCGCTGGCGCCTCGGTGCCGGGGCACTGGCGGCCCTGGCCTGGACGCTGGCCGATGGGCTGCTGGTGGGCTTTGTCCCCGGCCCGCTGCCGGCCGAACTTAAACCGCTGCTGGAACAGCTCCACGGCGACGCCGACCTGTTCACGCTGATGCTGGACGGCAGCCCGACCCGCCTCGGCTGGGGGGTGCTGCTCGCCACCTTCAGCCTGCCGCTCTATCTGCTCGCCAGCCGCGCCCTGGCCCAGCTCGTTCTGCCCCGGTACGGCCGCTGGCTGGCGCCGGCCCTGGCTTTGTCCTACTGCTGGCTGCCCCTGGCCCACGCCGGCTTCTACTACCTCGGCCGGCTGGCCCAGATTGTCCGGGTCAGCAGCGGGCCCGGTCTCAGCGCCGCCCTCGCCGCCTACAACGACGCCCACGACCTGCTCTTCTACCACTGGCTGGCCAGCCTCGGCCTGGCCTATGGTGTCTGGCTCGGCCTGCTCTATCACACCCTGGCCGGCCACAGCCTGCTGCCCCGGTGGGCGGTGCTGCTCAATCCGCTGCCGCTCACGGCCCTGCTCGCCGGCGGCGCTGCCCTCTTCCCGGCTTCCCCGCTGGCGGCCGGGGTCGGCGGCGCCAGCATCAATCTGGCCGCCCTGATTTTCTACGCCAGCAGCCGGGCCCTCATTCCGCCGGTCGGCCGCAAAAAGCTGAATTTTCGCCTCGGAGTCTCCCGCTAAAATTGGCCCTTTTTTAGGAGGAAAAACCGATGGCCACCACCAAACACCACCGCCACTATGCCGGACTTTTTTTGGCTTTTGCCGCCCTGGGCCCCGCCCTGCCGGCCCTGGCCCTGTTCGGCTACAACACCCCCCGAAGCTGGGACGACCTGGAGCTGCTGCTCTTCTTCGGCTATCTCTTCGGCCTGCTGCCGGCCCTGCTCACCGGGGCCCTGGTCTGGGCGCTCGGTCTGCGCCGCGATGGCAGCGGCATCGGCGCCACCCTGGCTCTGGGAATGGGCCTATCCTTCCTGGAAGGCTTAATCTTCTCCGGCAATCAAAGCGACCCCACCTTCGCCGCTATGCTTGCCCTGTATGGTTTCGGCAGTGCCCTCTGCTTCTGCCCGTTCCTGCCCCGGCCGGAGAAAAACCATGACTAAATTAAACGGCCACTATCTCGGTCTGCTTATTAACGCCGCTCTGCTGGGGCCGTTATGGGGGGCACTGGTGTTCGCTCTGCTAACGGTAGCGATAACGGGAGCACTCATGTTGCTGTGGTTGGCACCCTTTCACATGGATGTGTTGTTGAAATTGCTGCTGGAGGCATACCGCATTGGCTTCGTGCCGGCGCTCATCACCGGCGTCTTGGTTTGGGCACTGCAACTGCGCCGCAATGCACTGGGCACCATCATTACCGTACTGCTGGGCTTCATCGGTACCGGCATTAGCGCCTATTCCCCCGGCGTTATTGATTGCCTATGCAACGACCTAATCTATTTTGTCCTCACCCTCGCCGCTGGAACCCTAAGCGCTCTCTTTTTTAGCTTTCTCCTGCCCCGGCCGGAAGCCGCTTCATAACCTTTAAATTCGGAAAAATCATGAACAAATTAAACCGCCACTATCTTTTTCTGCTTATCGCCTTCGTACTAATCGGGCCGCTGCTGCCAACGCTGCCCCTCTTGCCGACCGCCCTATTCCCTATCTTTGGGGTGGTGGGCGGAGCGGAGGTAATAACAGAACTCCTACCCGAAGTCCTACCCTTTGCCTATAAGGTTGGCACCCTACCGGCTCTGCTCACCGGCGCATTGGTCTGGCTACTGCGTCTACAGCGCAATAGGTGGGGTATGGGGGCCACCTTCGGGCTGGGCTGGCTGCTGGGAGGTCTTGCGTTGGCCATTTTCCCTGAGCATTTTTCTCTGCTGCTGTTGCCATTCAGCTTTGGCGGCTTTAGCGCCTATCTGCTGAGTCTGGCTCTACCCCTGCCGGCGGATAAAGCCATCGACCCGGCGCGGGAAGGGCACTATTTCCTGCTATTCCTGGCCTTGCCCCTGTTGGGGCCAATCCTGGCCCTGCTGCCCGTAGTCCTAGAGATTTCTCTAATACATGCCCAGCCCAAGTTTGCTCATCTGGGTGCAGGGCTGAAAAATCTCCTTGGGTTGGCCTATTTGCTGGGTATGGCGCCGGCGGCATTGCTGGGAGCATTGGTCTGGGTCAAAGGACTGGGCCGCAACGGGGCCGGCTGCCTAAAAATGGTTCTACTGGGCTTCCTAATAATGATGGCGGGGCCCGGCCTAATTTTCAGCGCCTTCATCTTCAATGGCGACATCAGCCCAGCCCTTCGGCTGGGCGCCTACGGTGCCTTCAGTGCCCTCTGCTTCTGCCCGTTCCTGCCCCGGTCGGAAGCCGATTAATCACCTTAAATTTGGAAAAATCATGAACAAACTGAACCGCCACTATCTTTTCCTTTTTCTCGCCCTCGTGCTGCTGGGGCCGCCGCTGCCCACGTATCAGCTGGTCGATGAGTTTCATCTCCGCCCGGACCGGGACATCTCCCGGGAAATCTATTTCCTCCTTATGGTGCCGTTCCTCATCACCGGCACCCTGGTCTGGGCCCTCCGGCTGCGCCACAGCTGGCGCGCCTTTCTGACGCTTACGCCCATTGCCCTGCTGGTGGCCGGTGGCTATGGCGCTCTGTTTAGATATTTCAGCTATGGCGAAGAAACCCTTTTCGATGGGCCGTTGGCCGTCTATGTAACCCTGCCCACGCTGGTGCTGCTGGAGCGGGGCCTACCGCCGGTCAACCCCAACCAAAAAACGCCGCCGGAACAGCCACTCCAGGAGCAGTACCGCCGGCTACTGCTTAGTCTGACTCTGCAGGGGCCGCTGGTCGGCTCTCTGATACTCTCTCTAATGGTTGGGCTAATAAATCCGCTGCTGTTTTTTTTGCTGATACAAAAAAAAATGCAGCTTATCTTGGAATTGCTACGGGGGGCATACCGCATTGGCTTCGTTCCGGCGCTCATCACCGGCGCGCTGATTTGGGCACTGCAACTGCGACGTAATTGGGTGGGCGTCATCGTTACCGTAGTGCTGGGCTTCATCGGCACCGGCGTTAGCGCCTATTTCCTATGCGACAACCTGCTCGCTTTTATCCTAATCCACATCGCTGGAACCCTAAGCGCTCTCTTTTTTAGCTTTCTCCTGCCCCGGCCGGAAGCCACTTCATCACCTTTAAATTTGGAAAAATCATGAACAAACTGAACCGCCACTATCTATTTCTGCTTATCGCCTACGGCCTGCTGGGGCCGCTGCTGCCGGCGCTGGCCCTCTTCCTAATGAACGACAGCCGGCCGTGGCAATGGCAATGGCCCCGCTGGGCGGAGCAGCTCAGCATCTACTACGTGATTGGTATGCTGCCGGCTCTTATCACCGGCGGGCTGGTGTGGGCGCTGGGCCTGCGCCGCAATCGGCAGGGCCTGAACTTCACCCTCGCCATCGCGCTCATTCTGGCTGTACCGCTGGGTCTCTCCATTGACCCGGATTGGGGGGATTTTTTCGCCGGCCTGCTGGCCAGCGCCCTGACGGCCGGCCTGCTCCATCGTGCTCTACCCCGACCAACGGCGGATTATCGGCCGGTGGCTAAACTCCAGCTTCACTATGGCTTCCTTTTCCTTGGCTTTACGGTAATTGGGCCACTGCTGCCGGAGCTGTTCCTGACCCTATTGAAAGGTGATAGAAAAAACCTGCTACCCACCTTCTTCGTTGACTACCTCTTTGGCCTGCTGCCGGCCCTGCTCACCGGCGCGCTGGTTTGGAAGCTAAAGCTGCGCCGCGACGCCAAGCGAGGCATTGCCACCACCCTGGGACTGGGCTTTTTGATGGCCGCTCTCTATGGCTTGATTATGAGCGGCGGCGAGCTGGAGGGTACAGTGCTGGGCCTCTGCGGTCTCTTTGCCACCCTGTTCTTCTGTCCCTTCCTGCCGGCGCCGGATAAACAACCATGACCCGATTAAACCGCCACTATCTCTTTCTGCTTATCGCCTACGGCCTGCTGGGGCCGCTGCTGCCGGCGCTGGCCCTCTTCCTAATGAACGACAGCCAGCTGTGGCAGCAGGAATGGCCCCGCTGGGCGGAAGTTCTCGTCTTCTTCTATCTCTATGGTCTGCTGCTGGCCCTTATCACCGGCGCCCTGGTGTGGGTGCTAGGTCTACGCCGCAATCGGCAGGGCCTGAACTTCACCCTCACCATCACGCTCATTCTGGCCCTGGTACTGGTCCTCAGCCTTAGCCGGGATTGGGGAGATTTTTTCGCCGGCCTGCTGGCCAGCGCCCTGGCGGCCGGTCTGCTCTATCGTGCTCTACCCCGGCCAACGGCGGATTATCGGCCGGTAACTAAACTTCAACGCCACTATGGCTTTCTTTTCCTTGGCTTTACGGTGCTCGGGCCGCTGCTGCCGGGGCTGTTTCTGATGCTGTTGATCCGTAAAAAGGTCTTCTTCATTTGCTACCTCTCTGGCCTGCTGCCGGCCCTGTTTACCGGCGCGCTGGTCTGGAGGCTGAAGCTGCGCTGCGACCTTAAGGGTAATGCCACCACCCTGGGACTGGCCTTTTTGCTGGCCGCCCTCTATGGCTTGATGATAAGAGGCGGCAAGCTGGATGGCGCAGCGCTTGGCTTCTGCGGTCTCTTTGCGACCCTGTTCTTCTGTCCGTTCCTGCCGGCGCCGGAGAAAAACCATGACTAAATTGAACCGCCACTATCTCTTTCTGCTTATCGCCTTCGGCCTGCTGGGGCCGCTGCTGCCGGCGCTGGCCCTCTTCCTAATGAACGACAGCCATCTGTTACGGCTGGTATGGCCCCGCTGGGAGGAAGTTCTCGGCTTCTATTACGTTATTGGGCTGGCGCCGGCTCTTATCACCGGCGCTCTGGTTTGGGCGCTGGGTCTACGCCATAACCGGCAGGGCCTGAACTTCACCCTCACCATCGCGCTCCTTCTTGCCGTAGTGCAGGCCATCTGCCTTAGCCGGGATTGGGGGGATTTTTCCGTCGTCCTACTGACCAGCGCCCTGACGACCGGCCTGCTCTATCACCATTTGCCCCAGCCAACGGCGGATTATCGGCCGGTGGCTAAACTTCAACGCCACTATTGCTTTCTTTTCCTTGGCTTTACGGTAATTGGACCGCTGCTGCCGGGGCTGTTCCTGGCGCTGTTGGACGGTGATATCAAACGCCTCCTAGGTTGGGGAAAGCTTAGCGTATTTCTCATTTTCAGCTACCTCTTTGGCCTGCTGCCGGCCCTGCTTACCGGCGCGCTGGTCTGGAGGCTGAAACTGCGCCGCGACCTTAAGGGCATTGCCGCTACCCTGGGACTGGGCTTTTTGCTGGCCGCTCTCTATGGCCTGATGATGAGCGGCGGCAAACTAAATGGCGTAGTGATGGGCCTCTACGGTATCTTCGCTGCTCTGTTCTTCTGTCCCTTCCTGCCGCGGCCGGAAGCCGCTTCACCGACTTTAAATGCCTCGCTGGAGCAAAAATCACTACTAAATTAGACCGCTGGCATTTCGTCCACGTGCCTTGAGACGGACTAGACCGGGCTAAGCAAGCTGGCGGGCATTAGCTCAAGCATTTACCGACGGACGGGCGGTTCTTCGCCTTCGGCTCAGGCGCCCGTCCGTTTGTATAAAACCATTTACAAACAGATGGGCGCTTCCCCTGTATGTATTTAGAGCCTAAATTACATACAGGAGAAGCGCTTGTCTGACTGTAAATCCGCAGAACCCTTGCACAACCGTGGCCGGGTGCCAACAAATAGCACCTCCATTGCTAAATGGCGAAAGCGCCCTGGCCCCGTCTGGGGGTTACAATCGGGGGTCTTCTTATTAAAAACAGAGGAATACCCATGAGAGTCAGCATTATCGGAGCCACCGGCTACGTGGGCGTTGAGCTGCTACGGCTGCTAAGCGCCCACCCGGCGGCGGAAATCGTCCACATCACCTCCGAAAGCCACGCCGGCGCCAGTCCCGCCACCGTTTATCCCCATCTGCACGGCCGTTGTCCACTGGCGCTGGAACCCATGAGCGCCGCCGCCGCCATCGCCGCTGATTCCGAAGTGCTCTTCGTGGCCCTGCCCCACGGCCATGCCATGCGTCTGGGGAAGGAGGTGGCCCAGCTGCCCGTGCGCCTCATCGACCTGGGCGCCGATTACCGCTTCGATAATCCGGCCGTCTACCGCCAGTGGTACGGCCTGGAGCACGAACACCCGGACGCCGCCCGCGTCTACGGCCTGGCCGAGTGGCAGCGGTCGGCCATTCGCCATGCCAAAATCATCGGCAATGCGGGCTGTTACCCCACCGCCAGCATTCTGGCCCTAATGCCCCTGCTCCGGGCCGGCCTGATTGAAAGTGGCTCCATCATCATTGATGCCGCCTCGGGGGTTTCCGGCGCCGGCCGCGCGGCCACGGCGGCCAACCATTTTCCCGAACTCTACGACAGCTTTAAGGCCTACGGGGTCGCCGGCCACCGGCACACGCCGGAAATCGAACAGGCCCTAAGCCAGCTGGCCGGCGAAGCACAGATTATTTCCTTCACGCCGCACCTGCTGCCGATGGTGCGCGGCATTCTCGCCACCTGCTACGGCAAGCTGCGGCCGGGGGTAAGTGCCGCCGCCGTAGACGCCGCCTTCCAGGACAGCTACGGCAACGAACCCTTCATTCGGCTGCTTGGCCGCAACGGCTACCCCACCACCAAGGCCGTGCGCGGTTCCAACTTCTGCGACTTGGCCTGGCACATCGACGCGCGCAGCGGCCGGGTCATCGTGCTGTCCGCCATCGACAATTTGGTTAAGGGGGCGGCGGGCCAGGCGGTGCAGAATTTCAACATCGCCTGCGGCTTCGCCGAAGACACCGGCCTGCAGCAAATCCCCCTTTATCCCTAAGGAGTAACCATGAACAACAGTAAGCAAGCCAGCATTAGCTTTCCCCGTGGCTTTCGCGCCGCCGGCGTCAGTGCCGGCCTGAAGAAAAGCGGCAAGAAGGACGTGGCCCTGGTGGTTTCCGACCGGCCGGCCGCCGTGGCGGCGGTCTTTACCCAAAATCTGATGGCGGCGGCACCGGTCATCGTGGCGCGGGAAACGGTGGCCCAGGGCCGGGCCCGGGCCATCATCGTTAATTCCGGCGTGGCCAACGCCTGCACCGGCGCCGAGGGTGTGGCCGACGCCCGCGCCACCATTGCCCACGTGGCGGAACGGCTGGGCTGCGCCGCCGACGAAGTGGTTGTGGCCTCCACCGGGGTTATCGGGAAACGGCTGCCCATGGCTAAGCTCCGGGCCGGCATTGATGCGGCCGTGGCGGAACTGGCGCCCGACAACGGGGCCGCCGCCGCCGAGGCCATTCTCACCACGGACACCTGCGTTAAGTGCGCCACGGCGGAAATTAGCCTGGGCGGCCGGCCGGTGCGCTGCGGCGCCATGGCCAAGGGTTCCGGCATGATTCAGCCGAACATGGCCACCATGCTGTGCTTTATCACCACCGACGCTGCCATTGCCGCGCCGCTGCTACGGGAGGCGCTGCGGGAAGTTACCGAAACCACCTTCAACATGATTTCCGTGGACGGCGACATGAGCACCAACGACATGGTGGCGGTGCTGGCCAACGGTGCCGCCGGCAATGCGGAAATTAACGCTCGGGACGAGGACTATTACCGGCTACGCGATGCGCTCCATGAACTCTGCGCCACCCTGGCCCGGGCCATCGTCCTGGACGGCGAGGGGGCGACCAAGCTATTAACCATTGAAGTGAGCGGGGCGCCGGATTTCGCCGCCGCCAAACAGGTGGCCATGAGCGTGGCCAAGTCGCCGCTGGTGAAAACCGCCTTTTTCGGCCAGGACCCCAACTGGGGTCGGGTGGCCGCCGCCGTCGGCTATGCGGGGGTGCCGCTGGAACCGGAGCGGGTGGAAATTGCCTTTGGTGGCATTAGCGTTTATCACCGGGGTGTGGGCCGCGACGGCGACGAGGCGGCGCTGAAGCGGGTCATGGCGGAACGGGAAATTAAGCTAAGCATCGACCTGGGCGCCGGCCCGGCCCGGGCCACGGTCTGGAGCTGCGACCTGTCCTACGACTATGTGAAGATTAACGGCGAGTACCGCACCTAGGAGGAACCATGCAAGCTGCACAAACCAGGGCCGCCATTCTCGTTGAGGCGCTGCCCTACATTCGGGAATTCGCCGGTAAAACCATCGTGGTGAAATACGGCGGCAACGCCATGGGCGGCGCCGATCTGACCGACCAGGTGATGGCCGACATTGCCCTGATGAAATTCGTCGGCATTCGTCCGGTGGTCGTCCACGGCGGCGGCCCGGACATCAGCGCCCAGCTGGAACGGCTAGGCAAAAAGAGTGAATTCATCGGCGGCCTGCGGGTTACCGACGCTGAAACCGCCGCCATTGCCGAAATGGTGCTGGTGGGCAAGATTAACCGGGCCCTGGTCGATGGGCTAAACCGCCAGGGCGTGCGCGCCGTGGGCCTGTCCGGCAAGGACGCCCACTTTCTCCGCGCCGAGAAGCAGAGCGGCACCATCAGCGAAAACGGCCAACGGCGCCCGGTGGACATCGGCTACGTGGGCCGCGTTACCCACATTGATACTAGTTTAATCACGGACCTGCTGGCCCGGGATTACGTGCCGGTGGTGGCGCCGGTGGGCTACGGCAGCGCCGGTGAGACCTTTAACATTAACGCCGACACCGTGGCCGCCGAACTGGCCGGGGCCCTGGCGGCGGAGAAGCTGCTATTGCTAACCAACGTGGAGGGCATCTATCGCGACATCAACGACCCGAGCAGTTTAGTTTCCAGCATTAGCGCCGCCGACGCCCGCGCCTGGATTCAAGATGGCACCATCGCCGGCGGCATGATTCCCAAGGTGGAGGCCTGCCTGACCGCCCTGGCCGGCGGCGCCCGCAAGGCGCACATCATCGACGGCCGGCTGGCCCACGCCATTATTCTTGAGCTCTACACCTCCGCCGGCATCGGCACCCAGCTGGAACCCTAGGGAAATCCCATGACCAACGACATTTACCAACGGGACGCGCAGAACTATCTGGCCGTTTACCAACGCTATCCGCTCATTCTCGACCGGGGCGAAGGCGTCTATCTCTACGGCCAGGACGGCCGGCGCTACCTGGACTTTCTCGCCGGCATTGCCGTGAACGTGCTCGGCCACGGCTACCCGCCGCTGGTGGCCGCCATCGCCGCCCAGGCCGGCCGCCTAATCCATTGTTCCAATCTTTACTACACCGCCGTCCAGGCCGAGGCGGCGGAAAAGCTGGTGCGGCTGAGCGGCCTCGGCAAGGCCTTCTTTGCCAATTCCGGCGCCGAAGCCAATGAGGGCGCCATCAAGCTGGCGCGCCGCTACGGCCAGCGCCAGAGTCCGGACAAGTACCACATCATCAGCGCCACCGCCAGCTTTCACGGCCGCACCCTGGCCACCCTGACCGCCACCGGCCAGCCCAAATACCAGCAGGGCTTCGGCCCATTGCCGGCGGGCTTCAGCCACGTGCCCTATGGCGACGGCGCGGCGCTGGCGGCGGCGATGAATGAAAACACCTGCGCCGTACTACTGGAAACGGTGCAGGGGGAAGGCGGCGTGCACGTGCCCAGCCGCGAGTATCTGGCCCAGGTGCGGGCGCTGTGCGACAGCCACGGCGCCCTGCTAATCCTCGATGAAATTCAGAGCGGCGTGGGTCGTTGCGGCCATTTCTTCGCCTATGAACACTTCGGCCTGCGCCCCGACATCGTTACTCTGGCCAAGGGCCTGGGCGGCGGCGTACCCATCGGCGCCTTCTGTGCCCGCGACGAGGTGGCCGCCTGCTTCGGTCCCGGCGACCACGGCACCACCTTCGGCGGTAATCCGCTGGCCTGTGCGGCGGCCAATGTGGTGCTGGACACGGTGGCCCGGCCGGACTTCCTTAATCACGTCAAGGCGATGGGCGCCCTGCTGCGGGCGGGTCTGGAACGGCTACAGGCCCGCTACCCCGCCCATATCCGTGAAGTGCGGGGGCTGGGCCTGCTGCTGGCCCTGGAGCTGACCGAGCCCGGCCGCGCCATCGTTGATGATTGCCTACGGGAAGGGCTCATCATCAACTGCACCGCCGGCCAGGTGCTGCGCTTTGCGCCGCCGCTCATCGTGCAGCGGGAACACATCGAGGCGCTGCTGGAGATTCTGGAACGGGTGCTGGCGGGCCACTGGCAAAAATAGGCGGCCGGGGCCATGAAAAAGCCGTTAATGGCATACCGTAGAAGCGCTTCGCTGGCTTCCGAGCATTAGGATGGACGTTAGGGACATTTTGAATGCCCTGAACCCGGTCACGGCCCCAGCCCCGGTGAAGCGCTTCCTGCTGGTCCTGCTGCTGGCCCGGGTTGCCGCCGCCGACTGTGGCACTCTGGACGCCCGGCTGGCCACCGAACTCCAGGCTCTGGCTGCCGCCCGGGAATGGCCCTTCAACCCACTGCGGGGCCGACTCCAGGCCGGGGCTCTACAAACCACGGCCAGCGGCCGGGAACGCTGGCGGGCCGCCCAGCGCCAGCGCTATGACGGACGCATCGGCGGGCTGCTGGAAAACCACGCCGCCGAGGCCTGGCGCTGTGCTTTCCCCCGGGCCACGGCCGCCGGGCTGGTCGAGGTGGCCAGCACCGATGGCCGGCTGCGGCTGTTCGGCTGGGAACGGCGGGAAAATATCGACTGGCACTTCAGCGGTGCCCGCTGGTTCTGGCGCGACGGCCAGGGCCGCCTGCGCACCATGACCCCCGACACGTCGGTGCCCCAAATCCATTACAGCGGCCTGCCCCGGCGCCTCTGGACGGTGGCTCTGGGCCGGGGCCGGCGCGCCTATCTGCTGGAGGAGGTGGAGCGCTTCGATTCGCCGATCCGGGCCCACCGGCTGCGGCTGCTGCAAGCCATTGGCCCGGAACTGCGGACGCCAGCGGTATTCCGCCGGGACGGCCAGACCCACCGGGAACTGCGCTTCAGCTATGACACCCGCAGCCGCTCCGTCCAGCCGGGCTTCGGCTGGGACGCCCGCCGCCGGCAAATCCACATGCCGGTGGTCAAACGAACCGGGCGCTTCCCCAGCCCCGAACCCGGCAAACAGGTGCAAATCCTGGGCTGGGACGAGCGCCGGGGGCTTTTTATTGCTCGGGGCGAACGGCCGGCGGCGGGCCGATAGGGCCGGGGCGGCGATTCATCTAAAAGCGCCCCTCTTCCCCCTGCCGAGGAATCCCATGAAAAAAACTTTACTGGCCGCCACCCTGCTGGTCGGTTTGGCCCAGGGCCACCCCATTGACGCCCCCAGCGCCTGGGCCCCGGCCCCGGTCTGTGCCATCGGGAGCGTTAGCTATCTGGACAAAGCACCCCTGCCGGACTGGCTGGCCAATGCCCAAACCCTGGCGCCGGACTGGCTCCAGCTGCGCGATTGGCCCAGCCTGGTGGGCCGCCCTGACCGCTCCCCGGCCGTCCGGGCGCTGGTGGCCATACTCAACGACCGGAAAACCCCCTGTGCCACCGCAGAACAGCTGTACCTGCTGCTGGACCAGGCGCCCACCGCCGCCGGCCAGCTGATGTTGCTGGCGGCCCTCCAGCAGGTGGATAGCCGGCGGGGCTTTGACCGACAGAAGTCGCGTCTGAAGCTGGCCACGTCGGTGCGTGAAGCCGGCAGCGGAAAAACTAAAACGGCGGGCCAGTGGCTGGCGGTCATTGAGAAGCAGCTGGCGCCGAACTTTGATTCCTCCGAGGCGGAAGCGCTAATCACCGCCGCGCCGCAGCTGGAAAATCGCCGGCTGGGCCGGGAGCAGCGGCTGTCCTATCGGTGGGCTGCCTTTAACGTGTTGGCCCATGATGAGCAGGGCGCCGAAACCTTTGAAAGAATTCTGCCCGAGGCCACGCCGGCCGGGCAGCTTTACGCCCTAAACGGCCTGCTGGCCCTGGAGCCGGGCCGCTTCTGCACCCTACAAAGCCAACTGCCCCGGGCGGCCAAAGTTCGGGTGGTTAGCGGGGATTCCCGCCGCGAGCTGACGGCCGGCGCACTGCTGGACGAGCTTAACCGGACGGTGGATTGCACCCAGGCCCTGAGCAGGGAAGTGGAACGGGCGATGGGGCGTCTGCTAAAAGCCACCCAAATGGAGGGCGAAAGGGTGGGCTTTTTTGACCGTAAATCGCGGCCCTGGGCAGCCCTGCAACTGATACTTAGCCAAGCGGACGCCGCCGCACGGCTGGAACAAATCTTCCGACAGGCGGCGCAGCCGGCCGGCCAGCTCTATGCGCTCCAGGGCCTGGCCACGGTGGCCCCGGCCCGCTTCTGTGCTCTTCGTTCGCAGCTGGCGCCGGACCTGGGGGTGCGGGAACAGACCTTCGATAGGCTTAACGAAGTCCGGGCGGCCGAACTCATCGCCCAATACGGCAAAAACATCGACTGTGGCCGGCTAGAGGCCCCGGGCCCGCCGACCCCCTAGCTTCATTCCATCCATTTCAGTAAGCGCTTCCCCCGGGAAGCGCTTTTTTTGCGCCGGCCCCCCTTCAGGCCAAAAACTCCCGTTCCAATACCACCGCCCAGCCATCGTCGCCGTTGCTGGGGGCCACCTCGTCGGCGGCGGCCTTGAGCAGCGGCAGGTCATTGTCGCCGTCGCCCAGGGCCAGCAGCCGGGCCGGATGCCAACCCTGCCGGGCCCAGAGCCAGCGCAGGGCCTCGGCCTCGTCGGCGCCGGCGGCGGTAATTTCCAGATAGTCCGCCTTGGAACGTTGCACATTCAGTGTCGGCAGGGCCGCCCCTAGCCGTTCGGCCCAATGGCTGATAAGGGCGGCGGGGCCCAGCAGCAGCACCTTGTGCACCGGCCCCGGGGCGGCGGGCCGGGGTTCCGGCTCCAGGCCGATGATGGCCGTTTCCCGGCGGCAGCGGGGGTGGGTCGGGTCGGCGCAGTACCAGTGCCGGCCGCAGTAGTCATGGCGCAGCAGCGCCGGGGCCTCGGCCAGCAGCGTGGCCAGGGTGGCCAGGGCCGCCGGACTGAGCGCCCGCTGCTGGATAATCCGGTCGGCGCCGTCGAGAATCAGCGCGCCATTGAGGGCAATCAGCGGCAGGCCGGGGCCGAGCGCTTCGGCCAGTGGACGCATGGCCGCCGGCGGCCGCGCCGATACCAGCACAATGGGAATCCCCGCCGCCACCACCGCCCGGCCCGCCGCCCGGTTGCGGGGGCTGAGCTGATGCTGGGGGTTCAACAGGGTGCCGTCGATGTCGCTAAAAATGGCCTGGAAACGGGGCATGGTCTAGTCCTCGGAAAATGGGATTTTTATTTTAGGGAGGGGGAGCGCTTCGGGTTGGAACGCTGATTTTGCCGTTCCCGCTAGCTGCTGTCTTCCCATAGAAGAAGCGCTTCCCCCTCCCGGCCCGGGGTTGATTTAAAAGCGGCCGGCCCGGTCGAAGCGCTTCATTCTCAAGGGTTGGAACACCGCCAACCCGCCGTTATCTGGCGCGGCGCTGTGGCGGGAAATTCTCCTCGGCCGCCTTTAAACGAAGCGCTTCGTTCCGGCCGGCGGGAAAAATGAAGCGCTTCGGTTCTGGGGTTTGGATAGCCACTGGCCACAGGGGGAGCGCTTCGCCAGGGGCAGTGCTAAAAGCCCAAAGCGCTTCTCTGACAAGAGTCTTTAAATCCCCAAGCGCTTCGGATTGGCCATCTGGAACGAAGCGCTTCCTCCAGCCGAAGCGCTTCCCTATTAAAACCCGGTAAATGGGTCGGGCCAAGGAGGCGCTTCAGTTTGGCCATCTGGAACGAAGCGCTTCAATCCGGAAAGCCGCCTTCCCGCCGAAAGCTGACCAAAAAAGGGGAAGCGCTCCCCCTCAAACTGGCGCAGCGCTACGGCGGGCTGCTATTGCTGGCGCGCCAGAACGAAGCGCTCCCCCCATCGCCGGTTTTCATCATCACCGGCCCCGGCCGCCTGGAACGAAGCGCTTCGCCCCGGGAGCGTTTTCTCCCTTTCGGGATTTTTAGAACGAAGCGCTTCATTCCCAACGGCCACCGAAGCGCTCCCTCAAAAAGACCGCCCTCGGCCGGGGGAGTGCGCTGGCCCAGGGCGAAGCGCTTCAATTTTGGAAAGTCCCGGGCCGGCTATCGGCTTCCGGTTGGGAAGCGCTTCGCTCTGGGAAAACTGGAAAAAAGTAGCGGGACCGGGGGAAGCGCTTTCTTTAGATTTAACCGTGCCAGCCGAAGCGCTTCGGCCGGAGGGTGCAGAAAACCCCATTGGGTGGAAAACAACCTTCCGGGCCGAAGCGCTTCGCCCCGGGGGTCGTTTTCTCCCTTTCGGGATTTCAGAACGAAGCGCTTCGGTGGCGGCGACGGGTTGAATTAACCCTGGAAGGAAGCGCTTTATTCCCCGGGCCCTCTTGATTTCTGGCGAAGCACTTCCCGCTGGAATAGAGGAAGCGCCTCAGCTCGGAAGACTGGCCCGTTCTGAAACGAAGCGTTTTGGTGGCAGCGATGGATTGGGGCCAGTTGGCTTCATTTCGGAAGAAAGCGCTTCGTTAGCGTTGTCCTCTTCCCACAGCTTTAAAAGCGGGAGCGCTTCGGCTTTAACTTCGTTGGCAAGAGAAAAGCGCTTCAAGCCGGGCAATCTTCTTTGAGGGAAGCGCTTCTACCGCCCTAACCCGGTTTAACGGAGCGCTTCGGCTCGGCGAATTGCCATTGGCGGCGCCGGCCATCTTCACCGTTGCCGCTTAACCGGTTTATTAAACCGAAGCGCTTCGGCCCGATAGCTCAAAATCATCAGCCCAGCAAAGGGGGGAGCGCTTCGTTGTGGAAAGCCGCCGTTCCAAAGGGACAAACCGAAGCGCTTCCTTTTGGGCCGCGACCGTTCGCCGATTAGCAAGCGCTTCACTCTGGAAACCTGAACCAGCCGGAAGCGCTTCACCCCAGGGACCGTTTTCTTCCTTTCGGGATTTTTAGAACGAAGCGCTTCGATTTAGTCCGGTTCCAGGGCCGAAGCGCTTCGGTCAAAAAAAAGGGAGCGGCTGCTCCCTTTAGTGGCCTTTGTTTAGCGGCCTGTGATGCCCGGTGCCGAAGCGCTTCCTTATCTAGGGCACTTCACCCTGCACCAGCCAGTTCTCGCCACTTCTTATGGCGCGAACGCAGCAGCACCGCGCTAGGGGCCGAGCTGGCTCAGGGCACTTCACCCTGCACCAGCCAGTTTTCGCCACTGCGAACGGCGCGAACGCGGCAGCACCGCGCCAAGGGCCAAGCCCTTTAGGGCACTTCACCCTGCACCACCCAGTTCTCGCCACTTCTTATGGCGCGAAACTTCCCACTAAATTGCCCATTGCTGACCTTCACCGTGGCGGTGTTTTCGCCGTCGTCATAGCGCACCTCATCAATGTTCAGGTCGGCGAAACGGCTGGCATCGCGGCGGGCCAGCTCGGCCCGCACCGCATCGCCCGGGGCCAGGGAACTGACGCTGGCGGCGCAGCCAAAATCCACCTCGCCCTTGAGCACCCGCCAGCCCTCATCGCTCTCCTGCAGCGGCACCAGCGGCAATTCCACCTCGCTATGGTCGGCCTGGCGCACGGTCAGGCGGACGCCCTCCAGCTGGCCATCGCTGCCCTGCACCGGCGTGCTGCGGACAATCTGCACCGGCGCCGGCGGGGTTTTCGGCCGCTGTTCCTGGAAGCAGCGCGCCAGCCGGGCCCGGTAGACCTGAGCATCGCCAATGTGGGGCGGCACGCGCAGCAGCGCCGCCAGGGCCGGGCCGTCGCCGCGATAGAGGGCCAGGGTGAAATCGCCGGCCACCTGCTCCGGACTGCGGCCGTCCCGGGGTATTCCCAGCGGGGCGGTGGCGTCCAGGGGGCTGAGTTCGTCGGCGCCGGGGCCGTTGTCGGCGAAGAGCCGGTTATAGGAAGCGCTCTTGCCGTTGCCGGCCGGCGGCGGATTGTTGCCGGAGCTGACGCTGCTAGCGCTGCTGGCACCCAGCCCCCGTTCGATGCGGGGGTCATAGCCCGGCGGTGTGGCCGTGGCGGTGCCGAAGCCGGCGGCCGGGTCGATTTCGATGCGCCGGTCATAGCCGGCCGGGGCCGGGGTCAGCCGGGCCGGGTCGGTAACGACGGGAACGGAGTTATTTGAACCCGGCTGGCCCATGACCTGGTTGTAGGAGGCCGCCGCGCTCGGCCGGGGGGCCACCCGCGTTTCGCCCGTGTTGGAAACGGCCTGGGGCTGACCGCCGGGGCGCTGGTCGCCGAATTGGATATCGGCGCTGGGGGTGATGGCGTCGCTGTCGCGGCCGCTGCTGGCGTACCAGCTCGGGGTAATGGGGTCGGCCCAGAGGCTGGCGCTGGCGAGCAGGCCGAGACTGAGGATTTTTTTCATGGTTTCTCCTGATGGTTAAGGGCCAGCAAAGTGGCCTGTTGGCGTAGACGACGGACGGCCGGCGCCAGCTCCGAGGCGCGCAGGCCAATCAGCGGCACCGGCCCGTCGTTGTAACTGTCGGCGGCGGCCCCGTGGAGCCAGACCCCGCCGGGAAGCGCTTCCTCCGGTGGCAGACGCTGGGCCAGCAGGGCCCCGAGCATGCCGGCGAGCACGTCGCCACTGCCGCCGCTGGCCAGGGCCGCATTGCCGCTGTCGTTTTCCCAGAGCTGGCCCTCGGGGCTGGCAATCAACGTCCGGCAGCCCTTGAGCACTATCCAGGCGTGGAAGCGCTGCACCAGCTCCAGAGCGGCGGCGCGGCGGTCGCGCTGGACGGTTTCGGCATCGACGCCGAGCAGCCGGCCGGCCTCGGCGGGGTGGGGGGTGAGCACGTGCAGATTGGCATTGCGGGCCAGCAGGGCGCTCAAATCGGCGTCCCGGGCGAGCAGATTCAGGGCGTCGGCATCGAGCAGCAGCGGCTGATTCTTGCCGGCACAGTGTTTGATGGTGCGGGCCAGAATGAAGGCGGCGGCGGCGCTGGTGCCGAGGCCACAGCCGATGACCCAGCTGTCAATATGGTCGTTGCTGAACACGTGGTTACTGGTGGCCAGCATGACTTCGGGATAGCCGGGCAGATAGGGCTGGGGTAGCTTTTCCTCGCAGAAAACGGCGCTGACCCGGCCGGCGCCGAGCTGGACGGCGGCGGTGCTGGCCAGCACCAGGGCCCCGCTGAAGCCGGGGCTGCCACCGAGCAGGGCCAGATGGCCGAAGTCGCCCTTGTGGCACTCCCGGGGGCGCGGGGTGCAGAGCCGGGGGAAACGCTGGACGAAGGTATGAAGGGAGCTTGGGGACATAGATTTTCCTGCTGTTCACTTGAAGGCGCTGATTGTATGCTGTGCCCTTCAGCCATGCAAAACGCCCCGGCGGCCGGGCCCCGGACGTTTTTAACCCAGGATTTAGCTATGCTCATTGACCTACTCCAACGGCGCCGGGCCGTCCGCCATTTTGATTTTCTCCAGCCTTTGAATCCGGAGACGGTGCGGGACTGTCTGCGCCAGGCCACCCTGGCCCCCAGCGCCGCCAATCTCCAGCTCTACGAATTCCACCACATCAGCAATGCCGAGCTGCTAAAGGCGCTGGTGCCCATCTGTCTGAACCAGCAGCCGGCGGCGACGGCGGCCCAGCTGGTGGTTTTTGTCTGCCGCCAGGACAAGGCCCGGGAACACTGCCGAGCGGTGCTGCGCCGGGCCGAGGACAATCTCAGCAGCCACAGTTCGCCGGCCAAGCTGGAGGAGCGCCTCGCCAAGCAACGGCGCCTCTACCAGCGCTGGCTGCCGCTGGTCTATGCCCAGGGCGGCCTGCTCGGCCTGCTGCGGTCGCTTGGGGCGGCCCTGGTGGGCCTGCGCCGGCCGGTGTGGCGGGAGGTCAGCGCGGCCGACGTGCGCATCGGCGTGCACAGGAGCTGCGCCCTGGCGGCCCAAACCTTTATGTTGGCCATGGCCGAGGCCGGCTATGACACCTGCCCGCTGGAGGGCTACGACAGCCGCCGCCTGCGCCGGGCGCTACGCCTGCCCCGGGGCGCGGAAATCAGCCTGGTGGTGGCCTGCGGCATCCGCCACCCCCAGCGCGGCCTCCACGGCGAACGGTCGCGGCTGCCCTTCGGCGAGGTTTACCGCCGCTGGGAGTAAGCGCTTCGGTTCCAGCAGTCCTATTAAAAGGAAGCGCTTTGTTCGTTGAAAACTAGAAAGAAGGAAGCGGTTGCTGCGCCACGGCGTGGCTCGCTGCGCCTCTGCGCTCCTTCGGAGCTTGAAGCGCTTCTAACTGGGCCGCCAGCAGGAAGCGCTTCGTTTCCAGCCAATCCTTTTTTACTAGTAGAAAGGGGGAGCGCTTCAGGCTCACAGCCCAGAAGGAAGCGCTTCAGCCGGGGAACTCTTTATTTAGAGCGAAGCGCTTCGGCCTGAAGGGATAGATTTTCCAGCTGCAGAAAAAGGGAAGCGGTTGCTGCGCCACGGCGTGGCTCGCTGCGCTTCTGCGCTCCTTCGGAGCTTGAAGCGCTTCATTCTGAACCCCAGCAGGGGGGGAAACGGGAGCTGGGGCGACGTCGGCGGCTCCGACTTGCAGTCAGAGGCGCCGAGGCCGGTCGGAGGGGGAAGCGCGCGACATAAAAAAACGTGGGTTTGCACCCACGTGGTTTCTGGTCGTAAAACTCAAAGGCTAGACGTGTACGCCGTAGTTCAGCGCCAGCGCCCGCAGGCCGCCGGAATAGCCCTGGCCGACGGCGCGGAATTTCCATTCGCCGTTGTGGCGATAGACTTCGCCGAAAATCATCGCCGTTTCGATGGAGGCGTCCTCGGCCAAATCGTAGCGGGCGATTTCGCCGCCGGTCTTCTGATTGACGCAGCGCACAAAGGCATTTTTCACCTGGCCGAAGTTCTGTTTGCGCGCCTCGGCCTCGTGAATGGTTACGGTGATGGCGATTTTCTGCACGTCCGCCGGCAGCTTCAGCAGCTGGATAAGAATGCTCTCGTCGTCGCCGTCGCCCTCGCCGGTGCGGTTATCGCCGGTGTGCTTGACGCTGCCATCGACGCTCTGCAGCTGGTTGTAGAAGATGAAATCCTGGTCGTTGCGCACCTTGTCGCCGGGGCCGAGCAGAAAGGCGCTGGCGTCCAGGTCAAATTCGGTGCCGTCGGTGCTGCGCGCGTCCCAGCCCAGGCCGATGAGCAGTTCACTCAGATTCGGGTCTTCCTTATTGAGGCTGACGTTGCCTCCCTTTTGCAATTTTACTGCCATGTTTTTACTCCAAAAAAAGGGCCCAGCGGGCCCGAAAAACTAAGCTTTCAGCTGTAGCCACTTATTAATGTAGCCGCGCACCTGCTGCACCAGGGCCGGGTCTTCGTTGATTTTACGGCCATAGGAGGGAATGAGCTCGGCCAATTTCTCCTCCCAGTGGTTCTGCTGGTAGAGGGTGGCGAAGGCATCGCGCAGCACGTTCAGCATGATGGCCGGCGCCGTGGACGCCCCCGGGCTGGCGCCCATCAGGGTTACAAAGCTCTTGTCGGCGCTGGAGACGATTTCCGTACCGAACTGCAGCTTCGCGCCCTCGGCGGTTTTTTTGATGATTTGCACGCGCTGGCCGGCGGTAATCAGCTCCCAGTCCTCGCGGCGCACGTTGGGGAAATACTTGGCAATTTCGCGCTGGCGGGCGGCGTCGTTGAGCAGGGCCTGGCCGACCAAATATTTAATCAGGTGGAGATTGTCCCAGCCGACGCGCAGGATAGCGCCCAGGTTGCTCAGGCGAATGGACTTGAAGAAATCCAGCCAGGAGCCGCGCTTCAGGAATTTGGTGCTGAAGAGGGCGAAGGGGCCGAAGAGCAGCATTTGCTTGCCGTCCAGATTGCGCAAATCCAGGTGGGGAACGGACATCGGCGGCGCGCCCTGTTCGGCCTTGCCGTAGACCTTGGCCGGGTGGCGGGCGGCCAGGGCGGGCTTGTCGATGAGCAGGAATTGGCCGCCCACCGGGAAGCCGGCGTAGTTCTTGGCCTCGGCGATGCCGGATTTCTGCAGCAGGCTGATGCTGGCACCGCCGGCCCCAATGAAGACAAATTTGCCGTTGACGGTGTAGCGCTGGTAGGTCTTCAGATTCATGACCTCAATGTCCCAGCTTTTATCAGCCTGCTGGCGGAAACCGATAACGCGCTGCTGCAGCCGCTGCTGGTAGTTGGGCCGGCTGCCCAGGGCGGCGGCCAGCTGTAGGGTCAGTTCACCGAAGTTGATGTCGGTGCCCTCGCTGCTGTGGCTGGCGGCCACGGGCTGGTTCGGGTCGCGGCCTTCCATAATCAGCGGCGCCCAGTTTTTGATTTGTTCCGGGTCGGCGGAAAACTCCATGTCGGCGAAGAGCGGGTGTTTCTGCAAAGCCTCATGGCGGCGGCGCATATATTCCACGTTGGCTTCGCCCCAGACAAAGGCCATATGGTTGGTGGGGTGAATGAAGGTTTTCGGGTCCTGGAGCCGCTGGTTTTTCACCTGGGAGGCCCAGAACTGCCGGGAGATTTCAAACTGTTCCATGATGTTCACCGCCCGGCTGGTGGACACCGAGCCATCGGGATTTTCCGGACAGTAGTTGAGTTCGGCGTAGCCGGCGTGGCCGGTGCCGGCGTTGTTCCAGCCGTCGGTACTTTCGAGGGCGAGGGTTTCGCCCTGTTCCAGCAGCAGTAGTTGCAGCTGGGGCGCGAGCTCCTGCAGATAGGTGGCCAGCGTAATGCTGGCGATGCCACCGCCAACCAGTACCACATCAAAACTTTGTTTTTCCACTGTCATATTTGCCTCATTGGGAAGTTGAGAAGGGGGCAAAAATTGCCTTTCGGTAATGTAAAACAGTTTTTGCCCGCCGCGCAATTGCCCGCCGCCTTTTCTTGAAGCCTCCGATTAATTTTTTTTGGCGCGAACGGCCGGGCCGCCGCCGGCCAGAAACGAAGCCCGGCGCTCAGTCGGGCCGGCTGGTTTTCGGTGGCTGGGCTTTCCGGGCCGGGTCGGGGCGATAGTGGCCGGTGATTTTGAAGCTCCAGAGCATGTCCTCCTCCTGGACGCCGGCGCCGATGTTGTGAATAACCAGCGGCGTGCCGTCCTCGGCCTTGCGGTCGGAGACGATGCCGATGTGGGGCCGGCCGTCGGGCAGATTCCAGCTGACGATGTCGCCGGCCTCGTAGTCCTGGGCGTCGCGGGTCGGGGGCAGGCTCCGGGCGTGGCGCTGGAAGTAGACCTGCAGATTCGGCACGCGCCGGTGGTCGATGTTGCGGTCGGGGCCCTTCAGTCCCCAGCGCTGGGGATAGAGGCGGAAATGGGCGCGCATGTCCTCGTGGACGCGTTGCTGCAGGTCGATGCCCTGAAGGCGCAGGGCGCGGACAACCACATCGGTGCACACGCCGCTGGTCATGGGCACGTCGCCGTTGGGATAGGCCAGGACGCGATAGCTAGCGTCATAGCCGGTGGTCAGGCCGATTTGGGCGCGGCCGTCCTTCACCAGTTCGCTGCGATTCCAGGCCAAGGCGGGCAGCAGCAGGACGGCCAACAGGGCACCGAGCAGGGGACGAAGATTCATGATTCCTCCGAAAAAGGGGGAATGATAGGCCAGCGCCGGGGGAAGCGCTTCGGTCTTAACAGTTTCCCAACTCGAAGCGCTTCGCTCTGAACCTAGAGTTGGGCGAGAAGCGCTTCATTCCATTAGGTCAGGAGAAAGGAAGCGCTTCGAGCTGGGGAAAGTCTTTTACCGAAGTGCTTCGGTGAGTTGAATCAGACAAGGCCGGGGTATAAAAGGGGGAGCGCTTCGTTACCCGGGCTCGGGTGGAGGGAAGCGCTTCGGTTGCAACGGGCCGGGGCTGAAGTGCGCCCATAAAAAAGCCCCCGAAAGGGCTGGGGGCTGGTCGCGGACGGAGCCGCCGGGCTGACCACCACGGGGCAGCCCCAGGCGACGGGAAGCGCCTAGTGCTTAAAGTGGCGCATACCGGTGAAAATCATCGCCAGACCGTGTTCGTTGGCGGCGTCGATACACTCCTGGTCGCGGACGGAGCCGCCGGGCTGAATGATGGCCTTCACCCCCACGGCGGCGGCCGCATCGACCCCGTCGCGGAAGGGGAAAAAGGCATCGCTGGCCAGCACCGTGCCGGTCAAATCGAAGCCCTCATCCTGGGCCTTGAGCACGGCAATGCGGGTGGCGAAAACTCGGCTGGTCTGGCCGGCGCCGATGCCGAGGGTGGCCAAATCCCGGGCCAGCACAATGGCATTGGATTTCACCGCCCGCACCACGCGCCAGCTAAAGAGCAGGTCGTTCAGCTCCCGGGCGGTGGGTTCGCGGGCGCTGACCACCTGCAAATCGCCGTCGCGGACGGTGCCGTTGTCCCACTCCTGCACCAGCAGGCCACTGCGCAGGCCGGTCAGCTGCCAAGCGCGGCCGTCGGGCCAGTCGCTGGCGCTCACCTCCAGCAGGCGCACATTGACCTTCTGGCCGAAGATGGCCTGGGCCTCGGGGGTAAAGGTCGGCGCCAGTACCACTTCGACGAACTGGCGGGCGACGATTTCCGCCGCCACCTCCGCATCGACGCCCCGGTTAAAGGCGATGATGCCGCCGAAGGCACTGGTGGGGTCGCAGCGGTGGGCGCGGTCGTAGGCGCTGAACAGGTTTTCGCCGATGGCCACGCCGCAGGGGTTGGCGTGCTTGACGATGACACAGGCCGGTTCACTGAAGCGGGCCACGGTCTGCAGGGCGCTGTCGGCGTCGGCGATGTTGTTGTAGGACAGGGCCTTGCCCTGGAGCTGGCGGGCACTGCCCAGGCCCACCGGCCGACTGCCCACGTAGAAGGCGGCGCGCTGGTGCGGGTTTTCGCCATAGCGCAGCCGTTCGCGGCAGTGAAATTCGATGCTGAGATTGTCCGGCAGTTCGTTGCCGCCGGCAAATTGCCGTTCCAGATAGTTGGCGATGGCCCGGTCATAGCTGGCGGTATGCTGGAAGGTCTTCAGGGCCAGGCGCTGGCGCAGGGCCAAATCGAAGGCGTCGTTTTCCAGGGCCTCCAGCAGCTCCGGATAGTCGGCCGGACTGGTTACCACGCCGACACTGGCATGGTTTTTCGCCGCCGAGCGCAGCATGGCCGGTCCGCCGATGTCGATGTTCTCGATGGCCTCGGCCAGGCTAACGCCGGGTTTGGCGATGGTTTCGGCGAAGGGATAGAGATTGACCACGAGCAAATCAATGGCGCCGATGTCCGAGGCGGCCATGGCGGCGTCGTCCTCGCCGCGCCGGCCGAGTAGCCCGCCGTGAATCTTCGGATGCAGCGTTTTCAGCCGGCCGGCCATCATCTCCGGAAAGCCGGTGTAGGCGCTGACCTCAATCACCGGCAGTCCGGCCGCCGTCAGCGTGGCAGCGGTGCCGCCGGTGGAGAGCAGCTCGATGCCGAGGGCGTGCAGCCGCTGGGCCAGTTCGATGAGGCCGCTTTTATCGGAGACGCTCAGCAGAGCGCGCCGGACTTTAATCTGGGACATGGGTTCCTCCACGGTGAAAAGCGCCAATTATAAGATTTTTCCCCGGACGCTTCGGCTACACTAGCGGCCTTTTAACCGAGACCTGCACCGTGAAAATCCTTCCCCTTCCTCTCCTGTTGGGGGCGCCGTTGCTCTGGGGGCAACAGTGCCCCGTTGACCCGCTGGTGGCGGCCCTGAACCCCGAGCGCTTCCACGATGATTTTGTCCGGGTGCAGGCCGAGGCCGCCGAGGGCAACTACCAGTCGGCCCAGCTCAGCGGCGGCGTGGTGCTGACCCAGGGTGAGAAGCGCTTCACGGCGCCGGCGGTGCAGTATTCACCGGCCCTGGAAATGGGCAGCATCGCCAGCGACGCCGTCTTCGCCGACCCGCAGACGGTGATTCGCGGCCAGGGGGTGCAATTCAATCTGCGCGAGAAGACGGCCCATTTCCGCCGGGCCGAATACTATCTGGACAAACAGCAGGCCAGCGGGGCCGCCGACGATGTCCACATCGACGAGAACCAGCACCTTGACCAAATGGCCAATGCCACCTGGAGCACCTGCAACCGCATCAATCCCGACTGGCACCTGCAGGCCGCCAGCCTCACCCTCGACCGGCGCCAGAACCGGGCCATCGCCCGCCACATGACCTTCCGGCTGCGCGGCTGGCCGGTGCTCTATCTGCCCTATTTCTCCTATCCCATCGGCCCCGGCCGCCAGAGCGGTTTCCTCACCCCCAACCTCTACACCAGCAGCAACCGGGGGCTGGAACTGTCCGTGCCCTACTACTGGAACATCGCCCCCAACCTGGACGCCACCACCACCCTGCGGCCGATGACCAAGCAGGGCCTGATGACCGAGGGCGAGCTGCGCTACCTCGGCGAACGCCAGCGCGGCCAGCTCAACGGCGCCTTTCTCTGGAACAACAAGCCGCACAAGCGCTGGCACGGCAGCTGGCAGCATCAGTATGTTTACGGCCGCTGGCACAGCGATTTGCACCTCCAGCAGGTGTCCGACGTGCACTATCTCAACGATTTCCGCTCGGGCCTTACTGAAACCAACGATTGGTTCCTGGAACGGCACTGGCGCACGCGCTACGGCCAGCATTGGCAGCTGGAGGTGCAGGACTACCAAATCTCCGACCCGGAGGTCTGGGACAAGCCGCACAGCAAATTGCCCCAGCTGTCCTATCAAAATCAGTGGCAACGGGGCGATTTCACCGTCAGCGCCCGGGGCGAGGCCACCTATTTCTATAAGCGCCACGACATCAGCGGCAACCGCTTCAACGGCGAGCTCAGCGCCGACTATGAGCTGCGCCGGGCCCAGGGCTATCTCAAGCCGCGCCTCAGCATCAACGGCGGCTACTACCAGCTCAACGACGGGGACCGGCTGTACCGGCTGCTGCCCACCTTCAGCCTGGACAGCGGCCTGATTTTTGAGCGCAACACGAAGCGCTTCACCCAGACCCTGGAACCGCGTCTCTTCTATGTCTACACGCCGTTCCTCGACCAGAGCGCCTACCCACTCTTCGACACCAGCAACGCCAGCTTGAGCTGGTCGAACCTGTTCCGGGAAAACTGGTTCACCGGCGGCGACCGGGTGGCCGACAACAATGAAATCCGCGCCGCCCTCACCACCCGCCTGCTCAACAACGACGACGGCGGCGAAAAACTGCGCCTGTCCCTGGGGACGGTGCAATATCTGTCCCGGCCGCGCAGCCGCTGGCTGGGAAGCGCTTCGGCCCTGCAGGACAAACGGCTGCTGGCCAGTGAACTCAACTATCAAATCAATGACCGCTGGGAGCTGGCCGGCCTCAGCCTCTACAACCATAGCGACCGCCAGCTGCACTACAACCGCGTCGATTTGCGCTTCAAGCTCGGCCCGGAGCAGTTTATATCGCTGGCCCACCGCTACCACCGCGACCGCTTCGACCAGATTTCCCTGCAGGGCCGCTGGCGCTTCAATGACCGCTGGCAGACCTTTTTCCGCCAGGATTATTCGCTGGCGGAGAAGCGCTCCTTCAATAGCATCGCCGGGGTGGAATACAACGACTGCTGCTGGTCCTGGCGTCTGGCCGGCAAGCGCTACCGCAATGCCCCCAGCGATAGCCGCCGGCACAATACGCTATACTTGGAGTTCATTTTCAAAGGTCTGGGCAGCGCTGGTCGCAGTGCCGATGCCCTTCTAAAAAACGAGATTAAGGAGTTCTAATGCGTGCCCATCTTCCGTTGGCATTGTTTCTGGCGCTAAGCGCTTCCCTCCCCAGCACCGCCGCCCCGACCAAGGCGGCGGTTGCCGTTAAGGCCCCCAAAACTTTAAAAACCAACCCGGCCAAGCCAGCCCCGGCCCCGGCCGCCAAAGCCGCCCCGGCCAAAACCAATGCCACCAAGCCGGTGGCAAAAGCCAGCGCCACCAAGCCGACGGCTAAACCAGCCCCCGGCCGTCGGGCCAAAATCGCCACCGGGGCCAACCGGGGTGCCGGCGGCAATCGGGCCGCCGTGGCGCGCAAATTGAACTGGGCCGCCCCTACAGCGGCCGGAGCCGTGGCCGCCGCCGACTATGCCAGCGCCGGCGGGGCCCGGGGCGACGATGTGGGCCTGATTATTAACAATCGGGCCCTGAGTAAAAACGAGGTGCGCCGGGAACTGGCCCTGCTGCGGCGGACGGCCCCGGCCGGCATTCCGGAAAAACAGCTGCTGGAGGAACTCATTCGCCGCCAGCTGCTGCAGGAGCTGGCCACGCGCAACGATATCAGCGTCAGCGACGAGGAAATCGACGGCGCCCTGGCCGAGGTGGCCGCCAAGAACCAGCTCAGCACCGGCGCCCTGCTGCAGAAACTGCAGCGGGAAATGGGCCTGAACGCGGTGGAATACCGCCGCCATCTGGCCCAGAGCCTGCTGGAGGAAAAGATGAAGATGGAGGCCGTGGCCCCGGAAATCAGCGTGCGCGAGGAGGAAATCGACGACCAAATCGCCCAGCTGGCCTACAAGGCGGACACCACCCTGCAGGTGGAAGATTTGCTGCTGCCGCTGCCGCCGGGCACGCCGGAGCAGCGCGGGCCGCTGATTCAAAAGCTGCTGCAGCAGGTTTCCGGCGCCCTGCGCCAGACCCACAACAATCTGCAGGCCGCCGCCCAGCTGCTGCCCAATGCCCGCTTTAACAGTCTGGGCCAGGTGAATCTGCTCCAGGCGCCGCCGCGCTTTGCCCGGGTGCTGGCGAACCTGCCGGTGGGCGAGGTCAGCGCGACGCCGGTCATCGACTCCGACGGCATGCACTTCCTGCGCGTGGCGGCCCGGGCGGCCGGCGGCGAGGAGGGCAAGGCCGTGAAAACCACCGAGGCCGATGTGGCGCAGATTCTCGTGCGCGGCCACGACGCCGGCGCCAAGGAAAAAATCGAGGCCATCTACCGCCAGCTCCAGGGCGGCGCCAACTTCGCCAGCCTGGCCCAGCGCTATTCCGAGGACAGCGCCTCGGCGGCCAAGGGCGGCGAAATGGGCTATGTCAATGCCGAGGAGCTCGGCGAGGAGTTCGGCCAAGCCCTGGAACGGGCGCCCCTCGGCCAGGTGCTGCCGCCCTTTGAAACGCCCTTCGGCTGGCACCTGATTCGGGTCAAAGACCGGCGCCAGGTGGACGCCAGCGAAGCCCTGCTGCGTCAGCGTATCCGCGTCGGCCTGTTCATGCAGCGGCTGGAGGAAAAATGGCAGCAGAACCTCCAGAATCTACGCCAGGGGGCCTTTGTGAAGGTCAATCTCTAGGCTAGCCCCAACGAAGCGCTCCCCCGAGCGCTTTGTTTGTTTTCACCGGCCCGCCCGGGTTTCTCCGCCGAAGCGCTTCGGCCCCCCAATCCATTACCCAGAACCCATCATGAAACAATCCTTTGAAGTTAAAGCCAAAACCCAGCTCGGCCAGCATTTCCTCGCCGACGGGCGCGTCATTGCCCAGCTGATTCACGCCATTAATCCGAAGCGGGGCGAATGGCTTTTGAACGACCCACGGGCGTTAAAAAGCCCAGCAAGCACCGCGCTGCAACCCCTGCTGGCTCCCCCAGCGGGGCCACTGCGGGAGAAACCGCTATGAAACAATCCTTTGAAGTTAAAGCCAAAACCCAGCTCGGTCAGCATTTCCTCGCCGACGAGCGCGTCATCGCCCATCTGATTCATGCCATTAATCCGAAGCGGGGCGAGGCCCTGCTGGCTCCCCCAGCGGGGCCGCTGCGGGAGAAACTGCTATGAAACAATCCTTTGAAGTTAAAGCCAAGACCCAGCTCGGCCAGCATTTCCTCGCCGACGGGCGCGTCATTGCCCAGCTGATTCACGCCATTAATCCGAAGCGGGGCGAGGCCCTGCTGGAAATCGGCCCCGGCCTCGGTGCCCTGACCCTGCCCCTGCTGCGCGTTGCCGGCGCCCTGACCGCCCTGGAGGTGGACGGCCGGGTGATTGACATTCTGCGCGCCAAGGCCGCCCCCCTCGGCCAGCTGCATCTTATCCACGGCGATTTTCTCCGCCACGACCTGGGCCCCGGCCGCTGGCGGCTGGTCGGCAACCTGCCCTATCAGCTGTCCAGCCCCATTCTGGCCCACTGCGTCGCCGCCCGCGCCCATATCCTCGACATGCATTTCATGCTGCAGAAGGAGGTGGTGGAACGCCTCTGTGCCGAACCCGGCAACCGCGACTACGGCCGCCTCAGCCTGCTGCTGCAACGCCATTTCGAGCCCGAAGCGCTCTTCGACATTCCCCCCGAGGCCTTCAGCCCGCCACCCCGGGTGCAATCGGCGGTGGTGCGCCTGACCCCCCGGCCCGCCCCGGCCTGGGCCGTCGCCGACGAGGCCGCCTGGGACGCCATCGTCCGCACCGCCTTCGGTCAGCGTCGCAAGATGCTGCGCCAGTCGCTGAAGGCCTATTTTTCCAGCGCCGAACTGGAAGCGCTCGGCATCGACCCCACCGCCCGCCCGGAAAATCTCAGCGGGGGGGATTTTGCCGTTTTAGCTAACGCCAAAGCCGGGCTGAAATCATGAGAACGGGACCAATTCGGCGAAGGGTGGAAGCGGCTCCCTTGGGTGCCGTTTTAGCTAACGCCAAAGCCGGGCTGAAATCATGAGAACGGGGCTAGTCTGTAGAGTGGCGGAAGGGGCGCCCCCCTGGCCAATAGGCCGGGCTGAAATGATGAAAAGGAAGCCAATCCCAGCCCCCGGCGCTGTTCCCGCTGGCTCCGGCCAACCAGACAGCGGGACCGCCCCGCCCCGAAGCCGCAACGCCACCGGGGCCGGCTGATGCGCCCGGCTAAACGCCCCAACCACTGGCGCCGGCGGCTGGGCCGGCTGCTCGGTCAGGGGCTGCTATTTCTGCTGCTGATTTTGGCCCTGGACTGGTGGCGGGCGCCCCGGCGGGACATCAGCCTGCCGCCGGTTCTTTACAGCCTTCAGGGCGAAGCGCTTCCCCTGGGGACGCCGGCGAGCCCCGCCGGAACCCGGCAACCGCTTCCCTCGCCACGGTCGGGGCCGCTGCTGATTTACGTCTGGGCCGAATGGTGCGTGTTCTGCCGCCACACCACGCCGGCGGTGCAGGCCCTCAGCGCCGACTATCCGGTCATCGGCCTGGCCCTGCGCTCCGGCGATGCGGTGGCGGTGCAGAGTTATATGAAGCGCCACGGCTGGACGTTCCCGGTGGCCAATGACCCCGACGGCGAGCTGTTCCGCCGCCTCGACCTGCGGGTGGTGCCGACGGCCCTCATCGTCAAGGACGGCCGCCTGCTCTATAGCACCAGCGGCTGGAGCAGCAGCTGGGGGCTGCGCCTACGCCTCTGGCTGGCCCGGTTTTTCTAGGGCCCCACCGGCCGAAGCGCTTCCCCTTTGCCGGGCCGGTGATGATTTCGCCGCCCCGAAGCGCTTCTGGCTGGAGATTCAGAGCGAAGCGCTTCGCTCTGACGGCCATAGAAAAGCGCTCCCCTTTGAACTGGGCGGGGCTGGGAAAGCATTTCTTTCTGAACGTTGCCGGAAATACCGAAGCGCTTCCCCCTTAAACTTAGTCCTTTTGTCAGGAGGAACCCATGAGTAACCCGAGAGATGAACTCAGAGCCCAGGCCGAAGCGGTGCTGGCCGCCAGCGAGTGCGGTCGCTACACCAATCCCCGGGGCGCCATCGTCGATTTCAGCGCCGCCCAGCGCGCCGCCGAGGCCGGTAGCCGCTGTTACCGCCCGGCGGAACTGGCCGAACTCCGCTGGCCGGCCACGGCCGCCGTTCCCATCATCAGCGTGGGCGAAGAAAGCACCAGCGCCGCCGCCCGGCGCCTGGTGGTCGGCGCGGGCAAAACGGCCGTGGCCCTGCTGAATTTCGCCTCGGCGCGCAACCCGGGCGGTGGCTTCCTCGGCGGCGCCCGTGCCCAGGAGGAAGACCTCTGCCGCAGCTCCGGCCTCTACCGCTGCCAGCTGCAAACGCCGGAGTATTACGAAGCCAATCGGGGGCAGAAATCGCTGCTCTACACCGACCACCTGATTTACTCGCCGGCGGTGCCCTTTTTCCACGTGAATGATTGGTTGGACGATTATTTCTGCGTCGATGTCATCACCGCCCCGGCCCCCAACGCCGGCGCCCATCTGCAAAAACACCCGGAGGACGGCCCGGCGGTGCTCGCCACCCTGCGGCGCCGCGCCGGCTATGTATTAGATTTGGCCGCCGCCCGGGGTTGCCGCCATCTTATCCTCGGCGCCTGGGGCTGCGGCGTCTTCCGCAACAATCCCCGCGATGTGGCCCAGGCCTGGGCCGATGGTCTGGCCGCCAAGGCTTACCCCTTTGCCAGCGTCCACTTCGCCATCTACGACCGCAGCCCGAGCCAGTCTGTACTGGGCGCCTTCCGGGAGCGCTTCGGCTAGGGGTGTCCGTGCGCATCGACTACCAGCAACGGCTCCAGCCGGTTATTCGCCAGCTGGAACGGCACTACCGCGACCCGCCGGATTTAGCCCACATTGCGGCGTTGGCGGCCCTATCGCCCTACCATTTCCGCCGCATCTTCACCGCCGTAACCGGTGAGACCCTGGCCGCCTATTTACGTCGGCTGCGGCTGGAAAACGTGGCCCGCCAGCTCTTCTACGGCCGGGCGCCCATCACCGCCCTCGCCCTGGAGCACGGCTATGGCAGTTCCCAGGCCCTGGCCAAGGCCTTCAGGGCCCATTTCGGCATCAGTGCCAGCGAACTGCGGCGCTGCACGGATTTGCCCAGCTATATCGCCCTCATGCGCCATAGCAAAATCGGACACCATTTGCACAAGGACGGACACGCCGCCAACGGCGCCGCCCCGCATACTGGCAGCGAAGGCGAACCGAAGAGTGTCATGGATTTGAACACCGAAAATTTCGCCCCCCGCACCCTGGCCTATGTGCGGGTCATCGGCCCCTATGGCCAGGGCTACGACGTGGCCACCAACCGCCTCTACCGCTGGGCCCAGGCCCACGGCCTGGCCGGCGGCGAGCGCCTCTTCATTTACCACGACAGCCCCGAGGTAACCCCGGCCGCCCGCTGCCGCACGGACATTGGTCTGAGCGTGCCCTCGGCCACGACGGTCAGCGGCGCCGTCGAACGGCAGGAACTGGCCGGCGGCAGCTACGCCTTCATTCGGCGCAGGCTGACGGCCCCGGCCCAGCATAGCCGGTGCTGGCAGGAACTGCTCAGCCAGGTGGTGGCGGCCGGGCTGGCGGTGGCCGAACGGCCCTGTTTCGAGCGCTACCACCACTTTCAGGAGCAGCCCTACCGGGCCGACGTGAGCTTTTACGTGGCCGTGGTGCTGTAATAACCCTTTCCCCAACCTTTTAGGAGTTTTTATGACTGAACCTATGCATGAACCCATGAGCGCCCTGTCCCATGTGTCCCTGGGCACCAATGATTTTGCCGCCGCCGTGGCCTTCTACGATAAGGTGCTGGCGCCGCTGGGCATCAAGCGGGTGCTGGATTTGAGCGAACATGGCGCCGTGGCCTATGGCCGCGCCTACCCGGAATTTTGGATTCAGGCGCCCATGGACGGCCAGCCGGCCACCGTCGGCAACGGCACCCACGTGGCCTTCCTGGCCAGCAGCCCGGCCCAGGTGGACGCCTTCCACGCGGCGGCCCTCCAGGCCGGCGCCCGTGATGACGGCGCCCCCGGCCCCCGCCCCCACTACGGGCCGGAGTACTACGGTGGCTTCGTCCGCGATTTGGACGGCCATAAAATCGAGGCTATGGCTCTGCTCAGCAACGGCCCAACTCACTGATTCACCGGCAAAAACGGGAGCGCTTCCTCGGAGGCGCTCTTTTTTTGTCCCGGCGCAGCGCTTCCCCTTTTCGTTGTTTTGGCCCGGAAGCGTTTCAATCTCCTGAATCAGGAAGCGCTTCGCTGGGGGACGGGCCCTTCTCGGCTGGCGCCGGTGAGGATTAAAGGAAGCACTGGACCCGAGGCCGAGGGAAGCGCTTCGGTTCGGAGCACCTGGCCAAGCCGGGTGGCTTTCCCAACCGAAGCGCTTCTGGCTTTTCGATTGGAACCCGACAAAGGGGCCGAGCCAGCCAAGCCTTTTCCCAGGCCGAAGCGCTCCCCTTTTTGGCTCCTAGAACGAAGCGCTTCCCCAGGCGGAACCCGGCGAACGGGTCAAAGAAATGAAGCATTTCTCGGAACCGAAGCGCTTCATTCCCTTGGCCCAGAAGGAAGCGCTTCGCTGGCATCGACCTTTCTGGGGGTAAGCGCTTCGGTCTTCCGAACCGATTCCAGCGCTGGCCGTTGCTTTAGGGATTGGATTCAGCCAACCGAAGCGCTTCCCCCTTTTGGAGTTTTCCAACCAAAGCGCTTCGTTATTAGGGAGGAAGTGGAAAACGGCCCGAACTGAAGAAGCGCTCTCCCGGGGCGGCCATTGTCAAAGCAGCAACGGAGGAAGCGCTTCGTTTTAACTGCCCCGGCCCGGACCTACTCATCATCAGCAACCGGGTTACTGGGCCGAAGCGCTTCGGTAGAGGAAGAAGCCGGCCCTTGGAAATGAAGCGCTTCGGTTTTCCAGCCTTCCGGAGGCAAAGGGGGAGTGCTGGGCTGGTTTGCCGGTTCCGGCCGGGAAGCGCTTCGTTTTGACTGCCCCGGCCCGGGCCTACTCATCATCGGCAACCGGGTCGCTGGGCCGAAGCGCTTCGGCCGGCGAGGACTGGAAAAAGGGAAGCGCTTCCCTTGGGGCTTTGGCATTGGCCCCAAAAAAAAGCCCCCAGACGGGGGCAAGCTGAGGGGAAGGGGGGGATTAGGGCCGTTCCACCGCAATGGCCAGGCCCATGCCGCCGCCGACGCAGAGGGTGGCGAGGCCACGTTTGACATTGCGCCGTTGCATCTCGTGCAGCAGGGTTACCAGAATGCGGCAGCCGCTGGCGCCGATGGGGTGGCCAAGGGCGATGGCCCCGCCGTTCACATTGACCTTGGCCATGTCGAAGTTCAGTTCCTTGGCCACGCCCAGGGCCTGGGCGGCGAAGGCCTCGTTGGCCTCGATTAGGTCCACCGATTCCAGCGGCCAGCCGGCCTTGGTCAGCGTGGCGCGGACGGCGGCCACCGGCCCCAGCCCCATCACCTCTGGCTCTACGCCGGTTACGCCATAGGAGGCAATGCGGGCCAGCACCGGCAGACCGCGCTTCTGGGCCTCGCTGGCACGCATGACCACCACGGCGGCGGCGCCATCGTTGATGCCCGAGGCGTTGCCGGCGGTAACGGTGCCGTCCTTGCGGAAGGCCGGTTTCAGTTTGTCCAGGCCCTCGGGGCTGACGTTGTCCTTGATGTACTCGTCTTCGTCCAGCACCAGCGGTTCGCCCTTGCGCTGGGGCACGCTGACACTGACCAGCTCATTTTTGAAATGGCCAGCGGCCCGGGCGGCGCTGGCCTTGTGCTGGGATTCCAGCGCCAGCGCGTTCTGCTGCTCGCGGCTGAAGCCGTAGCGTTCGGCGATGTTTTCGGCGGTGATGCCCATGTGGTAGCCGTGGTAGGCGTCGGTGAGGCCGTCGAAAATCATGGAATCCAGCAGGGGGGCCTCGCCCATCTTCACGCCGCTGCGCAGGTGCATGAAGTGGGGGCTCTGGGACATGGATTCCTGGCCGCCGGCAATGACAATATTGGCGTCGCCGCTGCGGATGGCCTGCACCGCCATTTGCACGGCCTTCAGGCCGGAGCCACAGACCACATTTACCGTGGTGGCCGGCTTATCCAGGGGCACGCCGCCGGCAATGGCCGCCTGGCGGGCCGGGTTCTGGCCGATGCCGGTGGTGAGCACATTGCCCATGATGACCTCGTCCACATCGGCCGGGGCAATGCCGGTAATTTCCAGCAGATTTTTAATCACCACGCCGCCGAGCTGGGGCGCGGTCAGCGGGGCCAGGGTGCCGAGGAAACTGCCAATCGGGGTGCGTTTAGCGGCAACGATAACGATGTCTTCCATTGCGTATCTCCAGTAAAAAAATCAGATGAGATTGACCTGCACATAGGAGCCGGGGGCCGGGGCCAGGGGTGGATGGTCCGTGCTGCCCAGGGGCCGGGCCGGCACCTTATCGCCGGCGTAGGCCTGCACCCACTCCTGCCAGGCCAGCCACCAGGAGCGCTTCACAAACTCGGCGCCGGCCAGCCAGCTGGCCTCGTCCACGAAGGGTTCCGGGTTGTGGTAGTAGCCGTATTTATTGCGGCTGGGCGGATTGATGATGCCGGCCACGTGGCCCGATTCGCCGAGCAGCAGCGTGCTGGGCCCGCCCAGGGCGGCGGCGCCCCGGAAGGTGCCCGGCCACAGGGAAATGTGGTCCTCCTGGGTGGAAATGAAGAAGTTCGGCGTTTTCACCCGGCCCAGGTTCAGGCCGACGCCGTCGATGCGGATTTTGCCCGGCTGCACCAGCTCGTTATGCAGATAGAGCCGGCGCAGCAGGAAGCTGTGCACCGCCGCCGGAATGTTGGTGCCGTCGCTGTTCCAATAGAGGATGTCGAACTGGGACGGCTCCTTGCCCTTGAGATAGTTCTCAATGTAGTAGTTCCAGTAGAGCGTATTTTCCCGCAGCAGGCTGAAGGTAACGGCCAGATGGCGGCCGTCGCAGAAGCCCTGCAGGGCGTCCAGCGCCTCCATGGCCTGAATGACCGGCTCATTGATAAAGACGCCGAGCATGCCCGGGTTGGCAAAATCCAGAATGGTGGCCAGATAGGTGGCGCTTTTGATGGGATTGTGGCGCTCGCGCTTGGCCACGGCGTAGGCCTGGGTCGCCGCCAGCAGCGTGCCGCCGATGCAATAGCCCAGCCCGTTCACCTTGCGTTCGCCGGTGATGGCTTCGATGGCGTCGGTGGCGGCCAGCACCCCGGCCAGCATCAAATCCTCGTAGGTGGTTTTAACCGGCTGGGTGGGATTGCGCCAGGAGATGAGAAAGACCGTATGGCCCTGGCTGCGGGCCCAGTGCACGAAGGAATTGTGTTCGCGCAGGTCCAGCACATAAAACTTATTGATGAACGGCGGCACAATCAGCAGCGGCGTCTGGAAGACTTCGTCGCCCAGCGCTTCGTACTGAATGAGCTGGAACAGGTCGTTTTCAAAAACCACCGCCCCCGGCGTGGCCGCCAAATCTTTGCCCAGCTGGAACTGGCCGCCGGTCATGCGCACGCGCAGATATTTGCCGCTGTTGGCCACGTCGTCGCGGAAGATTTCCAGGCCGCGAATCAGGTTCATGCCGCCCTCCTGCACCGTCTGTTGCAGCACCTCCGGATTGGTCCAGAGGAAATTGCTCGGGGCCAGGGCGTTAATCATCTGGCGGGTAAAAAAGTGCAGCCGCTGGCGCACGGCCGGGCTCAGGCCCTCGACGCTGTCCAGCATATCGGCCACGATTTTGCTGAAGTGCAGATAGGACTGGCTCAGCAGGTCAAAATTGGGCTGCTCCTGCCAGAGCGGACTAATGAAACGCCGGTCGCCGGCCGGGGCCGTGGCCAGCGGCGGCTGTTCCTTGTCCACGGCCCGTTCCAGCACGTTGCGATAGATGTCCAGCTGGCCCTGCCACCAGCGAAATTGCAGTTCCATGAGCTTGGCCGGCTGGCGCCGGAGCGCTTCATAGAACGTCTGCAAATCCTGCTGGTTGATTTGGGCCAGGGCCGCATTGACCGGGTTATCCCCGTAGAAAAAATCCTGCACCTTGCGCAGCAGGGCAGTGCTGATACTAAAGAGCTGGTGCAGGTTTGGATTGGCTTCCATGTTCCCTCCTGAGGACGGGCGGGCCGGAGCCCGCCGCCGGTTTATTTTTTGGTGGGAACCGCTTCGGCGATGATTTGGTCCAAATCGGCCTTGAACTGGCTGGCCAGGGCGGCCACCTTCTTGCCGTCCTCGATGAGCTGCTGGCTGAGTTTGGTCATGGTTTCCAGCTGCTTCATGCCGCTGGTGGTCAGGGTTTGCAGGTCGCAGACCTGGCTATTGACCGCCAGCTGGGCCAGGCCGATTTCGGCATACTGGCGGGCCGATTCCAACTGCAGGTTGGTGATGTCGGCGAAGCTCTTGGCGATGAGCTGGTTGTATTTCAGATAGGGCGCAAAGGCGTTCTGGTATTGGCCGTTCAGACTCGTAAAGAAATTGCTGTACATGGTTAGTGCTCCGTGGAAAAAAATCAGTGCATGTAGAGGCCGCCGTTGATGGACAGGGTCTCGCCGGTGATGTAGGCGGCGGCCGGGCTGAGCAGATAGGCCACGGCGGCGGCGATTTCCTCGGGCTGGGCCAGCCGTTGCAGCGGCACCGAAGCCTCGATGGCCTGCAAAATCTCCGGCTTCATGGCCGTTACCATCGGCGTGGCGGTGTAGCCGGGGGCAATGGCATTGACGGTGATGCCGACCCGCGCCCCCTCCTGGGCCAGGGCCTTGGTGAAGCCGATGATGCCGGCCTTGGCGGCGCTGTAGTTGGCCTGGCCGAACTGGCCCTTGAGGCCGTTCACCGAGCTGATATTGACGATGCGGCCGCTGGCCTGTTCCAGCATTTTCAGGAACACCGGGTGGCTAACGCTGTAGAGCGACTTCAGGTTGGTATCCAGAACGGCGCTCCACTGCTCGAAACTCATTTTCTTGAAGCTGGCGTCGCGGGTGATGCCAGCGTTGTTAATCAGGGCGTCAATGCGGCCCTCGGCGGCGATGGCCTCGGTGATGGCCGTCTGGGTGGCCTCGTGATTGGCCAAATCGCAGCTGACCAGGCGCAGCTGCTCCTGGTTCAGCTTGTTATCGTCCAGCCAGCGGGCGAAGCGGGCCGCCTCGTCGGGCCGGGGGCTGGCGGTGGCGATGATTTTGTAGCCGTCCTGGGCCAGGCGAACACAGATGGCAGTACCAATGCCGCCGAGGGCGCCGCTGACGAGCGCAACTTTGGGTGCAGACACGATGAATTTCCTCTTCTATGAACAAACCAGAAAAATCTCTAAGTGCGTGGTTTTTCAACCCTTTTTCTTATTCTTGTACGCCTGTCCAAGGATTATCCTTCAGCCAGATTTTTTTATCAAATCCATTTGAAATCATAAAAATCAAAAGCGACGGTTTAGCCCCGGCCCCGGCCCGCAAAGCCGCGCCGCCCGGGCCTTGGCGGCTTAACTTAATCTTTTTTCATCGTTGGGCACCGGACCCATTTCGGCTCTGTTCTTACTGGGGTTCGGGCCCGGCGGCCATTGCCGCTATACTGCGGATTCTTTTCTAAATGAGGTAAAAACCATGCAAATTTTCGACAATCCAATCCGCTATGGTCTGGTAAGCCGGGCCCTGCACTGGCTGATGTTCCTGGCCTATCTGGCCATGTTCGCCATCGTCATTCTGAAGAACCAGAATCCGGAATATAAATATCTGATGGCCTATCACGTTCAGGTGGGCCTGATTCTGCTCGGCGTTACCGGCCTGCGTTTCCTCTGGGCGCTGGTGAATTTCACCCGCCGGCCGGCCTCGGGGCTGCTGGCCAAGCTCGGCCACCTGGCCATCTATGGCCTGATGTTCGCCGTGCCGGCCATCGGTCTGGCGCGCAAGTTCGGCAAGGAAAACGGTAATGAGGCCCTGATTCAGCTCGGCAACCAGTGGCACGGCCTGCTTGGCTGGGTGCTGGCGGCCCTGGTGGTTGGCCATGTGCTCATGGCCCTCTATCACCAACGGCGTGGCGAAAAAATGCTGCAACGGATGGCCTGAGATGAACGCCTGGCTTCTGGTTGGCTGCGGCGGGGCCCTCGGGGCCATCAGCCGCCACGCCCTCGGTCTACAGCCCCTGGGCGTGAGCAAAACCCTGCTGGTCAATGTGCTCGGTTCATTTCTGCTCGGTCTCATTCTGGTGCTGGTCCATGACCGCCGGCTGATGCTCCTGCTGACCATCGGCTTCTGCGGCGCCTTCACCACCTTCTCGGCCTTCTCCTACGACCTGCTGGTGCTTATCCAGCGCGGCGCCTGGGGCCAGGCCTTTATTCACAGCCTGCTGAACGTCGTCGTCTCGGTCTTCGCCCTCTGGCTGGGCATTACCCTGGCGCGCCTGTTCTAGGGCCGTGCTCGAACGCAAACATCTGGCCATCATCGTGGCCCTGAAGCGCTTCGGTTCGCTCACAGCGGCGGCCGAAGCGCTTTATTTATCCCAGTCGGCCCTGAGCCACAGCATCGGCCGGCTGGAGGCGGCGCTGGGCATCAGCCTCTGGCAGAAACAGGGGCGCGGCCTGCGCCTGACCCGGGCCGGTGAGCGGCTCTACCAGCAGGCCCAGAAAATCCTGCCCCAGTTCGCCCAGCTGGAGGACGAGCTCCGCCACTTCGCCAGCGGCCGCCGGGGCCTGCTGCGCCTGGGCATGGAGTGCCACCCCTGCTATCGCTGGCTGCTGACGGTGGTGGAACCCTATCTGGCCGCCTGGCCGCTGGTGGATATGGATTTGAAACAGCAATTCCAGTTCAAGGGCGCCGAGGCCCTGCTGCACTATGAAATCGACCTGCTCATCACCCCCGACCCGGTGGAACGGCAGGGGCTGCTCTTCCGGCCGGTGTTTCCCTATGAGCAGGTGCTGGTGGTGGCCCCGGGCCATCGCCTCGCCGAGCGCCAGCGGATTGAGCCCGCCGATTTGGCCGGCGAGGTGCTGCTGACCTATCCGGTGCCGCCGGAACGGCTGGATATTTTCTCGGCCTTCCTCTGGCCGGCCGGGGTGGAGGTGGGCGCCCACAAGACGGTGGAAATGACGGAAATCATGCTGCAGATGGTGGCGGCCCGGCGCGGGGTAACGGCGTTGCCCCTGTGGCTGGTGCAGGGCTACGGGCCGCTGCGGGCGCTGCGCCTCGGCAACGGCCTGTTCAAACAGATTCATCTGGGCCTGCGCCAGGAGGAAGAAACCATCGACTACATCGCCGGCTTCATCCAACAGGCTTTGCTCAGCAGCCCCGGCGGCCCGACGTTTCTGTCGGATTCTCTGTCCCCTAATCCCTGAAAATAGGCCTATTTTGGAGAACCCCATGAAAAAAACCCTACTCATACTTTTATTAATGGCCACGGCCCGGGCCCATGAAAGCCCGGTCGCCGCGCCGACCGCCGCTCCGGTCTCTCAGCCGGCCGAGGCCGAGCAGAAGAAGATTTTGAAGGAGGCCGAGGCTGCCGCTCCAGTCTCTCAGCTGACCAAGGCCGGGCAGAAGAAGATTTGGAAGGAGGCCTCGGCCGCCTATTACAAAGAGAAGAATTACGCCCGGGCGCTGGAGCTCTTTCACCAGCTGGCCGCCGTCGGCCACGCCGATGCCATGTGGAGCCTCGGCCTTATGTATGAAAGGGGCCATGGGGTCGCCCTGGACTACGCCACCGCCAAACGGTGGTTTGAAAAGCAGGTCGCCGCCGGCGATAGCACCGGCTATTGGTCGATTGGCCGGCTTTATGAGAACGGCGGCCCGGGTCTGGAGCAGAACTACGCCACCGCCAAACGGTGCTATGAAAAGTCCATCGCCGCCGGCAACCGCTCCGCCTATGGCTATTGGCTGATTGGCGAGCTTTACAGGCAGGGCGGCCCGGGTCTGGAGCGGAACTACGCCACCGCCAAACAGTGGTATGAAAAGACCATCGCCGCCGGCGACAGCGACGGCTATAACCAGATTGGCTACCTTTACAAGGAGGGCGGCCCGGGTATTGAGCAGAATTGGGCCACCGCCAAACGGTGGTTTGAAAAGGCCGGAGACGCCGGCAACAGCTTCGGCTATGGGTTTATTGGCTGGCTTTATAGGGGGGGCGGCCCCGGGCTGGAAAAGGATTTAGAACAGGCCTGCCGCTACTACCAGAAGGCCAGTCCCTTCTATGTGGAGGAGGCTAAAAAGGTTTGTCCCCGCTAGCCCCAGCCCGAAGCGCTTCGGCCCGGAAAGCTCCCATAAACCGAAGCGCTTCGGTCGCGAGCCGAAGGGGCGGCGCCCCGACACTTTCCCCCGCCGGGCCCGAGCCCGGCTTTTTTGCGTCCGGAGGGAGCGCTTCGTTCTGAATCGCCAGCCGGAAGCGCTTCCCCCTAGAAGGCTAATCTCAACGAAGCGCTTCTTTCTGGCAGTTAAATCATCACCGGCCCGGCAAAGGGGAAGCGCTTCGTTCCGGTAAGTCAGAAATGGTCCGCCGGGGCTAGCCAACCGAAGCGCTTCGCTTAGCGAGGTCGGCAGAGCAAAGCGCTTCAGTCTGAAATCTCCAGCCGGGAGCGCTTCGGCCCGGAAAGTCCCAATAAACCGAAGCGCTTCAGTGTTTCCGGGAAGGGGAGCGCTTCGTTCTGGAAATTGGCTTTTAGCGAAGCGCTTCACCCTGCCGGCTTTTATCTCCAGTGTTGAAGTTGAAGACAAGCACCGGCAGAAGGAAGCGCTTCCCCCTGCCGGCTGAGGTGGCCTGCCGAGCAGGAACCAGCGGTCGTGCCGCTTCGCTTTATGAGCCGGGCTTTACCCCTGGCTTTTTTTACGTCCGGAGGAAGCGCTTCCTTCCGAATCTCCAGCCAGAAGCGCTTCGGCCCGCCGGTCAAATCATCACCAGCCCGGCAAAAGGGGAGCGCTTCGTTCTGTCGGCTTTTATCTCCAGTGTTGAAGACGGGCACCGGCAGGAGGAAGCGCTTCTTCTCCCCAAGCCTTTATTCCAGCGAAGCGCTTTGATTAGTTAGGCCGGCAGAGGGAAGCGCTTCGTTCTGCCGGGTCAGATAGGCGGGAAGCGCTTCAGCCTGAAAATCGGCTTTTAGCGAAGTGCTTCGCTCAGGAAAAACGGGAAAAGGGGGAGCGCTTCGGTTTAGAGCAACTCGCCGGGCCGGAGCGCTTCGCCGTAACCCGTCCGCCGAGTTAGAAAGACTTTCCCACTGGCCCCGCTAACGAAGCGCTTCCCTCTCTGGCTTGTCCCCCATTGCCCTTCCCGCCGGGCGAGCCAATTTAAAGGAGAAGAAGCGCTTCGGACTGGGAAAACTGAAAAGGGGAAAGCGCTTCGTTCTGGGAAAGCTGGAAAAAGAGCGAAGCGCTTCCTGCTGAGGAAATAGAAAAGGGGGAATGTTTAAGTAGGCCGATTAAAACGAAGCGCTTTGTTCTGCTCCGGCCATGTTCTAAAACAAAGCGCTCCCCTCTGCTGCTTCTAACCGAAGCGCTTCGGTCCGCGAGCCGAAAGGGGTCGCACCCCGGCTTTTTTTTGCGCCCGGAGGAAGCGCTTCGTTTCTAGAAGCCGGCAAAAAGGAAGCGCTTCCCCCTGCTAGCTGACGTGGCCGCGCCCCAACGCTTTCACCCGCCGGGCCTGGCCCCGGCTTTTTTACGCCCGGAGGGAAGCGCTTCGTTCTGAATCGCCAGCCGGAAGCGCTTCCCCCTAGAAGGCTAATCTCAGCGAAGCGCTTCGTTCTGCTCCGGTCATGTTTTAAAACAAAGCGCTCCCCCTCTGCCGCTTCTAACCGAAGCGCTTCGGCCCGCGAGCCGAAGGGTCCGCACCCCGGCTTTTTTTTGCGCCCGGAGGAAGCGCTTCGTTTCTAGAAGCCGGCAAAAAGGAAGCGCTTCACCCTGCCGGCTGACGTGGCCGGCCGAGCAGAAACCAGCAGCCGCGCCGTCATACTTTGCTTTATGAGCCGGGCTTTACCCCGACTTTTCTTGCGTCCAGAGGAAGCGCTTCGTTCTGGAAAGCCCTAATAAACCGAAGCGCTTCGGTCTGGCGGTCAAATCATCACCGACCCGGCAAAGGGGAAGCGCTTCGTGCTGCCGGCTTTTATCTCCAATATTTAAAGGCGGGCACCGGCAGAATGAAGCGCTTCACCCTGCCGGCTGACGTGGCCGGCCGAGCAGAAACCAGCGGCCGCGCCGCTTTGCTTTATGAGCCGGGCTTTATCTCCGGTTTTTTTACGCCCCGAGGGAAGCGCTTCGTTCTGGAAAGCCCTAATAAACTGAAGTGCTTTGGCCTAGCCGTCAAATCACTATGGCCCGGTAAAGAGGAGCGCTTCGTTCTGCCGGGTTAGATGCGGGAAGCGCTTCGGAATTATTGAACAGCCCCGACGCCGCCGGTTGTACCTATCAGTCGCCGGCGCTGGAGGGGGAGTACTTCGCCCGGGAAAGCTGGAAAAAGGGAGGGAGCGCTTCGTTCAGTTTTGGCCACGTCCTGAATTGAAGCGCTTCGTTCTTTCTAACTTTCCGGCCCGAAGCGCTTCCACAAAAAAGGCCCACCGTAGTGGGCCTGGGGGGACGGAGCTTTAGGAATAGTCCGTCGTGGGGGGGCAGGTGCAAATCAGCGTCCGGTCGCCGTGGGCGTTGTCCACCCGGTTCACCGGCGTGAAATAGCGGGCCGGATTCATGCCCGCCACCGGGAACACCGCCACCTCGCGGCTGTAGGGCCGCTGCCAATCCTCGACCACATCGGCCAGGGTGTGCGGAGCGCGCACCAGCGGGTTATTGTCCCGGGGCCACACGCCGTTTTCCACCTGGCGGATTTCCTCGCGAATGGCCAGCAGGGCCGTGCAGAAGCGTTCCAGCTCGGCCAAATCCTCGCTCTCGGTGGGCTCTATCATCAGCGTGCCCGGCACCGGGAAGCTCATGGTTGGGGCGTGGAAGCCGTAGTCCATCAGACGCTTGGCCACGTCCTCGGCCCCGATGCCGCTGCTTTCCTTCAGCGGGCGCAAATCGACGATGCACTCATGGGCCACCAGGCCGTTGGCGTCGGTGTAGAGAATGGGATAGGCCGTCGCCAGCCGCTTGGCCACATAGTTGGCACTGAGCACGGCCACGGCGCTGGCCTGGCGCAGGCCCTCGGCGCCCATTAGGCGAATGTACAGGGCTGAAATCAGCGTAACCAGCGCGCTGCCGTAGGGGGCCGCACTGACCGGCAGACCCTTTTCCCCGCCGGGCAGGTAGGGCAGCAGATGGGCCTGGGCACAGACCGGGCCAACGCCGGGGCCGCCGCCGCCGTGGGGAATGGCGAAGGTTTTGTGCAGGTTGAGGTGGGACACGTCCGAACCGTAGAGGCCCGGGGCCGCCCAGCCCACCTGGGCGTTCAGGTTGGCGCCGTCCAGATAGACCTGGCCGCCGTGCTCGTGCACCAGGGCGCAGATTTCGCGGATACGCGGTTCAAAGGCCCCGTGGGTGGAGGGATAGGTAATCATCAGGCAGGACAGGCGGTCGGCGTGCTCCTCGGCCTTGCGGCGCAGGTCGTCCACGTCCACCTGACCGTTGGCGTCGCAGGCCACCACCACCACCTTCAGACCGGCCAGGGCCGCCGAAGCCGGGTTGGTGCCGTGGGCCGAGGCCGGAATCAGACAGATGTCGCGCTGGCCCTCGCCGTTGTCCTGTTGATAGAGGCGAATGGCCAGCAGGCCGGCATATTCACCCTGGGCGCCGGAATTGGGCTGCAGCGAGACGCCGTCATAGCCGGTGCAGGCGGCCAGGGCCCCTTCCAGCTCGGCGAACAGGAGCCGGTAGCCAAGGGTTTGCTCCGGCGGCGCCAGCGGGTGAATGTCGGTGAAATTCGGCCAGCTGATGGGCATCATCTCGGCGGCGCTGTTCAGCTTCATGGTGCAGGAACCGAGCGGAATCATGGCCCGGTCCAGGGCCAAATCCCAGTCGGAGAGCCGGCGCAGATAGCGCATCAGCGCCGTTTCGTTCTGGTAGCGCCGGAAGACTTCCTGCTGCAGATAGGGGCTGGTGCGCCGGGCCCAGTCGGGCAGGGCGTCCGGAGTGTCCAGCGGGACAAGGAGGTCGGGGCGGTCGGTGAAGATTTTCATCAACGTGGCCAGTTCTACGGCCGTGGTTTTTTCGTCCAGGGACAGGCCCAGGCTGCCATCGTCATAGGCGCGCAGGTTGAAGCGCTTCGTCTCGGCCCGCTGGAGAATGGCCGCGCGCCGGTCGCCCACGTCCAGGCGCAGGGTGTCGAAATAGTGCCGGTGGCGCAGTTTCAGCCCGGCCGCCGTCAGCGCTTCGGCCAGCAGGGCGGTTTGTTGGTGAATGCGCTCGGCGATGGCGCGCAGGCCGTCGCCGCCGTGGTAGACCGCATAGGCGGCGGCCATGATGGCCAGCAGGGCCTGGGCGGTGCAGACGTTGGAGGTGGCCTTCTCGCGGCGGATGTGCTGTTCCCGGGTTTGCAGGGCCAGGCGCAGGGCCGGCTTGCCCCGGGCGTCGATGGACACGCCCACCAGCCGGCCGGGCATGGCGCGCTTGTACTCGTCGCGCACGGCCATGAAGGCGGCGTGGGGGCCGCCGAAGCCCAGGGGCACGCCGAGGCGCTGGGCCGAACCGATGGCAATGTCGGCGCCCAGTTCGGCCGGCGGCATCAGCAGGGTCAGGGCGAGCAGGTCGGTGGCCACGGCAATAATCAGGCCCCGGCCCTTGGCCTCGGCGATGAGGGCGCGCGGGTCGTCAAGGGCGCCGTCGCTGGCCGGATAGGAGAAGAGGGCGCCGAAATAGTCGCCCCGGCGCAGTTCCTCGGCGCCGCCGATGACCAGTTCCAGCCCCTGGAAGTGGGCCCGGGTCTGCATGACGGCGAGGGTCTGCGGGTGGCAATTAGCATCGACCCAGAAGCGTTGGCTCGGGCTCTTGCTGGCCCGGCGGGCCAGGGTAAGCGCTTCGGCGGCGGCGGTGGCCTCGTCCAGCAGCGAGGCATTGGCGATGGGCAGGCCGGTCAAATCGGCCACCAGGGTTTGGAAGTTCAGCAGCATTTCCAAACGGCCCTGGGAGATTTCCGGCTGGTAGGGGGTGTAGGAGGTGTACCAGGCCGGATTTTCCAGAATATTGCGCTGGATAACCGGCGGCACGAGGGTGTCGTAGTAGCCCTGGCCGATGAGGGAGCGGTAGCGCTTATTTTTAGCGCCGAGCTCGGCAAAATGGCGAAGCGCTTCGGCCTCGGTCAGGGCCGGGGCCAGCTCCAGCGGCTCCTCGTCGCGGAGGATGTCCGCCGGCACCACCGCCCGCATGAATTCCTCCAGTGAAGCAAAGCCCAGAGCTTGAAGCATCTGGGCTTGGTCGGCGGCGTTGGGGCCGAGGTGGCGCTCGATGAACGGACGCATCTCAGTGGCCCAGGGTTTTTTGGTAGCCATCGGCATCAAGCAGGCCGTCCAGCTGGCTCGGGTCGTCGATTTTGATTTTATAAATCCAGCCGTCGCCCTCGGCGGCGCTGTTCACCAGGGCCGGATTGTCGGTCAGGGCACCATTGACGGCCACGATTTCACCGGCCACGGGGTTTTTCACGTCGCCGGTGGATTTCACCGATTCCACCACGGCGGCCTCATCGCCGACGCCGAAGCGGGCGCCCACCGTGGGCAAATCCACAAAAACAATATCGCCCAGCGCCTCCTGGGCATAGTCGGTGATGCCCACGGTGCCAACGCCGTTCTCGACGTGAATCCATTCATGGTCAGGGGTAAATTTCTTCATGGTTTTCCTCACAGTGATTGACTTAAGAAGGGCCTATTCTAGCGGCTCTTCGTGCTAATCTAGCGGCTTTCGTTAATTAAATTTAAGGGATTTCTGATGAACGTCATTCTTCTCGGTGCCCCCGGTTCGGGCAAGGGCACCCAATCGGCTTTCCTCGTGGAAAAGTACGGCCTCACCCACCTGTCCACCGGCGACCTGCTGCGGGCGGAAATTGCCGCCGGCAGTGAGCTCGGCCGGAAGGCCAAGGCCATCATGGACGCCGGCGACCTGGTGTCCGACGACATCGTCATCGGCATGATTGCCGCCCGGCTCAACGACCGGGGCGCCCTCTTCGACGGTTTCCCGCGCACGCTGGCCCAGGCCGAGGCGCTGGATAAGCTATTGGCCGAGCGCGGCCAAAAGATTGATGCGGTCATTGAACTGCAGGTGCCCGACGCCGAGATTCTCCAGCGGCTGCTGGCCCGGGGCCGGCCCGATGACAACGAGGCCACCATTCGCAACCGCCAGGAGGTTTTCCACCGGGACACCGCCCCGCTGATTGCCTACTACCAACAGCAGGGCAAGCTCAAGTCGGTGCTCGGTCTGGGCACGCTGGAGGACATCAGCGCCCGCATCATTGCCGCCCTGTCTTAGGCACTAGAGCGCTTCTCTCCGAAGCGCTTTTTTTTGGGAGAAACCATGGAAGAAAACCAAGATTTGATGGAACGGGACGCCCGGCTGGAGGCGGTGGCGGCAACCTTCGCCTTCATCGGCGGGCGCGGGGCCCCCGAAGCGGAGCTGCGCCAGCTGAGCCGCTGGCGCTGGGAAATCTACTGGAATAGCGCCCCGCCGGCCGGGGAGCTGGAAACGGCCCTGGCGACGCTGCGCGCCCGCTACCAGGACCGGCCGCCGACGGCCCGGCCCGCCGAGGATTTAATCTGGTCGCTGCTGACCCTGGAACCGCCCAGTGAACCGCTGCAACCGACCCTCTATCTGCTCGGCGGTCTGCCCGGTAGTGGCAAGGCCGATTTGATTCGCCAGCTGGGCGGGCCGGTGCCGCTCATCATCAACGGCGACGAAACCCGCTATTTCCACCCGGACCTTGACGCCCTCTGGGCCGAGCACGGCGACGACCTGTCCCGCCATACCCAGCGCTGGGCCGGGGAGATGGTGGCCACGCTGCGCGACCGGGCCCTGAACGAAGGCCGTAGTCTGGTCATCGAGGGCACCTTCCGCACCCGGGAGGTGCCGCTGGCCGAGCTGGAGCGCTTCAAGGCGGCCGGCTACCGCACCCGGGTGCTGATTGCCGGCTGCCACCAGGAAACCGCCCGGGCCAACACCCGGCGCCGGGGCGAATTGCTGCGCGCCCTGGGCCTGCCGCCACGCTTTGTGCCGCGCGAGTATTTCGAGCGCATCGCCCGGGGGCTGGTGGCCAATGTGGCGGCGGTCTGGGCCTCGGGGCTGGTGGACGAGCTGCGCCTGTTCCACGACGGCCGCATCGTCTTTCACAGCGGCTGCAGCGACCCCGGCACCATCGAAAGCACCCTGGGCCGGATTCTCGGCGGCCCGCCGCTGGCGCCGCTCCGGGCCGGGGAACTGCTAACGCCGGTGGAAATCTACGATTTGCGCCAGGATTTCGCCGAATCCGGCGAGTGGATGGCGGCCATGCTACAGCGGCAGAAACTGGAACCACAGAAAAACGAGCCGTCGGATTAGGCCGGCGGCCCAGACAAAAGAAGCGCTTCCCCCTGGCGCTGCACATCTACCCCGGCCCGGCCGGGGTTTTTTATGGCCAGCGCCCGCCGGATTTCAGAACGCAGCGGTGGCGGTGCTCCCCCTGGACGGCTTGATAAATACAGCCAACGCGGCCGGACGCCGTTGGGTAATTCCGAAGCGGTTGCGGCGCCCCCTTTGGAGGCTTACTGCGCTTCTAACGAAGCGGTTGCAACGCCCCCTTTGGGGGTTTGCTGCGCTTCTAACGAAGCGCTTCCCCTCTGGCGACGGCGGCAGTTCAATCACTCCGAAGCGCTTCCCCTTTGCCGGGTTGGTGGTGATTTAACCGCCAGACCGAAGCGGTTGCGGCGCCCCCTTCGGGGCTTACGGCGCTTCTAACGAAGCGGTTGCGACGCCCCCTTTGGGGGCTTGCTGCGCTTCTAACGAAGCGCTTCCCCCGCCGAATCGGCCGGGCCGTCAGGAATTAGCCCTCCGAAGCGAAGCGGTTACGGCGCTCCCTTCAGGGGCTTGCTGCGCTTCTAACGAAGCGCTTCGGTCGGGGGGTGGCCTTCCTTCGGCTTTCGGGAACGAAGCGCTTCCTTGTCCTCGGCCCACAAAAAAGCCCCGCCGCAGCGGGGCCAGTGGTTTAGGCGGACGGGGTTTCGTCGGCGGGGGCGGGGGCTTTGGCCGGCACCAGCCGGTCATAGGCCACCAGTGCCGCGATGATGCCCAGCACCAGGGCGGTGATGGTGAATTGGCCGGCCCGGCTGATTTTGCCGAGGGCAATGCCAACCACGCCGAAATCCGTATCGGAGAAGGTGGTGCTGGTGAAGCCCAGGTCGCCGAGTACCGGCAGCAGCCACACCGGCAGGAAGGTAATCAGCACCCCATGCAGGAAGGCGCCCAGGCTGGCCCCGAGCCGGCCGCCGGCGGCGTTGCCGAAGACTCCGGCCGTGGCCCCGCAGAAGAAGTGCGGCACCACGCCGGGCAGAATCAGCGTCCAATGCAGCTGGCCGAGGATAAACAGGCCCACCAGACCGCCGGCAAAGCTGGCGAGAAAGCCGATGAGCACGGCGTTGGGTGCGTAGGGAAAGACGATGGGGCAGTCCAGGGCCGGCCGGGCGTTGGGCACCAGCTTCTGCGAAAAGCCGGTGAAGGCGGGCACAATCTCGGCCAGGATAAGGCGCACGCCCTGGAGAATGATAAAGACCCCGGCGGCAAAGGTGATGGCCTGGATAAGCGCCCAAACCAGATAGTTCTGGCCGTTGGCGAATTTCTCCTGCTGGACAAAGTCGGCGCCGGCGGCGATGACCAGCACCAGATAAATCACCATCATGGTCAGAGCAATGGATACCGAACTGTCGCGCAGGAAGCCGAGGTTCTTCGGCAGGTTCATTTCCTCGGTGGAGCGCGACTTCAGCGGGCGCAGGCCCCGGCCGACGAGGCCGGCCAGCACATAGCCGACGGTGCCGAAGTGGCCGAAGCCGACGTCGTCGCTGCCGGTAATGTTGCGCATAAACGGCTGGGCGATGTAGGGGAAGAAGGCCATGATGAGGCCGAGGGTTAGGGCGCCCACCAGCACCAGCAGCGGGCCGGAGAAGCCGGCGACGACGAGAATCACCGCAATCATGCAGGCCATGTAGAAGGTGTGGTGGCCGGTGAGGAAGATAAATTTCAGCCGGGTGAAACGGGCGATGGCAATGTTGGCCACCATGCCGAAGGCCATGATGAGGGCCGTGGCCGTGCCGTATTTATTCAGGGCGGCGGAAACGATGGCCTCGTTGTTCGGCACCACGCCCTGCACCTGGAAGGCCTGCTGGAAAATCTCGCCCAGCGGATTGAGCGAACCGAGCAGCACGCCGGCGCCGCCGCTGAGGACGATAAAACCCAGAATGGTTTTGGTCGTGCCCTTGATGACGTCGGCGGCCGGCTTCCGCTGGGCCAGCAGACCAATCAGGGCAATGACACCGACCAGCACGGACGGGACTTTCAGAATATCGACGATGAAATTCAGAAGGGCGGTCATGGGGCCTCCTAGGCTTGCAGACGGGCGGCCAGCTTCTCCTCAAACTCGGCGACGCTGACCAGATTTTTAACGACGATGATTTTGCTGGGGTCGAGGCTGGCGCTGGCGGCAATGTCCGCGCCCATCACAAACCAGTCGGCATCGCCGTTGCCGGTGATGGACAGGTCCGAATGGCCCACCTCCGCCTCCAGACCGAGCTTGGTCAGGGCCTTCTTGATGTTCATCTCCATCAGAAAGCTGCTGCCCAGACCGTGGGCACAGACGGCAAGTATTTTCATGGGGTTCTCCAAAAAATTTCGACACCGGGGCCCGGGCCCAAGCCCCGCCCCGCCGGGCTGGGCAGGAGTCCAGGACTCGCCCAGGCCATAGCATAAACCTGAATTTGTCGGGGTGGGGAAGCGCTTCGGAGCCACCACACCCCTAGCAGCGTTCGGCGATGGCCGTCAGCAGGCTATCCACCGCCGCCGGCGTCGTCGACCAGGTGGTACAACAGCGCGTAAACAGGCGGCCCTCGGAATCCGGCGCCCAGTCCCAGATGCTGAAGCCGAATTCCCGGTGGAAATACTCGGCCTGGGCCGGCGGCAGCAGCGGGAAAAGCAGATTGGTGGGGGAGTCCACCGCCAGGGGCACGCCCCGGGCCCGGAAGGCGGCGCGGATACGGTCGGCGGCGGCCACGGCCTCCCGGCCGATTTGAAAATAGAGGCCGTCCCGGAAGAGCTCCTCGAACTGCAGGCCCAGCAGTCGGCCCTTGGCCAGCAGGCCGCCCTGCTGTTTTATCAGGGTGCGGAAATGGGGTTGCAGGGCCGGATTGACGATAACCACCGCCTCGCCGAAGAGGGCGCCGCACTTGGTGCCGCCGATGGAAAAGACGTCGGCATATTCGGCCAGGGTCGGCAGGTCGATGTCGCTGATGGCCGGGTCCAGGGCGTAGGCCAGCCGGGCGCCGTCGATGTAAAGGCTGAGGCCATAGGCCCGGCAGAGGGCGGCCAGTTCGGCCAGTTCGGCGCGTTGGTAGACGGTGCCCAGCTCCGTCGGCTGGGAAAGATAGACCAGGCCGGGCTGGACGATGTGTTCCGGAATGGGGCTGGCGGCGTAGGCGGCGCAGTGGGCGGCCAGGGCGGCGGCGCTGATTTTGCCGTCGGTGCTGGCCAGGCCGATGGCCCGGTGGCCCCGGGCCTCGATGGCGCCGGCCTCGTGGTCGACGATGTGGCCGGTACGGGCGGCCAGGGCGGCCTGGTGCGGCCGCAGGGCGGCGGTGATAACCGTGCAGTTGGTTTGGGTGCCGCCGACGAGGAAATGCACGGCCACGTCCTCCCGGCCGACGGCGGCCCGGATATGGGCGCGGGCGGCGTCGCTGTAGGGGTCGAGGCCGTAGCCGGCGGTTTCCTCGCCGTTGCTGGCCACCAGCCGTTGCAGCAGGGCCGGGTGGCCGCCGGCGAGATAGTCGTTGTCAAAACGGGCGTTCATGGTTGCTCCCTTAAATGAGTGAGCCTGCCATTAATAGCACCGTTGGGCCGCTGTCGCCATTGCCAGCGGTTAAGATAGGGCCAACTAATTTTGAGGGCCTTCCCATGCACCGCACCACCCACATCACCCTGCTCGGCACCTCCGGCGTCGGCAAAACCACCCTGGCCGCCCTGCTGCAGAGCGCCGGCTGGTTCCACTACTCCGGCGACTATCGCATCGCCACCCGCTATCTCAACGAGCCCATCGGCGACTGGCTCACCCAGCTGGCCCAGCGTGAACCGACGCTGGCGGCGCTGATGCGGGACGACGCGGTCAGCGTCCGGGGCAAGGTCAGCATCGACCGGCTCCACATCGTTTCCGCCTTCGTCGGCAAGCTCGGCCGCGACGGCTACAACGTCGCCACCTTCCTGGAACGGCAGCGCCTCTTCGCCGAAGCCGAGCTGCGCGCCATGGCCGACGTGGGTGATTTTATCCACCGGGCCGAAGCGCTCTACGGCTACCAGGCCTTTGTTAATGATGCCGGCGGCTCGGTCTGCGAAATCGACGACCAGGAACTGCTGGCCGAGCTCGGCCGCCGCACCCTCTTTGTCTATCTGGACACCGACGAAGCGCTCTACAGCGAGCTGGAGTCCCGGGCCCTGAAATATCCGAAACCCATCTGCTACCACCCCAAATTTCTGCAGGAGCAAATCCGCGCCTACAGCCAGCGCCACGGCGGCCTCAGCCCCGACCGCTTCGACAGCGACGACTTCATCCGTTTCGTTACGCCGCCGATGATGCGCCACCGCCGCGCCCGCTGCCTGGAACTGGCCAAGCGCTTCGGCGTGGTGCTGCCGGCGCGGACGGTCTGGACCGTGCAATCGGCCGCCGATTTCGATGCCCTGCTGGCGGCCGCCGTGGCCGAACAACGTTCCTAAAACTTTTCCGAGGCAATTTCTATGATGTTCTATCTCGATTTAATCCTGCTGCTGCCGGCCACGCTGCTGGCCCTGCGCCTGCACCCCAGCACCCCCCGCTGCCGGGGCTTCGCCTATTTCTCCCTGGCCTATGCCCTGTTTTCCTTGGTTTTCAATACTTTCTGGCGCTTCGTGGCCACGGCCCTGATGCTGCTGGCCCTGAACCTGTGGTTCTGGCTGCGCTACTACCAGCAGGAACAGCCCAGCGATGAATTCGACCACGATGCCTTCTGGGCCTTTGTGCGCCGGATTTTTCACCTGGTCTGAGGAGGCCCCATGCCCCTAGTTGCGCATCGGCCGCTGGCCTCGCTGGAACGCATTCGGGCCGAGGGCCACGAGGTGCTGACCATTGACCGCGCCAGCAACCAACGTATCCGCGAACTGCACATTGGCCTGCTCAATATGATGCCCGACGGCGCCCTGCAGGCCACCGAACGCCAGTTTCTCCGTCTCATCGGCAACGCCAACCGCATTGCCCAAATCTACGTGCATATTTTTACCGTCGCCGGCGTGCCGCGCGCCCCGGAAATGCAGCGCTACATCGAGGAAAACTATGAGGATTTTTCCCAGCTCCAGGCGGCCGGCCTTGACGCTATCATCTTCACCGGCACCAATCCGGTGCATGCCGACCTGGCCCAGGAACCCTACTGGGCGGAAATTAAAAAGGTTTTTGACTGGGCCGATGGCCATGTGGTGTCGGTGCTCTGCTCCTGTCTGGCCTCCCACCTGGCCCTGCACCATTTCTACGGCATCCAGCGCCAGCGCCTGCCGACGAAGCGCTTCGGCGTTTTCCCCCACCGGGTCATCGACCGCCGCCACCCGCTGGTTTCCAATCTGAACACCCGCTTCGACATTCCCCATTCGCGCTGGAACGACGTGCCGGTCAGCGCCCTGGAGGCCCACGGCCTGCGTCTGCTGGTGGCCGACCGGGACGGGCAGATGGCCATGGCCACCTCGCCGGACGGCTTCCGCCAGATTTATTTCCAGGGCCACCCGGAGTATGACCAGCTCAGCCTGTGGAAGGAGTTCAAGCGCGATTTGAACCTGTTCTACGCCGGCCAGCTCCAGCAGGCGCCCCGGCTGCCGCGCAACTATCTGTCGCCGGCGGGCATGGAAATCTTCGAGCGCTTCCTGGCCAGCGATTCCACCGACACCGACGCCCTGGAGGCGGCCCTGGCCGAGGAAATTGAAATCACCTGGCGCGACACGGCCAAGGCCCTGTTCGCCAACTGGCTGGGGCTGGTCTACCAGCTCACCCACTATGACCGCCAGCGCCAGTACATGGACGGAGTTAATCCCGCCGACCCGCTCGGCTTGCGGCAGTCCTAAAGATTGCCTTGAGCCCCGAAAATCTAACCCCGGTTACGGGGTTTTCTTTTGGGCGGGGGAAGCGCTTCCGGCGGGCCGGCGGCTTCCCTCTCTTTCTTCTGAACCCTTTCCCTTGGGTGGCTCGGCCACTGGATTGGCCACAAAGCTAATCCCAAGGGAAGCGCTTCCGGCGGGGGATTCGCATGGCGGAAAATTCTTCCTTGCCCCGGGCCGGGGGAGCGCTTCTTTCCGGGCCAGTCGAACGAAGCGCTTCGTTTAAAACCGGGCTTGGGGCGAAGTGCTTCCCTTTCTGCTGCGTCGGGTGGCGTGAATCCCTAGGACCGAAGCGCTTCGTTTTGATGATTCAGATGGGGAGGCTAACCCGAGGCCGGCGCCGGTTCTGTCGTTTGCAAAATGGGGAAGCGCTTCCTCCTCTATCCCCCCGGTGGAAAAATCTAGCCCTCGGAGTCGCCGCGCTCCCCCAGGGAGTACGGCGCGCGGCTTCGTCGCGAAGCAAGCGCTTCCCGGCCGAAGCGCTTCATTTTTTGCCGAGCTTCAGCTTTTGCGGCGACCGTTCGGCGACTCGCCCCGGAAGCCCCGCCTCCCAGCCGGCGCCCCCTTTCCAGCGAAGCGCTTCGGCCCGGGCGCCCCGGACAGGGGAGCGCTTCGGTTCAGCCAACCGGCAGGAAGCGCTTGGCCTTTTAGCCGGATTCCCAGCCCGAAGCGCTTCACTAGAAACGACCGGGGGGAAGGAAGCGCTTCGTTCTGCCGGTGCCCGTCTTCAACACTGGAGATAAAAACTGGCATCTCCCTTGCGGCATAAAAAGCCGGGGGGGTAAAGCCCGGCTCATAAAGCAAAGCGGTGCGGATGCTGGTTCCTGTTCAGCCGACCATGCTAGCCGCCAGGGGGAAGCGCTTCCCCCTTTTCCAGCTTTCCCAGAACGAAGCGCTCCCCTTTTGCCGGGCCGGTGATGATTTGACCGCCAGAACGAAGCGCTTCCCCTTGGGCTGGCGTTGCTCTGCCGTCGGTTGAATTGGTGGCCGGGTCGAAGCGCTCCCCTCCAGTAGCTGATAAATATGACCAACAAGACCGCCACTTATTCAGTGAAGCCGAAGCGCTTCGTTTTATTGGGACTTTCCGGGTCGAAGCGCTTCCGGCTGGAGATTTCAGACTGAAGCGCTTTGCTCTGCCGACCTAGCTAATCGAAGCGCTTCCGGCTGGCGACTTAGAACGAAGCGCTTCGTTGAGATTAGTCCCCGAGGGGGAAGCGCTTTCGGCTGGCGTTTTAGAACGAAGCGCTTCCTTCTCCGGCTGCCAAAATCGAAGCGCTTCGGTTTAGCCAACCGGCAGGAAGCGCTTCGGTTCAGCCAACCGGCAGGAAGCGCTTGGCCTTTTAGCCGGATTCCCAGCCCGAAGCGCTTCCCTCTGCTGGCACCAAAACCGAAGCGCTTCCGGCTGGGGATTTAGAACGAAGTGCTCCCCTTTCTGAAGCCAACGACCGCCCTTGGCGGCCAAACAGGGGCATAGAAGTTTGCCTTCCCGAGCGAAGCGCTTCGGTGGAAATGGAGTAAAAAAGGGAGCGCTCCGTTCATGGCAAATTAACCGTACTGATTGAAAAGTCGGGTCGGTGCCGTCATCGTTCCAAAGCCGAAGCGCTTCCCTCTTGTTCCGGCATCTCCGAGCGAAGCGCTCCCCTACCGTTGGCCTAGCTCATCAAAGCGTTTCGCTGGGAAAAGGCTTGGGGCAGGAAGTGTTTCCGGCTGTGGATTTAGAACGAAGCGCTCCTTCTTCCAGGGGCAATGACTAATAAACCGAGAAACGCCAAAGCCGGCCGCCGTTTAACAATCCCAAAGCGCTTCCCGCCGGGCCCAGGCCGGATAACCGGGGCCGGTGCCAAATAAAAAAGCCCGTCCTGGAGACGGGCTCTTTCCGGAGGAAGCGCTTCCGCCGGCGGCCGATTTCAGTTCAACCGACTTTGAACGAAGGGCGGCTATGGGGCCGGGGTGGGCTTCGCGGCGGCGCTCAGCTGTTTTTCGATGACATCGAGCATGGCCTCGGCGGCGAACAGGCCCCGGCCGCGTACGAATACATTGCCGTCCACGGGAATTACCCGACCCCCTTTGACCGCGTCCACCGCCTGCCACAGCGGTTCCTGCTGCCATTTGTCCAGCACGTTGCGGTCGTGGCCGGCGTAGTTGGCGACGAAAATCCACTGGGGATTGAGGGCCAGCACCTGTTCCAGATTGGCGTGGTAGAGCGCTTCGCTGCCGGCCGGCTGGGGCGGCACGGTAAAGCCGAGCTCGGTCAGCAGGGCGCCGCTGTAGCTATTGCGGGAATGGACTTGCAGGCTGTCGCTGCGGCCGCCGGAACCGGCCACAAAGGCCCGCTGGCCCGCCGGCACCAATTTTTTCACCGCTGCCACCCGGGCGCTCAGGGCGTCGAGGCGGGCGGCCATCTCCGTTTCTTTGCCCAGCAGCCGGGCGATGCGGCGGGCCTGTTCCTGGATGTCCGTGTAGCTGCCGCGCAGGGAATTGAAGACCACCGTCGGGGCGATGGCTTGCAGCTGGGCCAGGGCGGCGCCGTGGCGTTTCCGGTCGGCGATGATTAAATCGGGCTTGAGCTGGGCGATGACCTCCAGATTCGGCTGGGAGCGGGTACCCACCGATTGATAGTTGCCGAGGCGCTCGCGAATAGGCGGCAGCAGCCGTTCGGGCTCGTTGTCGTCGGCGATGGCGATGGGCGGCACCCCCGCATTGACCAGTGCATCGACGAAGGAATATTCCAGCGCCACGATGCGCTGGGGTGGGCTTTCCAGGGTGAAGGTGCCGTTCTCATCTTCAATGCTGACGGCCCGGGCCGTGCCCCAGAGCAGGGCGAGGAGTAGGAGTTTTTTCATGGTTTTTCTCTCGGCTAGTCGGAATTCTTGAGGGCGGCCACCATTGCCAGGGCCTGGCGGGTTTCGGCCACATCGTGGACGCGGACGATGCCGGCGCCGAGCCAGGCGCTCAGGGCGGCCAGGGTTACGGAGCCGATGAGCCGTTCCTCAACCGGGGCCCCGCCCAGGTAATGGCCGATGGTGGATTTGCGCGACACGCCCACCAGCAGCGGCAGGCCGAGGGCGAGGAAATCGGCGCTGTGGCGAATCAGGGCCATGTTCTGGGCCGGGGTTTTGCCGAAGCCGAAGCCGAAATCCAGACAAAGCCGGGCCCGGTCAATGCCGACGGCCTCGGCGGCGGCAACGCGCCGGCCCAGATAGTCGCGCACCTCGCCAATCAAATCGCCGTAGTCGGTGTTGGCCTGCATGGTGGCGGGCTGGCCGCGCATGTGCATCAGACACAGGCCGCAGTCGAAGCGCTTCACCAGTTCCAGGGCGCCCTCGTCCTCCAGGGCGCGCACGTCGTTAATCATGTCGGCGCCCTCGTCGAGCAGGGCCGCCATCACCGCCGTTTTCTTGGTGTCAATGGACAGGGGCACCGCCCAGCGGCGCAGCGCCTGCACCAGCGGCTGCAGCCGGCGAATTTCCTCCTCGGCCGGCACCTCGGCCGCCCCGGGGCGGGTGCTTTCGGCGCCCAGGTCGAGGATATCGGCACCGTCCCGGAGCAGCTTTTCCGCCTGGGCCAGGGCTGCATCCAGACTCAGAAAACGGCCGCCGTCGGAAAAAGAATCGGGCGTGCAATTCAACACGCCCATGATTTTGGTCTGGCTCAAATCCAGTGAAAAACGCCCGCACTTAAACGCTGTCATGGCCGGGCTCCTCGCCGGTCGGGGCCGGGTCGGCCTTCTCCAGCCGCGTTTTGCTGGTGCCGTCCTCGCTCCAGCCCTCGGGCTCACGCACCGGCCGCCGGGCCATCAGGTCATCAATCTGGCCCTCGTCGATGGTCTCGTACTTGACCAGGGCCGCCGTCATGGCGTGGAGAATGTCCAGGTTCTCCTCCAGAATTTTCCGGGCGCGGCTGTAGTTGCGGTCGATGATGGCCTTGATTTCCTCATCAATGAGCTTGGCGGTCTCGTCGGAAACGTTCTTGTGGCGCGTAACCGAGCGGCCGAGGAACACTTCCCCTTCGTCCTCGCCGTACATGATGGCGCCGAGGCGCTCGGACAGGCCCCACTGGGTAACCATGCTGCGGGCAATGCCGGTGGCCCGTTCGATGTCGTTGGAGGCGCCGGTGGACACCTTATCCTTGCCGTAGATGATTTCCTCGGCCAGCCGGCCGCCGTAGAGGGTGGAAATCTTACTTTCCAGGGCCTCTTTGGAATAGGAATAGCGGTCCTGGTCGGGCAGGAACATGGTTACGCCGAGGGCGCGTCCGCGCGGAATGATGGTTACCTTGTAGACCGGGTCGTGGGACGGTACCAGCCGGCCGATGATGCAGTGGCCGGCCTCGTGGTAGGCGGTCATTTCCTTCTCCTGGTCGCTCATGGCCATGGAGCGGCGTTCGGCGCCCATCATGATTTTGTCCTTGGCGTCCTCCATGTCCTGCATGGTGATTTTTTCGCGGTTGCGGCGGGCGGCAAAGAGGGCGGCCTCATTGACCAGGTTGGCCAGGTCGGCGCCGGAGAAGCCGGGGGTGCCGCGGGCGATGTCCCGGGCTCGAACTCCCGCATCGATGGGCTTCTTACGCATATGCACGGTAAGGATTTGCTCGCGGCCCTTCAAATCGGGCAGGCCGACGGTAACCTGCCGGTCGAAGCGGCCGGGGCGCAGCAGGGCCGGGTCAAGCACGTCGGGCCGGTTGGTGGCGGCGATGACGATGACGCCGTCGTTGCCCTCGAAGCCGTCCATTTCCACGAGCAGCTGGTTCAGGGTCTGCTCGCGCTCGTCGTGGCCCCCGCCGAGGCCGGCGCCGCGCTGGCGGCCCACGGCGTCGATTTCGTCGATGAAGATGATGCAGGGGGCATTTTTCTTGGCCTCCTCAAACATATCGCGCACCCGCGAGGCGCCGACGCCCACGAACATTTCGACAAAGTCCGAGCCGGAAATGGAGAAGAAGGGCACCCGGGCCTCGCCGGCGATGGCCCGGGCCAGCAGGGTTTTACCGGTGCCCGGCGGGCCGGCCATCAGCACGCCCCGGGGAATCTGGCCGCCGAGCTTGCTAAATTTCTGCGGGTCTCTGAGAAAGTCCACCATCTCCGCCACCTCCTGCTTGGCCTCGTCGGCCCCGGCCACGTCGGCGAAGGTTACCTTGATTTTGTCCTCGGGAATCAGCCGGGCCCGGGATTTACCGAAGGAGAAGGGATTGCCCCGGCCGCCGCCGCCGCCCATCTGGCGGTTGATGTAGATGTAGGCGGCGATGAACACCAGAATGGGCAGCAGACTGCCCAGCAGCCGCGAGAACCAGCCCTCCCGTTTGACCTCAGGGCTGCTGATATTGACGCCGTTTTTACGCAGGTCGCCAATGAGGGCGATGGGGTTAAATGTCTCCGGGTTGTTGGTGTAGAACTTGGCGCCGCTGCGGTCGGTGTAGTAGATGCGGGCGTTCTGCAGGTCGATGTCCGCCGTCTGGACGCCGCCGGTTTCGACCTTGTCCAGGAACTGGGAATAGCTGCTTTCCCGGGCGCCCCGGCGGCCGGTGCTGTTCATTTCACTGACCAGATAGACGAAGCCCAGAATCAGGCCGGCCCAAATCAATAGTGAACGTTTGGATTCTTTCAAAATGAAACCTCGTAGAAGTGGAAATTAGGATTTTGGATTGCCCTTGAAACCTTGGGCCAAAAGATAGGTCTCCTGGCTGCGTGCCCGCGAGGCCTCCGGCTTGCGGGTCAGCACCTTGCTAAAGTGCTGGCGGAGCGTTTTGATTAGTGTATCAAAGCCCGGCCCCTGGAAAATCTTCGTCAAGAAGGCCCCGCCGGGGGCCAGATGCTGGAGGGCAAAATCCAAAGCCAGCTCAACCAGATACATGCTGCGGGCCTGGTCGGCGGCCTTGATGCCGCTGGTATTTGGTGCCATATCCGATAAAACCAAGTCCAGGGCCTGGCCCTGAAGCGCTTCCTCCAGCTGGGCCAGCACCGCATCGTCAGTGAAGTCGCCCTGGATAAAGTGCACGTCGGCGAGGCCGTCCATGGGCAGAATATCCAGGGCGATGAGGGTGCCCCGCCCCTGCAGACACTGGGACAGATACTGGGTCCAGCCCCCGGGAGCGGCACCCAGTTCGGCGATGCGCATGCCCGGGCGAATTATTCGGTCGCGCTGCTGGATTTCCTGTAATTTATAGGCCGCCCGCGAGCGGTAGCCCTCCTGCTGGGCCCGTTGCACAAAGGGGTCCTTGAAATGTTCTTTCAGCCACCGGTGGCTGCTTTTACTGCGTGCCATATATTTTTTCCAAATTAATTGCTCTATTTTAAAGAAATTCCCATGTTGAACAAAAACCAAATAAAACACCTGAAGGCCCTGGCCCACCGCCTGAATCCGCTGGTGCTCATCGGTGCCGCCGGCCTCAGCGCCAGCGTGGAAAAGGAAATCGACCGGGCCCTGAGCAGCCACGAACTGATTAAGGTCAAGCTGGGCAACCGCGACGACGGCGAACAGCAGGCCATGATTGAACGGATTAGTGGCACGCTCGGCGCCGAGCTTATCCAGCAGATTGGCCATACGGCGGTCTTTTTCCGCCGTAATAAAAAGGAACCTAAAATCGAACTGCCGAAAAAATAATTGGGCCCCTAGACAAGGAAGCGCTTCCCCCGGGAAGCGCTTCGTTTTTAGCCCAGCCGGTGGGCAAGCAGATTCAGACAGAAACTCAGGGCCGAACCGAAGAGAAAGCCGGCGGCCAGCGGATAGACGCTGCCGTCAAATTGGCTGGCACTGACCACACCGATGAGGACGCCGCCGATGGTCATGATGGTGCCGGCCACCGCCGAGGCCACGCCGGCGATGCTGGCGAAGGGCTGCATCAGCAGGGCATTGAGATTGTTCATGGCCAGCGAATAGAAGATGAAGTGGCCGGCCAGCAGGGGCACCAGCAGCAGCAACGGCGGTTTGCCGGCGCCCAGTAGGGTGAGCAGAAAAATCAGGCCGTCGATGAGCAGAAGGCCGAGCAGGGCGCCATCGAGCATGCGCCGCATGCCGAAGCGCATCACCGCCCAGCTGTTGAACAGGGCCGCCAGAATAATGCCGCTGGCCACCGAGGAGAACAGGTAGGGGAAGCGGTCGCCGAGGTGATAGACATCGCGGGCGAAAATGGGTTCGGCCTGGCTGATATAGCTGGCCAGCATGCTGAAGAGCAGGGCGTTGATGAGCAGGTAGAGCAGGGCGCTGGGATTGTGGCCAAAAATCCGCAGCGCTTCTTTGACTTTGCTGAGCTGCAGCGGCCGCCGCTTCTCCGGCGCCAGCGTCTCCGGCAACACACGCAGGAACCAGCCCAGCACCAGCAGGCCGGTAAGCAGATAGAAATAGAAGATGGTTTTGAAATCGCCGAGTTTAAGAATGAACTGGCCGAAGGTGGGCGCCAGCACCGGCACGGCCATGAACACCATCGTAATGTAGGACATGATTTGGGCCATGCGATTGCCGGTGGCCACGTCGCGCACCACCGCATTGACGATGACGCGCGGGGCCGCCAGCCCCGCCCCCTGGAGGAAGCGGGCCAGCAGCAGATGGCGGAAATCGACCACCACAATCAGGGCCGCCGAGGCGCCGATGTAGAGCAGCAGGCCCAGAGCCAGGGTGGCGCGGCGGCCGAGCCAGTCGCCGAGCAGGCCGAAGAGCAGCTGGGTGCTGGCATAGCCAACGAAATAGATAAAAACCACCTGCTGAATGTCGTTTTTATTGGCCAGCCGGTAGAAGGCGGTCATCTGCGGGAAGGCCGGCAGAATGGAATCAATCATGAAGGCCGAAAAGCCCATGAGCGTGGCCATCAGCAGGATAAAGTGCTTACTGCGAAAAAAAGAATCCATGGATTTTCCTTAAAAAATGAAGGGGCAACGGCATCGCCCTGCTTTTTTTTAGAAAAAGTAGAAAAATTTCAATAAAAATAATGGGTTAGCCGCTTGCTATTTCAAAAAAAATGCGCTAATTTAAGCGCTCTTTTTTTTGCAATAATTCTGGAGAATTAAAAATATGAAATCATTAAGAATCATGATGTTGGCTGCCGTGTTGGTGCTGACTGGCTGCATCGCCCGTGGCAGCAAACTGAATTATAACACGGTGAACTCTATCCAACGGGGGGTAACCACCGAGCAGCAAATCCGCGCCATGTTCGGCGAGCCGGTGGCCACCGAAACCCGCCACAAGCTCGGTATTAAGGTGCTGCAGTATGGCTATAGCAACGATGACAGCATCAAAAAAGATGCCGCCACCGTCGGCGGCGCGGCCCTGGGCGGTGCCCTCGGCAATCAAATCGGCGGCGGCTCCGGCCAGGCCATTGCCACCGGTCTCGGTGCCGCCCTCGGCGGCCTACTCGGCGAAAATGCCGTTACCGCCCGCCAGGAGAACCAGAGCCTGACCGTCATCATCGACCTGCGCACCGGCGTGGTGAAAGATTTCGACTTCTCCGAAAGCAAAGGCCGCACCCAGTCCTGGAGTGTAAACAGCGGCGTCGGCGCCCTGTAAATGGCCGCTACGGCACTCCTCATCGTCAATCTGGGCTCACCCGCCGCCCCCACGGCGGCGGCGCTGCGCCCCTATCTCAAAGAATTCCTGTCCGACCGGCGCGTCATCGACCTGCCGCGCTGGTGGTGGCAGCCCCTGCTTCATCTCTGGGTGCTGAACACCCGGCCCCGGCGCTCGGCCCGGGCCTACGGTCGCATCTGGGGTCCGGACGGTTCGCCGCTGCTGAGCATCACCGCCGCCCAGAGCACCGCCCTGGGGAAGCGCTTCCCCGAACTGACCGTGGCCTATGCCATGCGCTACGGCCAGCCGACCCTGGCTTCCCGGCTGCGTGAGTTCCGGGCCGCCGGCGTCCAACGCATTCTTATCGTCCCCATGTATCCCCAGTACAGCGACACCACCACCGCCACCATCGTCGATGCGGTCGGTGCGGCGCTGGCCGACCTGCATGGGCTCCCTGAAATCCGCTACGTGCCGGCCTGGTACGAACACCCGCTCTACATCGCCGCCCTGCGCCAGAGCGTGGAAAACTATGTGGCCCGGCACGGCCGCCCGGAGAAAATTTTGCTTTCCTACCACGGCATTCCCCGCCGCTATGCCGAACGCGGCGACCCCTATCCCCAGCAGTGTGAGCGCACCACGGCCCTGCTCCGTGCTGCCCTGCCCGAACTGGAACTGCAGACCGTCTACCAGTCGCGCTTCGGCCGCGAGGAATGGCTGCGCCCCTATGCCGATGAGACCATCGCTGCCCTCGGCCGGGCCGGCTGCGCCCATCTGGCCGTGCTCTGTCCGGGCTTTGCCGCCGACTGTCTGGAAACGCTGGAAGAAATGGCCGAAGAAAACCGGGAGCGCTTCCAGAGCGCCGGCGGTGGCCGCTACGGCTATATCCCCGCCCTGAACAGCGACGCCCCCCATCTGGAGCTGCTCAGCAGCCTGATACGAGAACAGCTATGGCCACACCCTGCATTCTGATTACCGGCTGCTCCAGCGGCATCGGCTACGTAACCGCCAACCTGCTGCGCGCCCAGGGCTGGCGCGTCTTTGCCACCGCCCGCAATCCGGCCGACGTGGAACGGCTCAAGGAGGAGGGCTTCGAGGCCTACCGCCTCGACCTGCTGGAGGTGGAAAGCATCAACATGGCCCTGGATTGGGTGCTGCAGCAGAGCGAGGGACGGCTCGACGCCCTCTTCAACAACGGCGCGGCGGCCTGGCCGGCGGCGGTGGAGGATTTGAGCTATCACTCGCTGATGGTGCAGCTCGGCACCGGCCTGCTCGGCTGGCATGAGCTGACGCGCCAGGTGCTGAAGGTCATGCGCCGCCAGGGCCACGGTCGCATTATCCAGAACAGTTCCGTGCTCGGCCTGGTGGCCATGGCCTATCGCGGCGCCTACGTGGCCAATAAATTTGCCCTGGAGGGTCTCAGCGACGTGCTGCGCCTGGAGCTGGCCGGCACGGACATCTGGATTAGCCTCATCGAACCCGGGCCGATTCAACCGACCCAATTCCGCAGCAACGCCTACGAGAATTTCCGCCAGATGCACCTGGGCCCCAGCGCCCACAGCCGCGCCTATGAGGCCATGGTGCGTCGGCTGGAAAGTGCCAAGCCGGAGCCGTTCACCCGGCCGCCGGTGGCGGTGGCCCGGGTGGTCTGGAAAATTCTCAACAGCCCCCGGCCCCGGGCCCGCTACTACGTCAGCTGGGCCACCTGGCTGCTGGCGACGCTGAAGCGCTTCCTGCCCACCCGGCTGATGGACGCGCTGCTGCTGCGCCTGAGCCGCGACGAGCGGAAACGCTACTAAACCCCACGCCTCCGCCGGAGGCGTTTTTTTGTGCCTTGGGGTCGCCTAACGAAGCGCTTCCCGTCCAAGGCATGGCTTTTCCCGGCGGGCCCCAATCGGGGAAGCGCTTCCTTCCTCGGATTCATCTTTCCAGGGCCAGCTTCGGGAAGCGCTTCTCCCGATTCGCTCTGAACTTAGGATTCACCCGGGCCGATTGCCCCCGGAGCCGAAGCGCTTCGCTCTCGGGGCGCCGGGCCCATCAATAGGAGCACCCCGGCCACCCTATTCGGCAACTCGAAGCGCTCCCTTCCACCGCTCCGGACAGAAGGAAGCGCTTCAATGTCAGCTTCTGGCTCAGGGAAGGGCCTAGTCCGAAGCGCTTCGGTTCCGCTGGGCACTTTGAATGAAGCGTTTCAGCCCGGCCGCCAATCTAAGCAGCGGCAGCGCAACATCAGCCAAGGGGAAGCGCTTCGGGTTGGAAGGTTGGATTAAAGCGCTTCCGGCTGGTTGGCGAAACCGAAGCGCTTCGGCGGGCGGTTTTTAATCATCACCGGCCCGAAGGGGGAGCGCGGCGACTCCGAGGGCTAGATTTTTCCACCGGGGGATAGAGGAGGAAGCGCTTCCCTTTTTCAAACCATGGAACCCGCCCCGGCCTCGGGACGGCCTCCATCTGAATCATCAAAACGAAGCGCTTCGGTCCTAGGGATTCACGCCACCCGGCACGGCAGAAAGGGAAGCACTTCACTAGAACAGGCTTTTCCATTCGGAAGCGCTTCGGTTCAGAAAAACAAGCGAGACTCCGGGCCATTGTGATTTAAGCCCACCAGCTATCAGCCAGCGCTTCCTATTGCAAGCCGCAAAATGAAGGATTCCTTCAGCCGTTTCAGGACGAAGAACTTCTCCATGAACAGGAGCACGGGCCGGGCGAAAAAATCTCGGCGCTGCCATTAAAGCGCTTCCCAGCAAAGATTAAGAACGAAGCGCTTCGGTCCTGGCTGGCCATTGCCAACGAAGCGCTTCAAAGGGCGGCCCGATGCGGCTAACGCCCCCCTCCCAGTTGTGGGCAGAAAGGAGGAAGCACTTCCTTCCCGGGGCTCTGAAAAAACCGAAGCGCTTCGGTCGGCTGAATCGGGTGAGCCGGGCCGGGCTAGATTCCCTTTCAATGAAGTGCTTCCGCCGTGGGTGCTTGGAAAACGGCGGCCAAGAGGGAGAGCTTCAATGGCGGCCTGGTTAGCCGAGTCCAGGGGACGGGTTTCAAACGGAGGAAGCACTCCAGCACCAGCGCTGCGCAGAGCGCTTCGCCCCCGACTAGGAAAAAACCAAGCACCCCTAGTGGGGCGCTCGTTGGGCCGGTTTTATAGCCCGGTGCCAGAGTAGAAGAGAAGGTGATGACCGAAGGCTAGTGGCCAGCGCAGCTGCTACGTCAGTGGCCAGCGTAGCCGCTACTAAAGCGCCAGCTTTAGTGGCCAGCGAAGCCGCTGCTAGCCAAAGGCTAGTGGCAATCCCAACTAAACGCCACCCGCGAAAAATCCCGCCGTTTTAAATCCTCCGGAGTAATGAAGAAATTACTGACGCCGGCATCGCCCCACATCAGGTCAATGCCACCCTCCTCACAGTCGCTGTCCAGCTGGAAGAGTAGCTCATAGTCCGTCGGCAGGCCGCCCTCGGCCTCGGGGAAGCGGCGTGGGTCGTTCTGGGTAAAAACGGCATAGCCGCCGATGCGGTGGGCCGGACTGGCCTCGGCCGCGCTGTAGCTATCATGCAGCGACCAATCATCGTCCTCGGCCTCGAGAAAGGCGTTCAGATTCGGCAGCTGGGCGGCGAAGCGGTAGTCCTCCAGCGGCAGATATTGGGGCTCCACCGGCCCGAAAACCAGGCGGTATTCGCGCACCTCGTCCAGCAGCGGGCCGCAGTAATCTCCCGGGTCAGGGGGCGGAAAATCCGAACGCAGCCGGTCGCTGCGGATTTCCGGGTGATAGATGACGCGAAAACCGCTGGAGTCGCGCAGATTATCCAGATTGAGGCCGAGCAGCTCGTCGCCGCTGTCGATGAAAAACTGCAGCAGGCCCGCCGTCGGGAAGTCCGGCAGCGGGGGCATTTCGGCAAAATTAAGCTGGGCCAGCAGGCTGAGCGGCCGGCCATTGGGACGAGTCGGATAGGCCAGCTCCTCGGGCCAGTAGGGGGCGCCGCCGACCTTGCTGTCCGTGCGCCCGCAGGGGGCAATCTGCAGACGGAAGCGCAGCGACGGCCGGGCGGTGGCGCGGATTTCCTCGGCAAAGGGGGTCAGTTCGGGGGGAAGTTTTAGGTTCAAGGGTATGCTCCTTCAGAGTGGGTCGGCCTCGGTGCTGGCCTCGGCAAAGGGGGCCAGTTCGAGGGGAAGTTTTAGGTTCATGGGGATTCCTTCAGGGCTGGGCGCCGGCCGGGGCTTCCGGCTCCGGCGGCGGCTCAGGGGCTTCGGCCAGTTCCTCGGCCAGCCTGCCGTAGTACTGGGGCCGGGCCCGGATAAGGGCATGGAAACGGCGCTGGGCCTCCTCGCACCAGCGTTGCAGGCCGTCGTCGTCCAGATGTTCGTCCAGCTCGTGCAGCAGGCGCTGGCCGTTGGCCACCAGACTGTTTTCCTGGAGCCGGGCGCGGGCGTCCTCGTCGGCGTCGTCGTCCTCGGCCAGCGGGGCCAGGGCCGCCCTATCCATCTCCTCGGCCAGGGTCAGAAAATCCTGGCAGGCTGCGGGCATCTCGTCCTGGGCGGCGACGCTGGCACTCAAAGCCAGCAGCAGCAGGGCGCGCATCAGTCCAAAGCCAGCAGCTGGGTGAAATCGTCCAGGGCGTAATCGGCCTGGCTGGCCAGGGCCGGCCCCCCAAAGCCGGGCTTATAGTAGGCCACTTTCAGACCGGCGGCCCGGGCGGCGCCCAGGTCATTGGCCGAATCGCCCACCATCAGCACCTCGGCCGGGCTGAGTTTCAGCGCTTCCAGAGCCATGGCCAGCGGCAGCGGGTCGGGTTTCTTGCGCGGGAAGGTATCGCCGCCGTAGACCACGGCGAAATAGGGGTCGATGCCCAAATCGGCCAGCAGCAGCATGGCCAGGGCCTCGTTCTTATTGGTGATAACGGCCAGCTTGGCGCCGCGCTGGTGCAGCTGGGCCAGGGTGTCGGCGACGCCGGGGTAGAGCGTGGTCGCCACGCAGAGATGTTCGCCGTAGTGGTCGATGAAGACCTCATAGCCGCGTTCCAGCTCCTCATCGCTGACCCGGCCGTCCGGGTCGTCGCTGAGAACGCGGTGAATCAGAATTCTGATGCCGTTGCCGATGTAGCCCCGTACCCGTTCCAACGGCAATTCGGCCAGACCAAAGGCCCGGCGCACGGCATTGGCGGCGACGGCTAGGTCGGCCAGGGTGTCGGCCAGGGTGCCGTCCAAATCAAAAAAATAGGCTTTGAACATATTAAAATTCCTCTTTTTTTTGCCACAGACCGCAAATTATGAGCGAAATTGACGACCCATGGGCGGCGGCCATTGCCGCGCTGAACGAGCGCTTCGCCCCGGCCCTCAACCGGCTGGCCCAAATCCACGACCTCGGCCAGCGCGCCGAAATCTGCGCCCTCGACGCCGAGCGGGTGGTTTTCCAGAGCGACCGGGGCGAACAGTTCGCCGTCCGCCTCTACGGCCGGGGGGCGCCGCCCCAGGAGGTAATGACCATTCTCGCCCCCTTCGCCCCGCCGCTGGCCCCGGCCGGCGCCGAGAAGGGCTTCCGCGTCCTCGGCTGTGAACGGCCCAGCCCGAATTTCCTCCGCCTGCGTCTGCAGAACCTGGACCCGGTGCCGACCACGCCCGGCGTTGCCTACGCCTTCGCCCTCGGCAGCGGCGACCATCGCTTCTACACCCTGCGCGACGTCAGCCGTGAACACAGCAACCTCGATGTTTTCCTGCACGGCGAAACCCTCGGCAGCCTCTGGGCCCACCGTCTGGCCCCCGGCGATGAAATCGTCGGCCGCCGCGAATATGAGGAGGATTTCGACCGGCTGCAGAGCGGCCAAACCCTGCTCATCGCCGACGAAACCGGCTGGCCGGCCCTGGTGGCGGCGCTGGCCCGCTGGCAGAACCCGCTGGCACCGGCGGTGGTGGCCCTGAGCCAGAGCGCCGTTGACCAGCCCTATATTGAGGAGCGCTTCCTGCCGCCGGGCACCCTGCTGTGGCGGCCGGTGGCGCCGGTGGAAGCGCAGCAGGCGGCGCTGCTGGCGGTGCTGGACGAGCTGCAATGGCCGCCGCAACGGGTCTGGGGCGCGCTGGAACGGGGCCTGGCCCAGTGGCTGCGCCTGGAGCTGCGCCGGCGCCATGGTCTGACGGGCCATAATCTAAAAATTAAACCCTACTGGGCGCGACATTAAAAATTTCCATATTTAAGAAGCGCTTCGGTAAAAAGCCGCCGCCGGCGCTTGAAAAAAAACCGGCCGACTCTATCTAGGTGGGGCATAAAACCTTAATTAATTTCTATGGAGTTAAATATGAAACTAAAACCTCTCTACGACCGGGTCGTTATTAAACGTGAAGATGAAGAAAAAACCACCGCCGGCGGCATTGTGCTCCCGGGCAGCTCCACCGAAAAACCCTCCCAGGGCACCGTGGTGGCCGTGGGCGCTGGCAAACTGGATAAACACGGCGAAGCCCGGTCGCTGCAGGTGAAAGTCGGCGACAAGGTGCTGTTCGGCAAATACACCGGTTCCGAAGTGAAGGTCGATGGCGTGGACTACGTCATCATGCGCGAAGAAGAAATTTTCGCCATCATCGAATAATTGATTATTTATTGATTTATAGAGGATTTTTATCATGGCAAAAGACGTAAGATTTGGTGAAGACGCCCGCAAAGAAATGCTGAAAGGCATGAACGTGCTGGCCAACGCAGTGAAAGTAACCCTGGGCCCCAAAGGCCGTAATGTGGTGCTGAATAAATCCTTCGGCGCCCCGGTCATTACCAAGGACGGCGTGTCCGTGGCCAAGGAAATTGAGCTGGAAGACAAGTTCCAGAACATGGGCGCCCAGATGGTGAAAGAGGTGGCCTCCAAAACCAACGACGTGGCCGGCGACGGCACCACCACTGCCACCGTGCTGGCCCAGGCCATCGTTTCCGAGGGTCTGAAGGCCGTTGCCGCCGGCATGAACCCCATGGACGTGAAGCGGGGCATCGATAAGGCCGTGGCCGAAGCGGTGAAAGTGCTGCACAGCATTTCCAAACCCTGCGACGACAGCAAGGCCATCGCCCAGGTCGGCACCATCTCCGCCAACTCCGATGCCACCGTCGGCGCCAAAATCGCCGAGGCCATGGAGAAAGTGGGCAAGGAAGGCGTTATCACCGTGGAAGACGGCCAGGGTCTGGAGGACAGCCTGGAAGTGGTCGAGGGCATGCAGTTTGACCGGGGCTATCTATCGCCCTACTTCATCAACAAGCCCGACCAGCAGGTGGTTGAGCTGGAACAGCCGTTCATCCTTATCCACGACAAGAAAATTTCCAACATCCGCGACCTGATTCCCCTGCTGGAGGGCATCGCCAAGTCCGGCCGGCCGCTGCTGATTATCGCCGAGGACGTGGAGGGTGAGGCCCTGACCACGCTGGTGATTAACGCCATTCGCGGCATCGTCAAAGTGGCCGCCGTCAAGGCCCCCGGCTTCGGCGACCGGCGCAAAGCCATGCTGGAAGACATCGCTGTGCTCACCGGCGGCACCGTCATCGCCGAGGAAGTGGGCCTGAATCTGGAAAGCACCACCCTGGACCAGCTCGGCACCGCTAAACGGGTGGTGGTTGGCAAGGAAAACACCACCATCATCGATGGCAGCGGCAGCAAGGACAGCATCGCCGCCCGGGTGAGCACCATCCGCACCCAGCTGGAAGAGGCCACCTCGGACTATGACCGCGAAAAACTGCAGGAGCGCGTCGCCAAACTGAGCGGCGGGGTGGCGGTCATTAAAGTGGGCGCCGCCACCGAAGTGGAAATGAAAGAGAAGAAAGACCGGGTTGAAGATGCCCTGCACGCCACCCGGGCGGCGGTGGAAGAGGGCATCGTTCCCGGCGGTGGCGTGGCGCTGATTCGGGCCGCCAACCAAATCAAGGGCCTGAAGGGCGACAACTACGACCAGCAGGTCGGCATTGACCTGGCCCTGCGCGCCATGGAATACCCGCTGCGCACCATCGTGGCCAACGCCGGCGAAGAGCCCGCCGTGGTCATCGACCGGGTAAAAGCCGGCAAGGGCAACGACGGCTACAACGCCGCCACCGGCGAATATGTGGACATGGTGGCCGCCGGTATCATCGACCCCACCAAGGTAACCCGCAGTGCGCTGCAGAATGCGGCTTCCATTGCCGGCCTGATGATTACCACCGAAGCCATGGTGGCCGAGATTCCAAAGGCCGAGCCCGCTGCCGGCGCCGATATGGGCGGCATGGGTGGCATGGGCGGCATGGGCATGATGTAAACCCGGCTACTCGCCAAGACGAAGCGCTTCCTCCGGGGAGCGC
>CAUSKK010000006.1:0-102817 GCA_963532425.1 uncultured Cardiobacteriaceae bacterium
TAATATACATTCCAACGATGTTGCTATTTTAGGAGATAAGATAAGTTTTTTACGAAATCTTGATTTTGAAATAAGACGCAAATCCAATGAAGATACTATCTCCGCTTTTGAAACAAAAGAGGAATATGACAGACTAAAAGAGAAATATGACGGACTAAAAAAAGAACCCAGTAATAGAAACGAATCTTTTAAAATTATATTAGAGCGTTGTAGACGTGCTAAAAAAGTAGGATTTTGGTTAAATACAGGGACGATAAAAGTATCTACCATACATAGTTTTAAAGGTTGGGAAATACATACTTTATTTTTACTAATAGACGAAAATTCCACTGCCGAATTAATTTATACTGGAATAACTCGAGCCATACAAAACATTATTGTTATTAATTTAAACTGTCCAAACTTTACTGACTTTTTTAAAGAGAACATGAATATAGATTTCAATGTGATTTAAAATAATATTTTTGCATTTAATAGATTTAATTAATAAAGTCATTGGAATACTTAATTTCTAAATTTTCTTAATACATGAGTGCTAATCCCCTGGCCGCACAGATTTACGACGATGAAGGCGTTAGTGCCGCCGGCGTGGCGCGGCTCCGGGAAATCCTGCCGGCGCTGCTCGGCGGGCCGGTGGAAGTCATCAATGCCGACGCCATCATCGCCGGTGAACTCAAGGCCCGCTGGCTGGTCATCGGCGGCGGCGCCGACCTGCCCTACTGTCGCCGGCTCAACGGCCCCGGCAACGAGCAAATCCGCGCCTTCGTCGCTGCCGGCGGCGGCTATCTGGGCATCTGTGCCGGCGCCTACTACGCCAGCGCCCTGGTGGATTTTTGCGGTCTTAACTGCCGCATTTTCGGTCGCCGCGAGCTGGCCTTCTTTCCCGGCCGGGCCCGGGGCAGCCTGCCGGAATTGACCGGTGGCCGCCTCTACGACGAGGGCGACGCCAGCCGGGCCGAGGTGGAATTAAGGGAATTCGGGGCGGAGCGCTTCCCCTACCACGGCGGCTGTGCCCTGCTGCCGCCGCCGGCCTTCACCGGCCAAATCCTCGGCCACTACCGCGCCAACGGCCTGCCGGCTCTGGTGAGCGGGCGGGTCGGCGCGGGCCGCTATCTGCTCTCCGGCGTCCACTGGGAACGGCGGGCCGACGCGGTAGCCTGGGGCCGAACGTTGCTGGCGATGATGAATTAGGAGGAAATGGCTTCTTCCGCCAACGTCTTTACCAACCGGGAAGCGCTTCATCTGTAGGTTTAATATCCCCATGAAAAGGGCAGGCTGAACCGCTGGGAACGCCGGCGGGACAGCTAAGCTCTTTAGCTAGGCGCTTCGGTTTTTTACCAACGGGTGCTTCGCTGCCCTCGCGCCCAGCTCTGTATAAATACAGGGAAGCGCTTCCTTTGTATGTTTAACCATGAATTTAGGCAGAAGAACATGAAATCACTCCGCCACCTTCATTTTTTACTCAGCCTCAGTGCCCTGATGGCCTTCACCTCCCTGTCGGTGGACATCTACCTGCCGGCAGTGCCGGCCATGTCCCGGGCCTTTGGCGGCGATGCGGAACTGACCATCACCGGCTTTCTCATCGGCTTCGCCCTGGCCCAGCTGCTCTGGGGGCCCATCAGCGACCGCCTCGGCCGCAAAATCCCGCTGTTCATCGGCCTGGGCCTGTTCACCGTCGGTTCCATCGGCTGTGCCCTCTCCGACCGGCTGCTCAGCCTCATCGGCTGGCGCGTCTTCCAGGCCTTTGGCGCCTGCACCGGCCCCCTGCTGGCCCGGGCCATGGTGCGCGACCTATTCGGTGCTACCCGGGCGGCCCAGCTGCTGTCCACCCTCATGCTGTTCGTGGCGGCGGCGCCCATCGTCAGGCCCATCGTCGGCGGTCTCCTGCTGAAAATCGCCGACTGGCACGCCCATTTCTGGCTGTTGGCCGGGATTGGTTTAATCATGCTGGTGGCGGCCAGGGGCCTGCCGGAAAGCCTACCGCCGCAGCGGCGCAAGGCCGACAGCCTGGCCGCCGCCTTCGCCAGCTACCGGGCACTGCTGGCCAACTGGCCCTTTCTGCGCTACAGCCTCTGCATCAGCAGCTTCTACGTGGCCGCCTACGCCTTCATCATCGGTTCGCCCCGGGTCTACATCGACCACTTCGCCATCGACCCGAGCCACTACGGCTACTGGTTCGGCGTGAATATCTTTGGGGTCATGGCCCTGAGCGTGGCCAATGGGCGACTGGTGCAGCGCTTCTCCCTCGACCGGCTGCTACAGGTGGCCACCCGGATTGCCGCCGGCGCTGCCCTGCTAACGCTGGTTCTCGCCGGCGCCGGCTGGGGCAGCATCTGGGGCCTGGCCCTGTCAATTTTTCTGGTGTTTGCCATGAATGGCATCATCGCCAGCTGTAGCAATGCGGCGGCCCTGGCAAGTGTGCCTGTCCCCCAGGCCGGGGCGGCGGCGGCGTTGCTTGGCGCCCTGCAATACGGCAGCGGCATTCTCTCTTCGCTGCTGCTGACCCTGTCGGGCGGCGCCACGCCTTTGACCCTGACGGTGCTGATGGCGCTGTTTGTGGGACTGAGTGCAGCGCTGGTTTGGCGGAAGAATCCCGTTATCCAGCCCTAATTTACAAACGGGGAAGCGCTTCCCTTGTATGTTTAATAGTGCTTTAAACATACAGATAAAGCGCTTCGCTGTTTGTTTAAACCCAAAAAAGCCCGACTTTCGCCGGGCTTAATTCATTGGGTTTAGTGCTGGTGCCCTTCACCCTCGTGTTTATGCTCTTCCGCCTTGGCCCCGTCGGACTTGGCTTCGTCGTGCTTAGGTTCTTCCTTGGCCGCGCCGGCGCCCTTGTCCAGCAGCGTTACCACCAGGGTGCTGTCCTCCGAGGCCGTGCCGCTGATGAAATCGCTGCCGTCGAGGGTGAAGACCTGGCCGGCGCTGACGCTGACTTTCTCCTTGTCGTTGATGGTGAATTCCGCCTTGCCCTTGACCAGGGTCAGCACCAGCTTGGCGAACTGCGGGTGGTCGTGGCGCTTCATGTCCTTGCCGGCGGCCAGTTCGATGCGCACCACCTTGAAGCCGGCCCCTTCCAGCACCGGCCCGGCCTTATCCTCGGCCACCTGCACGGCGGCGAACACGTTGCTGGCGACCAGGGCAGCGAGCAAAAGCAATGATTTTTTCATGGCATTCTCCAGTTAAAAAGAAGCGGCCATTGTCCTACTGATGGGAATGGCTCGCAACAACTGGCCTAAATACCTGCAGAAGACGCGCTTCTAGGTATTTATCGGGCCCCAACATTCCACGAGAAAATCAATGAAGGCGCGGATTGTCGGGCTGACCGCCGCGCTGGCGTAGTAGACAGCATTAAACAGATAATGACTTGATAAGAATAGTATATTTCTCTAATAAATTTAAGTGTAAATCGAAATCTTGAAATAGGTTAAATAGTCTCCAAATAGGAAGCTCTCTTCAAAAATTTAAGGATTCCACATGCGCTTAATCAAAGCTCATATTAAAAATTATCGCAGCATTATTGATACGGGTATATTTGATGTTGAGAAAATTAAAACGGTTTTTGTTGGTATTAATGAATCTGGAAAAACGGCAATTTTAAAAGCGCTACATCAGTTAAATCCCGGTGGCGAGTTAGAGAAACCTCAACTATTGAGAGACTACCCTAGATCTCTCTATGCAGAATATATCCGCAACAAATCAGAACAAGAGTTAAAAGATACACATTTAGTTGAGGGTTATTTCTCAATAGAACAATCAGATATAGATAAAATTACCAGAAAAGGAGTAATAATTCCTCAAGATATTGACTTTAATAAATGGGTTTATGTTATTGATAAAAGATATGAAAATACATTTCATTATATTGAAAATTATGACAGAACCACTTGGAAAGATATCCATGATGATTTAGAGCGGCTCGTTTATAAATTAGAAGAAAAGAAAGAAAAAGATAACATTAATGAACTAATTAATAGTTTTAACTCAAAACTTTTGGAAACAGAAGAGGCAGAATGGTTTATAGATGATGGTGATATTTCTTTATTAAAAGATTTATTACAAAAAGCAAAAATGGAAATCGATGAAGAAAACACAAAAGAACTTGAACGTATAGAAAGAATTAAAAATAAATTAAATATAAATACTTTTTATAATAATATAATTTCAATAATTATATTAGAGTAAAACCAAGTATACATTTAGGGAAACTATCTGAAAGAGAAAAAACTAATAATTTAGATGACAAATATTATGACTATGGAAACCTATCATTATTGAAGTTTATTGGATATACAGCAGACGAACTATCACGCCTTGGCAGAGAAGACGACCAAAACTTTGATAATATTATAAAATCTAAAGATAATAGGGATTATAAATTAAATGCTGCTAGCATTGAGTTAACTAAAAGAATAAAAGAAGTATGGAATCCTGATCACAAAAAAGATGAAGCATCAAAGCTTAACGTTAAAGCTGATGGTCAGTATCTTAAAGTAGTTGTCGAAGATGAAGCAGGAGTAGAAGTTGAATTAGATCAACGCTCAGAGGGATTCCAGTGGATGGTTTCATTTTTTATTGTCTTTTCATCGCAAGCAGATTCAGATTATAAAAATAGCATTTTACTTTTAGATGAGCCTGCTACAAGTCTACATGCATTAAAACAAAAAGAATTTATTAAGACAATAAATAGACTAGCTGAAGATAATCAAATTTTATTTACCACCCATTCACCTTTTATGATTTCGCAAGATGAACTTGATCAGGTCAGGATCGTAGAATTAACAGATAGAACCTGCGGGACTAAAGTTAATAATAAAATTATTTCATCTGATCCAGCTGCCTTGTTTCCATTACAGGAAGCCTTGGGTTATAGCTTGGCACAGAGTATGTTTACTGCTAAAAAAAGTGTCTTATTAGAAGGATTAACAGATTTATGGTATCTAGAAGGAATTAATTCTTTAGTTACAGAAAAATTAAATGATGATATAGCTTTATTGCCTGCTGGCAGTGCTAGCAAAATCCCTTTATATGCAAATATACTACATAGTAATGAACTTAAAGTAATTACCTTACTAGATTCAGATAGTGCTGGAAATCAAGCACAAGCAGAAAAAATTTTAGCCAATTCGCTGGGTAATAAAAATATACTACGTACTGCTGATTTCTGTTCAGATGAAATTGTTTGCAACACAACAACAGAAGATATTATTCGTAATATTTTAGTAAAAATATTTTCAGAATATTCAGGAATACCTGTTTCTAAAGATGAAATGTCTTCATCGAAACCATTAGTCGATATCTTAAAAAAATTAGATGAGAAATTTTCTAAATATAAATTAGCTAAAGAATTTTTAATATGGTCTAGAGACCATAATATTAATGATTTAGACAATATAGAGCAAGATAATGTCCAAAAACTTATTAAAAAAATAAATGAAAAGCTTAGTTGATATAAAAATATCACTTAGATTAATTAAATCTAATTCATCAGTTTGTAATCAGGCGGCTTTGCTCGCCAGCGCCCGCTGCACCCCCAGAATGGACGCCAGTGCCAGGGCGAAGCCCAGCAGGGATTTGCCGCTCATGCTCTGGTCAAGGAACAGCCAGCCCAGCAGAAAGGCGCTGACCGGGCTGAGCAGGCCGAGGGAGGCCACCAGCGCCGGCGACAGGCGCGCGATGCCGTTAAAGAAAAGAATGTAGGCGAGGACGGCGCCACACAGGCACAGGTAGAGGTAACCACCCAAATTGGCCGGGCTCAGGGCCGGCGGCAGTCCCTCCAGCAGCAGCGCGACGGGCAGAAGAAACAGGCCGCCCACCAGCAGCTGCCAGCCGGTGAAGGCCAGCAGGGACAGGTCGCTGCGCCAGTACTTCGACAGGTATATGCCCAGGGCCACAGCCGCCGCCCCGGCCAGAGCAGCTATGATGCCCAGCGGGTCGTAGCGGACTGAAGGCGCCAGTACCAGTAGAGCGATGCCGACCACGCCCACCGCCGCCCAAGCCCAGGCCGCCCGGGGCGGTCGCGCCCGGCCGATGAGCCAGCTGAACAGCAGCACCAGCAGCGTCTGGGTGGAAGTCAGCACCGCCGCCAGCCCGCCCGGCAGTCGGTAGGCGGCCACAAACAGCATGGCCTGGAAGAAACCGATGTTCAGCAGCCCCAGCAACAGAATGCGGCGCCACTCGCCCCGGGGCGGCAGTTGCCGCGTCCAGGCCAGCAGCAGCAGACCGGCGGGCAGAACCCGTAGCAGGGCGGCAGTGAAGGGCCGGTCGGGGGGTAGAAAGTGGCTGGTAACCAGATAGGTGCTGCCCCAAATCAGCGGGGCCAGGGCGGTGAGCAGTAGGGTGCGGGTCATGGGTTCCTTAGATTTATGAATTTCTGCCCTAGTTTACAAACGGACGGGCGCTTCCCCTGCATATCTTTAACGCTTCATCAGCTACAGGCGAAGCACTTCGGCTCCGGGCTGTTTTGATTGGGGTCAGCTGGGTTTAAACCAGCGAAGCGCTTCGCTGGTGAGAAAACGGAAAAACATTTTGGCCGGGCCCGGGCAAAGGAAGCGCTTCCCTCGGCTCGTTTTCCTCCCAACGAAGAACGAAGCGCTCCCCCTTTCCGGCTGGTTCCCCGGATGAAGCGCTTCGTTAGACGGGTCGGCGGTAATAAAAAAACCGCCCCGGGGGGCGGTGTGGCGCGGCGGCGTTTGCCCCTCGGGGTGCCATCGGTTGAAGCGCTTCCCGGGGGCGTGGACGCTCACATCTGCCGTTCGACCAGCTTCATCTTGATTTCGGCGATGGCCTTGGCCGGGTTCAGGCCTTTGGGGCAGGTGTTGGTGCAGTTCATGATGGTGTGGCAGCGGTAGAGCTTGAAGCTGTCCTCGAGGAAATCCAGGCGGGCGGCGGTGGCCTCGTCGCGGCTGTCCATAATCCAGCGGTGGGCCTGCAGCAGTATGGCCGGGCCCAGATATTTATCGCTGTTCCACCAGTAGCTCGGGCAGGAGGTGGAGCAGCAGGCGCAGAGGATGCACTCATAGAGGCCGTCCAGCTTGGCCCGGTCTTCCTCCGATTGGAGCCGCTCGCGCTCGGGGGCCGGCGTTTCCGTCTGCAGCCAGGGCTTGATGGAGGCGTGCTGGGCGTAGAAGTGGGACAAATCCGGCACCAAATCCTTGACCACGTGCATATGGGGCAGCGGGTAGATATTGACGCGCTCATGCTTCACGTCGCCGATGGCCTTGGTGCAGGCCAGGGTGTTCATGCCGTCGATGTTCATGGCGCAGGAGCCACAGATGCCCTCGCGGCAGGAACGGCGGAAGGTCAGGGTGCTGTCAATCTCGTTTTTGATTTTCAGCAGGGCGTCCAGCACCATCGGCCCGCAGTCGTCCAGGTCGATGTCGTAGCTGTCCAGGCGCGGGTTTTCGTTTTTACCCGGGTCCCAGCGGTAAATTTTGAAGGTGCGGACATTTTTAGCGCCCTCGGGGGCGGGGTAGTGTTTGCCCTTTTTCACTACCGAATTTGCAGGAAGAGAAAATTCAGCCATGGTTTTGCTCGATGATTTTGCCTAATGATGATTTTTTGCCGATTTCGGGCGGGCCTAGCTGACCCGCCGGCGCTGCGCTTGGCCTAAAAGAGAGTTAGTAAACTCTCTTCTTAGGCTGCACATAGTCCACCTCGTCGGTGCCGGTGTAGTCGTGCACCGGTCGGTAGTCGATTTCGACGGAGCCGTCCTCGTTCAGTTTGGTGAGCGTGTGCTTCATCCACTGCTGGTCGTCGCGCTCCGGATAGTCCTCGTGGGCGTGGGCGCCCCGGCTCTCGTGGCGATTTTCCGCCGCCACAATGGACACCCGGGCACAGGCCAGCAGGTTGCTGAGCTCGAAGGCCTCGATTAAATCCGTGTTCCAGTTCAGGCTCTCGTCGGCGATGCGCAGCTGCTCGTAGCTCTTGTAAATGTTCAGCATCTTCGCGGCGCCCTCGGCCATGGACTCGGCGGTGCGGAAAACGGCGGCATGGCTCTGCATGGTGCGCTGCATCTGTTCGCGGATTTCTGCGGTTTTCAGGTCGCCCCGGGCGTGGTGCACCCGCTGGAAGCGCTCCAGCGCCTTTTCCAGGGCCGCCGCCGGAATGGGGGCCGGTTTGCTGTTCGGCTTGATGACCGCCCGGGCCCGGTGGGCCGCCGCCCGGCCGAAGACCACCAAATCCAGCAGCGAGTTAGAACCAAGCCGGTTGGCGCCGTGCACAGACACGCAGGCCGCTTCGCCAATGGCCATCAGGCCCGGCACCACGGCGTCCGGGTTGCCATCGCGCAGCTGCACCACTTCGCCGTGGTAGTTGGTGGGAATGCCGCCCATGTTGTAATGCACCGTCGGAATGACCGGGGCCGGTTCTTTGGTTACATCGACGCCGGCGAAGATGCGCGCCGTCTCGGCAATGCCCGGCAGGCGCTTGTGAATGACGTCGGCGCCGAGATGTTCCAGATGCAGGTGAATGTGGTCCTTGTGTTTGCCGACGCCCCGGCCCTCGCGGATTTCGATGGACATGGAGCGGGACACCACGTCGCGGGAGGCCAGGTCCTTGGCGGTGGGGGCATAGCGTTCCATGAAGCGCTCGCCGTCGCCGTTGGTGAGATAGCCGCCCTCGCCGCGACAGCCCTCGGTCATCAGGCAGCCGGAGCCGTAGATGCCGGTGGGGTGGAACTGGGTGAATTCCATGTCCTGCAGGGCCAGGCCGGCGCGCAGCACCATGCCGTTGCCGTCGCCGGTGCAGGTGTGGGCCGAGGTGCAGGACAGCCAGGCCCGGCCGTAGCCGCCGGTGGCCAGCACCACCATTTGCGCATTAAACACGTGCAGTTCACCGCTGGACAAATCCAGGGCCAGCACGCCGCGACAGCTGCCGTCTTCGCCCATTAATAAATCCGTGGCGAAGTATTCGATGAAGAATTCCGCCTGGTGCTTCAGCGCCTGCTGGTAGAGGGTGTGCAGCATGGCGTGGCCGGTGCGGTCGGCGGCGGCGCAGGTGCGCTGGGCCTGGCCCTCGCCGAAGTTCACGGTCATGCCGCCAAAGGGCCGCTGGTAAATCTTGCCCTCTTTGGTGCGGGAGAAGGGCACGCCGTAGTGCTCCAGCTCGATGATGGCGGGAATGGCCTCGCGGCACATGTAGGCGATGGCGTCCTGGTCGCCGAGCCAGTCGGAGCCCTTAACGGTGTCGTAGAAGTGCCACTGCCATTTGTCTTCGCCCATATTGCCGAGGGCCGCCGCCACGCCGCCCTGGGCCGCCACCGTGTGGGAACGGGTCGGGAAAACCTTGGTGATGCAGGCGGTTTTCAGCCCTTCCAAAGCCATGCCGAAGGTGGCGCGCAGGCCTGCGCCGCCGGCCCCGACGATGACCACGTCGTAGCTGTGGTGATGAATCTTGTATTCGCTCATATTTCTATAGTCCCAATTTCAAAATAGCGGCCACGCCCACCAGGGCGCCAATCAAACACAGACCTTTAACCGCAATGATGGCCAGCCATTTTCCGGTTTCATGATGAACATAGTCCTCCAGCACCACCTGCAGGCCGATGGCCGACTGGAAGAAGCCCAGCAGCACAAAGGCACAGCTCAGGCCCATATTCAGCGGGTTGCCGAACCAGGCCTGGACGGCGGCGTAGTCCTTGGCCCCCACCAGCGCCACCACGGCCCAGAAGAAATAAAGCACCAGCGGAATCAGAATGACCGCGCCGGTGCGTTGCATGATGAAATGGCCGGTGCCATTGTGGCCGGAACCCAGGCCCTGGGCCCGTTTCAGATTTTTAAAAACGCTCATAGCACACTCCAGATGGCCAGCCACAGGGTTAGATTCATCAGCACCGTGGCAATTTGCACGATGACCGCCGAGCGCTTCGCCTCGACCAGGCCGAAGCCCTTGCCGATGTCCCAGCGCAGGTGGCGAATGCCGTTGCAGAAGTGGTAACAGAGACAGCCGGACCAGATGAACAGGCCCCCCACCACAAACCAGTGGGACAGGACTTTATTGGCCCAGCGATAGTTGGCCTCGCCGCTGGCGGCAATGGTCAGCCAGCTGGCCACGAAGACCATGCCCAGGGCGCAGATGATGCCGGTGGCCCGGTGCATCAGCGAGGTGAAGGAGGTGAAGCGCGTCATATCGTAGATTTGGATATGGGGCGACAGCGGTCGATTGGAGTGCGGTTTCATAGATTTCTGCCTCAATTATTGATTTTTATCAGGTTTTCAAAACCCGGCGCCGGCCGGCCGGGCCAGCTTGGATTAAATTATAGAAAGGTTTTGGGTAAGTGCAAGAAAGCCGCCCGGAGCCAGCGCCGGTGCACTGGACGGACGGCCATTGGAAACGGCGGGACCTAGTCGAGGGGCAGCTCTTGGATTTCCCAGGGCAGGCCGGCCGGGCCCAGAGCCGCCAGGAAGGGGTCCGGGTCGAACTGTTCCATGTTCCAGACCCCGGGCCGGTGCCAGTGTTTCTCCAGCATCATCTTCGCGCCAACCATGGCCGGCACGCCGGTGGTGTAGGAAATGGCCTGGGAGCCCACCTCGCGATAGCATTCCTGGTGGTCGCAGATTTGGTAGATGTAGAAGCGCTTCGGCTGGCCGTCCTTAATCCCCTTGGCCACGCAGCCGATGCAGGTCTTGCCCTTGGTACGCGGGCCGAGGCTGGCCGGGTCCGGTAGCAGGGCCTTGAGGAACTGAATGGGGATAATCTCGCGGCCCTCGAACATGACCGGCTCGATGGAGGTCATACCCACGTTCTCCAGCACCTTCAAATGATTCAAATAGTTGTCGGAAAAGGTCATCCAGAAGCGCGCCACTTTAATTTCCGGGAAATGCTTCACCAGCGATTCCAGCTCCTCGTGGTACATCAGATAAATGTTCTTCTCGCCAATCTGCGGGAAGTCGAAGACCCGCTTGTGGCTCAGGGCCGGGCTGGTCTGCCAGCCGCCGTGCTCCCAGTGGCGCGCTTCGGCGGTAACCTCACGGATATTGATTTCCGGATTGAAGTTGGTGGCGAAGGGGTAGCCGTGGTCGCCGGCGTTGGCGTCGATGATGTCCAGCTCGTGGATTTCGTCCAGGTGGTGCTTCTTCAGGTAGGCGGTGAACACATTGGTAACGCCCGGGTCAAAGCCGCTGCCGAGCAGGGCCATGATGCCCTTGTCCTTGAAGCGCTGGTCGTAGGCCCACTGCCATTTGTATTCAAACTTGGCCTCCTCGGGTGGCTCATAGTTGGCCGTGTCCAGATAGTCCACGCCGGTGGCCAGGCAGGCGTCCATGATGGGCAAATCCTGGTATGGCAGGGCGATGTTCAGCACCAGCGCTGGCTTTTCCCGTTCAATCAGGGCGATGAGGGCCGGCACATTGTCGGCGTCAATCTGGGCGGTTTTGATGGCCACGCCGGTGCGCCGTTGCACGTCGGCGGCGATGGCCTCACAGCGGCTCAGGGTGCGGCTGGCCAGGGTGATGGCGGTGAAGGTATGGGCGGCCTGGGCGCATTTGTGGGCCACCACGTTGGCGACGCCACCGGCGCCGATGATGAGAACTTTTGCCATATTTTTCCTCGTTGGGTTGGGGGTTATTGGTTCGGGGGACTCCGAAGCGCTTCGGGGGGAAGCGCTTACTGCTCGTAATAGGTATAGCCGCGCAGGCCGGCGGCGAAGGCATTGACCAGATGCTGGCGCTCGGCGGCGCTGATGGTGCCGTTGCGCACGGCCCGTTCGGCGGTCTGGCGGAACTGGGCCAGCAGATTATTGGGCTGATATTCCACATAGCTGAGCACGTCGGCGACGCTGTCGCCCTCGACCTCGCCGACGAAGTCAAAGCTGCCGTCCTCGTTGATGTAGACGGACACCACGTGGGTATCGCCGAGCAAATTGTGCAAATCGCCGAGGGTCTCCTGGTAGGCGCCGACCAGAAAAACGCCGAGATAGTATTCCTCCTCGGGCCGGATTTCGTGGAAGGCCTGGGCCCGGGCGATGGCGCCGTCCTCGGTGAACAGGTCAATCTTGCCGTCGCTGTCGCAGGTCATGTCGGCGATGATGGCGGTGCGGGTCGGCTTCTCGTTGTGGCGGTGCAGCGGCACCACCGGGAAAATCTGGTCGATGGCCCAGGCGTCCGGCAGGGACTGGAAGACGCTGAAATTGCCATAGTAAATGTCGGCCAGCATGGTTTTCAGTACCTCCGGCTCGGAGAGGGCGTCCGGGCGGGCGTCGGCGATTTTGGCGATTTCGGTCATGATGACCATGAAAATCTGCTCCACCTGGGCGCGGATACGCAAATCCAAATCGCCGCGCATGAAACCCTCCCGGGCCTCGTCGCGGTAATAGACGGCGTCGTTGAAACACTCCTGGGCGGTCTTGTCCGAGAGCATACGGTAGCTTTCCATGAGCCCATGCACCAGCCGGTTTTCCTCGTGAATTTCCGTGGGCAGGGTGCTGTTGGCAAAGCCGGTTACGTCGAGGATGTTGAACATCAGCACCGTGGAATAGGCCACGGTTGAACGGCCCGATTCGGTAACGATGGTGGGGTGGGGAATGTTCTTCTCGTCGAGAATGGCCTGAATGGTTTCCACCACGTCGGCGCAGTATTCGCCGAGGGTGTAGTTGCGCGAATGCACCGCCGAGGTGCGTGAACCGTCGTAGTCCACGGCCAGACCGCCGCCCAAATCGAGGAACTGCATGGGGGCACCCTCCTCCACCAGGTCGATGTAGTAGCGGCAGGCCTCGCGCACGCCGGTGCGGATGTCGCGGATATTTGGAATCTGCGAACCCAGGTGGTAGTGGAGAAACTGCAGACAGTCCAGCATGCCGGCGGCGCGGAGGCCGTCCACCACGCCCACCAGCTGGGAGGCGTTGAGGCCGAACATGGAGCGGTCGCCGGAGGTGGCGTTCCAGTGGCCGGAGATTTTGGAAAAGAGTTTGGCGCGCACGCCGATGACCGGCCGCACACCCATGGCCTGGGAGCTTTCCACAATAATCGGCAGCTCCGAGGGCGTTTCGATGACGAAAATCACCTGGAAGCCGAGCTTGGTCATGCCCAGGCCCAGTTCGACGAACTCCCGGTCCTTGTAGCCGTTGCAGACGATGAGCGGGCCCGGCTCGGTGAGCATGGACAGGGCAATCATCAGTTCCGCCTTGGAGCCGGCCTCCAGCCCGTGCTGCCAAGGTTTGCCGAAGCGCACGATGTCCTCGATGACCTGGGCCTGCTGGTTCACCTTGATGGGGAAGACGCCGCGATAGTGGCCACGATAGCTGCTGTCGGCGATGGCCTTGGCGAAGCCCTCGTTAATCAGGCGAATCTGGTTTTCCAGCAGATTTTGCACGCGCAGCAGCACCGGCATGGATTTGCCGCGCACCTGAATGCCCTTAATCAGCTCCATCATCGATACCGAAGCGCTTCGCCCCGGCCCGACCGGCGCATTCACCACCAGTTCACCGGCGGCGTTTAAACCAAAATAGCCGGCCCCCCAGCCGGCGATGCGATAGAGTTCGGCGGAATCGGCCGTTGTCCAGTGATTTTCCATGGTCCTCAAAGCAAGCTAAAAAAAAGGGCCCATTATAGTTTCCACCCCGGCCCGCTTTGGCTTTTTCTCGGGAGTACAATCGGGCGACCCTTCAACAAAACCAATGGAGTAACCATGACAAACAAACTGACCCTCGGCCTGCTGCTGCTGGCCCCGCTGGCCCAGGCCGACGAAGCGCTTTTTGCCGACCCGCCGGAAGCCGGCCGCAGCGCCCTGAACTACCTGAATAAAGAGACCACCGCCGCCGTGCCCCTGCGCCTGAGCCACGGCGACCAGGAAGTAACTACCCTGCCGGCCGGGGCGCCGCTGACGGTGCTGCTCAGCGACAGGGAGGGCCGCTATCTGGTGAAAACGCCGCTGGGCCTGCTCGGCTGGGCCTCGGCCACGAAAGAGGCGGCCCCCGACCCCTTCACTGGCCTGAAGGAATTCAAGGACGACCAGGAGAGCCCCAGCTTTACCCTGCACTACCGGCCGGAGACCAGCCAGGTCATCAATAAAACCGTTACAGAAGATGACTGGGAGTATTACCACTTCCTCGACACTGCCCTAACCCCCGGCGGCCCAATACAACAATGGGTTTGCGAACCGGGCCCCAGCGGCGACCCGGCCTGCGGCTTCTTCCCGGCCGAGGCCAAGAAATATATGACCCAGTCATCGGATAACTGGCTCGGCGGCGACCATTTCTATCTGCCCGGCGACGGCTACGTCTACAGCACCAGCGACAGCAACGAGTTCTACGTGGTGCGCCAGAAATTCAAAGTTAATTTGGAGAAACAGCGCTTCGACGAGGTGCGGCAGCCCTATTACTACGTGGGCGTGGACAGCGTGGTGCAGCGGGAGCTGGAGGCGGAAAGCGTGGACGGCGGTAAGATGACCTTGAGCAAGGGCGACAGGGTGCAGGTGCTGCTGGACGCGCCGGAGCGCAACCCCTGCTTCGGCAAGAGCGAGGCGGAAATGGAGAAGGACAAGGCCTGCAACGACACCCGCCTCGACCTGCTGCTGCGTACGGAGAGCGGCGCCCTGGCCTGGCTGGAGTACAAACCCTTCGACCGCCCGGGCGAAGAGCCGCGCGGCCTGAGCAATCTGGAATTCCACGGCGACTAGGAGGTCCCCATGAAACGTTCCCTGCTAACCCTGGCCCTGCTGCTGAGTCTAAGCGCTTCGGCCTGGCAGAAAACCCAGCGCGACAGCCTCACCGTCTACCAGCCCGAGGGCATCGGCGACCGGGGCTTTATGGTGATGGAACTGAAACCGCTGCCGAGCCAGGGCCAGAGTCTGGCCCAGTGGCTGGAGCCGCTGGCCGAGAAGATGTCGGCCGAATACGGCACCATTCAGGAAAAACGGCCGGTGGAAACCACCCCCACCATCGCCACCCTCAGCCACCGGCTGGAGGTGCAGGGCCGGCCGTTCCTGGCCAGCTACAGCGCCTTTGCCACCGTGAACGGCGACTATGTGCTGATGCTGCTGCTGGCGGAAATCGACCGGGAGCTGTTCCAGAAATACCAGGGCGATGCCCTGGCTCTGATTAACGAGCGCTTCCACGCCCTGGCCGGCGGCAGCGCCACCCGGCCCATCGGCCTGGTCGACGGCATCAAGGTCAGCGTCCAAACCCCGACCCCGGCCGCCGTGGGCGAGAGCAGCGCCAGCCAACAGGCCATCGCCAAGGCCCTGGAGGGTATGAATCTCGGCACCATGCAGCGCGGCGGCCCCCTGGCCCTGGGCCGCTACCAGTGTTCCTTCACAAAGGGGCGAAAATTCAGCCTCAGCCTCTACGACAACAGCCAATTCCGCGTCAATGACGCCGACGGGCGCAACGAGAAGGAGGGTAAATACCGCTATCAGCCGGATAGCGGCCTGATTGATGTGGACGATGACTATCACCTGCTCAACTTCGCCATGAACGACGAGGTGCACGAAATCGCCTTCTTCTTCACCAAGGAGGGCAAGGGCTATCTCTACGGCCAGAATTTGGATTTTCCCGGCCTCGCCAGTTCGGTGGTCATCTGCCAGCACAGCGGCACCGCCGAGGAGCCGTCCCCCGAGGCCGCGGCCGCCGCCCGGGCCGAGGCGAAGCGCTTCAAATGGACCACGGCGCCGAACCAGGGCGTGAAAATGGACGACATCGAAGTGCTGCTGCACCACGGCTACAACGAATATCTCGGCGCCCAGATAGACTTCATCGAGGAGGCCCGGCTGCTGCTCAAGGACGGCTGGCTCTACGATAATCTGCGCTGTCCGCCGGCGGATTTGGACGTGGCCGCCTCGCGGCAGAACGAGCCGGAGCACTGGCACCGCTGGCGCAAGGCCGGCGACGGCTACGAAATGGAGAAGGACGGCCGCTGGGAGAAAGTGCCGGGTATTCCGGCCACGCCGGCCCAGGCCGGCGAACGGCTCAACGGCAGCTATACCTACTACTCCTATGCGGGCAGTCCCTTCACCAGCGGCATCGCCTCCTTCGACAGCTACCACTTCAAGGCCGACGGCAGCTTTGACAGCAGCGCGCGCAGCGTCGGCGGCAGCGGGCCGCTGAACGGCCTCGATGTCAGCGCCCATGTCGACAGCTATGCCGCCAGTGCCCCGGGCAAATATGAGCTCAACGGCTACACCCTGCAGCTGACCCACCCCGACGGCACCGTGCAACGTAAGCCCTATTACCGTTGGAGCGAGCACAACATCAGCATCGACGGCGCCACCTACAACGACGAGGACTAGGCCCGTATAATGCCGCCCGGCCGGGTTCGCCCGGCCTTAATTTCACAACCCCTAAACAACAATTTGAGGAAATTGTTATGAAAAAATTTTTCTTGCTGGCCCTTATCATTAGCAACGTCCACGCCGGCGAATGTTCCCCCTCGGACAACTACCCGGTGGCCGGCATCTGGCTGGGCATGAGCTACGACGCGCTGAAAGCCACCTTCCCCAAGGTACAGAACAAGGACAACGACCTGATTGGCCTCAAGGACAGCGTGGTCGGCCCGGAATTCAGCCAGATTGAAGGTCTGCTGTCGACCAACAAGGACCACATTTCATCGCTGACCTTCTACCTGCAGAACGAAATGAACTGGGGCTACAGCCGGCTGCTGACCAAAACCATCAGCGACTATTCCCTGCCGCGCAAGGGCTGGGAGAAGGTCGATTCCAAGCGCCAGATGATTCAGTGCGAGGGCTACCAAATCTGGTTTATAGAGGACAAGGACCGCGGTTTTCTCCTGAAATTCAGCGAAGCGCCGCTGAACTAGACCGCCGCCCCGAGGCCGCTGCCACCTGCCGGTGGGGCGGCCTTTTTTCTAATCACAACAGGAAATAACGATGCTGAAATATTTACTGGGCCTGCTGCCCTGGGCACCGGCCCTGGCCGATGCCCCCTGGCGGGTGGACGATTGCAACAATCTCGGCACCTGCTGGCTGACCATCGAACAGAGCGACGCCAGCCCGCCGGCCGCCATTCGGCTGGAGGCCCCGGCCGGGGCGCCGCTGCGGGCCGAGGTGGTGGTGGCCCGCACCCCCTTTGAAATGGACGGCGGCGACGGGTCGCTGCGGCTGGTGCTCAACGGCCGGCCGCTGGAGGCCATCGCTCTGAATCAGGGCATCGGGCTACTCTCGCCGGCGGCGGCCTCCTGGCTGCTGGCGGCCGGAGCGGCCGGCGGGCTGAAATTGGAACTGCAGCGCGGCGATGAACGCTGGACCCTGTCCAGCCGCAACAGCGCCGAGGCCGTGGCCCAGTTTGAGGAACGGCGCCGGTCCTTCCCCAGTCCGCTGCCGACGCCCCGCATTCTGGCGGCGCCGGTGGGAGGCAGCGTACCGACGGCCCCGCCGGAGCAGCTGGCGGCCCTGCTGCGGCCGCTGCGCGAACAGCACTGCGACGCGGACAAATGGGACGAACCCATCGCTTTGCAGGCCCTCAATGAAAACTATCTGCTGGCCCTGACCGACTGCTGGGCGGCCCCCTACAACAGCGGCCAGCTCTATGTGCAGCTCAGCCGCGATTTGCGCCGGGTCATCGGCATGGTCGGTGACCGGGAAAATCAGGACTACGCGGACGGCCTTATCCGGGCCGGAGGCCGTGGCCGGGCTCCGGCCGACTGTGGCGGCAACAGCGAATACGTCTGGGACGGCCGCACCTTTGTGCTCAGCAGCCGCACCAGCTACGGCCCCTGCAACGGCCTGGCCGCCGGCGGGGCTCTGTTCTACGACGACTATGTCAGCGAAGTGGTGCGGGCCCCGGCGCCGGAAACCACCCTGCAGCGGCTGAAGCGCTTCGCCGCCGAGGGACGCGAGGCCCGCAGCGAGGCCAACGCCAACGACTAATCCCAGCGGGCCTGGCCCGGTTTTTTTGGGGGCCGGGGGAAGCGCTTCCTCCAGCGCTGGAGATTAAAAAGCCAAGACCGGGGTTAAAGCGAAGCGCTCCCCTCGGCCGGGCCAGCCGGTGGGCTAATAAATCTTTAGGCCAGAGTCGAAGCGTCCCGGCGGGCCGGGGGCAAACCCTCACCGGCCTGAGTCCGGCCAGGGGAAGCGCTTCGGTCTACTGCCTTCTTATCTGGGTGGGAAGCACTCCCCTTGGAGAACGAAGCGCTTCGGTCTGGAACCCCAGCAGGAAGCGCTGCTCACCGAAAAGCCAGACAGAAGGCGAAATGCCGGCGCCGCTGGGCTCTAGAAATCTTGTTTTTACCGAAGTGCTTCGGCCAATCCCTTTTTAGTCCTGCCTCCGGTTCCAGTCCTCAAAAAGCAGGAGCCTTTCACAGTCGGGGGCCTATTTCCAATGAAGCGCTTCCGGGGAAGAAGCCGAACCTGGAACCGAGTCTCTGGCCCCATCAAAGCGAAGCGCTTCGATAAGAGGCGCCCGGTGAGACCAACGACCGAAGGGGGAAGCGCTTCGTTACCAAGGAAGCGCTTCTTTTTAGGAAGGCTTTGTTTTAGGGCGAAGCGCTTCAGTCAGGCGACCTGCAGATGAGGAATGTGGCGTCGCTTTTTCCCAGGTCGTCAGGTCGAAGCGCTTCGTTCTGAAACCCTGCCAGAGAGGAAGCGCTTCCCTCCCGGGGGCTAGAACAGCGGCCATAAAAAACCACCCCCGGAGGGGTGGTTCTGAACAGAATCGGCAAGAAGAACTTACTCGGGTTTAGCCAGCGGTTCTTCACGCACTTTGGTTATGGCCAGCTTTGCCGTCCAGCGGGGCCCCGGTCGCCCTGACCTGCCAAGGCAGGGCGAACACCGCTGGCAGAAGAACTTACTCCGGCTTAGCCAGCGGCTCTTCTTTAACGGTGGTTTCCCGGTCGCCCTGAATGGTCTTCACCTGCTCCAGCGCTTCGTCCACCGCCGCCTGGTCGGCCAGCAGGCTGTAGGTGATTTCAAAGTCCTTGCTTTCCTGCGGCTTAATCTTCGGCACCAGACCTAAATCCCGCTGGTAGCGGCGGTTATAGGAAAAGCTGGTGCCCGGCTCCAGGCCCGTAACGTAGCCCTGGCCGGTGGTGTCCGTGTTCTTCCACAGGGAGAAGGCCGGCAGCTGGTTGATGTTAAAGCTCAGACTGACGCCGAGATCGCCGGCGGCATTGTGCAGCACCGCCAGGGTTTGCCCCTGCCCGTCGCCGTAGGGGAAGACGTTGTAAACGGTTTCGTCATAGTCCTTGGTCGGCGCCCGGTAGCTGGTCCAGTCGGCCAGGTCTTTTTTGGCGTAATCGTTGAAGGGCGAAACCTCGCGCACCGGCGCGGCGAATTTGGCCTTTTCCTCCAGCAGCGGCGGGCCGAAATTACTGTGGTAAAGGGCCTGGTATTCCCGCTCGTAGTCGCTGCTGTTGGTGAGCCGGTCGGCGATGGTGAAGCGTTTGGCGCCCGGCTCCGTTCTCAGCTCCGTATCAATGAGGTAATCGGCCTTCTTGAAGGCCTGCTCACGCAGGAGACCCTTGAGGCGAATGGTATGGGGCGGCCTGTCGTCGATGGACAGCACCACCTTGGAGGCGGGAATGTTGGCGGCCAGGCCGTGCAGGGTCAGGAATTGGCCGTCGCTGTCCTTGCCCGGGTGGCCGACCCACTCGTAGCCGCAGCGGGTAACCAGCTCGTTAAAGCCTTCCAGCCAGCCGAGGCCGTCGCGGCCGGTGAGATTGATAAAGTTCGGATTAACCACTTCTTTAACGGGCGAATCCCAGCCCAGGCGCACGTCGCCGGCCACGGCCCGCAGCACGTTCATGCCCCGGTTCGGCACCACGCTGATGACCATTGCCCCGGTGTCAATGTCGATGACGCCGACGCCGTCCTGGCGGCCGCCGTGGAGCAGGCGGGTGGTGATGGAGAAGGGCTTATCGGTTTTAATGCCCAGTTCCTCGCTGCTGATGCGCTGGGCGGTCAGCGGTTTGTCGCTGTCGAGCAGCACCGCTTCCCAGCCGAAGGCGCTGGCGCTGATGGCGGTCAGACTGAGCGCTAGAGTGGAACGTTTCATAGATACCTCGCTTTATTTGGGACGAGTTTTCAGCTTACGCCTTTCACCGGGCCGGGGCCAGCCGGGTAGAATTAAGAATTCTCCACAACTTGGACGTAAAAATGGCCGAAAAAATCACCCTGGATTTAAACATCGTCTCGGAAACTCTGCTGATTCCCCTCTGGGCCCGGGCCGTCGAACAGCAACAGCCGGAGCCGCTGCTCCTTGACCCGGTGGCCGAGGGCATGTTGGCCCGCATTGACTACGATTTCAGCAAATTCCAGCGCGCCCGGGCCTCCCAGGTGGGCTGCTGTGGCCGGGCCGCCCTCTTCGACCACGAGACCCGGGCCTTCCTCACCGCCCACCCCGATGCGGTGGTGGTCAATATGGGCGCCGGCCTCGACAGCCGCTATGAGCGCCTCGGCCGGCCGGCGGTCAGTGCCTGGTACGAGCTGGATTTACCCGAGGTCATCGCCCTGCGCGAACGGCTGCTGCCGGCCAGCGGCAATCAATACCTGAGCGCTTCCCTCTTCGACGAGGGCTGGATGGAAACGGTGGCCGCCCTGGACAAGCCCACCCTGCTGCTCTGCGAGGGCGTGCTGATGTATTTCGAGGCCGCCGAGGTCAAGGACTGGCTGCAACGGCTGGCGCGGCGGCTGCCCCGGGCGACGCTGGTCTTTGACATCGTGCCGCCGCTGCTGGTGGGCAAGGCCCGCCACCACGATGCTTTGCAGAACATGGCCGAGGCGCCGGAATTCAAATGGTCGGTGGCCGAAAGCAGGGAGCTGGAGGGCTGGCTGCCGGGGCTGAAGCTGCAGAAGGAAATCGGTCTGAGCGCCCTCTGTCGGTCGCGCTATCCCTGGATTCTGGGCCTGCTCTATCGCTTCGCCTGGGGCCGGAAAAAGTTCGACCAGCGCGTCGTGCGGGTGCAGCTGCCCTAGTGGGCCGGCTAAGCGCTTCCCCAACCCCTTTGCTAAAATCCCGTCCGGGCCCCGGCCCACGATTTTTTTCCAACCCAGAGACTTCAATATGATGCGTAAAACCCTCCTCACCCTCCTCACTCTGAGCCTCACCGTCCCGGCCCTGGCCGCCGACAAAACAGTGCTGCGCTGCACCACCACCCAGGGCAAACAGCTGCTGGTAACCGAAAGCAAAAACGCCTTCCGCTACCGCTACGGCCGGCCGGGCAAACCGGAGCTGGTCTTCAGCAACGGCCGCGCCGAGGCCCTGGAGCGCTCCCAGACCGGCACGCTGATTCTGCGCAACGGTGGCAACTATTTCTATGTGATTTATCGCGACGGCAGCAATATCGGCGTGCGCGTCATCAAGGGTTCCTCGCCCGAGGACGGCCAGCTGCTCACTGACTTGGCCTGCAAGGGCGCCGTAACCCTCAACTTCCCCGCCGCCCTCAACGACTAGGCTCCACCCCGCTGCGGCGGGGTTTTTTCATATTTTTTCGGAGTTCCCTTGACCGATTTTTCCGCCCGAACCCCCGATTTCTGGGCCATCGCCCGGGCCCTGTTCGTCCTGCTGGGCCTGAGCTTCTGGGCCCAGCTTCTCTTTCATACCGGCTACACGGCCTACGCCGACCGGCCCGAGCTCCGGGCGCTGTTCTACTGTGCCCTGATGCCCCTGCTGCTGCTCATTCTGCTGGCCCTGCAGAACCGCCAGCGCCAACGCCTCGGCCTGAGCTGGGCCGAGCTCGGTTTCCGCCGACCGCGCCGCCACCTGCTCCAGCTGCTCTGGCAGCTGCCCCTGGCCTATGGCCTGTTGCTGCTGCTGTTCCACGGTCTCCGTCTGGTGGTAGATGCGCCGCTGCTGCCCCAGCCCAGGCCGCTGCCGCCCTGGTGGCTGTTCGCCGCCAGCATCATCTTCCTCGTGCCCCTGGCGGAAGAAATCGTCTTTCGCGGCCTGCTCTTCTGCTATCTGCAGCCGCGCTACCGGCGCCGGGGCGTGCTGGGCTGGTCGTCGGCCCTCTTCGCCCTCGGCCATCTGGGCTCGGGCGCCCTACTGCTACAGCCCTATTTCTTCCTCATGGGCTGGCTGCTCGGCTGGCTGCGCCTGCACCATCGCAATCTCTGGGCGGCGGTGGCCCTGCACTGCTTTATTAATGCGGGGGCGACCCTAATCCCCCTACTGATATGAGCAAGATTCATTGGACAATGCCAAATCATCACTTTAATTCATCGAAGCGCTCCCTATAATGGGCGCTTTTTTCTAAGAAGAGAGTTCCCCATGACCATCATTCATAACCTGGGCTTCCCCCGCGTGGGCGCCCGCCGCGAATTGAAATTTGCCCTCGAATCCTACTGGAAAGGGGAAAGTGGCCTGGAACAGCTGCTGGAGGTGGCCAAGGCCCTGCGGGCCCGCCACTGGCAGAATCAGGCCGGCCTGGATTTTGTCCCCGTCGGCGATTTCACCCTCTATGACCACATGCTCGACATGAGCGTCAGCCTCGGCAACCTGCCCGCCCGGGCCACCGCCGGCGGCGGCAGTGAACTGGACGCCTTCTTCCGCACCGCCCGGGGCCGGTCGCCCAACGATTCCGGCGCTGGCGTCGCCGCCGGGGAGATGACCAAGTGGTTCAACAGCAACTACCACTACATCGTTCCCGAGTTCGACCGCAACACCTCCTTCAAGCTCAACGCCCGCCGCCTGCTTGACCAAATTGCCGAAGCCAAGGCCGCCGGCGTCAAATTCAAGCCGGTCATCGTTGGCCCGGTTACCTACCTCTATCTCGGCAAAAGCAAGGACGACAGCAACCGGCTGGACCTGCTGGAACGGCTGCTGCCGGTCTACAAACAGCTGCTCGACCAGCTGGCAGCGGCCGGCGCCGAGTGGGTGCAGATTGATGAGCCGGTGCTGGTTACCACCCTGGACAGCGCCTGGCGCAGTGTCATCAAAACCGCCTACCACGAGCTCAACCGCACCACGCCGAAGCTGCTGCTGACCACCTATTTTGGCGACTTTGGCGACAATCTCGACTTGATTCACGATTTGCCCGTGGACGGCGTCCATCTGGACGTTATCAACGCCCCGGCCGAGGTGAACAAGCTGGTGGATTTGCTGCCGGCCACCAAGGTGCTGTCCCTGGGCGTCATCGACGGCCGCAACATCTGGAAGAGCGACCTGAACAAAATCCTCGACCTGCTCGAACCGCTGCAGGAACGCCTCGGCGACCGGCTCTGGGTGGCCCCGTCCAGCTCGCTGCTGCACGTGCCGGTGGACCTGGCCCAGGAGGACCAGCTCGACGGCGAGGTGAAAAACTGGCTGGCCTTTGCCATTCAGAAGCTGGACGAACTGCGCACCCTGAAAACGGCGCTGGAACAGGGGCGGGCCGCCGTGGCCGATGCGCTCCAGGCCAACCGCGCCGCCCTGCAGGCCCGGGCCCAGAGTCCCCGCGTGCACAATCCGGCGGTGAAAAGCCGGGTGGCCGGCGTCAGCAAGGCCCTGGGCAACCGTCAGGCCCCCTACGCCGAACGGGCCCAGGCCCAGCACGCCCTGCTCAAACTGCCCGCCTTCCCCACCACCACCATCGGTTCCTTCCCGCAGACGGCGGAAATCCGCAAGGCGCGCAGCGACTTCAAGGCCGGCAAAATCAGCGAAGCCCAGTACATTGAGGAGATGCAGAAGGACATCCGCTATTGCGTCGAGATTCAGGAGCAGCTGGACATCGACGTCTTCGTCCATGGCGAGGCCGAGCGCAACGACATGGTGGAATACTTCGGCGAACAGCTGGAAGGCTACGTCTTCAGCCGCTTCGGCTGGGTGCAGTCCTACGGTTCCCGCTGTGTGAAACCGCCCATCATCTTCGGCGACATTTCCCGGCCCAAGGCCATGACCGTGTTCTGGTCCCAGTACGCCCAGTCGCTGACCCAGCGGCCGATGAAGGCCATGCTCACCGGCCCGGTTACCATTCTGAACTGGTCCTTCGTGCGCGACGACCAGCCCCGTTCCGAAACCTGCCTGCAAATCGCCTTCGCCATCCGCGACGAGGTGCTGGATTTGGAGAAAGCCGGCCTGAAGGTCATTCAAATCGACGAGCCGGCCCTGCGCGAGGGTCTGCCGCTGAAGAAAGCCCAGTGGCAGCCCTACCTGGATTGGGCGGTCTTTGCCTTCCGTGTTTCCGCCAACGGCGTGGCCAACGACACCCAGATTCACACCCACATGTGCTACAGCGAGTTCAACGACATCATGCCGGCCATCGCCGACCTGGACGCCGACGTCATCACCATCGAAACCTCGCGTTCGGACATGGAACTGCTCGATGCCTTCGACAAGTTCAACTATCCCAACGAGATTGGCCCCGGCGTCTACGATATCCACAGCCCCAACGTGCCCACCGTGGAAGCCATGGTCGATTTGATGGAAAAAGCCCTGAAGCGCATTCCCAAGGAACGGCTCTGGGTCAATCCGGACTGCGGCCTGAAAACCCGGGCCTGGCCGGAAACCAAGGCGGCCCTGGAAAACATGGTCAAGGCGGCCAAAATCCTGCGCGAGAAATACTAAACCCCGCTCCGCAAGCCAAGCCCCCGTTAGGGGGCTTTTTTATGGCCGGGGGCAGCGCTTCGTTTCCGCCGGCCGTTTACAACGAAGCACTTCGGTTCAGGTGGCCGGGCCGGGGGAAGCGCTTCGCTCCGAATCAGCCTTGGCTGCGCGCGTTCGCCCGCAGTAGTTCCGTGCCGAGCCAGCCCCAGTAGATGCGGTGGCGCCAGATGAGATCGTCCTTCAGCTGCATCACTTCGAGAATGTCAATTTGCTCGCCCTCCGGGGTCTGGCGCGGGTATTCCCACATCAGCGTGTCGCCCCGGGTCAGATAGGAACCGTCCCGATACCAGCGCACCAGCTCATTGGGCCGCCGCCGGGTGCCTTCCTCCAGAAAGCGGAGGATTTCCGCCCGGCCGACGAGAACGCCGCGCGCCTGATTCAGAATCACCGGCACCAGCGGGCTTTCCAGGGTGGCATCCTCGGCGTAGAGCTGAATCAGGGCGGCGCAGTTGCGACCCCGGGCATGCTCGTGCCACTGCTCATAGATACGGAGAAAATTTGGGTTCATGGGAACTCCTGGTTTAGCGAAAAGGCCCATTCTAACCCCCGCCTAAAAAAGGGCGCATAATATGTTTTCTCGATTGACCGCTGGTTAATCATCATATTTTTCTAATTGGAGATTGCCCATGATGCGAAAAATTTTCCCGGCCCTGCTGCTTTTGGCCACCCTGCTGCTCGTTTGGCCGCCGCTGCGCGCCGCCAGCCCCTACGAGCAGCTGCGTGCCCTGCCGGCCCAGCAGCTGGCCCAGCCACCCCAGGCCGGCCGGCCGACCCTGGTCAAATTCTGGGCGAGCTGGTGCCCGCTCTGCCTCAGCGAACTGGCCGAAACCCAGCGCTGGGCCGATGACCCGCGTTTCAGCGGGGTGAATCTGCTGACGGTGGCTTCGCCGGCCTTCCTCGGCGAAAAGTCCCTGGCCGATTTCAAAGACTGGTACGGCGCCCTCGACTATCCCCGGCTGCCGCTGCTGCTGGACGAGGGCGGTAGCCTGGCGCAGCGCTTCAATCTGAACGTCTATCCGGCCTGGCTGCTGCTCGATAAAAACGGCGAACTCGCCCGGGTGGTGCGTGGCAGCCTCGACGAGGCCCAGGCTCTGGCCCTGCTGGCCGACCCCGCCGCCCTCCTGGCCGCCCCCAGCCCGACCTACTACCAACCCTCGGCCCAAGGAGCCGCCCAACCCATGCACACCAAAACAATTCATCTGGCCGGCGGCTGTTTCTGGGGTCTGGAAGCCTACTTCCAGCGTATCCCCGGCGTCGTCGATGCCGTCTCCGGCTATGCCAACGGCGACACGGCCAATCCCAGCTATGAGGACGTCATTCGCGGCAGCGGCCATGCCGAGACCGTGCGCGTTCGCTACGACAGCGACCGGCTCAGCCTCGACGACCTGCTGACCTACTATTTCCGCGTCATCGACCCCACCAGCCTCAACCGCCAGGGCAACGACCGGGGCCGCCAGTACCGCACCGGCATCTACTACGAAGACCCGGCCGAGGCGCCCGTTATCGCCGCCGCCCTGGCCCGGGAGCAGGCCAAATATAAGGCGCCGCTGGTGGTGGAAAATCTGCCGCTGGCCAATTTCTACCCGGCCGAGGAGTACCACCAGGACTATCTGGCCAAGAATCCCAACGGCTATTGCCACATTGACATTCATAAGGCCGACGAGCCCCTGCCACCCAAAACCGGCCCGACGGCCTTCGTCAAACCCGATGCCGATGCTCTGCGCCGGCAGCTGAGCGCCGAGCAGTACCGCATCACCCAGGAACAGGGCACCGAGCGCGCCTTCAGCCACGCCTATGACCAGCTGTTTGAACCGGGCATCTATGTGGACGTGGTCAGCGGCGAAGCGCTCTTCGGTTCCCGGGATAAATATTCCTCGGGCTGCGGCTGGCCGAGCTTCACCCGCCCGCTGGCCGCCGACGTGCTGCGCGAACGGGCCGACCACAGCTTCAATATGGAACGCACCGAGGTGCGCAGTGCCCGGGCCGATTCCCATCTGGGCCACGTCTTCCCCGACGGCCCCAAAGACCGGGGCGGCCTGCGCTACTGCATCAACGGCGCCGCCCTGCGCTTTATCCCCCGGGCGGAAATGGCGGCCGCCGGCTACGGCCAGTGGCTGGAGGCGGCCCAGTAGCCCCGCCCCAATGAAAAAACCGGGATTTATCCCGGTTTTTTTTGTGCGAAGCGCTTCGGTTTTATCCCGCCCCGCCGGGGGCAGCGCTTCCCCATCGTTCTAGAGAGTCCGAAGCGCTTCGGGAGCAGACGCCCCGGTCGGAAGCGCTTCCGGCCATCGGAACGGCCGGAACGAAGCGCTCCCCCCGGCGGCGCTTTTTAGGGTTGGGTGATTGCCGCCCGCTGGGCCCGGCTGAACCGCTGGAAACGAAGCGCTTCGTTGGAAATGGCCCCGGGGTTCCGTCAAATCGGACTGCCGGCCCGGCAAAAGGGAAGCGCTTCCCCATTCCGAAGCCAACAAGATTTTTCTGGCCTTTTCGACCGAAGCGCTTCGGCTTGGAACGCCAGATTCCCGGGTCAGGGTTGAGATAAGTACCGGAACCGAAGCGCTTCGATAGAACCATCAAACCCAAGCGCTTCGTTTCAACGGTTTAGCAGGGAAGCGCTTCGGTTTATCCAGCCTTCCGAGTCGAACCACTTCCGAAGGAAGCCCGTCGGCGGAAAAAGACGAGAAAACCGCCGGCCCGGCCAGTGCTGAAAATTCCGCCGGGGACCCAGCGGGAACAGACGCTCCCGCGCAACCAGGCGATGCGGTCGGTATGGCGAAGCGCTCCCCTTTTGGGGTTTTGGTTCGAGCCTTAAAAAAACGCCGAAGCGCTTCTTTTATCCAACTGTTCCGCCGCCGGCTTCCAGAACGAAGCGCTTCGTTGGGAAGAAGCGCTTGGCTATTCAGCAGGACCGGCCCGGTGAAGCGCTTCGGCAGAACCATCAAACCTAAGCGCTTCGGGCTGGAGAGATTGATTCCCAGCGAAGCGCTTCAGGCTTTTGCCCGGCGCTGGCGGAAAAAGTTCTGCAGCAGGGCCAGAGCCTCGGCCTCCAGCACCCCGCCCCGGAGCTCCTGAACCGGAGCTCCTGAATCTGGAAGTTCAGCTGGGCCGAGCGCGCCCGTCGCCGACCGGTGCGCCGGCCCGGGGCTAAAACAGGCTAGAGAAGCGCTTCAGGCTTTTGCCCGGCGCTGGCGGAAAAAGTTCTGCAGCAGGGCCAAAGCCTCAGCCTCCAGCACCCCGCCCCGGAGCTCCTGAATCTGGAAGTTCAGCTGGGCCGAGCGCGCCAAATCAAGCTGGCCGCCGCAGGCGCCGAAGCGTCTGTCCCAGGCGCCGAACACCAGCCGACGGATGCGGGCCTGGAGCAGCGCCCCCAGGCACATGAGGCAGGGTTCCAGGGTGGTGTAGACGGTGGCGCCGAGCAGGCGATGATTGCCCAGCAGCCGCCCGGCCCGGCGCAGGGCAATGATTTCGGCGTGGCCGCTGGGGTCGTGGTCGCCGATGGTCTGGTTGTGGCCGGGCACCCAGCGGCCGTCGGCCAGCAGCAGCAGCGCCCCGATGGGCACTTCCCCCGCCCGTTCGGCGGCCCGGGCCTGGGCCAACGCCAGGCGCATATAGTCTTCGTCGGTCATGGTTTTCTCGGTCAAGGTCGCCCGGCCGGGCTTTGCGCCCGCCCCAAAAGGTTTTAGCATGGGCGGCGGCTGCCATCGCAGCCTTAAAGGTTATTTTTGAGGATTCTGTGTGAATTATCTTAACAACAAGGACTTCCACCGCCTGCAGGGCCAGCTGGCCCAGTGGCAGGAGCTGGAGATTATCAACGCGGAGCAGGCCGGCCGCATCGCCGCCCTCTACACCCTGCGCGAGAGCCGCTATAAGAACGTGCTCATGTATTTCATCGCCCTGGTGCTGATGGCCAGCGGCATCAGTGCCATCGTCGCCCATAACTGGGATTATTTAAGCCCGGCCCTGCGCCTCGGCAGCGGCCTGCTGGTGCTGCTGCCGGCCATGGCCTATTGCTACTGGGGCCAGCGCCGGGGCCCGCTGCACCAAGAACTGGGCGCCCTGGCCCAGGGGCTGGCGCTGGGGCCGATGCTGGCCATCGTCGCCCAGGTTTACCAAACCCAGGGCAACGCCGGCGATTTCTTCCGCACCTGGCTGCTGCTGCAACTGCCGGTGGTGCTGCTGCTGCGTAGCCGGGCGCTGATGGTGCTGGTTCAGCTGCTGGCGGTGCTGACCTTCATCGGCGATAACACGCTGCCCCATCTGGTTCTGTTCTATCTGACCGGCGTCCTGACCTTCGTCCTCGGCCTCTACAATCCCTACAGCTTTATTCCGTTCCTGGCGGTTCTCGTCTACGGCACGGCGGACTATTTCCTGCTGGGGCTGAGTTATACCACCCTGCTGCTGCTGTTCAGCCTCTGCTATCCGCTCGGCAAATATCTGAAACAGCCGCGCATTTTCACCCTCTACGGCGTGCTGGCCGGCTATACGGCCATCATCGATTTCATCGCCGCCAACGCGAAAAGCCACCCGCTCTGGGGCCTGCTCTGCCTCGCCGTCTGCCTGCTGACCCTGTACCGCGACCCCATTCGCCTGGCCTTCGCCGCCCTGCCGGCCCTGGCCGGCCTGCTCTATCAGGAGCTCAGCACCGAACTGCAATGCTTCCTGAGCATGGCCATTCTGCTGGCCTTCGCCTATCAGGCCCTGGACGAGCAGCGGCTGCTGAAGCTGAACTTTGCCCTGATTAATACCATCATCATTGCCTTCTACCTCTTCGGCGCCCACCGGAACATTCTCTATGCCGGCTTTACCCTGCTGATTACCGGCGCCGGCCTGCTGGCGGTCAATGTCTACCTGCTGCGCCGCCGTTCGACGGTGGCCAAGGAGTCCCCATGAACAAGAACAATCTTTTGCTGGGCCTCTTCGGCCTGCAGCTGCTGGCCCTGGCCGTGCCCGGCTTCCGCGACCACTATGTGCGCAGCCGGGGGGAGCGCTTCCAGCTGGCGGTTCAGCCGGTGGACCCACGCGATTTGATGCGCGGCCGCTATGTGGCTCTGGATTTCAAAATCGCGGAACAGATTCGGGAGCAGGGCGATGCCGCCTGCGCCGGGCGGGACGACGACCACTTTAGCCGGCGCCACCACTTCTACAGGGGCCCGACCAAGGCAGCGCTCTATGTCGGCCTGCGCGTGGGCCGCGACGGGCTGGCCGAGGTGGCCAGCGTTGGCACGACCCAGCCCGAGGGCGCCCACTATCTGCGCCTGCGCGACTACCGCTGCGATGACAAGAAACTGCAGCGGGTGGAACTGCCCTTCAATCGCTTCTACGCCAACGAAAAGCTGGCACCGGCGCTGGAGGCGGCCGTGGCCGACAGGGACGCCCGGCTGATGGTTCACATTCACAACGGCTTCTATGCCGTCGAGGATTTGGCCCTGCTGCCCAAGGCCCCCACACCCTCGCCCAGCCCCACGCCCTAGCGGGCCGAAGCGCTTCCTCCGGGAGGCGCTTTTTTTTGGCCGGCCGGCGCCAGCCAGACCGAAGCGCTTCGGCGATTAGAGTTCCTTCGGACGAAAGGGCCGTAGCCCTTCAGACGAAGGAACTAGGGTTCCTTCGGACGAAAGGTCTGGGAAAAGAAATCCAGCTGCCGCTGGCGAATGCGGTAGCCCATGGCCGGACGCACGCCGCTGCTGGGTTGTAGGCCCACTTCGTCGAGAAAATCCCGGTCCAGCATGCGCTTGCGGAAGGCGCTCTTATCCAGCGGTCGGCCGAGGACAATTTCATAGACCTGTTGCAGCTGCGGCAGGGTGAAGGGCTCCGGCAGCAGAAAGGCCGGCAGCGAGCTGTATTCCCCCTTGGCCCGCAGCCGCTCCAGGGCGCACCGGCAGAGCAGCCCGTGGTCGAAGGCCAGCGGCGGTAGATTCGCCACCGGCCGCCAGGAAACATCGGCGCCGACGCCGGCCGGCAGCGGCAGCAGGGCGAAATAGGCCACCGTCGCCGTCCAGCCGCGCGGGTCGCGGGTCGCCGAACCGAAGCTGGCCAGCTGCTCCAGGTAGGGGGTGGCGACGCCGGTTTTTTCCAGTAGCTTGCGGCGGGCGCAGGCTTCCAAATCTTCGTCCCGGTCGATGTCGATGAAGCCGCCGGGCAGGCAGGGCTGACCGAGAAAAGGTTCAGCCGGGCGGCGGGTGAGCAGCAGCACCAGTTCATTGCTGAGAATGCTGAAAATGATGACGTCCACCGAAAGTAGCGGCCGGGGGAAGGTGAGGGCCATGTTAATCCTTGACAAAAAATCCGTGGCCGCTATTCTAACGGCCAATAAAGTTGTAAGTTACAACTTTCCCATCAACCCAGGAGAAACCCATGTTAGGACTACGCCACATCAAAGCCCCACCCACCCTCTGGCTCTTGCACTACCGCAGCGGACGCCTGGTGCGCCAGGGCGCCGGCATCAGCTTTTTCTACTTCGCCCCCAGCGCCGTGCTCGCCGCCGTGCCGGTGAACGTGCAGGAAGCCGACTTCGTCTTCAGCGCCCTCAGCAGCGATTTCCAGGAAATCAGCGTGCAGGGCAGCGTCCATTTCCGCATCGACCGGCCGGAGGAATGCGCCCAGCACCTGGACTTCTCCCTGGACGAGCGCGGCCGCAGCAACCCGGAAACCCTGGAACAGCTGCGCAACCAGCTGGCCGGCGCCGTGCAGGTGGTGGCCGCCGAAGCCCTCCATCATTTACCGCTGTTGCAGGCGCTCCAGCAGGCCCAGCCCCTGGCCGCAGCCATTCAGCGGCAGCTCCAGGCCGACGGTGAAGTGCAGAAGCTGGGCTTAGAAATTCTTACGGTGCAGCTGGTCTCGCTGCGGCCGACGCCGGACATGGGCCGCGCCCTGGAAGCCAGCGCCCGCGAAGCCCAGTTGCAGGCCGCCGACGAGGCCATTCACCAGCGGCGGCTGGCGACGGTGGCCAGTGAACGGGCCATTCGTGAAAGTGAGCTGGACACGGAGGCGGCGGTGCAGGAGAAGGAGCGGCAGCTGCAACAGCAGCGGCAGCAGATGGCCGCCGAGGAGCAGGAAAGCACGAACCGGCTGCGCGCCCAGCAGTTGCAAGCCGACCGGCAGCTGGAGGCGGAACGGCAGGAATTGGTACAGCTGCAAACGGCCAACTCGCGTACCCGGGCCGAGGCCGAAGCCTACCGGCTGGAGGCGCTGCTGCGGCCGCTGGCGGGGCTGGACAGCCGGCTGGTGCAGGCGCTGGTGGCCGGTAATATGAGCAGCGAACAGCTGATTGCCCAGGCCTTCGGTGGGCTGGCGGAGCAGGCGCAGCAGATTGGTTCTTTAAATATTTCGCCGGAGCTGCTAGCCAGCCTGACCCAGGCGCCGAAACGTAAGTGAGATGGCCGAACTGAAACCGCGGCTGTTGCTGCTGACCCGCCCCACCCGGCTGGAGGAGCTGCTGCGCCAACAGCTGAGCCGGGCCAGGGCCCGCTTCTATCTGGAACAGCTGGGCGCCGACTGGGCCGATTACGAGGAGGAAGACCGCTGCTACCGGGAGGCGCTGAACCAGCTGCGGCCGACGCTGGAGGCCTGGGGCCGCTGGCAGCGCCTCGACCGCAGCCAGCTGGCCAATTTTCTCTTCGCCGCCGATGACGTGGTGCTGGCCCTGGGCCACGATGGGCTGGTGGTGAACGCGCTGAAGTACCTGCGCGGCCAGCCGCTGGTGGGCATTAATCCGGAACCGGCCCGCTTCGCCGGGTCGCTGCTGCCCTTTCGCCCGAATCAGCTGGCGGCGCTGCTCCGTTCCCTAAACCATCTGCACCAGCAGCCGGTAACTTTGGCCCAGGTGGACCTGAGCGACGGGCAACGGCTGCTGGCGGTCAATGATTTATTCATCGGCCGCAGCGGCCACCGTTCCGCCGTCTACGAACTGGACTACGGCGGCCAGCGGGAACGCCAGTCCTCCTCGGGGCTCATCGTGTCCACGGGGCTGGGTTCTGGCGCCTGGCTGAAGAGCGTGATTCAGGGGGCCGCGGGCATACTGCGCGGCCTGGGCCAGCCGCTGCCGGAGCTTTACCAGCCGCTGCCCTGGGACAGCCCGGAGCTGGTGTTTGCGGTGCGCGAACCCTTCGCCTCGCCCACGTCGGGGCTGAACCAGGTGTTTGGCCGGGTGGACGGGCGGCGGCCGCTGCGGCTACGGTCGGAGATGAGCGGCGACGGCGTTATTTTTTCCGACGGCATCGACAGCGACTTTCTCCGCTTCGAGGCGGGCATGACCGCGACCATCACGCCGGCACCGACGCCGGGGCTGCTGGTAAGGGATAGCTAGAGTAGCCTGGCCGGCTCTCTAGCCCAGTTGGTGGGGGGAAGCGCTTCGACGTCGCCGCGCTCAACGCAGATATTTGCTGGCTTCCCGGCGGCTGAGGGCACTCAAACCCTCGGCGTGCTCGGCCAGATAGCGGCGCACCCAGTCCGCGTCGGTTTTGCTGTACTGGCGCAGGGCCCAGCCGATGGCCTTATTCACAAAAAATTCCGTTGAACCCAGATTGGCCGTGAGGACGGTGGCCAGCAGTTCTCGGTCGGTCGCCGCCCCGGCCAGCAGCTGGGCGGTGATGGCGGCCCGGCGCAGCCAGAAATCAGCGGCCCGGCCCATCTGAATGATTTCCGGCCGTACTTCGGGCCGGCGCCGGAGCAGCTCGCCCAGGGGCCGGATGAAGCCATCGACGCTGTCCACCAGGATTTGCGCCCGATGAGACTCCGTAGCCGGGGCAAATCGGCCGCCGTCAGCGCCGCCGCACCGCTGCGCAGGTAGTCCGTGGCCACCTGCTGCAACTCCCGGTAGGGACAGGCCCAGCAGTCTTCGACGAAGGCCCAGTCCAGCGGCCGGCCCTTTTCGGCACGGAAGAAAGGCCGGGTCAGGCGCCGCCGCTCCGGCGTGCCAACGCCGAGAAAAACGAAGCGCTTCCTCATATAGGCGGCCATGGCTTCGGCCCGGCTTGGGTCGCCGCTGGCCCGGAGGGCGTGGATAAGGGTTGAGGCATTCATGGGGACTCCTAGCAATTTATAGGGCGATTTTGAGCTTTTCTTCCCGCCGGGTGAAGCAGGGCCCGGGCGAACTCGGCCGTTGCCCCAGCGGCCCAATTTATCCGTTTCAAAGTTTTCGATGACCGGCAAAGGGAAGCGCTGGGCGCGGGCCGGGGCAATAAGGGCAAAGCGCTTCCCTTCAAACAATCCCCCAGGGCGAAGCGCTTCAAACCGGGACGGCAAACCAAAGCGCTTCCCCCAATCCCTCCCGAGCCGGGCCCCCACCCAGTTTCTCTATTCCAGCTAGCGACCCCGGAAGCGCTTCCCGCCAGTCCGTCTCAGATTGAAGCGCTTCGTTCCGGGCCGCCTTAGCTCGGCCGGGCTTGGGCCCATGATGGTTTAAATGGCGCGCTGTCCAACCGAAGCGCTTCGGCCAGCTGGGCCACCCGGCGGGCTAGGAAATCTCTGGGCCACCATTGAAGCGCTTCGTTCCTAGAGAGCTCTCCCCAGCGAAGCGCTTCAAACCGGGACGGCAAACCGAAGCGCTTCCCCCAATCCCTCCCGGGTCGGGCCCCCACCCGGTTTCTTTTTTTCCCGCCGGCGGGCGGATTCGACCGAAGCGCTTCGGTAGAAATACCACCAGAGCGAAGCGCTTCCTTCTGCCGAAGCGCTTCGGTCTCTTAACGGTGGCGAAATGGTGAAGCGCTTTGACCGACGAGCGGGGGAATCTAGCCGGAGGAATGGGCCGGGGTTCGCCGAAGCGCTTCGTTCCCCACCCCAACGAAATGGGGAAGCGCTTCGCGCCGGCGTTCTAAAAGGGGCAACAAAAAAGCCCCGCCGGAGCGGGGAAAGAGGTTTTTAGATAAAGACCGGGGGCCTTCTCCTGCTAATACGGGATAAAAACCCACCGGCCCGGGGCCAGTCGGGCCGAGGGGAAGCAAAGCCAGGAGCTTGACGGCCGGCGCGAAGCGCTTCTTCATTTCTGCCCCGGCCCGGCGGTTGGTGGCCGGCGTTCCCAACCGAAGCGCTTCGCTTTCGGCGAGAGGGAAGCGCTTCGGTCTGGGCGCCTGGAAAAAAGGAAGCGCTTCCCGCTGTGTAGCTCTTCGCCCAGCTATTCTTTAAATCCCTAGAGCCGGGCCCGGCCGGTTTTTTTTATTTCGACCGAAGCGCTTCGACTCCGAAGGCCAAGCGCTTACTAAAAATATGGGCCAGGGAAGATGGGTGGGCTCTGGAAAGCGGGAAGCGTTGGTGGAAGCGCTTCACTAATTCGGCTTGACCAGCCGATGACTTTTAAAAACCCGCCGGGGGGAAGCGCTTCGGTCTGGGAAGACAGGAAAGGCGGCCGGCCTCAGGGCGAAGCGCTTCCCCCCATTATTCCAGCCAGGCGAAGGCCTGGCGTAGGGCGGCACTGCCGTTGCCCCAGTGGCAGCGGCCGTGGGCAAGAATGATATTTTCTGGCTGCCAGTCCAACAGCCGGCGTAGCCGGGCCCGGGCGGCCGGTCGGTCATTGAAGGTGGCGCGCCAGTCCGGCGGCGTGCGGCCCCGAGGGGCGGCGATGCCCGCCAGTCGCATCACCCAAGCCCACCAGCGGCTGCCGAATTTATCCGTTTCAAAGTTTTCGATGAGGTCGGTCAGGATAAGGCTACGGCTCGCCCGGTGAAAAAACACCATTTCCGTCATGGCCCAGCTGCCGACAAAGGCCAGCTGTTCCAGGTCGATGGCCCAGTCCGGCGGGGCCCGGTCGTCCAAATCGGCGCTGAAGGCGACGGCAATATGCTGGGACGCGGCCCGTTCCCGCACGCCGGGGCTGGCCCAGGTTTTGGCCGCCGGGTAGCGGGCGGCCCAGGCGGGAATATGGGCGTAGTGAATGCGGTTGGGCGATACCAGATGGCGCACCGGCCCAAGGGCGTCGATTTCCGCCTGGAGCGCCGGGCTGGGGGCAATGGGTGAATGGCACCAGAGGCCGCCATCACTGAGACGCACCACGGTCATGCGCGTGGAAAAGGGCACTTTCAGGCCCAGTGGAAAGGCCATATGAATGAGGTCGCCGTCGGCAATCCAGAGATGGGGGCCGACGGGCTTCAGGGTGTTTAGGGGGTGATAGAGATAAAGGGGCGTTTTCATGGCCGAACCTCACAGGGAAAAGGCCATTTTAGAACCAGGTGCCGGGCGCCAGCACCGTAGACCCGCAGCCGCCCAGGCCGGGGAAAATCCCAAAGCCAAAGCCTTTCTCTCGTCCCCGAGGGAAGCGCTTCGGTCTCAGGAAAAGGCCCGGTGGGTTCGCGGATTGACTGCCGAGTGCCAAGCGGCCAGCGCTTCGGGCTGGGGTTTTAGATTCCTAACGGCTGGGAAAAGGGAAGCGCTTTATTCCTCGGAGTGCGAAACGGGGAAGCGCTTCGTTCATTTCCACCCCGGCCCGGCGCTTGGCGGCCGGCGTTCCCGACCGAAGCGCTTCAGCTTGGCGAGAGGGAAGCGCTTCCCGCTGGGCGACCAGAATGAAGCGCTTCCCAGCGGCCGGGACTAACGCCCCGCCCGTCTAAAGGAAGCCAGGGAGAACCGGGGCGTTGGTGGCGGCCTTTTTAGCCCACTCCTCGGCGGCGGCCGGGTCCTTCTTCAGGCCGTGGCCGCCCTCCTTATACATTTCGGAAAGGGCCTTATAGGCATCGGAGTCCTGGGATTTTTCGTACAACTCTTTAGCCCGCACCCAATCCGGCTCCAGGCCCGGGGCCCCATGGCGGTAGAGATTGGCCAGGGCCATGGGGGCGCTGCTTCTGAAGCCGGCGGCAATGGCCTTTTCATACCATTCTTTGGCCTTGGGTCCGTCCGCCGCCAGGCCCGGCCCACCTTTCCGATAGAGGTCGCCGATGTTCGCATAGGCGATGCTGGGACTATCGGTGGCCGCCGCCGCCCGGAGATACCATTCCTTGGCTTTGTTGAAATCTTTAGCGGTGGTCCCATCCCAGCCCTCGGCATAGCCATCGGCTAGCTTCAACATGGCCTCATCGTCGCCGGCGGCCGCCAGCCGCGAGAGCAGCTCCAAACTGCGCGCCGGGTCTTTGCTGATGTTCATAAGGTTGCCCCTTTCCAGGCCATTGACCTCGCTCCAGAGTTTTTTAATTTCCTCCTCGCTCAGGGTTAGCGTCGGCTGGGGGCTGGGGCTGGCGCTATCGGAAGGGCCGCCGGCACAGCCCAGCAGCAGCAGCACGGCCAACGTCAGTAGTTTTTTTGTTTTCATGGTTTTTCCTTGGGATTAAAAAATGAATGGAGGGCCCGGGGGCCTTCCCCCGCTAATACGGGATAAAAAAAACCCGCCGGAGCGGGGGGAGTTTAGATAAAGCCCGTGGGCGGGGGCGGCCGTTCCGGGGCGAGGGCGGAAAAGCTGATTTCCACGCGCAGGCCGGGCCGGTTGTCGTACATGGCCAGGGTGCCGCCGTGCAGTTCCACCACCGCATTCACCAGCGCCAGCCCCAGGCCGTTGCCGCCGGTGGAGCGGGCGCTGTCCAGGCGAACGAAGCGCTTCACCACCTCCTTGACCTGGTCCTGGGGAATGCCCTTGCCGTTGTCGGCCACGGCCACCACCACCTTGCCACCGTGCAGGCCGGCGCTCAGCTGGATTTGGCCGCCCTCGGGGGTGTATTTGACGGCGTTGTCGAGCAGATTGGTGATGGCCTGGGCGAGCAGATGCCGATTGCCCAGCACCCAGAGGCCGTCGGCCACCTCGGCCCGGAACCGGTGGGAACCCTCCTCGCTGAGCACCTCGTAGAGCTCGGCCAAATCCCGGCCTATCTGGCTCAGGTCGGTGCGGACAAAATCGTCCTTGGCCCGGCTCTCCACCTGGGCGATGTTCAGCAGGGCATTGAAGGTGCGCAGCAGATTTTCCGTGTCGGTGATGCTGGCCTCGATGGCCGCGCGCAGGTCGCCGTCGCTGTTCTTCCTGTCGATTAGGGCCACCTCCAGCCGGTTGCGCAGCCGGTTCAGCGGACTGCGCAGGTCGTGGGCGATGTTGCTGGTTACCTGGCGCTGGGTGTTGAGCAGGGTCTCAATCTTCGCCAGCATCAGATTTAAATCCTCGGTGAGCAGCGTGATTTCGTCGCTGGTATTGGCCGGCAGCGGAATGCGGCGGCTGAAATCGCCGTGGATAATCTTCTGGGCGGTGCGGCGGATGTTGGCGATGATGCTCAGAATGTTGCGGCTGACCCAGAAGGCGCCGAAGAAGGCCATCAGCAGCAGGGCCACCACGGCATTGGTGATGGTCTGGCGCATGCGGGTGAGAATGGCCAGTTCCTTCTCGGTGTTGTGGCCGAGCACGAGCAGATAGCGATTATCCAGCGGCCGCAGCAGCAGGCGGAACAGACCCGGGGCCGTGGAATTGCTGCGCACCTGGCAGAAGTTGCCGCTCTGGCTGTTGAGCAGCCATTCCGGCTGCCGTTCCAGCAGCTCGTAGAGCGAAGCGCTCTGGTCGCGGCGGACGACGCAGTAGCTCATCTGTTCCTCGCCGGGCAGCGGCTGCATCTGGTCGAGCAGCAGCGGCCCGAAGCGCATTTCCTCGGTCAGCTCCCGGGCCAGCTGCCGACCCTGCTGGCGCAGGCGGCTGTCCACCGAGGCGGCGATTTCGACCTTGGCACAGCGGAACACCAGCAGCATGGCAAAGACCACCACAATGCTGAAGACCAGCGCAAACAATAACGACGACTGGAAAGCCGTCGTTTTGACCCATTTCCGCAGGTGGCGGAACAGCCTATTGTGTCGTGGTGGGGTCATAGAGCTGGTAGCCGGCGCCGCGTTCGGTGTAAATCAACGGCGGCGAGAAGCCCCGGTCGATTTTGTTGCGCAGTCGGGAAATGTGCACGTCGATGACGTTGGTTTGCGGGTCGAAGTGGTATTCCCAGACCTTTTCCAGCAGCATGGTGCGCGTAACGATTTGGCCGGCGTGGGCCATCATGTATTCCAGCAGGCGGAATTCGCGCGGCTGCAGATTAATCGGCTTGCCGGCGCGGCTGACCCGGCGGCTGAGCCGGTCCAGGCGCAAATCGGCCACCTCCAGCACCATACTGTTCTGGGTTTCGCTGGACAGGCGGCGGGTCAGGGCCTGGAGCCGGGCGAGCAGCTCGGAGAAGGCATAGGGTTTGACCAGATAGTCATCGCCGCCGGCGGCCAGACCCTCCACCCGGTTATCCACCTCGCCCAGAGCCGACAGAATCAGAATGGGCACGCTGTTGCCCAGCGCCCGCAGCCGGCTGATGACCTCCAGGCCGTCCATTTCCGGCAGCATGCGGTCCACAATCAGCACGTCAAAATTGCCATTCTGGGCGGCGGCGAGGCCGTCGCGGCCGGTGTGGGCGCACTGGGCCCCGTAGCCGCTCTCGCGCAGGCCGGTGGCCAGGGAGTTGGCGGCCTCCACGTCGTCTTCGATGATGAGCACTTGCATGGCCATCTCCTAGCGCAGGGCGGGGGTGGTTTGTAGGGCGGCGCGCAGGCCCTGGCTCAGGCCGTTGCTGTGCACCCGTTGCAGCTCCTGCATGAAGCTGCGTTCGGCCCGGTAGTAGTGGCGCGGCAGGTCGTTGAATTCCCGTTCCACCACCTCGCCCACCGAGGCCAAATCGTCCACCAGGCCCAGCTCCTTGGCCTTGGTGCCGGTCCAGAAGAGACCGCTGAACAAATCCGGGTCGCCCACCAGCTTTTTACCCCGGCCGGTTTTCACCGCTTCGATGAACTGCTGGTGCATATCGTCGAGCAGGCTCTGGAGGAATTTCACCTCCTCCGGGTCGAGCTCCTTGGCGCCGTTGAGGAAGTTTTTATGCTTGCCGGCGGTGAAGGTGCGGGCCTCCAGGCCGAGCTTCTCCAGCAGGTCGCCATAGCCAAAGTTGGAGCTAATCACGCCGATGGAACCGACGATGCTGCTCGGGTCGGCATAGATTTTGTCGGCGCCGACGGCCATGTAGTAGCCGCCGGAGGCGCCCACGTCGCTAATCACGGCGTAGATGGGCAGGTCGTCCCGCTTCTGTTTCAGCGCGCGCAGGGCCCGGAAGACCTGGGCCGATTGCACCGGCGAGCCGCCCGGCGAATTGATGTCGAGGATAATGGCCTTGGTGTGCCGGTTATCGCTGGCCTTTTTCAGCCGGCTGATGATGCTGTCGGCGTTGGCCTCCTCCTGCAGGCCGATAAGGCCGTGAATCTCAATCACCGCCACCTGCTCGCGGCCGCCCCGGCCGAGGGAGCCGAGGATAAAAAATAAGATGAGCAGCGTCCAAAAGATGCGCTTCCACAGCCGGCCGCGCTGGCGGCTGCGAATTTCCTTCTGGACCAGCTCCAGCACGCCATTGAGGGCGGTTTTTTCCTGTTCGTTCATGGGTTCTCCGATAGATAAACACTGTGTCCATATGTTAATGCAGCGGCCCGGCGGGCGCGACGGGAAGCGCTTCGTTCGGAGCGGCCCGGGGGAGCGCTTCGCCCCGACGGTTCAGCTGTAGGTCATGATGACCCGGTTGGCCTCCGGCTCGTAGAACGGCAGCATGCCATCGGCGCCGCCCTTGCCCCAGCGCTAGCCGGGGTGCAGGCGCCCGTCGTCGTCGCTCGTGTCGAGGCGGAAGGTCGGCGGCGGGTCGATGCTCGGCACGCCGGGCGCGGTAGGCGTCATAGTCGGCCCGGGGGGCCATAGCGACTCATGGCAACTCCAAAGGGGCCATTAGGGCCGAGAAAGGTTTTATATAGGTTTTATAGCGTTAAAAACTTATATAATTAAGTTTATTTAAGTATTGAAAATTAGGATAATAATTAAATATTATTCTGCGTTAAAAATTTTCGTCCAATTTAATTTTATAGGTAAATAAATGAAATGAAGAGTTTTACAAATAAAATTTTTAGTAATCTTGATAAGATATCTATATATATGTTTATATTGAATATGCTTATATTTTTAGTAGGGGTCGTTTTGGTTCTTTGTCTTAATGAAAATGGGTCGGGAAAATTATCAAATCTAATTAATCTATGTGTGGCTTTTGGAACAATAGCATCAGCAGCGGGCCTATTATATTTCGGAAGAGACTTATTTTCTAAAAATAATAAACATATATAAACGTCTGTCATATGCAATTCCTCGTGTTAATTCAGTCAAAACCCCTGAACAATTTAACAGTAAGATTAAAAAAAGCCTTCTTACAAGTAAGATTTTTACGTGGATTAAATTAGATGATTATTTTATATTATTATATCAACTTATTAAATTTGTAGATAAAAACGCTCCTAACGATAAAAATTTATATATTAATCTTGTAAAAACAAAAACACCTCCGTATTTAGCTTTTATTGCTGTACTAAATAGTTATTATATAAGTGAATACGACAAAGAATTTCAAGAGCTTGTTAATAAATATGCTTTTTTAGAATATCTGCCTATTGATAATTACGACTGGATAACTGATGTTTATGCACCCAAATATAAATATATTGAAACAAGTTCTCGAGGAATAGAAGAAAGAAAAAAACAAACAGAAGAGGAAGTAAGTAAGAGAAGACTTGGACCAAGAATTGATTCTTTATTAATTAAATTAGATGAAATGGAAAATTATGCGGATAATTTGCAAAATATCAAAATTGAATTCTTTCCGAAATTAGTTTGGGGCAAGGATATTAAAATAAAAATTTTACAGGCAAAATCTAGACAAATTTTAGATTAATTTAAAAATTAATCTAGAGATTGGTCCTGCAATAGTTTCACTTGGTAAACGTACAGTTTCCTTATTTTAGGGTGTTCCTTTTCCTAAACGGCCCGTAAGCCGGGCCCCGGGCGGCCGGGACTATAATTTTTTTCGGTTTTGCTTCCCTTTTTTTATCCTCAAGGAGTTTTCCATGTCTGCCTCTCCGGCCTTCCCCAATCAGGTGAAATGGGGGCCGCTGCTGGTCATCGTGCTGGTGGCCACGGCCCTGCTGCTGTTCATCGACCCGGCCACCTTCCCCAGCTTTACCCTCACCGACAAGGACGGCCAGCCCTACACCGCCGCCCTGAGCCAGGACGCCTGGCTGACGGTGGTGATTTTCATCGCCTGCATCGCCGCCATCGTCGCCAACGTCCTGCCCATTGGCGCCATCGGCATCATCGGCATCACCGTCTATGCGGTGCTTATGGGCCTGTTCCACGCCGTCGGCGCCCCGGACAGCGAAAAAATCACCGCCCAATGGGTGGGCGTGGCCCTGTCCGAGCTCGACGCCTCGCTGATTTGGCTGATTGTCTGCGCCTTCCTGGTCGCCCGGGGCTTTATCAAAACCGGCTTCGGCAAGCGCATCGCCCTGCTGATGATTCGGCTGCTCGGCAAGCGCACCCTCGGCCTGGCCTACGGTCTGGCCGTCGCCGATTTGCTTCTGGCCCCGGCCATGCCCTCCAACACCGCCCGCTGTGGCGGCGTCATCTATCCCATCGCCAACTCCCTGGCCCTGAGCTACGATTCCAAGCCCAACGACCCCTCCAGCCGGCGCCTCGGTTCCTTCCTGATTACCTGCATCGGCACCGTCAATGACATCACCTCGGCCGTCTTCCTCACTGCCTTCACCGGCAACCTGCTGGCGGTGAAACTGGCGGCCCAGGCCGGCGTCGAATTCAGCTTCGCCAGCTGGTTCCTCTATGCCAGCGTGCCCTGTCTGGTGGCACTGCTGCTGGTGCCGCTGTTCGTCTATCTGGTCAATCCGCCCACGGTGAAAAAGACGCCCGAGGCGCCCCGGCTCGCCGCCCAGCAGCTGGCCGAAATGGGCCCGATGAGCTACGGCGAGAAAATCATGGCCCTGACGGTGCTGCTGCTGCTGACGCTCTGGGTCGGTGGCAAATATCTGCACATCGACGCCACCGCCGCCGCCATGATTGGCCTCTGCTTCCTGCTCCTGTCCAGCGTGCTGACCTGGGAGGACGTCAAGGCCGAGAAGGGCGCCTGGGATACGCTGATTTGGTTCGCCGCCCTGCTGATGATGGCCACCCAGCTGCGCGAACTGGGCTTCACCGACTGGTTCGGCGGCCTGCTGTCCTCGGAGCTGCTGGCCCTGGCGGCGGGGTTGCACTGGGTTACGGTGCTGCTGCTGCTGAACGCCATCTATCTCTATACCCACTATTTCTTCGCCAGCGGCAACGCCCAGATTGCGGCGCTCTATACGGTCTTCCTCGGCGTCGCCGGCGGGCTGGGCGTTCCCCTGGCGCCGGCGGCCTTTATGCTGGCCATCACCTCCAACCTCTACTGCTCGCTGACCCAGTACACCCACGCCCGGGGCCCTATCCTCTTCGGTTCCGGCTATGTCAGCACCACGGTCTGGTGGCGCACCGGCTTTCTGGTAACGCTGCTGACCCAGGCGATTTTCTTCACGGTCGGCCTGTTCTGGTGGAAGCTGATGGGCCTGTACTAGGCGCTTCCTCTTCTTTCTGTCTAACCCCTGCTTTCCCCGGCCCGGGCGAAGAGGGGAGCGCTTCCGGCGGGCCCTTTAGAAGGAAGCGCTTCGACCTAAAAACCCAGAAGGAAGCGCTTCCCTCTCTGGGCCAGGAACGAAGCGCTTCGTTTTGACCGTCCCCAAGGAAGCGCTTCGGTTTTACGGGCCGGGGCCGAAGCGCTTCCTCCGGCGCCCGTTACCCTTTATTCAGACGGCCATTAGTCGGAGGTAAAAACGGCCTTCAAGCCGGCGAAGGCCGCCCGGAATCTAGCTCCCCGGCCCGCGCCCGTTACCATTTATTCAGACGGTCGTTATTTGGCGGTTAAAGTGGCCTTCAATTCAGCCCCGCCAATCATCGCCGCTCCCCCAAGCAGATTAATCAATCAATTGTTGGCCCCAAAGCCCCTACAGTCATAGGCTGTTTCTGCCCCTTTCAGGAGATTGTCATGACCGATACCGTTCCGCAAACGACATCGCCGGGCCTGCCCGCCCTGGCCAAAAGCACCATTTGGCTAATCAGCTTTGGCTTCCTCGGCGTCCAGACCGCCTTCACCCTGCAGAGCTCGCAGATGAGCCGCATCTTCCAAACCCTCGGTGCCGACCCGCACAGCCTCGGCTGGTTCTTTATTCTGCCGCCGCTGGCCGGCCTGCTGGTACAGCCCATCGTCGGCCACTACTCCGACCGCACCTGGGCGCCGCGCCTCGGCGGCCGCCGCCTGCCCTACCTGCTCTACGGGGCCCTCATCGCCGTGCTGGTGATGGTACTGATGCCGAACTCCGGCAGCTTCGGCTTCGGCCCCACGGCGGCGCTGATTTTCGGCGCGCTGATGATTGCGCTGCTCGACATTTCCTCCAATATGGCCATGCAGCCCTTCAAGATGATGGTCGGCGACATGGTCAATGACGAGCAGAAAAGCTACGCCTACGGCATTCAGAGCTTCCTGGCCAACGGCGGTTCGGTGGTGGCGGCCATTCTGCCCTTCCTCTTTGCCGCCATCGGCCTGGCCAACACGGCACCGGCCGGCGTGGTGCCGCAATCGGTGGTGGTGGCCTTCTATGTGGGCGCCGGCCTGCTGGTGGTTACCAGCGCTCTGACCCTCTTTAAGGTTAAGGAGTATGACCCGGCCACCTACGCCCGCTACCACGGCATTAGTCCGGAAGCCAACCAGGAAACCGTCGGCTGGATGAAACTGCTGAAGGACGCGCCCACCGCCTTCTGGACCGTGTCCCTGACCCAATTCTTCTGCTGGTTCGCCTTCCAATACCTGTGGCTGTACTCCGTCGGGGCCATCGCCGCCAACGTGTGGGAGACCACCGACCCGACCTCCGCCGCCTATCAGGAGGCGGGCAACTGGAACGGCGTACTCGCGGCGGTGCAGTCCATCGCCGCCGTGGCCTGTTCCTATGTGCTGGCGAAGGTTCCCAACCGCTACCACAAGCAGGGCTACTTCGCCTGCCTGGCCCTGGGCGCCCTGGGCTTCCTGTCCATCGCCTATGTGGGCAATAAATATGTGCTGATTCTGTCCTTCATTCTGGTGGGCATCGCCTGGGCCGGCATCATCACCTACCCGCTGACCATCGTTACCAACGCTTTGAGCGGCAAGCACATGGGCACCTATCTGGGCCTGTTCAACGGTTCCATCTGCCTGCCGCAGATAGTGGCCTCCTTCGTGAGCTTTAGCCTCTTCCCCATGCTTGGCCATTCCCAGGCGAAGATGTTCATCGCCGCCGGTCTGGTGCTGCTGCTGGGCGCTTTCTCGGTTTTCCTTATTAAGGAAACCCACGCCAAGGGCGGCAGCGTGTGAGCGAATTGCCTGAATTTTTCGGCCTGCAGAACGAGCGGGCCATTCGTGGCCGCTGGCTCGAAAATACCCGGGGCACCCGGGTTTGTGTCCTCGATTTCGGGGGCATCGTCCAGGAGTATTCCCTGGCCACCGAAACCGGCCGCCTGCCGCTGGTGCTGAGCTACAGCAACGCCAGCGATTACCTGCTGAACCCCTTCAAAATCAACAAACAAATCGGCCGGGTGGCCGGGCGCATCGCCGGCGCTACCTTCGATTTATTCGGCCGGCGCTGCCCGGTGGAAGCCAACGAGGGCCACAACTGCCTGCACGGCGGTTCCCGGGGGCTGGACCGGCAGACCTTCCAGCTGGAACCCATCGATGGCCAGCATCTGCGCCTGCGCCTCGCCCTCGACGAGGCCCGGGATGGCTTCCCCGGCGCCCTGGATTTAACCATCGACTACCAGCTGGCCGAGGACGACCGGCTGACCGTCCGCTACGAGGCCCTGGCCCAGAGCGCCACCGTCTTCGACCCGACCCTGCACATTTACTGGGCCCTGCCCCGCGACCTGGCCGGCTGCACGCTGCACATTCCCGCCGGCGAGCACTTCGGCACGGACGGGGAGAAATTGCCGACGGTCCCCGACGGCCGCGCCGATTGTTCCAGTCCGCGGCCCCTGACCGATTTAATCGGCGAACTGGGCCGGGGCCTGGACGACGGCTACCGGGTGCCCGGCGACCTGAGCCGGCCGGCGGCCATTCTGACCAGCCCCGATTACCGTGTGGAGCTGTACAGCGACCGCAACGGTCTGGTGCTGTTCAGCGCCAACCCGCTGGACGGTGCCGCCCACGACGCCGGCCACTACAACGCCCTGGCCACGGAGCTGCAAACTCTACCCAACAGCCTGGCCCGGCCCGAACTGGGCGACATTCGCCTGCGGGCCGGCCAGCGCCACCAATCCACCCTTATTTTTCACCCCCGAAGAGGAAAGACATGTATCTAAGAACTATGGAAATTCACCCCTGGAGCCTGCGCAGCACCCAGCTGGAGAAGGAACACAAGCGGCTCCAGGAGAGCCTGACCAGCCTCGGCAATGGCTACATGGGCCTGCGCGGCAACTTTGAAGAAAGCTACAGCGGCGACAGCCACCTGGGCAGCTACATCGGCGGCGTCTGGTTCCCGGATAAGACCCGGGTGGGCTGGTGGAAGAACGGCTATCCCAAATACTTTGGCAAGGCCATCAACGCCCTGAACTACTGCAAGGTGGCCATTTTCGTGGACGAGCAGGAGGTGGATTTGGCCAAGCAGGCCCCCCAGGATTTCCTGCTGGAGCTGGACATGCGCCAGGGCGTGCTGCATCGGCAGTTCACGGTCTTGGGCGTGCAATTCCGCATCACCAAGTTTCTATCGGTGGCGCAGAAGGAGCTGGCGCTCATTCGCTGGGATGTGGTGGCCACGGACGGCAGAACGCATAAGGTGCGCTTCGTCGCCAGCATCGACGCCGATGTGAAGAACGAGGATGCCAACTACGAGGAAAAATTCTGGCAGGTACTGGCGAAGGACGTAGCTAAAGAGCGCAGCGCCATCGCCACCCAGACCGTGCCCAACCCCTTTGGCGTGGAACAGTTCATCGTGAACGGCGAACAAATCTTCGCCGGCGACTTCACCGCCACCGGCGCCAGCGAAAGCGATTGGCAGGTCAGCAACGGCTTCAGCGCCGAGGTGGGCGCCCAGCCGAAGACCTTTGAAAAGCGCGTCATCATCACCACCAGCCGCGATTACCCGGACCTGGCCGCGGTGCAGCGGGCCGGCCGGGAGTTGGCGGCGAAAATCGCCCCGGTGCCCTTCGCGGAGCTGCTGGCGGCTCACGAAGCCGGCTGGCAGCGGCGCTGGGATATTGCCGACGTGGTCATCACCGGCGACGACGAGGCGCAGCAGGGCATACGCTTTAACCTGTTCCAGCTGTTCGCCACCTACTACGGCGAGGACGCGCGGCTGAACATCGGCCCCAAGGGCTTCACCGGGGAAAAATACGGCGGCGCCACCTACTGGGACACGGAGGCCTACGCGGTGCCGTTGTATTTGGCCCTGGCCGAGCCGGCGGTTACGCGCAATCTGCTGAAGTACCGCCACAACCAGCTGCCCCAGGCCCAGCACAACGCCCGCCAGCAGGGTTTGGCCGGCGCCCTCTATCCCATGGTTACCTTCACCGGGGTGGAATGCCACAACGAGTGGGAAATCACCTTTGAGGAAATCCACCGCAACGGCGCCATCGCCTATGCCATTTACAACTACAGCAATTACACCGGCGACGAGAGCTATTTGGCCAAGGAGGGCCTGGAGGTGCTGGTGGAAATCGCCCGCTTCTGGGCTGACCGGGTGCATTTTTCCCAGCGCCACGGTAAATACATGATTCACGGCGTAACCGGCCCCAACGAGTACGAGAACAACATCAATAACAACTGGTACACCAACCGGCTGGCCGCCTGGGTGCTGAGCTACACCAGCGAGGCGCTGCAGAAATACCCGCGGCCGGATTTGAAAGTTAGCGCCGAGGAGCTGGCCCGCTGGGCGGACATCGTCGCCAAGATGTATTACCCGGAGGACAAGGAGCAGGGCATCTTCGTGCAGCACGACGGCTTCCTGGACAAGGACATTCGCCCGGTCTCGGCCCTGGCGCCCGAAGATTTACCGCTGAATCAGAAGTGGTCCTGGGACAAAATCCTGCGCTCGCCCTTCATCAAGCAGGCGGACGTGCTCCAGGGCATTTACTTCTTCGGCGATAAATTTAGCCTCGACGAGAAGCGCCGCAACTTCGACTACTACGAACCCATGACCGTACACGAAAGTTCCCTGTCGCCGTCCATTCACGCCATTCTCGCCGCCGAGCTGGGCAAGGAGGCCAAGGCGGTAGAAATGTACCGGCGCACCGCCCGCCTCGACCTGGACAATTACAACAACGACACCGAGGACGGCCTGCACATCACTTCCATGACCGGCTCCTGGTTGGCCATCGTCCAGGGCTTCGCGCAAATGAAAACCTGGGGCGGCCAGCTGAGCTTCGCGCCGTTCCTGCCGGCGGACTGGAGCGGCTACAGCTTCCACATCAACTACCGGGGCCGGCTTATTAAAGTGGCGGTGGACGCCTCGACGGTGCACCTGCAACTGCTGCAGGGTGAAGCGCTGCCGCTGCAACTCTACGGCGAGGCGCTGACCCTGAGCGGCGAACACAAGGCAGCCCTGCGCAAAGGGGGTAAGTGATGGGCTTTCAAGCGGTACTCTTCGACCTGGACGGGGTCATCACCGACACCGCCGAATACCACTACCGGGCCTGGCAGCGGCTGGCCGAAGAGCTGGGCATCACCATCGACCGCGCCTTCAACGAACAGCTGAAGGGCGTGTCCCGGGAGGATTCTTTAAAGCGAATCCTCGCCCACGGTGGCAAGAGCGTGGACGCGGCCGAGTTCGCCCGGCTGACCCGGCGCAAGAACGACAATTATCTGGAGATGATTCAGGCCATCGGCCCGGCGGACGTGTACCCGGGCATTCTCGCTTTGCTGCAGGAACTGAGGGCGGCGGGCAAGAAAATCGCCCTGGCCTCGGCCAGTAAGAACGGCCCCTTTCTGCTGGAGCGCATGCAGCTGACCGGCTACTTCGACGCCATCGCCGACCCGGCCGCCGTGGCCCAGTCCAAGCCGGCGCCGGATATTTTCCTGGCCGCCGCTGCGGGGGTAAACGTGCCCATCGCGGCCTGCATCGGCATTGAGGACGCGGCCGCCGGGATTACGGCCCTGAAGGCGGCCGGGGCCCTGCCGGTGGGCGTGGGTAAGGAAGAAGAGCTGGGCGCCGACATTGCCCTCGTCCCCGACACCAGCCACCTGAGCCTGAAATATCTAGAAGAAGTCTGGCGGCAGCGGCGCTAGCCGGCTGTCCCCAGCCCATCCCGAAGCCCCCCCAGCGGGGGCTTTTTCGTTGGGCCAACGGCCTAATCGCCCGACGGGGAAGCGCTTCAGGCTCAGCGGCCAGATAGAGGGAGCGCTTCGTTCTCGAAAAACGGAGGAAGAGGAAGCGCTTCGGGCTGGGAGTTCGTTAGGAAGAAAGCGTTTCCGTTGTAAACAGCCATTTCCACCGAAGCGCTTCTTTTCCCCCAGGCTGGCAAGAGCGAAGCGCTTGAGTTTAGGACGCCGGGCCGGGGCAAAGGCTAAACCGAAGCGCTTCGGGTCGGGGAGATTCTTTCCGGCGCCGGGCGGCCGGCGGGGCCAGGGTGGGGCGTCAGCCAGATGGGCCGGGGCCATGGTTCGGATGGAAAGAGGGAGCGCTTCGGTCGGCTGATTCGACGGGGAAGCGCTTCACCGGGGCAGTCGGCTGGAAAGGTAGCGCTTCCGCCGCCCCGCCAATCCGGCCAGTCCCAGCTTTTGGCCGAAGCACTGCCCCAATCCCTAAAAGCACACTTTGCCCCCGGCCGAAGCGGGTTCAGCCACAAACCGAAGCGCTTCGGTCGAAAGGGCCAGAAAATCTTGTTGGATTCGGAATGGGGGAGCGCTTCCCTTTTGCTGGGCCGGCAGTCTGATTTGACGGCCCCCGGGGTTATTTCCAACGAAGCGCTTCGGTTCTAGAACCGGTCTCGGCCCCGGCCCGAGGAATATTTACCCGACCATGTCAGCCCGTTGAAACCCTCGACCGGGCATCTGGCGTTCTGGCTGGAAGCGCTTCCCCGGGCCGGTTCTGCTGAATAGCCAAGCGCTTCTTCCCAACGAAGCGCTTCGTTCTGGAAGCCAGCAGTCGGAACAGTTAGATAAAAGAAGCGCTTCGGCGTTTTTAAGGCTCAAACCGGAAACCTCAAAAGGGGGAGCGCTTCCTTCTGGAAGCTGGCGAATGAAGGGAAACAGAATAGCCCGGAGGGGAAGCGCTTCCCCCGTTGAAACCTGCTAAACGGGCAGGACTAACGAAGCGCTTCTCCGGGGCAGTCGGCTGGGAAGGCAGCGCTTCCTCCGGCTGAATATTTCCCCGGCTCTGGGAAGCGCTTCGGCCTTGGCCGTGTGGATTTACCCCGGCCCGGCGACCGGCATTTCTTAGCTCACTAGGCAACCGCTGCCGCAGGAAGCGCAGCAATCGCTTCCCGCTACCCAACGAAGCGCTTCGTTGTCAGCGCTTTAGCCAAGAAATTTCGTTCAAGTTCATTCCAAGGAGTGAAGCGCTGCAAATGGGCGCCTCGTGTATTCCAAGGCCAAAGCGCTTCCGACGGGGAGCGGGCCCGGGCGGCAACTTTTCATCGCCCGCCAGGAAGAACGCAGCACTTCACCCCAGCCGGCCAAAGCGCCACGGGGTTTAACTCCGGCTAGATTGGGCCAAGATTGGGCCAGTGAAGCGCTTCGGCCCCGGCCTATGGATTTACCCCGGCCCGGCGCTCGGCGATTTTTTGGCCACCGGCGGGAGTGCTTCGTCGGAAAGCTGCTGTTCACCGAAGCGCTTCATTAGTTCCGCCCGCTTAGCAGGTTTCAACAGGGGAAGCGCTTCCCCTCCGAGCGGCGGCCTACCCCCTCCGGCTCGGCGCCTCAACCGGGAATGGTGCCCTCAGTCCGAAGCGCTTCGCTCCCGGGGGCAAGGGCTGAAAGAAGTCTGTCGCAAAAGCCCGCCGTTGTTTAGGGAAGCGCTTCGGTTCCAGAGCCCATCTCGGCCCCATCGACCCATCAAAACCCCGGCCGGAAATCTGGCGTGGTTATAACGCCACCTGGTGGCTTGCGGTGCTAAAGCGCTTCCCCGGGACGGTCTCACTGGATAGCCAAGCGCTTCGGTTTCCCCCAAGTCAGCCGGCCGGCGAAGGGGGACGCTCGTCAGAACGAAGCGCTTCGTTCTGAAAGGCCTTTTGACTACGAAGCACGCGCCAGCCGGGGGAAGCGCTGTTGCTCTGGGATTAGCGATGGCCAGACTAAGGAACGAAGCGCTTCGTGAAAACCAATGTTCCAGAGCGAAGCGCTCCCCCCCCGGCTGGGGTCAGCGACGGTACCCTATGACTCTCACCGCTGAACTGAAGCGCTTCCCTCGGCTCGTCTCGCTCAATAGTCAAGCGCTTCTTCCCCGCGAAGCGCTTCGGACTGGCCGCCGGCAGGTGAAGGGGGACGCTCGTCAGAACGAAGCGCTTCGGTTTTGGAACGGCCAATGGCTGAGCTGAGGAACGAATTTAGTGTTTAGAGAGAGGGAGCGCTTCAAATTTATGGGCCGGTTAGAAGTATCTCCCCAGAACGAAGCGCTTCGGCTTGATGGGTAAGACCGAAGTGCTTCGTTCCAGCGCCGGGCTTCACTCGCTCCAATTGGCGGTAGCGCCGGCACCGGGCGTTGTTCCCGCTGGCCAGGTTTTAAACTCTCCCGCCGCCGGCGTTTTGATTGGCTTAGCCACGAGCCCGAAGCGCTTCGGTTTAAGCCATCGGGCCGGGGGCGCGGGAAAAACCTTGGGGCGGAAGAAGCGCTTCGGTCGCTGGCCCCCGGAGCGAAGCGCTCGCCCTATTTAGAGTTGGCCTGGCCATCCGGCCCGGCGGGGGAAGCGCTTCAGCGCGGCACGACGCCTAGCGGCGCTGCAACTGCTTCGGTCTTTCTAGTCGTTCAAGCAGAGGAAGCGCTTCGTTCTCTGAACTCAGAGTCTGGGCTCAGTAAAATTCTGGCGTTGGAAATCGAAGCGCTTCAGTCCCGAGAAAGCGTCCCTGGCCGAAGCGTTTCGGTCTTTATATAAGGAAGCGCTTCCCTCTCGGCGGCCGGATTTAATCGTTCCAACGAAGCGCTTCAGGGAAAGCCGGGGTCGGGGGATTGGAACCGACGGCTGGGAACGCCACACGCCGGAGCTGGCCCCCGCCGCCGCCCAAAAAAAACCGCCTCTGGGGAAGCGGTTCGACTCGGCCGTTGGCCTCGCTGAGCACTTCCTCCGGAAGCGGTTCGACTCGGCCGTTGGCCTCGCTGAGCACTTCCTCCGGAAGCGGTTCGACTCGGCCGTTGGCCTCACTGAGCGCTTCCGGAGGAAGCGCTTCGTTGGGGCTAGGCCCGGGCTCTGGCCGGAGCGAGAAAACCCAGTTCGGGAACCTTACTCCTTAATTACCAAATCGCCGAAATAGGGGTAATCGTGGTGGTGGGTGATGCTGGCGAAATTGCTCCAGCTCTTCGGATAGCCGTAGCTCAGGTTCTGCCAGTGCAGGGGGATAATCAACGCCTCATCGGTTTCGGTCTGGGCGATGCGCTGCAGCAGCTCACGCCGTTTGGCCGGGTCATCCTCGGTGGCCACGGCCCGTAGGGCCTCGTCGATGGTTCTGTTGCTGAAGCCACCGCAGTTCATTACGCCCCGGCCGGCGGCGCGGTCGCGGGTGGCGGTCAGATACTCGGAAAGGTTGGCACTGTCGCCGGTGTCCGAAACCCAGCCGATGAAGGCCATGCCGGCATCGCAGCGCTCAAAGCGCGGCCAGAAATCGCTGGCCGGCATCACCTCGGTTTCGACGCGAATGTTGATGTTCTTCAGCTGGGTGGCGATGCCCTGGGCGATGAGGTCGTCGTAGACATAGTAGCCCCGGGGGGCGATGAGCTTGGTCTCGAAGCCCTCGGCCAGCTTGGCCTCGGCCATCAGCGCCTTGGCCCGGGCCAAATCGTAGGCGGGCTCGTGGCTGTCCAGATGGCCGAGATAGCCCGCCGGCGACAGCTGGTCGGCCGGGGTGCCGAGCTTGGCCAGCACTCGGCGGCCGATGTCCCTGCGGTTGATGGTCAGATTGATGGCCTGGCGCACGCGCTTGTCCTGGAACTGGGGCGTAACCTGCTGGTTCAGCTGCAGCATGATGATTTTTTCCGACGGCGCAATCAGCACCCTCCGATTGTCGCTTTTCTGGACGCGGTCGATGTTTTTCGGACTGACCGGCGTAATGTAGTCCACCTTGCCACTGAGGAAATTGTTCAGGCGCAACTCATCGTCCTTCTCGATGTTGATGGTCAGGGTGTCCACGTTGCCGCTGCTGGTCCAGTAACTGGGGTTTTTCTTCAGCACCGTGCGCCGCTCCCGCTGGCGGCTCTCCAGGCTGAAGGGGCCGGTGCCGGAAACGTTGGTGTCGGCGAAATTGTCGCCGCTGGGGTCGATTTTGCCCCGGTCGGCGCTGCTCTCGTAGAACTTGCTATCCATGATGAACAGGTTCGGCAGCACCATCAGCGCCAGCGGGTCCTTGTCCTTGAGGCGCAGCTCCACCGTGTGGTCGTCGATTTTGACGAATTTATCGAAGTGGCTGAACAGCGGCGCGTATTCCGGACTGGTTTTGCTGCGGTTGAACGACCAGACCACATCGTCGGCGGTGAAGGGATTGCCGCTGTGGAATTTCACGTTTTTATGCAGCTCGAAGCGGTAGGTAGTGTCATTGAGCTTGGTCCATTTCTCCGCCAGCCGGGGCACCAGCTGGCCCTCGTGGTCGCGACGCAGCAGCGGGTCGAAGAGCAGATGGGCCATCTGCAGGTTACGGTCGCTGAGCCGTTCCATCGGGTCCAGCGAGGTGAAATCGGCGGCATAGGCAATGTTCACATCGGCCGCCGCCAGCGGCAGGCTGGTGAGCAGGCCCAGGGCCAGCAGGGTTTTCTTCATAGATAAGCTCCTTGGGTTTAGGGTTTGACCTTGAGGTCGCCCAGGTAGGGATAGCCCTTGACGTTGGTAATGGCCGGCAGGTTCTCCAGTTTTTTATCGTAGCCGAAGCTGAGGTTCTGCCAGTGCAGCGGCACAATGAGCGCCTCCTCGTGTTCAATTTCGCTGATTTTCTGCAGCAGGGCCCGGCGTTTATCCCCATTCATTTCGGTGCTGGCCTCGCGCAGCAGCCGGTCGATGTCGCCGTTGCTGAAACCGCCGCAGTTATTGACGCCCAGGCCGGTGTCCTGGTTCTTGGTGGCGGTCAGGGTTTCGGAGAGGTTGGCGCTGTCGTCGGTGTCGGCAATCCAGCCGTCCATGGCCAGGCCGGCCTCGCAGCGCTCGAAGCGCTCCCAGTATTCCGGTGGCTTGATGGCCTCCAGCTCGGCGGTGATTTTGATATTGGCCAGCTGGCGGACGATGGCATTGGCCAGCAGGTCATCGGCGATGAAATAGCCGGTGGGGGCGATGAAGCTGACGCGGAAACCGTTTTCCAGGCCGGCCTCCTTCATTAGGGCCTGGGCGGCGGCCAAATCAAATTCCGGGGCGTAGTCCGGATGGTGGCCGAGATAGCTCGGCGGCGACAGCTGGCCGGCCGGCGTGGCCAGGTTCTGCAGCACGCGCTTGTCGATGTCCTTGCGGTTAAGGCTGAGATTGACGGCCTGGCGCACCCGCTTGTCCTTGAACTGGGGCGCGGCCTGCTGGTTCAGCTGCAGCACAATGACCTTCTCCGACGGCACCAGCAGCAGCTCGTGGTCGGCGTCCTGTTTCAGGGCGTTGATGTGGCGCGGGCCGATGGGCATGGTCAAATCCACCTGTTTCTGCATCAGCTGGTCGAAGCGCTCCTGCTCGCTGGGGTTGATGTTCAGGGTCAGCCGTTCCACGTTGCCGCCCGGGGCCCAGTGGTCGGCGAAGCGCTTCAGCACGGTTTTTTCGCCGGGTTTGCGGCTTTCCAGCTGGAAGGGGCCGGTGCCGGAGACATGCTCGGCCGCATAGCCACTGCCGTTGCTGCTCAGCTGGCTGCGCTCGCCCTCGCGGAAGTGCTGGCTGTCCATGATGAAGAAATAGGCCAGCGGCGGCAGGGCCAGCGGGTATTTGTCCTTCAGCTTCAAATCGACGGTGTGGTCGTCCACCTTGACGAAGCCATCGAAGTAGCTGTAGAGGGCGCTGAAATTCGGCGAATCCTTCAGCCGCTTGAACGACCAGACCACATCGTCGGCGGTGAAGGGATTGCCACTGTGGAATTTGACGCCGTGGCGCAGCTGGAAGCGAATGGTCTGGTCATCAATCACCGTCCATTTTTCCGCCAGCCGGGGCTCCAGCTCCCTTTTGCTGTTGTAGCGCAGCAGCGGGTCATAGAGCAGATGGGCGAAGAGGGCGTTGGTTTCCAGCAGCTTTTCCATGGGGTCCAGGGAGCTGGCGTCGTTTTCCAGGGCCACCTTCAGGTCGGCGGCGGTCGCACTCAGGCCGAGCAGCAGGCCGAGGGCAAGCAGTTTTTTTCGCATTGAAAGTCCTTTTTGAGTCTAAAAAGAAGCGCTTCTTCCGAAGCGCTTCGTGGTCTAGGGATTGCCCGAATCGTCCAGCAAGCCCTGTGCCTGTAGCCACTGGTATTTCTGCCGGCTGTCGGCGATGTCCAGATTGCGCAGGGTCAGCTGGCCAATGCGGTCGCCGGGGCTGAAGGGGGCGTCCTCGACCCGCTCCATGGACAGGCGCTCGGCGGCATAGGTCAGGTGCGGCGACTGGGTATTGAGAATGCTGTAGTCGTTGCCGCGCCGCAGTTCCAGGGTTACGGTGCCGGTGATGAGCTTGGCGATGTACTTGGCGGCGGCGCGCAGCATCAGCGCCTGGCTGTCGAACCAGCGGCCCTGGTAGAGCAGCCGGCCGAGCTTCAGGCCGTTGATGCGGTACTGCTCGATGCTGTCCTCGTTGTGAATGCCGGTAACCAGCCGCTCGTAGGCGATGTGCAGCAGGGCCAGGCCCGGGGCCTCATAGATGCCACGCGATTTGGCCTCGATGATGCGGTTTTCGATTTGGTCGGACATGCCGAGGCCGTGGCGGCCGCCGATGCGGTTGGCCTCCAGCAGCAGCGCCACCGGGTCGGCGAAGCGCTTCCCGTTCAGGGCCACCGGCTCGCCGGCCTCGAAGCTGACGCTGACCGTTTCCGTTTGAATGGCCACGTCCTCGCGCCAGAAGGCCACGCCCATCAGCGGCGCCACGATGTGAACGCTGCTGTCCAGAGCCTCCAAATCCTTGGCCTCGTGGGTGGCGCCGAGCAGGTTGCTGTCGGTGGAATAGGCCTTTTCGGCGCTCATCTTGTAGGCGAAGCCGTGCTGGTTCAGGAAGGCCGACATCTCCGCCCGGCCGCCGAGCTCGTCGATGAACTGCTGGTCAAGCCAGGGTTTGTAGATTTGCAGCCGGTCATTGGTCATCAGGCCGTAGCGGTAGAAGCGCTCGATGTCGTTGCCCTTGTAGGTGGAGCCGTCGCCCCAGATGTTCACGCCGTCGGCCTGCATGGCCTTGACCAGCTCGACGCCGGTAACGGCCCGGCCCAGGGGCGTGGTGTTGTAGTAGGTCTGGCCGGCGGTGCTGACGTGGAAGGCGTTGGCCTGCAGGGCGTTGATGCCCTCGCGCACCAGGGCGGCCCGGCAGTCGATGAGCCGGGCGATTTCGGCCCCATAGGCCCGGGCGGCCCGGGGAATGGCCTCATAGTCGCTCTCGTCGGGCTGGCCGAGGTTGGCGGTGTAGGCGCAGGGAATGGCGCCCTTTTCCTTCATCCACAGCAGTGCCGCCGAAGTGTCCAGGCCGCCGGAAAAGGCGATGCCCACCTTCTGACCCCGGGGGAGGGTTTGTAAAATTTTCATGAGATACCTCAATTCTTAATAAAGAAACAGAGCAGCAGGGCCAGCAGGCCGAGCAGGGCCCCGCCGATGCCCAGGGCCGCCAGCCCAAAGCCTTTAATCAGATGGGCGCCGAGCAGGGCGCCGCCGCCGATGCCGATGTTGTAGAGGCCGGAAAGCAGGGCCATGGCCACGTCGGTGGCGTCGCTGGCCACCTGCAGGGTTTTGGCCTGCAGGGCCAGATTCAGACAGACGACGGTCAGACCCCAGCCCAGAGCCAGCAGGCCGAAGACCAGACCGTGCACCGCCAGCGGCCGCAGCAGCAGCAGCGCCCCAATCAGGGCCGCCGTAACTCCGAAGAAGAAGCGTCGCGAGTTGCGCGGATAGACCCGGGCGAAGAGACTCGGCGCGCCGAGGCCGGCCAGACCGAAGGCCAGCAGCAGCAGGCTGACCTGCTCGCCGTTAAGGCCAACCACATCGGCCCCGTAGCTTTCGATATAGCTGTAGGCGGTGAAATGGGCGCCGATGGCCAGCACCACAAAAGCGAAGAGCGCCAGCAGGGTCGGCCGGCGCAGCAGCCGGGGCACGCTGGCCAGGTCGCCGGTGTTCTGGGCCGGCAGCGGCGGCAGCAGAGCGCGCAGGGCCAGCAGAATGAGGGCCGCCGACCCGGCGATGAAGCCGAAACTGCTGCGCCAGCCCCAGTGGTTGCCGATGATTTTGCCCAGGGGAATGCCGAGCACCGAGGCCAGGCTCACCCCCAGGGCCAGCAGGCCCAGGGCCCGATTGCCCTGGCCCGGCGGCGCCACCCGCACCACCAGGGCGGCGGTGATGGCCCAGAAGATGGCGTGGGCCAGGGCCACGCCGAGCCGGCTCACCACAAAGAGGCCGTAGGAGTTGGCCCCGGCGCCCAGGCCGTTGCTGACGATGAAGAGCAGAAAGATGGCGACCAGCAGCCGCCGCCGTTCCCAGGTGCGGGTGGCCAGCATCAGCGGCAGCGACACCAGCGCGACGACCCAGGCGTAAAGGGTCATCAGCAGGCCGACGCTTTCCACCGGCCGGCCGAAGCCGGCGCCGATGTCGCTGAGCAGGGCAACGGGGATAAATTCGGCCGTATTAAAAATAAAGGCGGCCAGCGCCAGCATCATCACACTGGCCCAGCCGGAAAGCTGGGGCTTGTTGGCGTTGGCGTTATCGAGCGTCATAGAAAGGTTTTTTCCTAAATGTCGAGGGTGGCCGCATTGGCATTCTCCTCAATGAAGCGCCGCCGGGGGGGCACCTCGTCGCCCATGAGAATGGTGATGAGCTGGTCGGCCAGCTGGGCGTCCTTGACCTGCACCTGCAGCAGCCGCCGCACCTCCGGGTCGAGGGTGGTTTCCCAGAGCTGTTCCGGATTCATCTCACCCAGGCCCTTATAGCGTTGAATGTCATAGGATTTTTTGCCATCGGCCAGCAGGGCGGCCATGACCTCATGGAAATGGCGCACCGGCCGGCGCTCGTCGCCGCTGCGGAAATAGGCGCCGGGCTGGAGCAGGCCGCGCAGTTCGGCGCCGAGGCCGTCGATGTGGCGGAATTCATTGCCGTTGAGGAAATGGCGGTCGAGGGCGGCAAAGCTGAGGTTGCTGTGCTGGTCGATGCGCACGCTGAAGCGCTGGGCCGGGGCGTCCCAGCTCACTTCCAGATGGATGCTGGCGGTGGCGAAGCGCTCCAGCTGGGCCTGGTAGCTGGCCAGCCACTCGGCCCGCAGCGCTTCGTCGCTGAAGCATTCGGCCGTCAGCGGCCGGGCCTCAATCAGGGCCTCCAGCAGGCGCGGGTCGAAGCGCCCCTTGAGCCGTTGAATCAGCTGTTTTACCTGAATGTAGCGGCGGGCCAGCTGCTCAAAGGCCAGCTTGCTGATGGCCGGGGCGTTGGCGCTCACGTGCAGATTGCTGTCGGCCAGGGCCTGGGTCAGGAGCAGCTCGTTGAGTTCGCCGTCGTCCTTGAGATACTGCTTCTGCTTGCCCCGGCTGACCTTGTAGAGCGGCGGCTGGGCGATGTAGATGTGGCCGTTTTCCACCAGCTGGGGCATGAGCCGATAGAAAAAGGTCAGCAGCAGCGTGCGAATGTGGGCGCCGTCCACGTCGGCATCGGTCATGATGATGATGCGGTGGTAGCGCAGTTTGCTCAGGTCAAAATCGCTGGCGCCGATGCCGGTGCCGAGGGCGGTAATCAGGGTGCCGATTTCCGCCGACTGCAGAATGCGGTCGAAGCGCACCCGTTCCACGTTCAGAATCTTGCCCTTCAGCGGCAAAATCGCCTGGAATTTACGGTCGCGGCCCTGCTTGGCCGAACCGCCGGCGCTGTCGCCCTCCACCAGAAACAATTCGGCCTGGGCCGGGTCGCGGGCCTGGCAGTCGGCGAGCTTGCCGGACAGGGTGGCCACCTGATTCTCGGCGCCCTTGCGCGTCAGTTCCCGGGCCTTGCGCGCCGCCTCCCGGGCGCGGCTGGCGTCGATAATCTTGCCGACGATAACCTTCACCTCGGCCGGCTTTTCCAGCAGAAATTCATTGAGCTTTTCCGCCAGCACCGCCGCCACCGCCGCCTTCACCTCGGAGGAAACCAGCTTTTCCTTGGTCTGGGAGCTGAATTTGGGGTCGGGCACCTTCACCGAAACGATGGCGGTCAGACCCTCGCGCATGTCCTCGCCGCTGATGTTGGTCTTGTTCTTCTTAATCAGCCCCTCCTTCTCCATGAAGGCGTTCAGCACCCGGGTGAGGGTGGCGCGGAAGCCCTCCAGATGGGTGCCACCGTCGCGCTGGGGAATGTTGTTGGTGAAGCAATAGGTGTTGTCCTGGTAGCTGTTGTTCCACTGCAGGGCGATTTCCACGCCGATTTGCTCGCTCTGGCCGAGGCTGTAGAAGATGCTCGGGTGGAGCGGGGTTTTGGCCTGGTTGAGGTGCTCGATGAAGGCGCGCACGCCACCCTCATACTGGAAGGTGGTCTGCTCGCCGCTGCGCTCGTCGCTGAGGCTGATTTTGATGCCGGCGTTGAGGAAGGACAGCTCCTGCAGCCGCTTGGCCAGGGTGTCATAGTCAAACAGCACCGTTTTGAAAATATCCACGTCGGCGAGGAAATTTACCTCGGTGCCGGTGTCCCCGGCCGGGCAGTCGCCGACGATGGCCAGCGGCGCCCGGGGAATGCCCTGGGCGTAGTCCTGCTGGTAGATGTGGCCGCCGCGCTTGATGGTCAGGCGCAGGCGCTCGGACAGGGCATTGACCACGGAAACGCCGACGCCGTGCAGGCCGCCGGAAACCTTATAGGCGTTGTCGTCGAACTTCCCGCCGGCATGGAGCACGGTCATGATGACCTCGGCGGCGCTGACGTTCTTTTCCGGGTGAATATCCACCGGAATGCCGCGCCCGTTGTCGCGCACGGTGATGGATTCGTCCTGATGAATGATGACCTCTATGCTGGTGCAGTGGCCGGCCAGAGCCTCATCGACGGCGTTATCGACCACCTCAAAAACCATGTGATGCAAACCGGAGCCGTCGTCGGTGTTGCCAATGTACATACCCGGCCGCACGCGCACCGGTTCCAATCCCTCCAATACACGAATCTTATCCGCACCGTAATCATCATTTTTACTAGTCATTTTTTAGCTATCCAGAAAGAGAAATTTAGGGCGAAAGTATAGCACGAAGCCCCACTTTACCCCCCGCAAAGCGCCGCCATTAGGGCATTTGGGCTAAGATGAGCCGCTGAAAAACCAAGAAGGAAATTATCCGTGTCGATGAAAATTTTTTGCGCCCTGCTGCTGGTGGGCCTGGCCGCCGGGGTGAGTGCCGGCCTGCTGATTCTGATTATCCGGGCTATGGAGCTGCTGGCCTTCGGCCACGTGGAGACGGCGGCCACGCTGATGACCGACAACACCACGCCGCTGCAGCGTTTTCTGGCCCTGACCCTGGTGGGCCTCGTCGTCGCCGGCGGCTGGTACCAGCTGCAGAAACGGCTGCCGCCGCTGACCAGCATTCCCCAGCTGATGGTCGGCCAGAGCGCTTCCCTGGTTCACAACGCCGGCCATGCGGTGCTGCAGATGGTGGCGGTGGGGGCCGGGGCCTCCATTGGCCGGGAGACGGCGCCGCGCGAACTGGCCGCCCTCGGCGCCAGCCTGCTGACGAAGCGCTTCGCCCTGGACGCCGACAGCACCCGGCTGCTGGTGGCCTGCGGCGCCGGGGCCGGTCTGGGCGCCTCCTACAACATTCCCCTGGCCGGCGCCTTCTTCACCCTGGAGGTGCTGCTGCAGCGCTTCGACCCGCGCAGCGTCGGCTTTGCCCTCGCCACCTCGGCCCTGGCCACGGTGGCGGCCCGCTTTGCCATCGACGACCAGACGGTCTATCTGGTCGGCGCCATCAACCACGACCTGGCCAGCGTGCTGCTGGCCATGCTCATCGGCCTGCTGGTGGCCCTGCCGGCCCTGGGTTTTCGCTGGCTCAGCGCCTGGGCAACGCGAAACCGCAGCCGGGGCAAAACCCAGCTGTGGACGCTGCCGCTGGCCCTGATGCTCACCGGCCTGCTGGCTATCTGGTGGCACCAAATTCTCGGCAACGGCCGCTCGGTGGCCCAGAGCGCCTACTGGGACATTGGCTGGATGCCGGCCCTCGCCCTGCTGCTGGCCAAGGCGCTGGTTACCCTGCTGACCCTGCGCGCCGGCGGCTTCGGCGGGGTGCTGACGCCGGCCATTGCCCTGGGGGCGCTGGCCGGGCTGCTGGTGGGCTGGGGCGGACGGTTTTATCTGCCGACGCTGGATTTAAACGTGGCGACCCTGGCCGGCTCGGTGGGCTTTCTGGCGGTGTCGATGAATGCACCGCTGAGCGCCTGGGCCATTGTGATGGGCCTGACCGGCCAGGACTTCGCCGACCAGCTGCCGATGCTGAGCGCCGTCGGGGCGGCGGTGCTGATGAAGGTCTGGCTGGCCCCGAAGCTGGGACTGGAAAAATAGGGAGCGCTTCGTTTCCCCGACCGTGAAAAGCTGAAGCGCTTCCCTCTACCGGCGAAGCGCCTCATTCTCAAGGGTTGGAACCCGACCCACCCGCCGTTATCGAGCGCCGCGCGGCGGCGGGAAATTCTCCTCGGCCGTCTTTTAACGAAGCGCTTCGCTGGCAAGAATCTTTAAATCCCCAAGCGCTTCGGATTGGCCATCCGGAACGAAGCGCTTCAATCTAGAAAGCCGCCTTCCCGCTGAAAGCTGACCGAAAAGGGGAAGCGCTTCTCCTCAAACCGGCCGGCGCTGATTTTGGCGCAGCGCTGCGGCGGGCTAGCGCCGGTGGCCTGCTATATTGCTGGCGCGCCAGACCGAAGCGCTCCCCCATCGCCGGTTTTCACTATCTGGCCCCGGCCGCCTGGAAAGAAGCGCTTCCTTTTATTTAATCCGCCGGCCGAAGCGCTTCGTTCCGGCTGGCGGGAAAAATGAAGCGCTTCCCTTTGCTGGGCTGGGCTAGTCCCGCCACTGGGGTTTGGGGGTGATGGGGCCCGGTTCCTGGCTCTGCCAGCTGTCGCACTCGGCGAGGATTTCCGGCTTGACGATGTCCCGCAGCTGTTCCTTTGTCAGCAGCAGCTCCGGCAGGCCGCCGGCGTAGCCGTCCAGCTGGCCGGAACCGTAGCGAAAAATCAGACCCTCCCGGGCCGGGCGCCAATCGTCGCTGGCCCAGCGCCATTTATCGTCGGCACCGAGCGCAATCGGTTCGCCCGGCTCATCGCCCTGCATATAGCGGGCGGCGGCCGCTTTCAGCAGCTCGTCCAGCCGGCCGCGCTGGTTCGGCAGCAGAATGTCGTCCAGCGCCAGCACCCGGAGTTCGCCGGTTTTGGGCAGCACGAAGTAGCTGGCGTTGCCACCGCAGTGGGCGCCACCGAGGCAGGCACTGGTGTCCAGGTCGAGCACACGGTAGTGGGCACTTTCACCCACCTGGCTCAGCTCATAGCCGTAGGAATAGTCGGTGTCGAGGGGGTCGTCCTTGTCGAGCTCCAGCTCCTGGGCGGCGTGCTGGAGCCAGCTTTCCAAACCGGTCTGGTTCAGTGATTTGAAGTTATAGGGTGAAATGTCGTCAAAGGCCAGGTTGAGCAGGCCATCGGCGTAGCTGTTTAGGGCCTTATCGGGGCTGTCCAGGGACATAACCGACAGTCTCAAACAGACCTGCGGTTTTGCGCAGTGGCGCGCCTCGTTGCTGATAAGCGGCAGGCCCTCTTTGGCCCCGGCGACGCCGGCCAGCAGCAGCAGAAAAATCAGTTTGTGACGATACATGGAAAACTCCTCGAAAAAAGCGGCCATTTTAGTCCGACCCGGGGCGTTGGGCGGGAAGCGCTTCGGCCTCGGAACCGCCCCGGAAACGAAGCGCTTCGGTTCGACGATATAGATTTTTAGCAGGGAGCGCTGCGCTTGGCCGGGCCACCGGGGGGAAGCGCTTCCTTATCAATAACGAAACGTCGGGCCAGAAATGGGGCGTTCAGGAACGAAGCGCTTCGCTTTGAGCCCTCAGAAGGAAGCGCTCTGGTTCTCGCTGGGCGGGACAGATGGAAGCGCTTCGGTCTGGAGAGGACTGGAAAGAGTGAAGCGCTTCGGCTTGGAACGGCAAATTTCCAGCGAAGCGCTTCCCAAACTTGACCCCCGGCCCCGGGGGCCGGAGCATAGGCTCTTCCCATTAGCAGCGCTTTCTCCTAGGAGGACCCATGTCCGAATTTTCCCCGCACGACCCTGGCCACGATTCCCCCGGCCACCAGCACGGCCACCAGCACGGCCATTGCCACGGCCACGGCCTGCCCGACGACCGGCGCCGGCTGGCCGGGGGCTGGCTGATTATCACCGGCTATCTGCTGGTGGAGCTGCTCGGCGGCCACTATTTCCACAGCCTCGCCCTGCTCGCCGACGCCGGCCACATGGCCAATGACAGCCTGGCCCTACTGCTGGCCCTGCTCGCCCTCTGGCTGCCGCCGCGGCCCCAGCGCTGGCTGGCCCTGCTCAACGGCGCCTCGCTGCTGCTGGTAGCCCTGCTGATTCTCGTCGAGGCCTGGCAGCGCTGGCACCGGCCCAGTGCCCTGCTGCCGGGACCGGTGCTGCTGGTGGCGCTGGTGGGCCTGCTGGTCAATGGGCTGGTGGCCCAACTGCTGCTCGGCGCCGACCGGGCCAATCTCAACATCCACGCCGCCTATCTCCACGTGCTCGCCGACCTGTTCGGTTCGCTGGTGGCCATCGCCGCCGCCCTGGCTGCCTGGCTCGGCGGCTGGTACTGGGTGGATACGCTGGCCAGCGCCCTGCTGAGCCTGTTTATCCTGCGCAGCGGCGGCCAAATCACCCTCTCGGCCTGGCGCCAGCTCCGGGCCTAGTCGAGCAGGCCGGCGAAGTCCTCCTCGCTGGGGTTGTAGTAGGTGTTGAGGAGGATTTTTAAATCCCGGTGGCCGCTGATTTTCGCCAGGGTCATGGGATTGGCAATCTTGCGGGCCATGCGGCTGAGTGCCTCGTGGCGGGTGTCGTGGAAATGGATATGGGTCAGCGGCGGCGGCCGGTGGCGGCGGAACAGGGCGTCAAAGCTTTGCGACGACAGGCCCAGCGGCAGTTGCACCTGGCCGAGCAGCCGGCGGGCCAGCGGCGACAGCGGTACGATGCGCCCGTCGCCATTTTTGCTTTCGCCCAGCACCAGGACGCCATCGTGCACGTCCTCGGGGCGCAGGCGCAGGATTTCACCCTTGCGGCAGGCCGTTTCCAGCGCAAACAGGAAGGACCAGGCCACCTTGTGGCGCGATTGCAGCACCTGGCCGCGATAGTCCAGGGCCTCCAGAAACATCTGGCACTGGGCCGGACTGATGCGCTGGCGGCGCGGCCTATTGCCCGGCGGCCGGCGCACCTGGTGGAAGGGATTGGCCGGCAGTTCCAGGCCCCAAACCTTGCTGGCACAGGTGAAAAGGGCACTGAGAATGCTCCATTCCCGCCGCACCGTGGCTCCGGACACCTGGTCCAGGCGCCGGTCGCGCCAGGCGGCCACGTCCCGTTTGTTCACCCGGGCCAGGGGTTTGGCCACCAGGTCGGGATTGGCGCGCTGGAACTGGCGCAGGGCGAGGATTTCCCGGGCGGCGGTTTTCTTGTGGCGGATGTCGGTGGCGATGTAGCGGTCGATGGCAGCGCTCAGGCGCAGGCGGCAGGGCCGGGGGGCAGGGGACATGAAAACACTCCAAAAATTCGGGCACAAAAAAAGCCGGCTTGCGCCAGCTTGCTGTTAAGTGCCTAAGAAGAGACTCGAACTCTTACGTTATCACTAACGGCGGATTTTGAATCCGCTGCGTCTACCAATTCCGCCACTCAGGCCGAGTGAAGCGGCCATTATAGACATTTTTGTGGGCTAGACAAGACCTGCCACCGGCGCAATCCGCAGCCGGAGCAAGCCGGCATTTTTGCGCACCAAATCGGCATCGGCCTCGCGGGCGATGAAACCGGCGCAGAGGCGCGGGTCGTCGATTTGCCAGAGCTGGAGCTCATAGCCGCTCAGCTCGCGGGCGGCCAGGGCGAGCAGCTCGTCCGCCGTCAGTTCAAACAGCACCGCGTCCTCCTCCAGGCTGTCCGAAGCGCTCAGCAAATTGGCCTCCCAGCCGGCCCCGACCCGGCGCAGCTGCTCGATGAGTTCGCCTAAATCGTCCTCGACGGCGAAGACGCTGGCCGTTACCGCCACCAGCAGGGCCAGCTCCGGCAGGCCGCCGCTTTCCTCCAGCACCTCCAGCAGTTTTTGCTGCTCCGCCTCGCCGCCGTTGGGGCAGATGAGTTCGAGGAAGGGGCCGAAGCGCTCCCGTTCGCCGTCAAGATTCATGGGCCCCCCGGGCCAGCAGCCGATGCAGGCCGTAGCCGAGCGCGCCAATCAGCAGCCCGACGGCCAGGGTCAGCAGCGCCCCGCCGAGCCAGTGGTCGCTATGCCAGCGGCCTAGCGGCGTATGCTCCTGCCAGATGTGGCCGCCGACGAGGAAGACGGCAACGGTACCGGCCCAGGAGAGCAGGCGCACAATCTGCGGGGCCAGCCAGAGCAGAGCCCGGCCGCTGGCGCGACGCAGGGCCGCCCCGCCGGACTGGAGATAGAGGCCCAGGTCGTCCAGCTTGACGATGACGGCGACGCTGCCATAGACCAGCGCCGTGAGCAGCAGGCTGATGATGGCCAGCGCCACCAGCTGCAGACCCCAGCCGGCGCCCCGGGCGACCACATCGCTGAGGGCGATGACGATGATTTCCAGCGACAGAATGAAATCGGTCTGAATGGCCGCGCGGATACGTTCGGCCTCCAGCGCCTGCAGAGCCTCGAGACTGGCTTCCGGAAGCGCTTCGGCCGGGGCCGGCTGGGGCTGGCCCCGGTGGGCGAGCTTCTCGACGCCCTCGTAGCAGAGGAAGGCGCCGCCGAGCAGCAGCACCCAATTCAGCAGCGGCGGCAGCAGGGCGTTGATGAGGAGGGCCAGCGGCACGATAAGGGCCTTGTTGCGCAGCGAGCCCTTGGCCACGGCCCAGAGAATGGGCAGTTCGCGCTGGGCGGCGAAGCCGGTCAGGCTGCTGGCACTGACGGCCAAATCGTCGCCGATGACGCCGGCGGTTTTGCCGGTGGCGCTTTTGGCCATCAGGGTTACGTCGTCCATCACCGTGCTGCTCTTGCTGGCCGCACTTTTCGCCAGCAGGGCCACATCGTCGAGCAGACTAACGACGTCGTCGAGCAGGGCCCAGAGTCCGCCGGCCATTAGCGGGGCTCCCGGAGCTGGGCCAGCAGGGCCCGGTTGGAATCGAGGAAATCCAGCGTCGCCAGTTCGGCCGGTGGCAGCCACTGCCAGCGCTGGCCCTCCCGGGCCTCGGGGCGAAGCGCTTCCCGGGGCTGGCAGCGGTAGAAATCCAGTAGCAGGCCGTCCCGTTCCTCCCGGTGGCAGTGCTGGAAGATTTGGCCGGCCAAATCCAGATTCAGCTCCTCGCGCAGCTCACGCACCAGCGCGGCGCCGGCGGTTTCGCCCGCCTCCACCTTGCCGCCGGGAAACTCCCAACGGCCGGCGAAGGCCTTGCCGGCCGGGCGCTGGCTCACCAGCACTTCCCCGGCGTGGTTGTAGAGCAGGGCCGCCACCACGTGAATGGGCGTTGGGGTCGCACTCATGGCCCTTCCGTGGCCTTCAGGCTGCCGTGGCATTCCTTATATTTCTTGCCGGAACCGCAGGGGCAGGGGCTGTTGCGCGATGGCGGCGGGCTGATAGCCGGGGCATCGTGCGGAGCGGCGGGCCGGGGGGCCGGGGCCGGCTGCTCCTCGTCGGCGGTGCGGAACTGCAGGTGGGCCAGGATGCGGATAATCTCAAACTGAATGTTCTGCAACAGGTCATTGAAGAGTTCAAAGGATTCCTTCTTGTACTCCTGGCGCGGGTCCTTCTGGGCACGGGAACGCAGCCAGATGGCCTGGCGCAGCATGTCCATATTGGTGAGGTGCCGGCGCCACTGGCTGTCGATGGTCTGCAGGACGATGTAGCGCTCGATATTGCGCAGCATCTCGCCGCCGGCCAGCGCTTCCTTCTCGGCATAGCGGGCCAGCAGCTGGTCGAGCACCTCCTTTTTCACCCGGTCGGCGCTGATATTGGCCGCCGAAGCCAGCAGCTCGGCCACGTTCAAATCCAGGTTGAAGTTGGTGCGCACGGCCTCCTCCAGGCCGGCCACATTCCAGTTCTGGCGCAGCTCGTGGGCGGGCAGATACTGGTCCACCAGCAGATTGACGATGTCCTCACGCATGCCGGCGATGAGGCTGCCGATGTCGTCGTTGTCCATGATGGCGTTGCGCTGGCTGTAGATGACCTTGCGCTGCTCGTTGGTAACGTCGTCGTACTCCAGCAGGTTCTTGCGGATGTCGAAGTTGTGGGCCTCCACCTTGCGCTGGGCGCCCTCAATCTGTTTTGACACCATGGAGGATTCGATGGCCTCCTCGTCGCCCATGCCGAAGCGCTGCATCATGGCGGCCATGCGTTCGCCGGCGAAGATGCGCACCAGATTGTCATCCAGGGCCACATAGAAACGGCTGGAGCCCGGGTCGCCCTGGCGGCCGGAGCGACCGCGCAGCTGGTTGTCGATGCGGCGGCTCTCGTGGCGTTCGGCGCCGATGACGTGCAGACCGCCGGCGGCCTTGGCTGCCTCGTGGTCCTTGAGCCACTGGGCCCGAAGCGCTTCCTTCTCGGCCTCGCTGGCCTCGGGGCCGAGCTGGGCCAGGGCCACCTTCAGCGAACCGCCCAGCACAATGTCCGTACCCCGGCCGGCCATGTTGGTGGCGATGGTTACCATGCCGGGTTTGCCGGCCATGGCGACGATTTCGGCCTCGCGCTCGTGCTGCTTGGCGTTGAGCACGTTGTGGGCAATGCCGGCCTTGTTGAGCAGGTCGGAAATCAGCTCGGAGGTTTCAATGGAGGCCGTGCCGACGAGAATAGGCTGGCCCTTCTCCTGGTAGCTACGGATTTCATTGACGATGGCGTTGTATTTGCCCTGCTGGTTCAGATAAATCTGGTCGATGTGGTCGATGCGCTGCACCGGCTTGTTGGTGGGGATAACCACCGTCTCCAGCCCGTAGATTTCCTGGAATTCATAGGCCTCGGTATCGGCGGTGCCGGTCATGCCGGCCAGCTTCTCGTACATGCGGAAATAGTTCTGGTAGGTGATGGAGGCCAGGGTTTGGCTTTCCTTTTTCACCGGCACGCCCTCTTTGATTTCCATGGCCTGGTGGAGGCCGTCCGACCAGCGCCGGCCCTGCATGGTGCGGCCGGTGAACTCATCGACGATGACCACTTCGCCGTCCTTGACGATATAGTCCACGTCCTTCTGGAACAGGTGATGGGCACGCAGGCAGGCATTGAGGCAGTGGAACAGGCCCAGATGCTTAGGCTGGTAGATGCTCTCGTCGGCGCCGAGCAGGCCGCGTTCGCGCAGCAGCGCTTCCACGTGGTCATGGCCGCTGTCGGTGAGGCCCACCTGCTTACTCTTCTCGTCGATGGAAAAATCGCCGGGGCCGTCCTTCTCCTTCTGGGGCACCAGCTGGGGCACGATGGCGTTCATCTGCTGGTAAAGGGTGGTATCCATGTCGGCCTCGCCGGAGATGATGAGCGGCGTCCGCGCCTCGTCAATCAGAATGGAATCGACCTCATCGACGATGGCGAAATGCAGGCCGCGCTGCAGCCGCTGTTCCCGGTCCAGGGCCATGTTGGTGCGCAGATAGTCGAAGCCGAATTCATTGTTGGTGCCGTAGGTGATGTCGGCGTTGTAGGCGCGCTGCTTGTCCTCGACGCTGAGGCCGGAATAGATGATGCCGGTGCTGAGGCCGAGGAAGCCGTAGAGTTCGGACAGTTCGGTGCCATCGCGTTTGGCCAGATAGTCATTGACCGTAACCACGTGCACGCCCTTGCCGCTCAGGGCGTTGAGATAGACCGCCAGCGTCGCCACCAGGGTTTTACCCTCGCCGGTGCGCATTTCGGCGATTTTGCCGTCGTTGAGCACCATGCCGCCAATCAGCTGCACATCGTGGTGGCGCAGGCCCAGCGTCCGCTTGGAGGCCTCGCGCACGACGGCGAAGGCCTCGGGCAGAATGGAATGGAGCGAATGTTCTTGAAGCCGCTGTTTGAATTCCTCGGTTTTGGCCCGCAGCGCTTCGTCGGAAAGGGCGCTGATTTCTGGCTCCAGGGCGTTTATTTGGGCGACGATTTTGTTGTAATTTTTGATGAGACGGTCGTTGCGCGACCCGAAGATTTTTTTGGCGAGATGACCAAGCATGATTAATCCTTAATTATTGAACAAGGGCGGGCTCTGGGGTTGCGGCCCGCCGGGCCAAACGGCAGCGGCAGATTATCCGCCAGCGCGTTCGGGCTTTCAAACCTTTGATGGGGGCAGCGCCCCGGAAATTTCAACCGCAAGGCCGGGGCCAGGGGCCCGGGTCTTTAATTTTTGGAGAAGGGCAACCGATGAAAAAAACGAAGAAGACGGCCGGCCGGGCCGGGGACAGCCTCGACGAAGCGCTGGGCATGATGCAATGGTCGCTGGCCCAGCGCATGGAATTTGAATTTCAAAATTATCTCTGGCACCGGCTGCTCCAGGTTATCCCGGCGCCGCTACATGGCAGCGTGATGGCCGACCATTTCCGCGTCCAGCCGGAGAAGCGCTTCCAGGAGTGGCGGATTTTTGCCCGCAGTGGTGAAGTGGCCCACCGGCTCCATTTCCTCGCCCCGGCCCTGGAAAACCAGCTGCGCCGGCTGCGGGCTGACCCGCGCGACCTGAGCCTGCCGCTGAGCGTGCGCCACCGGCTGCGCCAGCTGGCCCAGCAGCGCATCAGCCTGCGGGCGGTGGTACGGCCGGAGCTCTGGCCCCGGCAGGAGAAGAAATATGTATTGCCGCCGGCGCTGGCCCGGGCCCTCAATCCCCAGCGGCCCAGCGAGGCCGAGGCCGACCGCATTCTTGACGATTTCTTTCGCGATTTCGGCCCCCCGCCGGGCCCGGCCGGCCGCTAGTCCAGCAGCAAATCCACCACGGCACAGACCGGGTAGAGCGCTTCGTCCGCGCCGGGCTCGCGTTCGTAGCCGAAATAGAGCGGATAGGCCCCGGCGCCCCAGCCGGCGCTGAAGACACAGAGTTCGCCGCGCTTGGCGTGGCTGAAGGTGTTGTGGAAATTGCGGCCCAGGGCGCTTTTCAATTCTTCCTCGTAGCGGGCGCAGTCCCGTTCGCGGTGGGCCGGGGGCAGCTGGGCCAACCCGTCCGCGTCGAGCAGGGCCAGATAGCCGGTTTCACTGACGCTGCCGGGCACTTCGCCGCCCTCCAGATAGTCATCGAGGCTGTCGGCGGTCAAACCCACCTCCCAGTAGGTGGGCGGTTTCCTATCAAAGAGAATGCGCACGAACTGGCAGCGTTTGTCGCCGTTCTTCAGGGTTTTCACCGCCATTTGCACCGTAAAGGCGCCCCGGGGCACCGGGTGCAGAAAGGGAAGAAGCGCTTCCTCATAGGGCAGCAGAAACGGGTCGGCCAGCAGCAGCTGCTCGCGGTTCAGGGTCAGGGTGCCCAGCGGCACCACTTCGGCGCCGGGTCGGAAGGCGTGGGCATAGGCGGCCGTATCAATGCTTTGGGCCATGGCTGCAACAGTGGTGGGCTTGTTGTTCGCTGCATTCCTGCCAGTAGCCGCGCAGCACCAGTGGTCCGGGCTGGAGCTCAAAGCCCTGCTCCCGGCAGAAGCGCTCCAGCTCGGCGATGATGGCCGGGGCGTCGGCCTCGTAGGTGGTGCCACAGTTGCGGCAGCTGAGAATGATGCTGAGGTGGGGCTGGTCGAAGTTCGGACAGAAGACGAAGCCGTTCAGGGCCTCGGCCCGGTGCAGCACGCCGATGGCCACGAAGAAATCCAGGGCCCGGTAGACCGTCGGCGGTGCGGCGTTGGGCTGGATTTTCTTCAAATCGGCGAGGACGTCATAGGCCTTAATTACGTCGGGATAGGCCAGAATCAGGCTCAGAATCTGCCGGCGGACCGGCGTCATGCGCTGGCGCTGGGCCCGGCAGAACTGTTCCACCCGGGCGAGGGTGGCCGGGATATCAATGGGTTCTTTTTTCTGTTTCATGAGAGTCGTTGTTGGAAGTCGTCATAGCCGTATTCATGGACTACGGTCAGCGCGTCGCTGGCACTGTTCCAGGCGACGATGGCCGGCAGTTTAACCCCGTTGAAGGTGTTGGTTTTTACCATGGTGTAATGGGCCATATCGAGGAAAACCAGGCGCTGGCCCACCTGAACCGGGGCCGGGAAGCTGTAGTCGCCGATGACGTCGCCGGCCAGACAGGTGAGGCCGCCGATGCGGTAGTCGTGGCCGAGTTCGCCGGGCTGACCGGCACCGAGCAGCTCCGGCCGGTAGGGCATTTCCAGCACGTCGGGCAGATGGGCGCTGCAGGAGCCGTCGATAATCAGCAAATCCAGGCCGTTGCGGCTTACGTCCAGCACCTCGCTGACATAGACGCCGGTGCCCAGGGCCACGGCCTCGCCGGGTTCGATGATGACGTCCACGCCCCATTTGTCCCGGAAGCGCCGGATTAAATCAATGAGCGCTTCGACCTGATAGTCCGGCCGGGTGATGTGGTGGCCGCCGCCGAAGTTAATCCAGCGCATGCGCGGGATAAATTCGCCGAAGCGCTCCTCAATGGCGGCCACGGTGCGTTGCAGCGGTTCGATGTTCTGTTCACAGAGATTGTGGAAATGGAGGCCGTCGATGCCATCGAGCAGCTCCGGCCGAAACTCACTGCGGACGATGCCGAGCCGCGAGCCGGCAACGCTGGGGTCGTAGAGGGGATAGTCGCCCTCGGGCTGCTCCGGATTGAGGCGCAGACCGAAATGGAGCCCCGGCCGCCGGGCCTTGGCCGCCCGGATTTCCGGCTGGAAGCGCTGCCACTGGTGGAAGGAATTGAAGATGACATGGTCGGATAACGCCAGCACCTCGGCCATGTCCGCCGGCGGATAGGCGGCGGCGAAGCAATGCACCTCGCCGGCGAAGCGCTCCCGGCCGAGCTTGGCCTCGTGCAGGCCGCTGGCACAGACGCCGTCCAGATAGCGGCCAATCAGCGGGCCATAGTGCCACATGGCAAAGCCCTTCAGGGCCAGCAGCACCTTGGCGCCGCTCGCCTCCTTCACCCGGCGCAGCACCTGGAGATTCCGTTCCAGCAGCACCTCATCGACCACATAGCAGGGCGTGGGCAGGCGCCGGGTGTCGAGCCGGGCAAAGGTGGCGCGCATCAGGGCCGGGGCGCCGCCGGCGTCGGCCTCAGACATAGCGCACGGCGATGATGTCGAAGGTGCGGGTGCCGCTGGGCGTATTGACGTGGACGGTCTCGCCCTCCTCCTTGCCGAGCAGGGCCCGGGCGATGGGCGAAGTGTTGGAAATCAAACCACTGTTCACATCGGCCTCGTCCTCGCCGACGATTTTGTAGCTCAGCTCCTCGCCGCTGTTGGCGTCCTCCAAATCGACGGTGGTACCGAAGATGACCCGGCCGTTGCGGGGAATGTCGGCCAGTTCGATGACGTTGGCGTTGGCCAGCTTATATTCCAGCTCCTTGATGCGACCCTCGATGAAGCCCTGGCGCTCGCGGGCGGCGTGGTATTCGGCGTTCTCTTTCAAATCGCCGTGGGCTCGGGCTTCGGCGATGGCCTCGATGACCTGGGGCCGGTCCTGGGTTTTCAGTTTTTCCAGTTCCTGGCGCATGGCCTGGGCCCCGGCGCTGGTCATGGGAAAGCGTAATACGGTCATGTGATTAAACCTCAATGATTGCCATAGATATAAAAAATAAACCAAGCCGGAACAGGGCTCCGGCTTGGTTAAAACTTCTAAAAGGTATGGGGCGCTATTTTAGCCTAATCGTCTTCCTTTGCCAGCTGGACGCTGGAAAAGATGTTATAGCCGGCGTCCACATAGCTGATTTCACCGGTGATGCCCGAGGCCAAATCCGAGCAGAGGAAGGAGGCTAGATTGCCCACCTCCTCGGTGGTTACGCAGCGGCGCAGCGGGGCCGTCTGCTCAAAGCCCTTCAGCATGGCGCGGAAATCCTTGATGCCCGAGGCGGCCAGGGTGCGAATGGGGCCGGCGCTGATGCCATTGACGCGGATGCCATCGACGCCCAAATCGGCGGCCAGATAGCGAATGGCGGCCTCCAGGCTGGCCTTGGCCAGGCCCATGGTGTTGTAGTTGGGGATAGCCTGGACGGCGCCGAGGTAGGTCAGGGCCAGGGCGCTGGCGTTGCGACCCTGCATCAGCGGGTAGGCGCCGCGCATGAGGGCGACGAAGCTGTAGGCGCTGATGTCATGGGCGAGGCGGAAATTTTCCCGGGTGCAGCCGTCGAGGAAGCGGCCCTCGATGGCCTCGCGCGGGGCGAAGGCGATGCAGTGCACCAGCCCGTCCAGACCGCCCCATTCCTGTTTCAACACTTTGAAAACATTCTCGATTTCCTCGTCGCTGCCCACGTCGCAGGGCAGAAAGATTTTGCCGCCGAGCTCGGCCCCCATTTTTTCCACCCGGGGTTTGAGCTTGTCGTTCTGGTAGGTGAAGGCCAGTTCGGCGCCCTCGCGCTGCATGGCCTGGGCAATACCGTAGGCGATGGACAGGTTGCTGGCGAGGCCAGTGATGAGAATTTTTTTGCCGGCGAGATAGGCCATGATGATTTCCTCTCTGATGTGAAAAGCCGCCATGATACCGAAAGCCCCGGCCCGGTGGGCACGGCCCTTCCCTAGTGGCTGGCGCCGCCCTCGGCCCGGGGCACCGGCGTTATCCGCAAATCCCGCAGCAGCCGCTGGTACTCGCCGGAGCGGGCCAGCAGCTGGCGGGCGGCCCGTTTCAGGTCGTCGATGGCCGCCGGCGGCAGATGGAAGCTGGTGGGCAGATTCAGCACGCGCTCGCGCAGTTCCCCCGGCGGCAGGTCGCGCAGATTGAGGCTGACAAAATACATGGACACCCGGCGCGACGCCTGGGCGTTCCAGCCATCGACAAAGGCCCGGAAGCGGCGCAGCGATTCGGCCGTGTTCTGGGCGATGGGAATGTCAATGACCGCCATCACCTGGGCGGACAGGTCGGGAATGGCGGCGCTGCGGTCAAGGGTGCTGGTGATTTCATTCTGGGCATTGACGTTAATCACGACGATTTTGCGCACGTTGCCGTTCAGAAACTGGTGCAGCAGCTTCTGCTCGGAATAGAGGTCGGTCAGGTCGAGCATGGCGCGCAGGGCGAGATTGTCGGTCAGGCCGCCATCGAGCAGGTGGATATAGGGCCGCTGGGCGCTGTTCTGGTAGCTGAGCAGCCGCTGGGCATATTCGCGCCGGGTCTGGCTCTGCAGCTGCTGCGGGTCGTCGGCCAGGGCGTCGGCCATTTCCGCCGGCAGCCGGTAGCCACACTGGCCGCCGCGATTGTTCAGGGTAATCGGACTAAACAGGATAGGCACCGCGCTGGAGGCGGCCACGGCCCGGGCCAGCGGCAGGGCGTCCAAATCCAGACAGAGCACATCGAAAAATTCCTGGGTGAAATCCAGCCGGGTGCCCTGGCTCATGTCGGTGGCCGAAATCACCGCAAAGGGCCCGCGCCGGTGGCGGCGCAGGTCGGCGAAGGTGGCGTGGTGAAACAGGGCCCGGTCAAGTTCCTGCTGGAGCAGGTCGCCCCGGCCGTAGTCGGGGGCGGTGAGATAGGGCCAGTTCGCCAGGGAAAACAGCTGGGAAAACAAGCGCTTCTGGAAATCCTGCTTGAGGAAATGGCGTTCAAAGCTGGGAATGGCCGCCGGGCCGTGGAGGCTGAAATAGGCAGCCAGAATGGAACCGCCGGAGACGCCGAACACCAAATCCACCTGGTCGAGCAGCGTGCCCGAGGCCAGCGGCTGCTGCTGGAGGGCCTCCAGCACGCCGTAGCCCAGGGCCGCCGCCCGGGTGCCGCCGCCGGAAAATTGCAGCAAAATCAAAAGGGAAGAGTCATTGCTCTGCACGGCCTGGTGGATGCGGTAGCCCCGCTGGAGATTGACGGTGGCCAGGCCGGGCAGGGGACGATAGCGCCAGTCGCTGCAGGCGGCCAGCAGCAGGCAAAGGAGCAGGCATTTCTTTATAGTGAGGGGCTTCATTTTTAAGGAGTGCAATATGAAAAAAGCCCTCATTGTAGGCGCGCTGCTGCTCGGCCTGCTCGGCTACTGGCGGGCTCGTTCCTTGCGGCCCAATCCGTCGCCGGCGCCCACTGCGGCAGCGACGCCGGAACCCAGCCCGGAACCGACCCCCGACCTTATCATCACCCCCCAGCCGGGCCCGCCGCCGCTGGCCACGTTGACGCCGGCGCCCCGCTTCAGCCCGCTGGCCCCGAACCCGCACTGGCTCGGCCGCTGTGCCAACGACGGCAGCTGCCGGCTGGTGGGCTATCAGGAACGGACGTCGCCGAGCGTGGCCCTGCTGCTGCAACGGCCGGCCGGCGCGACGGCCTTTAACGGTCATATCGCCCTGCGCCCGGCGGTGCCGGCGGTGGCCCTGGAGGTGAACGGTGAGTCTCTCGGTGAAATCGCCCTGAACGCCGGCCGGGGGCCACTGACCGCCGACCAGACCCGCCGGCTGCTGGCCGCCCTGGGCACGGCCCCGGCGCCGACGGTGCAATTCCAGGGCGGGGGTCAGGTCTGGACCCTGGCCACGGCCGAAGCCGCCGCCGCCCTGGCCCAGCTGGACGCGCCGCGCCCCGGTCCCGTCGAAGCGCTTCCTCTCTTTCGCTACCAGCCGACCAGCAACGCCGTTGAGTTCTTCGACCCCGGCCCGGCCTTCAAAACCGCCCTGCTGGAACAGCTGCGTTCAAGTCCGGAGCTAAATGCCTGCTATCAAAATGCCACCGCCGCCGACCTGGGCCCGTTTGGCCGCCATAGCCTCAACGGCCAGTGGCAGCTGCTGCGCAGTGAACCCCGGCCCTGTGCCGCCCGGGGGGAAAATCCGGTGAGCCTATTTGTGCTGCTGGGCCACGATGGCCGCAGCCTGGGCCAGATTTTGGCCGTGGCCAGCGCCGGCGAGGGCCAGGACGGCTACCGCGCCTATGACGGCGGCATCATCGAGGAACGCCAGGCCCCAGCCCCGGACTGTGCCCGCTACAAGCTCTGGCTCTGGGCCGAGGACTATCAACGCTTTGTGCTGCTGGAAAGCGGCGACACCGGGCTATGTGGCTTTGGCTTCCCGGGGGGTGCTTGGCGTTTGCCCAGTCTTGTGGGGGGACGGGTTTTTGACTAGTCCATGGTTAGGTTCTTGCCCCCGGTTGCCGGCCCGTGGCTGGGCTTCCCGGGGGGTGCTTTCAAACTTCCGAGCCTAATCGGCGGCCAGGTCTTCGATTAAAGCCAACGGCAAAGGTCGCCGGCCTGGCTCCTCCTTATCGCGGAAGCGCTTCCCCCCACCGAAGCGCTTCGGTTTAGTCCCCGGCTCGAAGCGCTCCCCTTTGCCGGTTTACCAGCGCAGCGCTCCCCGCCTAAAATCAACGCCGCCGGGCGGCCTGAACCGCCCTTTCCAACCCCCAACCGGAGAATCCCATGTTACTAGGCGCCGCCATCGGCGACATCGTCGGCTCACGCTTTGAATTCAACAACTACCGGGCCACCGATTTTGATTTGTTTACCACCGCCAGCACCTTCACCGACGACACCATCTGCACCGTCGCCGTGGCCGAATGGCTGCAGCAGGGCGGCCGGGACGACCTCGCCGTCCATATGCGCCACTGGTGCCACCGCTACGACAGCAGCTATGGCAACCACTTCCGGGCCTGGCTGGCAAGCACCAATCCGCAGCCCTATCACAGCTATGGCAACGGTGCGGCCATGCGCGTTTCCCCCGTGGCCTGGCACTGGGACAGCCTCGCAGAAACCCTGGCCTATGCGGAAAAATCCGCCGCCATCACCCACAACCACCCCGAGGGCATCAGGGGCGCCCAGGCGACCGCCGCTGCCATCTTCTGGGCGCGCCAGGGCAAAGACAAAGCCTTTATCAAAGACCACATCAGCGCCGAATACGGCTACGACCTGAGCGCCAGCTGCGCCGCCATCCGCCCCCATTACTATTTCAACGAAACCTGCCAGGAGACCGTGCCCCAGGCCATCGTGGCCTTCCTCGAAAGCCGGGATTTTGAAGAGGCCATACGCCTGGCCGTCTCACTGGGCGGCGACAGCGACACCCTGGCCGCCATCACCGGCAGCATTGCCGAGGCCTACTACGCCGATATTCCCGCCGGGATACGCCAGGAAGCCCTGGCCCGGCTGCCGGCGGATATGCGGGCCATTCTGAGCAAGAGCGGCCGGCCCTGAAAACGCCGCCACCGTCCCAACGAAGCGCTTCCCGCCCCCGGGCGGGCCCCCGCCGGTCGCTCGTTTTCCCCCGGCCCGGCTCGACCGAAGCGCTTCGGTTTTCCGACCACCCGAAATGCTTTGGTCTTACTTTTTTTCCGGTTCTGCCAGCTTTCAAACCGAAGCGCTTCGTTCCTAATAGCTGAAGGCTAGGCCACGGGCCCGAAGCGCTTCGTTAGCTCCCCCTATCCAATCGGAAACGCTCCCGGTTTTGTCGCCTGCTCGACAAGCGCTTCGCCGTTAGCCGGGGCCGCGCCGTCCTGCGTTTAAACCCCCCAACGCAGCGCTGCCCCCGGAGAAGGCCCTAATCCCCGCAGTGCTTGGGTTTAGCCGGGCCCAGGGGCCGAGCTGAAAACCGATGTCCCGCCCCATTTTTTTATCGCTGCCCCCCAACGGCGACCGGGGTCGGCTCCCAGGGGGAAGCGCTTCGGGCTGGAAAACCCGCACTGCCGCCCTTGTTTTTCTCGTTGAACTCGGGGCGCAAACCGAAGCGCTTCGTTCTGCACGGCCTGGGCACGCGGTGAAATAAAACCTTTCGCCCCGGCGGGGCCGGCTCCATTTCTTTGGCCCTGGCCCGGGGCTTCACCAACGAAGCGCTTCGATTCTGACGCTGGGCCGGCAGCGCCCCCGGTTTCAGCGGGGCCACCGGGGGAAGCGCTCCCCTTTTTAAGCCAGGAAAAGACGACGGGGCCACCGGCCGAAGCGCTTCCTCTAAGGGGCTAGCTTTTTTCACACTGCCGGGGCGTCTCATCAATCTGGCTTTGAAGGGAAGTGCTGCGCTGCCGGCCTGGGTCTTCCCAGCCAAGCCGGGGGTGATGAAGCACTTCGACGGGGGAAGTCTTTATTTAGGAAAACCGTTGGGGCGCGGCGGGGCCAGTTCGCTGGCAGCTGAACCGAAGCACGCCCGGCCTGGGCGGATTCCCAGAGCGAAGCGCTTCGCCAAAAGCCAGCATTTCCACCGGAAGCGCTTCCCTCTAACGAGGCCACTATTCCAGTTCATAAAAGCGTTGGCGGCAAAAGCCGAAGCGCTTCGGTCTAGACGATAGGTTCAAATCCCGCTCGGGCCGGGGCTATCCGAGAGGAAGCGCTTCGGGCGGAAGGATTGGGAAGCCGGAGACGGGCCGGCCCAGCCAGTCGCCCTGGAGCGAAGCGCTTCGTCCAAACCGCCCTGTGGGGGCGGCTAAACCATGAAGCTTGCCGGGCCGGGGCGGAATAATCCCCCGAAGCCAACGGCCGATAAACCGAAGCGCTTCGAAAGGCCATTTTTAGCTGGGGGGAGCGCTTCCGGCCGGGGCGATTTCTAGAGTAAAGCGCGGCTGGGCCTCAACCAGGCCGGGGGAAATTGTGCTTTTGTCGGCGCTAAAAGCGCTTCCAGTGGTTTAGGCCGGGACAGACAGTGTCCGCCGAAGTGCTTCGTCTCCGAAAAAGTTCCGGCTGGTTCTAGCATTGGCAAACCTTGAACGAGGCGCTTCTCCCGCTTGAATCGGTTCTAGCGTCGCAGGCCAACGGCCGAAGAGAACGACAAGGGGGAGCGCTTCGGTCTGGGTAAAGGAGGCGCGCCGGCTGAATCAGCACCGGCCCGCCGAAGGGAAGCGCTTCCCGCAAAGCAAGTGCTCGTCCAAAGTGCAGCCCGGCGGCCTTTAAACGAAGCGTCCCTTCAGGGTTTTATTCCCAAGCTCCCGGCCCGGCCGGCCATTTAGCGTCTAGGACAGAAGCACTTCACCGGGCCAGATGGTTTTAACGAAGCGCTTCCCCTCAAGCCATTGGCGGTGCTGCATTCAGCCGAAAAGTCGGAGGTCCTCCCCGGGCTGGAGTTGGGAACGTAATCGGTTGGGTGGCCCGGGCCGAAGCGCTTCGTTCCAATGGCGAAGGTAGCGGCCCCGGGTCGGGACTGTGATTTTTCTGATGTGGCATCGGCGATTCGCCGGAACCGAAGCGCTTCATTCCTATGAAGACTGGCTTATCGACAGGAGGCGCTTCTCCTGAGATAGGCCGACAATAATTCGGCGGGCCACTGGAAACGTTTTCTTGCGGTCAGGCGCGAAGCGCTTCGCTTCGGAGAAGTAGAAAAAGAAAATGCTTCGGGCGGGGCTCCCGGCCGAAGCGCTTCCTCCCGAGGGGGCCCATTGCACCTGAACCGGAGGGGGAAGCTCTGGCCCCCTCAAAAGTCGGCGGGCCTCCCCGGGCTGGAGTCGTAAATGTAATCGGTTGGGCGGCCCCGGCCGAAGCGCTTCGCTAAAAATCGGGTGGCACCACCGGAAGCGCTTCCTTCAGGGTTTTTAGACCGAAGCGCTTCCTCCCGAGGGGGCCAATTGCGCCCGGGCTGGCGGGGGAAGGGAAGCGCTTCGTTTTATCCGATTTCTGGGAACGAAGCGCTTCCTTCTTTGCCGACCGCTGGAAATAACGCGCGCCAAAAAAAAGAGCGACCGTAGTCGCTCTCCCGTGGGAAGAAAAAGGCCTAGTCGTTCAGCCGTTCCAGGGCCTCGGCGGCCTCATCGTCGCCCTGGGCGGCGGCGTGCTCGTACCAGAAGCGGGCCTGCTGCAGGTCGCGGTCGGTGCCGAGGCCGTTTTCATAGAGCACCGCCGTGTTGAACTGGGCCGAACGGTTGCCGTTGTGGGCGGCCCGCTCGTAGTAAACCAGCGCCTCGTCGTAGTTCTGCTTCGTACCGAGGCCCTTCTCGTAGAGATAGCCCAGGGCATTCTGGGCCTCGGCGCTGCCGCCCTCGGCCAGCTGGCGGTTCATGACAAAGGCCTGATGGTAGTCGCCCCGGTCGAAGGCGGCGTTGGCCTCCTCCTGGCTCACCGCCGGCGCGGCGGGTTTGGCCTCGGCAGCCAGTGGGTCGGCGCTGCGACCGCCGGGGGCCTCGGCCACCGCATCGAGCAGGTCGGCACCGGTCGGCGGCGGATTGACCGGCTCTTCCTCATTGCCGGCGGCCTGGGCGGCCAGCTCCTGGGCCAGCTGGGCATCGGTCTGCCGGGCCTGGGCGGCCTGCTGGGCGGCCTGTTGCCGGGCCCGTTCCTCCTCCTCCTGGCGCAGGCTTTCTAGCGTCGGGGGCACCGGCACCGCCAGCGGCGTGGTCTGGCGCTGCTGTTCGGCCTGGCGGGCCAGCTCATCCCGCTGCTGCTGCAGGGCCGTGTCGATGGCGACCTGACGGCGCCGCTGTTCCTCGCTCAGGCTCTGCTGGGCGAGGCGCTGCTGTTCCGCCTGCAGGGCCTGCTGGGCACTGGCCGTATTGCGACCGCCACAAACTCGGGTGATGGCCTCGCGGTCGCCGGCGGCGGTGTAGAGCTGGCAGGCCCGCACCTCGTCGCGGTCGCCGCCCTGGCCCTGTTCCAGCAGCCGGGCCAGCCGCTGCTGGGCCTCCCGCTGCCCCTGGGCGGCAGCCTGCTCGTAGAGTTCCCGGGCGAAGCGATAGTCCCGCTCCACGCCCTGGCCCTGTTCGTAGAGCTGGCCCAGGCGATTCTGGGCCTCGGCGTGGTTCTGCTTGGCGGCCTTGACCAGCCAGTAGCGCACCTCCTCGGGGTTCTTCTTCGTGCCGAGGCCGCCGGCATAGTAGTCGGCCAGCCGGAACTGGGCCTGGGCATCGCCGCCCTCGGCCAGCGGCTGCAGCAGCTGGAAGGCCCGTTTGAAATCGCCGTCCTCGGTGGCCTTGTCGATGGCGGCCCAGCGTTCCTTCGGCGAGCTGGGGCCGGCGCTAGCCGTTGGGCTCGGCGTGGCGCTGGCCGTGGGGCTAGCGCTGGCCAGGGTCGGGCTCGGCGTCGGCGAAGTGCTGCCGAAGGTGCTGAAGGCATTGGCCCGGGCGGCCAGCTGTTCCGGGGTCAGCTTGGAGCAGACGCGACCGGCAGCACTGATGGCCCCGCTCTTCTGGTAGAGCAGACAGGCCCCGGCCTCGTCCCGGTCGCCGCCCCGGCCGTGTTCGTAGTAGGTGGCCAGCTGTTTCTGGGCGTCCTGATGGTTCTGGGCCGCCGCCCGTTCCAGCCAGGCCCGGGCCTCGGCCAAATCGCGGTTGCCGCCGAGGCCGTTTTCATAGAAACGGGCCAGCTTCACCTGGGCCTCCAGATTGCCGGCCTCGGCACTGCGCCGGTAGGCATCGCGGGCGAAGCCCTGCAGCTGAATGAGATTGTCAAAGTCGCCCAGGCGCAGATAGAACTGGGCCGGGGCCTGCTGGTAGAGAATGAACGCGGGAATGGCCAGCAGCAGCGCCAGACCGGCGCACCACTGTAAAAATTTTTTCATCGGGAAAACTCCTGTAAATGGCCGCCCAAGCGCGGCGCCGCTGGTAATTCTAGCCAAGCCTCGGGTTACAATGACTTTTTTTCCACGAGGAACCTTCCCATGACAAAGAAAACCCTCGGCGTATTCATCGCCGCCATTCTGAGTGCCTGCGGCGGGAATCAGCAGAATCCCGACCTCTCGCGCTTCATTCCCGAACAGCTGCCGAAGCCGAGCCCCAGCCCCACCCAGCCGCCGGCGCCCACGCCGACGCCCACCGCCACGGCCACCCCCACACCGCCGGCCACGGCCAAAATCTATCAGCACCCGGTCTACGGCAAATACATCAAGGCCGCCGAATTTGGCGTTGATACCAGCGGCAAGACCAACGCCAGCGATGACCTGGACAAGGCCCTGGCCTTTGCCCAGCGGGAGAAGGTGGCCGTGCAAATCACCGGCACCGTGCGCATCAACCGCCCCATCGTCCTGAACGCGGAGAACGCCGGCATCACCGCCCTCTTCGGCGAGGGCATGGGCCGCACCACCCTTAAATTTGCCTGGAACCAGGACGGCGACTATAGAACGGACAGCCGCGACAGCAACGAGCTGGACGTTTCCCAGTACGCCGGCATCGTGGTCAGCGGCCGCGACACCAGCAAAATTGCCGACACCAAAACCACCCTGGCCGAGTTCTCCCTGGTCTACGACAAAACCGACAACTACTATCTCTACCAGAAGAGCTATTTCGGCAAGGTGAACGGCATCTACGTCGATGATTCCGACAACGTTCACATTAATAAGGTGGAGGTCAGCGGCGCCAACCGGGCCGGCATCTACTTCGATTCCAACCGCAGCTACAGCCTGCGCGACCCGGACCCGCGCTATAACGACTTCTACAAGCGCCTGCTCATCGATGGCAAGGTGGACAGCAGCTACGTCAAACTGCCCAGCGGCGACAACAACAAGGTTACCGAATGCGAACTGCACCACAACCGCGTGGCCGGTCTGATGTTCGGCTACCAGCGCAACTTCAGCGCCGAGCGTAACAGCCTCACCGAAAACGGCGACTACCGCGACGGTGGCACCGGCTACGGTCTGGCCTCGGTGGCCGGTTCCTATAACTTCGGCGTGAAAATCGTTGGCAACCGTACGTTGAAAAACCTGCGTAAAGGTCTGGATATCCACGACGGCGACGACATCACCATCACCGATAACCTTCTGGAAGCCGACCGGCTCTATGGCATCGAGGTTTATAACCGCCAGTTCCCGATGACTAAGGTGGACATCAGCCACAACACCATCATTCAGAACCCGCTGAACCGGCTGGAAAAGGACGACGACGAGGGCCCGCGCTACCAGCTCTATCAGGCCATCGGTTTGATTGTTAATGAAAAATGGAACAACCTGCCGGTCAAGGCCGACGGTAACTTCAAAATCAGCAACAACACCATCAAAAACTTCACCGCCTATAAGAATCCCCAGCGCGACGACCAGTCCTACGCCATTCTCTTCCGCAACCGCGAGGCCGAGCGTAACTATCAGGTGGCCATCGACAGCAACGTCATCGAGGGCAGCTACTCCAGCAAGGCCACCATTGCCGCCATCGGCGAAACCCAGAGCTTCTACGATGCCAGCGGCAAGCGCACCAACACAGCCCGGCCCGGCAAGGGTTCCGGCACCATTCTTATTCGTGGCAACCGCATCAAGCTGGACGAACAGACCGGCCTGGCGCCCATCTGGAATGAGGAACAGTTCACCGATGGCAGCCTGCGCGGCCAGGTTAATGTGGTCTCCAATGAAATCACCATCAAGAAAGCCAACGCCACCCGCGATGCCTTCCTGATTGGCCCGGGCAATGCCAGCGAGTATCTGGTTCGTGGCAACCGCTTCGTCCTCGGCGGTGACATCGGTGCCAGCGACGGCAAGCCCATCGGCGAGGTCAGCGGCCGCGACAACAACCAGCAGCAGCCCAAGGCCCAGGTCATTTTCTCCAGCATCACCGCCGACAGCGCCGCCCAGCGGCCCCAGGAAAACGCCTGGCTCACCAGCAGGGGCGTACAGCTGACCGCCGCCAATAACCTGCTGCTGCCGGCCGACAACAACGGCGGCCAACCCAGCGGCACGCCGAAGCCGGCGCCCACCGTGGCCCCGCAGCCCAGCACCGGCCCGAGCCCGAGCACTTCGCCGGCCCCCACGGCCCAGCCGCAGCCGCAGCCGAGCGCCAGCCCGACGGCCCAGCCCCGGCCTAACCCCGGCCCGGCCCCGGCGCCCAATCCAAATCCCGGCCCGGCCCCCACGGCCCAGCCTGCGCCGAGCGCTTCACCAGCGCCAAGCGTTAGCCCGAGCCCAAGCGCTTCGCCTTCGCCGAGTGTCAGCCCATCGCCATCGGCTACCCCAAGTCCAAGCGCTTCGCCTAGCCCCAGCGTGAGTCCAACGCCGAGCGTGTCTCCGACTCCAAGCGTTTCGCCTTCGCCGAGCCCAAGCGCTTCGCCTTCGGTAACGCCTTCACCCTCGGCCACACCAACTCCAAGCGCTTCACCCAGCCCGAGCGTGAGCCCAACGCCGAGCGTTAGCCCGAGCCCTAGCGCTTCGCCTTCAGCCACACCTTCACCATCGGCTACGCCTTCGCCATCGGCTACGCCAACCCCAAGCGCTTCCCCATCAGCCACCCCGAGCCCGTCGCCATCGGCCACACCTTCGCCAAGCCCAAGCGCTTCGCCGTCAGCCACCCCAACGGCCACGGCCACCCCGACCCCGGCTCCGGACGGCATCGTCAATGTGAAGCCGAAAACCTTCGGTCTGATGCTGGATGCGGCCCGCCAGTTCTACACCATTGACCAGCTGAAGGACTTCGTCGATAGCGTCAACGCCGCCGGCGGCCAGTTCCTGCACCTGCGCCTCTCCGATGACCAGAACTATCTGCTCGAAAGTGAACTGCTCGGCCAGACGCCGGAATATGCCACCCAAGAGCCGGACGGCACCCTGCGCCACAAGGTCTTCGGCAACCGCTTCTACAGCAAGGCCCAAATCAACGATTTGCTCGGCTATGCCCGGTCGCGCGGCGTCGAAATCATTCCGGAAATTACCTTCCCCGGCCACGTCAGCTTCATTCATAAGCTCCTGAAACATGAAGACATTGTCCGGGCCAGCCAGGTCTTCCGCGACAACCGCGATAACAGCAACGCCAACATGGGTTCGGCTTCCGGCTTCGTGATGGAGCTCTATTCCGAGGCGGCGGCCCCCTTCAAGGCCGGCGGCAGCAAGCATTTCCACATGGGCGGCCATGACTTCGAGGGCGCCATTGCCAATGCCGAGGCCTACACCTACTACCTGAACGGCGTCGGCGACTACGTCATGAACCACATCGGCCTGACCCCGCAGGTCTGGAACGACGGCATCATGACCGCCCGCCTGCCCCGGCTGAATAAGTTCATCGAAATCACCTACCGCGACTGGGACGGCGACGCCGCCAATGCCGACGAGCGGGAGGCCAATCTGGCCAATCGCGCCACCGTGGGCGAGCTGGTCAAGGCCGGCTTCAAGGTCATGAACTACAACCAGCGCTATCTGGCCCATCACATCGCCGCCAACTCCGAGGCCCAGGCCAGCGGAGCGGTACAACGGCTGCGCGATGATGAATGGCATCTGGGCATCTGGGACGAAAACAACAAGACCAATGCCGTCGATGAGCGTCAGATGAAGGGTGCCGCCGTGGCCCTGTGGAACGACCCCCGTCGTCCGGCCACCGTGGACACCACCCAGCTGCGCCAGTGGCTGCGGCCCCAGCTGGAATGGGTCAATGAGCGGGTGAGAAAAGCCGCCGCGCGCCCCTAGGATTTCTTCTCGTTATCCCTAGGACGACCCCAGCACCCCCGCTTCGGCGGGGGTTTTTTGTTTCCCAATAGGCCCTAAGCCGGCGGCCAAGAGCCGAAATCGGGCCACCGCCGGGGCCGCTGCCGATAAAGAGGATTACGCCCGGCGTTGGAGCTTTAACCGCAGCGGCCCATTGCTGGCAATAACGACCGCTATAAAGCGCTTGGCTGGCTTTAGGAGAAAGACCCCCGAGGTTGGAACAGAATTTAACCGGCGCCGGCCACTAAGAACCGGCTCTCTCCCTTTGTCGACCGGATGTAAAACCAGCTTTTTTGCGTCCCGGGGAAGCGCTTCGGCCTAAAAATTGGCTTTTGGCGAAGCGCTTCATTTTTGAAATGAGCTCAGGAAAGAAGCGCTTCCGGCGAAAAGGCCGATGGGCCGTTGTGGCTAGCCGAGGCTGGCGGTGGCCGTTTGGGTCAGCCCGGGCCGGGGCGAAGGGCCACGGCCAGCTAACCCGAAGTGCTTCGGTTAAAACCGATTTAAGACCACGACACCCAGCAGCTTGCCGAAATAAAGCGCTTGGGTTGGCGAGGGGAAGCGCTTCGCCCCTTTGGGTTCCTGAACAAAGCGCTTCGTTCTTTCCGGTGTCCTGGGGCAAAGCGCGGCGGGGTGGGATAGCCCCCGGCTGGAAGCAAAGCGATGGCCATCGCCAAGCCCAGGGCCAGCGCTTCGCCCCTGGCAGCGGCAGCCCCCGGGCCGATGAGGATTTAAAAACCGGCGGGCCGAGGCGCTTGGGTGGTGCCTGAAGCGTCGGTCTCAGGTGCTAGCGGGAGGGCGGCGCGCCTGGAGGGGAGACGATTCCTTACAAAGGAAGCGCTTCGGTTTGGAGAGGCCGTTTCAGCGAAGCGCTTCGGTTCTAGCAGGCCAATCTTTAGCAGAGCGAAGCGCTTCGTTCGCTCTAACCTCGTTTGGAATGAAGCGCTTCCGGCTAGGAAAAGCCAAAGGGCTGTTGTGGCAAGAAGAGGTCAGCGGTGGCCGCTTTGCCTGTCTGAATCGAGGTACCCGGACCGGGGTTAGTGGACACCTAGACCGAAGCGCTTCGGTTCTGGCTGTCCGGACTGAGGAAGAAAACAGCTGGGCGGAGGAGCGCTTCTTTTATCGGGGCGGCTGCGCCGAAGCGCTTCAGGTTCGGAAGGACGGTTTTAGCGAAGCGCTTCGAGACCTCATCAAACGGCGTCAGGGCCGGGGGCAATGCCCGGCTTTTTGCGTCTGGAGGGAAGCGCTTCGCCCGGGGAAAGCGGAGATAAAAGCCGGGTCGATGAGGATTTAAAAATCGGCGGGGTGAAGCGCTTCGGTTTGGGTGCCAGAAGAAGGAAGTGCTTCGCGGGGAACGAGTCCCGAGGAACGAAGCGCTTCGGTTTGGGGAAATAGGGAGTTGGAGCGGGGAAGCGCTCTAATCCTCCCAGTAGGGGAAATCATAGAAATCATAGAACAGCGATGGCCGGGGCCAGGGGCGGAGGGCCTGCCGTTCCCAACGTTCCTGGCGCCGTTCCAACCGTTCCAGCCGCTCCCGTTGGGCCAGATTCTCCCAGCCCAGGGCCAGGCAGTTCTGGAAGCTCGGCACGCTCTGGCGCCGGGCCAGCTCGGCCGCCGCCGCCGTCCGGTCGGCCACCTGGGGCCAGCCCAGCCGTTGCAGTTCCAGCAGCCGGCCGACCGCCGGGTCGCAGCGGTGGCTCAGGGCCAGGTTTAGGCGCTCCTGCTCCAGCCGGGCTGCCTCGGCCCGGCGGGCCGACTCCAGCGGCGACGGGGCACAGCCGGCCAGCAGCAGGGCCAGCAGCAGGGCCGGGGTTTTCATAGGTCTTTGCTCACGGTCAGGCCGTTGAAGGTCTGGGCCGTGGGCATGACCTCCAGGCGGTTGATATTGACGTGGGGCGGCTGTTCGATGACCCAGGCGATGATGGCGGCGATGTCCTCGGGGCCCAGGGCCTCAACGCCGGCATAGACCGCGTCGGCGCGCTGGCGGTCGCCGTGGAAGCGCACGGTGGAAAATTCCGTGCCACCGCAGAGACCCGGTTCGATGTTGCTGACCCGCACTCGGGTGCCGACCAAATCGGCGCGCAGATTCAGGCTGAATTGGCTGACGAAGGCCTTGCTGGCGCCATAGACGTTGCTGCCCAGATAGGGATAGCTACCGGCGATGGAGCTGAGATTGACGATGTGGCCGCGATTGCGCGCCACCATGCCCGGCAGCACCTTGTGGGTCAGGGCCACCAGGCCACGAATGTTGGTGTCAATCATCTGGAGCCAGTCGGCCAAATCGGCCCGGGGCGCCGGCTCCAGCCCCAGGGCCAGGCCGGCATTGTTCACCAGCACGTCGATGGCCTGGAGCTCGGCCGGCAGCCGCGCCAGCAGTTTATCCATGGCCGCGATGTCGTCCATATCCAGCAGCAGCGGCCGCAGGCTGGCGCCCAGCTCCTGTTGCAGCGCCGCCAGCCGTTCGGCCCGGCGGCCGGCGGCTATCACCTGATGGCCCTTGCTCACCAGCAGCCGGGCCAGGGCCCGACCAAAGCCGGCGGTGGCGCCGGTAATCAGAATAATCATGGCAAGCTCCTAGGGCAGATTCAGCTGGGGACGCAGCTTCTGGTAGCAGGTGGGCACCGTCGGCCCAAGCAGATTAATCACCGCCTCCACCCGGCGGCTGGGGTTGGCCAGGGCCAGCAGCTGGTCGCCCTTGGCGTTGCGCAGGGACTCTTCCGCAGCACACTGGCAGACGGCGGCCTTGTGCTGTTCGAGCTCGGCGCCCAGGGTCATCTTGGCCAGCTGCCAGAGCGGCTGGTTGTCGATGTAGCTGTGGCACTGCTGGTTGAGGATTTGGGCGGCCAGGTTCTGGCCGGCGTTGAGGCCATTGGGGGCCGGACTGCCACAGCCGACCAGGGCCAGGCCGAGCAGCAGGGCGGGGAAGCGCTTCAGGTTCATAGGGTTATCTCCATCCAGTAGGGGGGTAAAAGCTGTAGACGGTGCAGCAGCTGGGCGGCCTTATCGTCGCCGGCGGCACTGAGCACCCGGACGGCCATTTCCAGATAGGCAATGGCCAGCAGTTCATTGTCAATGGCGCCGGCGAAGGCGTTCTCGTCCTCGGCCTGCAGGGCCTCGGCCTCCTCCAGCAGCACGGTGAAATCGGCGACGATGGCCCGGCATTTTTCCAGCACGGCGGCCTCGTCGCCCCGGCGGCGGTGGTAGCGCAGGGCGGCGTGCATCAGCGGCCCCACCTCGGCCCGGTAGTGGGCCACCACGGCAAAAACCGCCGTGGACCAGCAGCCCAGCGCCCGTAGCCAAAGTTCCTCCGGCTCGCGTTCCTCCAGGGCGGCGCTGAGCCGGGCACCCAGTTGCACCAGGGCGTAGCCGTCGCGCCAGACATCGCCGCTAATGGGATTATTGGGATAGTCGTTGCTGTTGGCCTCCACCCGCTCGCACTGGGCCGCCAGCTCGTCCAGATAGGCTTCGACCCGGGCCGGGGCGGCGGTGGGATTGAGCAGAGCCGGCAGTTCGGCCTGCAGTTGGGCAATGGATTTCATCCAAACTCCTTGGCAATGAAAGGTGAAAAATTTTACCAGCATTGTTCCAGACCCCGGCCCGACCATCTTCACCCGGGGCCGCCGACATCTAATGCTAGAATTTTCTCCCCGGCGGGGCCCCTGGGCCCGGCCTCAACTAGAAATAACCCAACCATAGGAGTAACAAGATGTTTCTCAACAGATTTTTCCTTGGCCTGCTGCTGGGCTGGGGCGTACTCGGCACCGGCTGGGCCCAGAGTGGCCTCGGCGCCTCCTTCCTCAATCCGGTGGTTATCCACGAGAACGACACCATGCGCGGCATCAAGGCCGAAAACCGCTGGATTGAGGAGAACCTGCCCGGCTTTGAAAAAATCGGCCAGAAGCTGGTGCAGAACGACCAGGGCACCTTCGACATCATCACCCTGCAGAGCGCCAGCGGCGAGGTGCGGGAGATTTATTTTGAGGTGAGTAAATTCTTTGGTCTCTACGATGGGAAACCCATCTAGAGCTCCCGCCGTTGGCGGTGGTCTTTATGACGGCAAACCGATTTAAATCGGTAGCTGGCCGGCTGGCCGGTCGGCAACCCGATTTAGCTCAACGAGCCAAAATCCAATAGAGCACCCTTCGGGGTGCTTTTTTCATGGCCGTTTTTCCCGGCGAAGCGCTTCGGTTTAAGCAACTGGCTGGGGCAGAAAAGAAAACCCCAGCCGCTAACCGAAGCGCTTCGTTCGGATTGTTCCGGAGGGGAAGCGCTTCGGTGGCAGGACAAAAGAGGGAGCGCTTCCGGCTGTAAAGCCAGAAAAGATAAAGTCAGATAAAACGGCTGGGATAGGCGAAGCGCTTTGCCCGGGGAAGGCTGGAAAAGATGAAGCGCTGCGATGTGGGCTGTTGGCCTCACCGGGCACTTCTAGCGAAGCGCTTCCATTTAACCGGTCGGGTTGGGGTAAAAAAATCCATGCTGGGAAAACGAAGCGCTTCCCCCCGGCCCGGCCCAGGCTAACGGTTTGTTATGGTCGGGGCCGGGGGCCAAAAAAGAAAGCCAGGTCGGAGGGCGAAGCGCTTCCCCAGTTAGAACTCGCCGAGGGGGCCGAGCCGCCGGAACAGCTCCCAGAACCGAAGCGCTTCGGACAGCTAGCCCAGCGGCCTAGGCTAGGGGGAAGCGCTTCGCTGTCCCGGCGGTGGGTACTAAAAAGGGGAGCGCTTCGGGTGGGAACGTCAGCTTTTGATGAAGCGCCGGCGGCGCGTTTCGTTCCCCAAGCCCCCGAAATAAAAAAGCGCTTCCGGCGAAGCGCTTCGGCCTAGGCCTCGGGGGGCTGGGGCACCGGGGCCAGCTGGCGTTTGTGGTGGGAACGGTTATGCCAGAAGTCGATGCGTTCCCGGGCCGCCGCGCTGACCGGCTCGCCGCGTAGAAAACGGTCGATGTCCGCATAGCTGACGCCCATTTCCTCCTCGTCGGTCTGGCCAACCCAGAGGCCGGCGCTGGGCCGTTTCTCCCGCACGCTGGCGCGGACGCCGAGGCAGCGGGCCAGCTCGTAGACCTGTTCCTTGCGCAGGGCCGCCAGCGGCAGCAGGTCGGCGGCGCCATCGCCGAACTTGGTGAAATAGCCCATGTGCCATTCGGCGCGGTTGTCCGTGCCCAGCACCACCGCCCGCCGGCTCTGGGCCGTGGTGAAGAGCAGAATCATGCGGATGCGGGCCATGAGATTGCCGCGCAGCACCGCCACCCGCTCGCCGTTCAAATCAATGCCATCACCGAGGGCGCCGAGGAACTGAAGGTAGAGCGCTTCGATGTCGATGACCCGGTGTTCCAGGCCGCAATCCTCGGCCACGCCGAGGCCGTCGGCCAAATCCTCGGGGCCACTGACCGCCGCCGGCAGCAGCAGGGCCAGCCGGGGCACGGCCAGTTCCTTCAGCAGGTGGGCGCAGACGGCGCTGTCGATGCCGCCGCTGAGGCCGAGCACATAGCCATCGAGGCCGTAGAGCTCCCGGCGCTGCTGTTCCAGCCAGCCGAGCAGATAGTCCACATAGGCGCGGGCGTTCACGACTTGGCCCCGGAATACTGTTTGATGAGCTCCTGCTTCAGATTCCACAGGGCCGCCGACAAATCGACGATGTATTTATGCGGGTGGTTGAGGCGCAGGGTTTCGGCCCACATGGTGGCCTGCTCCCGTTGGCAGAAGGCGCGGAGGTCGGCCAGGGTCGGTCGGGGCTGGCAGCGTTGGCCGTTGGCCAGCTGCAATTTCAGCAGGGGCTTGACGCTGAACTGGCGCGCCAGTTTCTTTTTCCAGGGCTCGTCCGGGTCGAAGAGCAGATAGGGCTGGCCCGGGTCGATGACCTCGTCGCGCAGGCTGACCACGTCGGCAAAGGCCTTACCGCCGGCGTCATAGAAGCGCCAGACCTGCTTCGGCGCCGGCGTGGTGGTTTTGTGGCTGTTGTCGCTGATTTTGATGGTGGGCCGCACCTGGCCGTCCTTCTCCAGGGCGACGATTTTGTAAACGCCGCCGAAGACCGGGTCGCTCTTGGCGGTGATGAGATTTTCCCCGACGCCGAAGCTGTCCGCCGGAGCGCCCTGGTCGAGCAGGTCGCGAATCAGGAACTCATCCAGGGCGTTGGACAGGCTAATTTTCGTCTCCGGCATGCCGGCGGCGTCGAGCATCTGCCGGGCCTGCTGGCTGAGATAGGCCAGGTCGCCGCTGTCGATGCGAATGCCCTTCAGACTTTTGCCCCGGGGCGCCAGAAATTCCTGGTGCACGCGAATGGCGTTGGGAATGCCGGAGCGGAGGGTGTCGTAGGTGTCCACCAGCAGGAAGGTGCCGTCGGGATAGGTGCGGGCGTAGTTGAGGAAGGCCTCGTACTCGCTGGGGAAGCTCTGGACATAGGCATGGGCCATGGTGCCAAAGGCGGGCACGCCGAAGCGCCGTTCGGCCTCCAGATTGGAGCTGGCGGCGACGCCGGCAAGGTAGGCGGCCCGGGCGCCGTAGTTGGCACTGTCGGCCCCGTGGGCCCGGCGGGCGCCAAATTCAAAGACAGCCCGGCCCCGGGCGGCCTGGACAAGGCGGGAGGCCTTGGTGGCAATGCGCGACTGGTGGTTCAGGCTCAGCAGCAGGAAGGTTTCCACCAGCTGGCATTCCAGCAGCGGCGCGCGCAGGCTGAGCAGCGGCTCATTGGGGAAGACCACCGAGCCCTCGTCCATGGCCCAGACTTCGCCGCGAAAGCGGAAGTCGGCCAGATAGTCGAGGAACTGGGGCGAAAAGCTGCCCCGGGCGCGGAGAAAATCCAGCTCGGCCGGGCCAAAACGCAGTTCCTGCAGATAGTCCAGCACCTGTTCCAGGCCGGCGAAGATGGCATAGCCGCCCTGGTCGGGGACGCGGCGGAAAAAGTAGTCGAAGTGGGCGATTTCCTCGGCGCGGCCGAGCTGCAAATAGCTGTCGGCCATGGAAAATTCGTAGTAGTCGGTCAATAGGGCGTGCATCGGAGCCTCCAAAGTAAAATGGCCATTTTGACAGAAGGGGGGCTTCCTTGACCTATTTTGACCATCACAGCGCCGTGTTTCTGCGCAATATCTACGCCCGGCCCAAGGGCCAAATTCGGCTGGCGGTGCTGCAACGGGATTTGGCCGAGCTGCTACCACCGGGGCCGCTGGCGGTGCTGGACGTGGGCGGCGGCGCCGGCCAGATGGCCCTGTGGCTGGGGGCGCGCGGCCACAGGGTGGAGGTGCTGGACATTGCCCCGGCCCTGCTCGCCGCCGGCCGGGCCGAGGCCGAAGCGCTTCGGCTCGACGACCGGGTGCACTTTGTGGAGGGCGATATTTTCGCCCGGCCGCTGGCCCCGGACTTCGACCTGATTTGCTGCCATGCCCTGCTGGAATGGCTGCCCGCCGCCCGGCAGGCGGAGCTGATTCAACGCTGCGCCGCCCTGCTCCGGCCCGGCGGCGCCCTGTCCCTGCTGGTCTACAACCGGGAGGCGCTGGTCTTCGCCCAGCACGTCTTCGGTAATTTTGCCTACCTCGACCGGGATTTCCGCCCCCACCGCAAAACCGCCAGGCTGACCCCGCCCCAGCCCTGCACGCCGGCAACGGTGGAAAGCGGGCTGGCCGGCGCCGGCTTCGCAATCCAGCGGCGCAGCAATGTGCGCTGTTTCTACGACTATATGAAGCCCGCCGACCGGGAACGGCACCCGGTCGCCGAGCTGGTGGCCCGGGAACTGGCCCTGGCCGACGAAGCCGCCTACGGGCCGGTGGCGCGCTATCTCCACTATTTCGCCGTCCGACCATGAGCGACGATTTCGATTTCCGCCGGGCCCTCGGCCGGCTCAAGGGCCAGCGGCGGGCGGAGGAGTCCCCGGCCGAGGAGCGCTTCGATTTTGGCCGGGCCCTGGGGCCGGTGCGGCGGCTGGCGGCCCCGCCGGTGCCCCCGCGTCCCCAACGCAAAATCCGCAACGACCGGCTTATCGAGGCCCAGAGCTACCGGGCCGAGGTCGGGGCCTTCGAGCCGCTCAATCTGGAAAACATGGACGAGGGGCGTTTTCGCCGGCTCCGGGCCAACCAGCTGCCGGTGGCTCGGGAGATTGATTTGCACGGCTTTCTCGTCGATGAGGCCCAGCGCTATCTGCAGGATTTAATCGACGAGCGCCAGAACCGCCGGGCGGAAATCTGGACGGTTATCCACGGCAAGGGCCGGGAGACGACGGCGCCGCTGAAACTGGCCATCTGGGCCCTGCTGCAGCGCCACCCGGCGATTACGGCCCTGGCGCCGGTCATCGACGCCCGGGGCGAGGTGGGGGCGGTGAATGTGGAGGTGCGGCCGATCCGCCGGCGGCCCAAATAAAAAGGCGCCGCCCTCTGGCGACGCCCGTTCGTTCTGGCTGGGCCTAGAACAGCAGACTCAAACTCTGCAGCAGACCGAGCAGCAGCAGCGCGGCGGCCCCGCCCAGCTGCAGGGCCAGGGCCAGCGGTGCCAGCCGGGGCCAGCGTTGTTGCAGGTGGGTGGCCGGTTTAGAGCCCTCGAGGGAATAGGCCAGGGTCAGCAGCAGGCCGACCAGGCCCAGGCTCATCAGCCCGTTCACCGGCCCGGCAAAGGCGCCCAGGTCGGCCGGCGGCCAGCCAGGCCACCGGGCCGGAGCCGCGCGCGATGACCAGCATCAGACCGTTGAGCCAGAGCAGCAGCATCAGCACCACCGGCAGAATGAGCCAGCAGCGGTGGCCGAGCCGGGGCCAGCGCTGGGGCAGGGTGCGCAGGCCGCCGTCTGGCCGGAAGCGGGCGATGTTCGGCAGGCCGTAGCCCCCCCAGCGGGTGCTTAGCTGGGGCAGGGCGAGCAGGCCCGAGGCCAGCAGGCTATAGCCGAGAATTTGGTTGAGGGTGAATAGGTTATTCATAAAAATCTCCTGAGAACGCCGCATCGCGGCAACCTGAGGCCCCGGATTTCATGGGTGCCGTCGAGGACTTTACCCCGGCGGCAGTGGACAGGTCAAAGCCGGTTCCGCTGGCCGCTGGGTTAAACCGAAGCGCTCCAACGCCAACGACGTGCCGAGCGCAGCGAGCCGCCGCAACCGCTCCCCCAGCCGGCCCGGTGGATTCTCCAGCGGGCAAATGGAAGCCAGCCCGGGCAGCGCTTCCCGCCCCAGGCTCCATTCCAGCCGAAGCGCTTCGTTTTTTAACTAGGCCGCCAGCCCGAAGCGCTTCGCCGGGGAAAGCCTGTTGGGCGATGAAGCGTTTCCCGCCAGAACCGCCTTTATAAATCAGACTGAAATTTTCTCGGCCCTCCAGCCGAAGCGCTCCAGCGCCAACGGCGCGCCGAGCGCAGCGAGCCACCTAGTGGCGCAGCAACCGCTTCCCCGCTGAAGCGCTCCACTCCATCCCGCCGACAATGGCGAAGCGCTTCGGCTTATCTGGTCTCACAGAAGGGAGCGCTTTACTCCCAGCGGGCCGGGGCTGGTGATGATTAAAAGCAACAGGTGGAGTGAAGTGCTTCCTTTTCCCGGCCTAGCGGAACGAAGCGCTTCGGTAATCCGGGAAAAAGGGGCCTAGTCCGAAGGACTTCTTTCTAGGCCAACGGTGCACTCTATGGGTTCGTCCCACTGCGCTGACAATGGCGAAGCGCTTCACTGGAAAAAGCCTTTCGAGAACCGAAGCGCTTCCCCCAGCCGGCCTAAAGCAACACTCCCGACCGATTGATTTCAGAACGAAGCGCTCCAGCGCCAACGGCGCGCCGAGCGCAGCGAGCCACCTAGTGGCGTAGCAACCGCTCCCCCCGTTAGCCAATAAAGTGAAGCGCTTCTGGTGGGGCTAGGGCTGAATTTCCTCCCCGGCCCGCCCTGGCCGAAGCGCTTCCCGGCGCCGGACTCGCTTTCACCGAAGCGCTTCGTTGGGAAGCCTGTCGAGACCGAAGCGCTTCGGTTTGCCCCGTCCGGCGGAAAAGCGCCCGCTATAATCCGGCCCTCGCTCCCCTCCGGAAAAAACCATGACCTTTGAACCCCTATTGCTACTGGGCCTGCTGCTCGGTCTGCTGCTCGGTCGGAGCCTGGCCACCGCCATCGACCAGGCCCCGCCCCTCCCCCCCGATGAATCCGACCCGGGCCCGGGCCTGCCCCTGTCGGAACACTTGCTCCAACGCCCTTGGCAGAAAGAAATTTCCTGCGGCCGGGCGAATAACGCGCTCATCATCAAAAAGTTTTTGCTGCTGGCCGCCGACCACAGCGGCGCCGAGGGCTTTCAATATGTGTTGCGCGGCTCAGGGCGGGTGAAGTTTGAGGAACGCCGGCTCTTCCACTGGACCTTTGACCCGGCCACCGCCACGCTGAGCCGCCGCTACACCGACACCTTCCGCCGGCGCGCCGGTGAAGCGATGGAGCACCAACGGGAAGCGGGGCCGGTGGAACGGGCTCGCCTCCGCGTCCATGAGGTGGGCCCGGCGGCCGACGACGGTTCTCGGCTACTGCAGCTGGCCCTGGAGCCACTGCAACCCGGCGTCGGGGTCCATTACTACCTCAGCGCGCCGTCGGCCGGGGAAAATCGCGCCGACCCCCAGGCCAGCCCGGGCCCCGACCATGGGGACAGCCCCTAGCCGGGAAGCGCTGCCCCGAGCATAAAAAAAGCCCCCAAGCGGGGGCGGGGTTCCGGATTTAGAACCCCAGGGTCAGCAGCAGCAGCAACACCACCAGGGCAAAGCTCAGGCCCATCTGAATTTGCATCAACGGCGGGCCCCAGCGGGACCAACGTTCACGCAGATTGAGCCGGCGATTGGCCCAGTAGAGCAGCAGCAACAGCGCCGCCAGTAGCCAGAGGGGCCAGGGGATAAGAGCCAGCAGCGGCGCCAGTCCCTTGCCGATTCCTTGGGTTGGCATGGTTTTTACTCCCTTAATTTAAAGGCTCATCGGGCTGGCGAGCCGGCCGCCCCGCTACCCGGGCCGAAGCGCTTCCCTCTTTTACCCTGGGAACGAAGCGCTTCCCCTTTTGGCCGGTTTATCTGCCCCGGTCCGGCTACCAAAAAGCCCCCAAACGGGGGCGGAAGCTGGGCTAGATAAACCGCCGGCTTTCCCCGGCGCCCAGGTTTTCGCGGCAGCGCGGACAGAGCTCGTCGCTGTCCAGGGCCGGGCTGTAGTGCCAGCAGCGGCCGCACTTGGCCCCGGGGGCCCGGGCCACCTCAATCTTCAGTTCCGGGCCGCTCCGGAGGCTTACGCCGGAGGTCAGCAGCAGGAAACGCAGCTCGTCGCCGAGCACGGCCCACTGTTCGGCCCGGGGGCTGGTGATGGTCAAAGTGGCCTCCAGGGACGAGCCGATTTCGCCGGCGGCCCGACGGATTTCCAGCTGCTCATTGACCGCCGTGCGCAGGGCGAGCAGCTCCGTCCAGAACTCGGGGGCAAAGACGGCCGGGGCGCTCGGGAAGGCATAGGCCGTGGTCAGGAAGACGGATTTTTCCGACCGGGCCGGCATGAAGCGCCAGATTTCTTCGGCGGTGAAGGACAGCACCGGCGCAATCCAGCGCACCAGCCCTTCGAGGATGTGGAAGAGGGCGGTCTGGGCACTGCGGCGCACCGGGCTGTCCTTGGCCACGGTGTACTGGCGGTCTTTGATGACGTCCAGATAGAAACTGCCGAGGAAAATGGAGCAGAAATGGGTCAGCTCCTGGTAAACCAGATGGAATTCGTAGTTTTCATAGTGGCGCAGCAGCCGTTCCTGCAGCCGGGCGCTGTAATCGAGCACATGGCGGTCGAGGGCCAGCAGCTGGTCGGCCGGGAGCAGGTGGCGGGCCGGGTCGAAGTCGTGCAGGTTGGCGAGCAGGAAACGGCAGGTGTTGCGGATGCGCCGGTAGCCCTCGGCCAGCTGCTTCAGAATGTCATCGGAGAGGCGCACCTCGGCGCTGTAGTCCACCGAGGCCACCCAGAGACGGAGAATGTCGGCGCCCAGGGCCTTCATCACCTTCTGCGGTTCCACCACATTGCCCTTGGATTTGGACATCTTCTCGCCCTTGGCATCGACGACGAAGCCGTGGGTCAGCAGGGCCTTGTAGGGGGCGGCGCCGTCCATGGCCACGCCGGTGAGCAGCGAGGAATGGAACCAGCCGCGATGCTGGTCGGAGCCCTCCAGATAGAGGTCGGCGGGCTTCTCCAACCGGGCCTTGAGCACGGTCTCGTGGGTAACGCCAGAATCAAACCAGACGTCCAGCACATCATCGAGCTTGCGGTAGTCGGCCGGGTCGTTGATGAGCGTTTCCAGCGGCAGCTCAAACCAGGCCTCGATGCCGTTTTTTTCGATGGCGGCGGCGGCCTTGTCCATGATGGCGAGGATGTCCGGGTGCAGGGCGCCGGTTTCTCTGTGCACCACAAAGCACAGCGGCACGCCCCAGTAGCGCTGGCGGGTGATGCCCCAGTCCGGGCGCTCGGCAATCATATTGGTGAGCCGTGGCCGGCCCCAGCCGGGGATAAATTCGACGCTGTCCAGGGCCTGCAGGGCCGCTTGACGCAGGCCGGCCTTGTCCATGCTGATGAACCACTGGGTGGTGGTGCGGAAGATGGTGGGGCTGTGGTGGCGCCAGCAGTGCGGGTAGCTGTGTTTAATCTTGCTCAGTTTCACCAGCCGGCCCTTTTCCTCCAGCAACTTGACCACCTCCGGATTGGCCTTGAAGACGTTCTGGCCGGCGAAAAACGGCGTGTCCGGGGCAAAGCAGCCGTTGTTTTGCACCGGGTTGTAGGGTTCGATGCCGTATTTCTTGCAGACGTTGAAGTCATCGACACCGTGGGCCGGGGCGGTGTGGACGCAGCCGGTGCCGGCCTCCAGGGTTACGTGGTCGCCGAGAATCAGCAGGGAAGTCTTATCGAGGAAGGGGTGCTGCAGTTGCAGATTTTCCAGCGCGGCGCCCTTGACGTGGCCCAGCTCCTGCCAGTCCCCGTCGTCGGCCCACTCTTTTTGCAGCGCCTCGCGCATTTCCTTGGCCACGATGAAATGGCGGTCGCCGGCCTGGAACAGGCTGTAGTCGAAGTCCGGATTGAGGCTGACCGCCAGGTTGGCCGGCAGGGTCCAGGGGGTGGTGGTCCAGATAATCACATCGGTGGGGGGGAGCGCTTCGCTGCGGCCGAAGCGCTTCGCCAGCTCGGTCAAATCCTTCACGGCAAAGCGCACGTAGATGGACTCGGACACCTTGTCCTCGTATTCCACCTCGGCCTCGGCCAGGGTGGAGGCGCAGTCGATGCACCAGTGCACCGGCTTGAAGCCGGAAACCACGTGGCCGTTGGCGACGATTTTCCGCAGCGACCGGACAATGGCGGCCTCGATGTCATAGTTCATGGTCAGATAGGGCTGCGCCCAGTTGCCGAGGACGCCGAGCCGCTGAAAATCGGCCTTCTGCAGCTCCACCTGGGAGCGGGCGAAGTCGCGGCAGGCGCGGCGAAATTCGTTGGCGCTGACCTTAACCCCGGGCTTGCCGAGCTGCTGTTCCACCTTCTGTTCGATGGGCAGGCCGTGGCAGTCCCAGCCGGGGATATAGTCGCAGTCGTAGCCCATGAGCTGGCGCGATTTGATGATGATGTCCTTGAGAATCTTGTTCAGGGCGTGGCCGACGTGAATCACGCCGTTGGCATAGGGCGGGCCGTCGTGGAGGACGAAGCGCTTCCGCCCCCGGGACTGCTCGCGCTGGCGCTGGTAGATGTTTTCGTCGGCCCAGAATTGCAGAATTTCCGGCTCGCGCTGGGGCAGATTGCCGCGCATGGGGAAGTCGGTCTGGGGCAGATTGAGGCTGTCTTTAAAGTCGCTCATGGGCTTGTTCCTTTAGATAATTTTGGGTGATTTCAATGTCGGTCTGGATTTGCAGGCGCAGGGCGTCGCTGGAGGTGAAGCGCTTCTCCGGCCGCAGGAAGTGTTTCAGGCTCAGGCTGATGACCTGGCCGTAGAGATTGCCCACCGGCCGGAGGAAATGGGCCTCCAGCAGCCGGCGGCCGCCGCCGAAGGTGGGGGCGGTGCCGACGTTGGCCACGCCCCAGACCTCGCCCATGCGCACGATATAGACGCCGTTGGCCAGGGCCCAGTTGTCGGGCACGGCCAGATTGGCAGTGGGGGCGTTGAGCTGGCGGCCGCGCTGGAAGCCGTGGCGCACGTGGCCGCTGAGGGTGAACTCATGGCCAAGCAGGGCCTCCACCCGGGGGAAATCGTGGGCGGCCAGGGCGGCGCGGATGTCCGAACTGGAAATGCGCGTGCCGTCGTCAGCACAGACCGGGGGCAGCGCTTCCACCCGGAGGAATTTCTGCCGGCGCAGGGTCTCGACGGAGCCGGCGCCGCGATAGCCGAAGCGGAAATCCTCGCCCACGTGCAGCCGTTCCACGCCCAGGGGCTGGAGATACTGGGCGATGAACTGGCTCGGCCGCAGCTGCATCAGCGCCCGGTTGAAGGCCAGCAGCAGCCAGTGGTCCAGGCCAAAATGGGCGAGCCAGCGGGCCCGGTCGCGCAGATTACTAATCAGCGGCGGATTGAGGTTCTGGGTCAGGGTTTTCGGGTGGGGATAGAAACTGAGCAGCAGCGGCGTGTAGCCGGCGGCCCGGTCGGCCTGGAGCCGGGCCAGCAGCTGCTGGTGGCCCCGGTGGACGCCGTCGAAATTGCCGATGGCCAGACTAACCGGCCCCGGCAGCTGCGGGGGCCAACGATGGATTTTCATAGTGTGATGCAAAAAGTGGCCATTTTAGCCCAGCGGCGCCGCGCCGAGGACGGCGAGCAGGGCCAGTGCCAGCGCCAGCAGCAGTAGAAACAGGCCCAGGGCCCAGCCGGCCGGCAAATCTTCCTCGTGGCGCTGCCGGTAGGCCAGCAGCGGCGGGCCCAACAGCAGCAAGAGCAGCAGCTCCGGCCCGGGTCGAGGCTCGGCGTGCTGCAGCAGAATCAGCAGGCTGGGCGTCGCTGCCAGCAGGCCGAGCAGCCGGGGCCAGCGGCTGTCCTCTCGGCCCCCGGAAAATAGACTCGCCGCCCCGGCCAGCCAGAGCAGCACCACCACAGCGGGCCGGGCGGGCTGGTCGAGCAGGGCAGCCAGGGCCGGGCGGTAGTGGTGGAAGAGTAGGGGCAGGCGCAGGCTGAAATCGGCCAGCAGCAACAGGCCCAGAGCCCAGTCGGTCGGCAGTTCCGCCGGGCCCGGTCGCCAGCGACGGTAGAGAGCTAGCAACGGCAGCAGCAGCACAGCCAGAGCCGGCAGCCAGTGGGTGCCGGGGTAGCAGGGATAGAGGGAGTGGCGCGGCAGCAGTGGCCCCAGACTCAGGCCCAGGGCCGCCAGCAGGGGCAGTAGTTCCCAGCGACAGCGGCGCCGGCCGCCATCGAATACCAGCGCCGGCAGCAGTAGCAGGGCGAGCAGGGCCGTGAGATAGCCGTTACGGGCCGGACAGTCCATCGAAGTCAGGTCGGGGCTAGGTCGAGCTCACCGCAGCGAGCTGGTCAGCAGCACCAGCAGCATTCCGGCCAGGGCGGTTGTGAGCAAGGCGCGGACGGTGAACCGGTCCGGTCGAAACGGCGCCGGCCGGAACCAGCCCCAGCCCAGGGCCGGCAGCAGCAGCCCATTCGGCAGCAGGGCCCACGAGAGCCCGGCGAAGGGCGGTTTAGCAAAGAACAGCAGCAGCGGAATGAACAGGCCGTTGGCCAGCAGCAGCAGGCGCAGGGCCTCGGGCCGGGGCAGATGGCGCAGCAGCCAGCACAGGCTGAAGCTGCAGCTGAGCAGGCCGAGGGTGATAAGCAGGGGGCTGAGGCTAATCATGGCTGGCGACCGCCGGGGGCTGATTCGGCCGGGCCGAGGGGGTGGCGTTGTGGAAAAACAGGCCCGTCAGCAGCGTGCCGAGGAGAAAAAGGCCCAGCAGGGCCCGTTGCAGCCCGACCGGGGCGCGGTAGGCCCGGGGGTGAAGCCGGCGCCAGCCCATCATCAGCAGGCCGAGCAGGGTCAGGAGCAGGTGGCCGAGGGGGGCTAGGCCCGGTGTGTCCCAGCTGGCATTGAGGCCGCGCAGCAGATAGAGCCCGCCGTTGCCCAGCAGCAGCACCGCCCAAGCCGGGGCCGGTCGCAGCTGGCTCAGCAGCACCAGCCAGATGAAGGCCAACAGCCCCGGCATTATGAGAAATCTGGTGGGGTCGTCGCTGCCGGTGAGCAGCTGATAGAGCGCCGGCAGCACGGCGACCAGGCCGACGGCCAGGGCCAGCCAGGGGCCGGCCCGGTTGGGGTCGGCGGTGAGTTTTGCGGGGGTGTTGTCCATGGAAATCTCCACTGAAGTTAAAACCCCCGGGGTCGAGCAAAAGTCGCGCCAGGGGGAAGCGCTTCCTTCCCAGCACCCCTGGCCCGGCCCGGCGGTTTTTTGCCCGGGCGGAATGAAGCGCTTCCCTCCGGAAAGCCACGAGAGCAGAATTGCGCCCGCTCGGCCCAAATGAAGCGGTTGCTCGCCGCTGGCTTGCTGCGCCTCCGCGCCACTGCGTGGCTCCGAAGCGCTCTCGTCCTAATAAAAAAAAGCCGGGGCCGTGGCAAAATCTCCCTTTTATTCAGTGAACTGGAGGAAAAATCATGACAAACCGTTCCTATCTGTTGGCCCTGCTGCTGGCCACGACCTTTAGCCCGGCGGCGCCCCGCTGTGATGGAGATTTGGCCCGGCTGGACAACGAGGCCCAATCGCTGCTGTGGAAAGCCCAATATGCGGAGGCTCTGGTGGGCTTCCGCCAGCTGGCCGACTGTGGTTCGGCCCGGGCCATGAAGGAAATTGGCCGGCTCTACCAGCAGGGCGAGGGCGTGCCCCGGGATTTTATCCAGGCCAAAAGTTGGTATGAAAAGGCCATTGCCGCCGGCTACACCGACCCCGGCTGGAATGCCTATTTCCTCATCGGCGGCCTCTACGAGGAGGGCGGCCCCGGCCTGGCCCGGGATTTTGTCGCGGCCCAGCGCTGGTATGAAAAGGCCCTCGCCATTGGCGACTCCAGTGCCTACCTTTACATCGCCCGGCTCTATGAAAACGGCGGGCCGGGCATCGCCGTCAACTACGCCACAGCCAAGCAATGGTTTGAGAGAGCCGTTGCTGATGGCCATCGGGGCTATGAGCGCTTCATCGGCGACCTCTACCGCGCCGGCGGCCACGGTGTGGAACGCAACTGGGCCCGGGCCCGGGATTGGTATGCAAGGGCCGTTGCCGACGGCGACCACAGCGCCGAACCCTTGCTAGGCCAACTCTATGAGGAGGGTGGCCCCGGTCTGCCCCGGGACTGGGAACGGGCCTGTTTCTACTATCGAATGGCCGGAGTGCGTCAGGCCGCCGCCGCCGACCGGGTTTGCTCCGACTAGCCGGCGCTCCGTTAAAGCTAAAGCCCTCCGTCCGGGGGGCTTTTTTGTGGGTGGCCGGAAGGGAGCGCTTCGTTTTCGGAAGCCGGAAAAAAGCCGCCCCCCAACCGAAGCGCTTCCCCTTGGGGCTTCTTCGGCCGCCGACTTCATTTCTCCGCTAAGAAGCGCTCACCGTTTTTCTTTTGAACCGGTGCTCAGCAGGGGAAGCGCTTCGGTCGGTGGCAGTGTTTCCAACTTTTGCGGGCTTCCAGAACGAAGCGCTTCGGTTTTGAAACGCCCATCGCTGGTCTCAGCCCACCGGGGGCGAAGCGCTTCGCTAGGCCGTCGAACGGGAAAAGAGGTCGTTCAGGAAACAAACGGGGAAGACGGAAGCGCTCCCGGCTCACTGGAAAAGCCGGGGTGGGAAAGGGCAAGGGGGAACGAAGCGCTTCGGTCGGTGGCAGTGTTTCCAATTTTTACGGGTTTCCAGAACGAAGCGCTTCGGTTTTGAAACGCCCATC
>CAUSKK010000007.1:0-102245 GCA_963532425.1 uncultured Cardiobacteriaceae bacterium
GGCCGCGCGGTGCCTTGATTTGGTCCATCATGTTGTCGCAGGCGTCAATACAGGCGGCGCAGGCGATACATTCCAGTTGCAGGCCGTCGCGGATGTCGATGCCGGTGGGGCAGACCTGCACGCACATGGTGCAATCGACGCAGTAGCCCAGCGGCCGGCCGTCGGCCGGGGCGGCCGGGGGCGCACTGCGGGCCGGCGCCGGTTCGGGCGGATTTTTCAGGCCGGGTCTATCGATTTTCTTTAGCCGCCGCCGGGGTTCGCCGCGCTGGCCGTCATAGGCAATGATGAGCGTGTGCCGGTCAAACATGGCGCCCTGGAAGCGGGCATAGGGGCAGATGTATTTACAGAACTGTTCGCGCACCAGCCCGGCCATGAGCCAGCAGAAACCGCCATAGCCGGCAATCCAGCCCAGGGCTACTGGCGAAGCGCTTCCGTGCCAGAGGTCGGCCAGCAGCGGCCGCAGCGGGGTGAAATAGCCGACGAAGCCCACGCCGGTGATAAAGGACACCAGCAGCCAGGCCAGATATTTGAGGCCACGTTTGCGCAGCTTCTCCGGGCTGTTCCAGGGCAGCCGGGCGATGCGCAGCTGCTCCGAACGGTTGCCCTCGATTTTCTGTTCCAGCCAGAGGAACACCTCGCCGTAGACCGTGTGCGGGCAGGCATAGCCGCACCAGACCCGGCCGAGCAGGGCGGTGAAGAGAAAGAGCACCAGGGCCAGGCCGAGCAGAATAAACGTCAGCAGAATGAAATCCTGGGGCCAGATGTTGAGGCCAAAAACAAAGAAACGGCGCTGGCCGATGTCGAACAGCACCGCCTGGCGGCCATTCCACTGCAGCAGCGGCAGCAGGTGGAAGATGCCGAGCAGCAGCACGATGGCCCGGTTGCGCCAGCGTTGGAAACGCCCCCGCACCGGGCGGGGACGAATCTTCACGTGCTTTTCGTAGAGAGTGAGGGTGCTCATGGCCTAGTCCGGCTCGTGGCTCAGGCTGTAGACATAGGCGGCCACGGCCTTGATGCGGTTTTCCGACAGCCATTTTTCCCAGGCCGGCATGACATTGTTGGCCGGACTGCGAATCTGCCGTTTCAAATCGGCGACGGCGCCGTCCTCGCTGTAGAGCCAGATGTCGTCGTTGAGGCGGATGCCACCGGCGGCCGGGACGCCCTGGCCCTCCTTGCCGTGGCAGCCGACGCAGGAGCGGTTATAGAGCGCTTTCCCCTTTTCGGCCAGGGCCGGGTCGGTGTCGTCGTGGCTGAAACTGCGCACATAGTGGGCAACGGCGGTCAGCTTCTCCTCGTCGTCGGCCGCTGGCTTGGCCGGATTAATCAGCGCCCCGCCGGCCGGCATGCCCTGGCCCTTCTTGGTGTTGCGGCCCTTGGCGATGGTGGTCAGCAGGGTTTTGCCGTCGCCGCCCCAAATCCAGTCGCCGTCGGTGAGGTTGGGATAGCCGAGGGCGGCGCCCTGGCCGTTGCTGCCGTGGCAGACGGCGCAGTTCTGCAGGAACAGGCGCTGGCCCGAGGCCACCGCCGCCGGGTCGCGGCTCAGCTCCTCGACGCTGCGGTCGGCGAAGGCGGCGAAATAGGCCTCGGACTGGCTGTCCAAATCGGCCTTTTCCTGCTCGTACTGCCGGAGCTGGCTCCAGCCGAGCGTGCCGGCATATTTATCGCCGAAAACGCCGGGATAGAGCACCAGATAGCCGGCGCCGACCACTATCATCAGATAGAACAGGCTCAGCCACCAGCCCGGCAGCGGGTTGTTTTTCTCCTGCAAATCGCCGTCCCAGACGTGGCCGATGATTTCGCCGGCCTTGGCATCGCCGCCGGCGCGCAGGTGGGTGGTCCAGTAGACCAGCAGGGCATAGCCGAGCAGGTGCAGAATGGTGATGACCCCAATAAATAACGCGATTTTCATGGCTTAGTCCTTGTTCCGGTGGCGGGGGGTGATGATTTCATCGTTTTCCTTCAGGGCCAGCAGGCTGGCGTCGGCATAGGGCCGGCGGTCGCTGGGCCAGAGCAGCAGCAGGCACAGGGCCATGAAGAAGGAAAAAACCAGCAGGGTAATCAGCGGCCACATCATTTTTTCTCCCCGCCCGGGGCCGGGCTCGCCGGACTCAGGGCCGTGCCCAGGCCCTGGAGATAGGCCACCAGGGCGTCCATTTCCGTGCGTTCCTTCAGGCTAACCTTAACCCAGGCCTGCAGCTGCAAATCGCTGAGCGGCACGTCGGCCGTGTTGCCGTTGGCCACCGCCGGGAAGTTCTTCGCCGTGTAGGGTTCGCCGAGGCGCACCTTGGTTTTAAGGGAACGGAGGGTAAGCGCTTCGTCCACCGGGGTGGTGGCCAGCCAGGGGAAGGCGGGCATGTTGGACTGGCCCACCACGTCGCGGGGATTGGTGAGGTGGCGGATATGCCAATCGTCGCTGTATTTGCCGCCGACCCGGGCCAAATCCGGGCCGGTGCGCTTGGAACCCCACTGGAAGGGCCGGTCATAGGCGCTCTCCTCGGCCAGGGAGTAATGGCCGTAGCGCTCGGTTTCCCAGCGGAAGGGCCGAATCATCTGCGAATGGCAGTTGTAGCAGCCCTCGCGCACATAAATATTGAAGCCGGCCAGGCGCAGCGGGTCATAGGGTTTGACCTGGGGCTTGTCCGGGTCGGGCTGGAGCTGCTCGTTGCCGAGCAGCGGCACGATTTGGACGATGCCGCCCCAGATGACAGCGAAGGTGGTGAGCAGGCCCAGCACCCAGACGCTCTTTTCAACGCGTTCGTGGCTCATTTTCATGGCTGGACTCCGGCAGTTGCGGCTTGGGGGGGAAGCGCTTCGTCGGCCGGCAGCGGGGCTGGAGCGCGGTCGCGGGGCTGGTCTTTAATCACGGTGAGCAGACAGTTCACCGCCATCAGCACCATGCCGCCGAGGAAGAAGACGCCGCCGAGGAAGCGCACAAACCAGTGGGCGTATTTGCTGCCGACAATCTGCAGGAAGGTATAGGCCAGGGTGCCATCGGCGTGGGTTTCCCGCCACTGCAGGCCCTCCATGATGCCGGCCACCCACATGGCGGTGATATAGAGCAGAATGCCAATGGTGGCCAGCCAGAAATGCAGGAATATCCAGCTGGTGGAGTACATTTCCTTCTTGCCGTAGAGCCGGGGCAGCAGGTGGTAAATGGAACCCATGGTAATCATGGCCACCCAGCCCAGGGCGCCGGCGTGCACGTGGGCCACCGTCCATTCGGTGTAGTGGGACAGGGCGTTCACGGTCTTGATGGCCAGCATCGGGCCCTCGAAGGTGCTCATGCCGTAGAAGGCCAGGGCAATCATGAGGAAGCGGATAATCGGGTCGGTAATCAGCTTGTCCCAGGCCCCGGACAGGGTCATCATGCCGTTAATCATGCCGCCCCAGGAGGGCACCCAGAGAATGATGGAAAAGGCCATGCCGAGGCTCTGCGTCCAGTCGGGCAGGGCGGTGTAGTGCAGATGGTGCGGGCCGGCCCACATGTAGATGGAAATCAGCGCCCAGAAGTGGACGATGGAGAGCCGGTAGGAATAAATGGGCCGTTCCGCCTGCTTGGGGACGAAGTAATACATCATGCCGAGGAAGCCGGCGGTGAGGAAAAAGCCCACGGCGTTGTGGCCGTACCACCACTGGGCCATGGCATCGACGGTGCCGGAGAAGAGCGAGTAGGAATAAATCCAGTCCACCGGCAAAGCCAGGTTATTGAAGATGTGGAGAATGGCCACGGCAATGATAAAGGCGCCGTAGAACCAGAGGCCGACATAAATATGCTGTTCCCGGCGCAGGCCGATGGTGCGGAAGAACACATAGCCATAGGCCACCCAGACGATGGCCAGCAGCACATCGAGCAGCCAGGGCAGTTCGGCATACTCCTTGCCCTGGGAATAGCCGAGCATGTAGCTAATCACCGCCAGCACCAGCACGGCCTGATAGCCCCAGAAGGTGAAGGCGCTGAGCCGGTCGGAGTAGAGGCGAACACCGCAGGTGCGTTGGGCCACATAGTAGGAGGTGCCGATGAGGGCATTGCCGCCGAAGGCGAAGATGACACCGCTGGTGTGCACCGGGCGCAGGCGGCCGAAGTGAAGAAAGCTAATGTTTTCAAGGAAATGGGGGTTATAGAGCTGATATGCGATGATGACGCCCACCAGCATGCCCACCACGCCGAAGAAAATGGCCGCCCAGGTAAACTGCTTGACGACCCTGTAGTTATAGACCGTGGTCATGATTGCCTCAAGGTGTGGAAGATAGGCAGAACATACAATGACCCCGGCCCACCGACGGCGCTTTTTTCTCGGGGTAACAATCTGTTTTCCTAATATTTTTTCGCACGATTTTGGTCTGTTATTAAAACTTCCGAAGCCCGCCCGGGGGCCCCTTTAATTTGACCGCTTTTTTTAAGGAGCACGACATGTTGAGCTATCGCCACGCCTTCCACGCCGGCAACCACGGCGACCTGCTGAAGCATCTGGTTTTGCTGGGCGCTTTGGACTATTTCATCGAACGCGGCAAGGATTTTGTCTACATCGACAGCCACGCCGGCGCCGGCCTCTACCGGCTCAGGGCCGACGGCGAGGCCCAGGACGGCTATCTGCGCCTGGCTGACCGGGACGATTTGCCGCCGCTGCTGGCCGAGCTGGTGGCGCTGCAACGGCAGCAGGGCCCCCAGCACTACGCCGGCTCGCCGCTGCTGGTGGCCAGCCGGCTGGCGACCCTGCCCCGGGACGGCCTGCGCTACTGGCTGCGCCTCTTCGAGCTGCATCCCAGCGACCGGCCGATTCTGGAAAACAGCCTGAAGCGCTTCCGCCTCGGCCGCCGGCTCCAGCTCCAGGGCAGCGATGGCTTCGCCGGCCTGCTGGCCTCCCTGCCGCCGACGCCACGCCGGGCGCTGGTGCTCATCGACCCCTCCTATGAGCTGAAAACCGACTACCGCACCGCGCTGCACACCCTGGAGGAGGCTCGGAAGCGCTTCGCCACCGGCTGCTATCTGCTCTGGTATCCGCGCCTGGCCCGGCTGGAGGTGACGATGCTGGAACGGCAGCTGCCGAAGCGCTTCGGTGCCAGCTATCTGCACGCCCAGCTGCAAATCGGCCCCCCCAACGCCGACGGCTTCGGCCTGTGGGGCAGCGGAGTTTTCGTCATCAATCCCCCCTACACCCTGGCCGAGCGCCTGCGGCCGGAGCTGGACTATCTCGCCCGGCAGCTGGGCAACCCGGGCACGGCGACGCTGAACGTCCATTTGCCCTAGCCCCTATCCCGTAGTAGGGGACAGAGCTTTTTAACGGAGGAATGGCATGTGGTCTCGACTGGGGCGTTTCTATGGTCGCCACCGGCTCGGCTGCTCCCTGCTGCTGGGGGCGCTGGGACTGGTTTTCTACACGGTGCCCCAGTGGCTGAGCGGCCGGCTGCTGGAGGAGCTGGGCAATCTGCTCGCCCGGGGTTCCCGATTTTTCTACGAACGGGCGGCCGCCGATGACAACGACGAGGCTCGCTTCAAGCAGGGCCAGCAGCTGGAGCTGACCGGCGACTGGGCCGGGGCCCTGAATGCCTTTGAACAGGCGGCGGTGGCCGGCCATCGGGGCGCCATGCGGAAGGTGGCCGACTATCTGGAACGGGGCCGGGCCGGGGCACCCAACGGGGCCGGGGCCTGCTACTGGTATGGCCGCGCCGCCGATGCGGCCGGCCGGTCCCGGGTCTGTGCCGGGGTCTCCGGGGCCGACCCCGAGGAATCGCCGACCGTTGCCGAGTCAAGCCCCGAGGAGGACGCCGGTTCGGCGTGGGTCAGCCAGGAGGAGGCCAATGATGCCTTCGACCGGGGCGACTACCGGCGGGCCTTCCTTCTCAATCGCCCACTGGCCGCCGCCGGCAGTGCCGAGGCCCAGAACAGCCTGGGCTATCTCTATGAGAAGGGCCTGGGCACGAAGCAGGATTACGAGCGGGCGCTGTTTTATTACCAACAGGCCGCCGCCAACGGCCACCGTTCCGGCCAGTTCAACGCGGCGGTGCTCTATGAGAACGGCCTCGGCAGCGCCCGCAATCGGGAGCAGGCCCGCCACTGGTACGAACGGGCCGCCGCCCAGGGCGACGAGGAAGCCGCCGAAGCCCTGGAACGGCTGGCCGACTAGCTTCCTGCCGGCCGTTTTGAACCGACCCTCCCCCACGAAACCGCAGCGCTTCGCTTTATTTCTGTTTCAAGGCCGAAGCGCTCCCCCTCTCCATCAAAAAGAACCACCGCCAGACCGGCGCCGTTGCCAGCCGCCGCCGGCTTCGCTCGTCCTATTTATCAGCCACTGCCACGGGGAAGCGCTTCGTTCCCGGAGGCCAGCAAAACCGCAGCGCTTCAGTTTGAAACCCAGCAAGAGGAAGCGCTTCCCTTCTTCCGCCCGCCCGGGCGTCCCAATCCTACGAACGAGGGAAGCGCTTCGCTCTAGGAAGACTGGAAAAAGCCAGACAGTCGGCGGGATAACCGAAGCGCTTCCTTTAGCTCTGACCCCGCCGGCCGAAGCGCTTCGAGTCGGGTAGCTAGACGAGGGGAAGCGCTTCGTTCTAAAAGCGAGAAGGGGAGCGCTTCCTTTCCAGGAAATAGAAATGGACCTGGGCGAAACATTTCGGCCCGACGGAACCCTGCCAATCTTCATCGGTCGGCTGAAATGAAGCGCTTCGGAGCCACGTAGTGGCGTAGAAGCGCAGCGAGCCACAACGTGGCGTAGCAACCGCTTCGGACTGAAAGCACCGAAGGAAGCGCTTCCTGGGGAAGGTCTGCCTAGCTGGAGCGCTTCGTCCCAGAACTCCAAACAAAGGGGAGCGCTTCGCTGGGGAAGCGTAGAAAACTCAACGTGATTTGAAAGGGGGAGCGCTTCGGAGCCACCTAGTGGCGTAGAAGCGCTTCGGTCGAGGGGAGCGCCTAGGGTCATCAAATGACCGGCCCGGGGCGGTCCGGGTCGGTGCCGGCGCGGCGGCGGTGAGCTAGGGCGGTCAGCAGGCCAATGACCGTTCCCACGACGACCAGCCCCCAGAAAATCGGGCTCTGCAGCGTGTCGATGAACAGATAGGGCAGTGTCGGGCAGACCTCCCGGGCCTCCCGTCGCCACTTCGGGCCGGCCCGGCGGTAGTAGTGGCAGGCCTGTTCTAAATCCTTTTTCAGCCCGGGCCCGCCCCGCTCATAAAGATAGCCGATGCTGCCGTAGGCGCTGGCATCGCCGGCCGCCGCTCCCTTTTCATACCAGAATTTGGCACGGGCGTAGTTCTTGGGGAGGCCCGTCCAGCCCCGAGCATAATCGCTGGCAATCCAGCCATAGGCCCGGCTATCGCCGCTCACGACCGCGTACTTTTCCAGCCAATGATGGGCCGCGGCCCAGTCGCAGCGGCGCCGGTAAAGGTCGCCGAGTGCTTCCAGGGCCTCGGTCTGCCACCGACCCGGCCGAATGGCCAGCTTTTTGAAGAGGGCCACGACCTCATCATTATTGGAGAAACGGTTACTCCATGCCTGGTCCCGAATCCGATTTTGCTCGGCCACGCTCAGGCGCAAAGCCGACTGTACCGAAGGGGTGCCGGCCGGCACATTGGTGGCAAGCAGGGCCAGGGTCAGCCCCATTATTTTTTTCATGATTTCCTCCCGGGTAAAAAAAAGGGCCCAGCCGGAGCCGGGCCCGAAAACGGTTGCAACTATTTTCCAGCTTCCTGGAAACCCTTGACGATGGTTTCACTGGTTACGCGCAGCAAATCCAGATAGGTGGGCACCGGCCCGTCGGCCTCGGACAGGGAATCCACATAGAGCACGCCGCCATAGTGGGCGCCGCTTTCCTTGGCCACCTGCTTGGCCGGCTTGTCAGAAATGGTGCTTTCGCTGAACAGCACCGGAATTTTATTGGCCTTGACCGTCTCAATCAGCGCCTTAACCTGCTCGGGCGTGCCCTGCTCCTCGGCGTTGATGGGCCAGAGGTAGGCCTCCTTCAGGCCCATATCCTGGGCCAGATAGGAAAAGGCCCCCTCCGAGGACACCAGCCAGCGCTGGTCGGCCGGCACCCGGTCCAGCTCGGCCTTGACCCGCGCCCCGATGGCCTCCAGCTGTTCGATGTAGGCGGCGGCGCGTTTTTCATAGTTGGCGGCGTGGGCCGGGTCCTGTTTTGCCAGGGCGGCGGCGATGTTCTTCACGTAGATTTTGGCGTTGGCCACGGACATCCAGGCGTGGGGATTGGGTTTACCGGCGAAGACGCCCTCCTTGATGAGCAGCGGCTCAATGCCGGCGCTGACCTCCACGGCCGGCACATTTTTCAGATTCTCGAAGAAGCGCTGGAACCAGGTTTCCAGATTGAGGCCGTTCCACAGAATCAAATCGGCCTGCTGGGCCTGAATCAAATCCTGGGGCGTGGGCTCGTAGTCGTGGATTTCGGCGCCGGGCTTGGTCAGGGACACCACGACCGCATCGTCGCCGGCCACATTGCGGGCCATGTCGGCGATGACGGTGAAGGTGGTGGCGACGGTGAAGGGCTTGGCCCAGCCCAGCGGGGCGAGCAGCAGCAGCAACAACAGGGATTTTTTCATGACAATCTCCAAATGTTATGGGTTAGCGGAAAGATAGGAATTGTTCTCCTTTGGCCCGGAATTTTCAATGGCCGGCCGTCCTTTTTTGGCCCCAACCGGCGTAGAATGCTGACTCGTTTCAATTTTTAATCGCTAAAAAGTAAGGAAATCATCATGTCCAAATATATTCTCGTGTTGAACTGCGGTTCCTCCTCACTCAAGTTTTCCGTCATGAATCCGGACAGCGGCGAAGAGCCCTTCAAGGGCATCGCCGAACGGCTGGTGGGAGCGGGCCCCGGCACCATCACCATCAAGCACGGCAACGACAAGCAGGAATATGAAATTGCCCCCACCCACCAGGCGGCCCTGGACAAAATCGTCGAGGAACTGAAGGCCACCGGCTTCTTCGAGCAGATTAAGGCCGTGGGCCATCGCATCGTGCACGGCGGCGAGTATTTCAGCGAATCGGTGGTGATTACCGATGAGGTGGTGGAAAAGATTGAGGCCTGCATTGCCCTGGCCCCGCTGCACAACCCGGCCCACGTGGTCGGCATCAAGGCCGCCCGCCACAGCTTCCCGACGCTGACCCAGGTGGTGGTTTTCGACACCGCCTTCCACCAGCACCTAAAGGAACACGCCTACCTGTACGCCATTCCCTACAAGTACTACACGGAAAACAAAATCCGCCGCTACGGCTTCCACGGCACCTCCTACCGCTACGTGGCCGGGCAAATGCCGGAGCTGCTGGGCATTGAGAAGCCGAAGACGGTCATCTGCCACCTGGGCAACGGCGGTTCCATTGCCGCAGTGGACTTCGACCATTCGGAAGATACAACGATGGGTTTAACGCCCCTGGAAGGGCTGGTGCACGGCACCCGCTCCGGCGACATCGACCCGGGCGCCATTGCCATCTTCGGCGAGCTGGGCCTGGACGTTAAGGACATCGACAATCTGCTGTGGAAGCAGTCCGGCCTGCTCGGCCTCTCCGGCCTGTCCAACGACTGCCGCACCCTGGAGGAGGCCCACGCCACCGGCAATCTCAACGCCACCCGCGCCCTGCATGTCTACGCCTACCGGCTGGCCAAGCACATCGCCGCCCAGGCGGTGGCGCTGAACGGCTTCGACGCCCTGGTCTTCACCGGCGGCATCGGCGAGAATTCCAGCCTTATCCGGAAAATGGCCGTGGACCGGCTCGGCTTCCTCGGCCTGGCCCTGGACGAAAAATTGAACAACGAAACCTCCCGCGGCAAGCAGGGCAACATCGCCAAGGCCGGTTCCAAGCCCATCTGGGTGGTGCCCACCAACGAGGAACTGCTCATTGCCCGCGACACGGACGCCCTAAGTTCTTAAGGAGAAAGCCATGAAAACCCTACTATTCGTACCGGTCAGCGGCGAACAGCCCGCCGCCCAAAGCCTGGCCGGCCATTTTCCCGGCGCCGTCAGCCTGAATCTGGCCGATTTGCTCAGCAATCCCGCCGCCGCCCTCTACGGCGACAATCTGGACGCCCTGGCCGAAGCGCTGCTGTTAAAAATTGACGAGCGGGCCGGCAGCGCGCCGGTACTGCTGCTGAACGGTCTAAGCCATGACCCGGCCGCCCCCTACGGCTGGGAACTGAACCGGCTGGTGCAGCAATGGCTGCAGGCGGATGTGGTGCTGGTGGCCGACCGGAGCAGCGCCGGCCAGCTTCAGCACGGCGCCCATTACTTCCAGACCCAAACCCAGGCCAGCGCCATCAACGCGGCCTGGGCCAAGGACTACCTGGCCGCTCCCGCCAAACCCAATCATTCCGGCGCCTACTTCCGCTTCAATCTGGTGAAAAAGGCCATTGCCGCCCAGAAAACCATCGTCCTGCCCGAGGGCGACGAGCCACGCACGGTGCAGGCCGCCAACAGCTGTGCCCAGCGCCGGCTGGCCAAGTGTGTGCTGCTGGCCCCCGAGGCCAGCGTGCGGGCCGTGGCCGCCCAGCAGGGCATCGAACTACATCCGGATTTGGTCATTCTGGACCCGAGCGCTTCCCGGGAAAAATATGTGGCCCGGCTGGTGGAACTGCGCAAGGCCAAGGGCCTGACCGAGGAACAGGCCCGGGAAATGCTGGCCGACAATGTGGTGCTGGGCACCATGATGCTGGAGGCCGGCGAGGTGGACGGACTGGTTTCCGGCGCCGTCCATACCACGGCCAACACCATTCGCCCGCCGCTGCAAATCATCAAGATGGCGCCCGGCGCCGCCACCGTGTCTTCGGTCTTCTTCATGTGCCTGCCCGACCAGGTGCTGGTCTACGGCGACTGTGCCGTGGTGCCGAATCCCACCGCCGCCGAGCTGGCCTCCATCGCCAGCCAGTCCCACGACAGCGCCAAGGCCTTCGGTCTGGAGCCCCGGGTGGCCCTGCTGTCCTATTCCACCGGCAATTCCGGTTCCGGCCCGGATGTGGATTTGGTCAAGGAGGCCACCCGACTGGTGCGCGAGGCCCGGCCGGATATTCTCGTCGATGGCCCGCTGCAGTATGACGCGGCCTCCGTGGCCAGCGTCGGCCGCCAGAAGGCCCCGGAGAGCCCGGTGGCCGGCCGCGCCAACGTGTTTATCTTCCCGGATTTGAGCGCCGGCAACATCGCCTACAAGGCCGTCCAGCGCACCGCCGGGGCCATTGCGGTGGGCCCGGTGCTCCAGGGTATGCGCAAACCGGTCAATGACCTGTCCCGGGGGGCGCTGGTGGAAGATATCGTCTATACCATCGCCATCACCGCCGTGCAGGCCGTCTAAACCCCACCCCCGAAGCGCTTCCCTCCGAAGCGCTTCCCCGTTTCTAAGGAGATTGCTATGAGCGTTGGACCGTTTCAACTGTTGATTATTCTGCTGATTGTGTTCGCCATCTTCGGCACCAAGAAACTGCGCAGCTTCGGCGAAGACCTGGGCTCGGCCATCAAGGGCTTCCGCGAGGCCGTTAGCGACGATAAAAGCAAAGAAAAGCCGGCCGAGCCGGCGCCCACCGTGATTGAACACCGCGCCGCCGGCGCCGAGAAAACCGCCCCGGCCCGCGACAAAGCCGATGTTTGAAATCGGCTTCAGCGAGGTGCTGCTGCTGCTGGTGCTGGGCGTGATTGTCATCGGCCCCCAGCGGCTGCCGGAGGTGGTGCGCAATCTGGTGCAGCTGAAGCGCCAGTTTTTCCGCCACTACCACGAGGTTAAAGGCCGGGTCAATGAGGAACTGGGCCTCGACCAGCTGGAACGGGAGCTCTACGACCGGGAAATCAAGGAACACATCGACGAGCTCAACCGTTCCATTATGAATATGAACGACTACGGCGCCGGCCTGGCCGAGGCCGAACGCGACACCGGCCCGGAACCCCCGCCGGCCCAACCCCTATCCCTCGAGAAACGCGACCATGACTAATCCCCCCCTGCCCCCGCCGGAAGCGCCGGAGCCGCCGGAGGATTTCATGTCCCATCTGGTGGAACTGCGCACCCGGCTGCTCTATATGATTGGCGCGGTTACGCTGGTTTTCCTGCTGCTGCTGCCCTTTTCCGGCACCGTTTACAGTGCCTTTGCCCGGCCGGTGCTGGCCAGCCTGCTGCAGGGCCAAACCATGCTGGCCCAGGACGGCATCGATATTTTCCTGACGCCGCTGAAGGTCTGTCTGCTGGTGGCGGTGCTGCTCACCATTCCCTTTCTGCTCTACCAGATTTGGGCCTATGTGGCCCCAGCCCTGCTGCCCAGCGAGAAGCGCTTCGCCCGGCCGCTGTTGCTGTCGGCGACGCTGCTGTTCTACCTGGGCGTGCTCTTTGCCTACTTCGTTATCCTGCCGCTGATGTTCCATTTTTTCAGCGGCATCCAGCTGGAGGGGGTGAGCTTCATGCCGGACATCAGCCGCTATCTCAGCATCAGCACGGCCATGTTTCTGGTTTTCGGCCTGGTCTTCGAGGTGCCGGTGGCCCTGATTATTCTGGTGCTGCTCGGCCTGTTGCAGCCGGCCAAACTGCGACGCCAGCGCCCCTATGTGCTGCTGGCCGCCTTTACCATCGGCGCGATTCTGACCCCGCCGGACGTGATTTCCCAGACGTTGCTGGCGGTGCCGCTGTACGGCATGTTTGAGCTTGGCCTCTGGCTGGCCGAGAAGCTGCGTCCCGAAACGGCCAAAATCGGAAACGAGTAGGGGCGGAGAAAAAGGCGACCTCGCTCGGGGGGAGCTTGGCCTCTGGCTGGCCGAGAAACTCCGTCCCGAAACCGCCAAAACCGAAAAATAAAGAAGCGCTCCCGGAGGAGCGCTTTTTTTAGGTTGATGGTTTATCCGAAAGGGCCCGGCGTTGCTGGCGCCGGCACCAGGCCGAATAGCACCAGGTGCCCACCAGGGCCGCTATCAGTCCGCCCACCACCATTTTGGGCCAGGACTCCTGGCGGTGGAAAACCAGCTGGACGAGGAAAATCCAGCCGAACAGCAGAGCGTTGGGCCGACGGGCCAGGACCGGCCAGCGGCTCTGGATTTGGGGCCAATATTTCGTTACCCCCATCAGCACCAGCAGCAGCCCGACGAAGAGCAGGCCGGTGAGCAGGGCTTCCGCTGGACTTTCGCCCTCGCCCCAGCGGCGCAGGCCGTAGATAAGCGCCAGGGCAAACGCCAGAAATAGGGCCCCCTGCCAAGGTTTTTTTATTTTCATGGGATTTCTCCTAAACGAGCGGTCGGAGCGGCCAGTATAGCAACGCCGGCATAAGCGTTCGGCATGGGCCTATAAATTTCCGCTCTTTGTCCGGGCCGGGGCGATTTCTTAAGATTGGGCCAAATCATTTGGAGAATCCCATGACAGCCCTTTGGTCTATCCCCCAACCGGTCTACGCGGCCGACCGGCTGGCCCAGCTCCGGGCCACCCTGGACGAGCGCCTGCGCCAAATCGCCACGGAGCCCGGTCGCATCGTGCAGATGACCAGTCTGGCCGTGGAAGACATGGTCATCAGCGAGGTGATTGCCCGGCTCAATCTGGCCATCGACATCGTGGCCATCGACACCGGCCGCCTCCACGGCGAAACCCTGGCCCTGGCCGACGTTTTCCTGAAGCGCTTCGGCCGGCCCCTCCACTGGGTGCAGCCCGACGCCACCGCCGTGGCCGACTTCACCGCCCGCCACGGCCTCTATCCCATGTATGAATCGCTGGAACTGCGCCACGCCTGCTGCCACCTGCGCAAGGTGGAGCCCCTCAATCGGGTGCTGGCCGGAGCCAGCGTTTGGCTCACCGGCCAGCGCCGCAGCCAGGCTTTGACCCGCCACGAACTGACCTTCGTCGAGGCCGACCGGGAGCGGGCCATGAAAAAATTCAACCCCATCTTCGATTTCAGCGAGGACGATGTTTGGGCCTATGTTCACGCCGAGGAACTGCCCATCAACGCCCTCTACCACCAGGGCTACCCCTCCATCGGCTGCGAACCCTGCACCATCGCCGTGCGCGCCGGCGAAGACATTCGTTCCGGCCGCTGGAGCTGGGAACGGGCCGACAAACGGGAATGTGGCCTGCACACCCATAAAAAAGAGGCAATATGACCGCACAGGAATCATCGTCGGCTTCGGCCCAGCTGGATATGCTGGAGCAGGAGGCCATCTATATCATTCGCGAGCTCAGCGCCAGCACCCGCAATCCGGCCCTGCTCTTCTCCGGCGGCAAGGATTCGGTGGTGCTGTTCCATCTGGCCCAGAAGGCCTTCCGCCTGCCCGGCCGGCCGCTGCGCCTGCCGTTCACCCTGGTGCACATCGACACCGGCCATAACTACCCCGAGGTGCTGCGCTTCCGCGACGAGACCATCGCCCGCACCGGCGTGAAGAGCGTCATCGGTGCGGTGGAGGAATCCATTCGCCGGGGCACGGTGCGCCTGCGCACGCCGCTGGAATCGCGCAACGCCCACCAGGCGGTTACGCTGCTGGAGACCATCGAGGCCCAGGGCTTCGATGCGCTCATGGGCGGCGCCCGCCGCGACGAGGAGAAGGCCCGGGCCAAGGAACGCATCTTTTCCTTCCGCGACGATTTCGGCCAGTGGAACCCCAAGGACCAGCGGCCGGAGCTCTGGGACATCTACAACGCCCGGCTTAACCCCGGCGAGCACATGCGCGTCTTCCCCATCTCCAACTGGACGGAACTGGACATCTGGCAATATATCCAGCGCGAAGCGCTTCCCCTGCCGAGCATCTACTTCGCCCACCGCCGGCCGGTGGTGGAGCGCGGCGATTTGCTCGTGCCCGTAACCGAGCTGACCCCGGCCCGGGACGGTGAAACCGTCGTCGAACGCTCGGTGCGCTTCCGCACCGTCGGCGACATCACCTGCACCTGTCCGGTGGCCAGCGCGGCCGTCAGCGTCGCCGACATCATCGCCGAAACCGCCACCGCCACCGTCTCCGAACGCAGTGCCACCCGCATGGACGACCGCACCGACGCCGCCTCCATGGAAAAACGCAAACGCGCCGGCTATTTCTAGAGAATTCCCATGAGCACACTTCTACGCTTTATCACCGCCGGCAGCGTCGATGACGGCAAATCCACCCTCATCGGCCGGCTGCTCTACGACAGCAAGGCCCTGTTCAGCGACCAGCTGCAGAGCCTGACCGCCAACGAACAGCCGGATTTCGCCGCCCTTACCGACGGCCTGGAGGCCGAGCGCGAACAGGGCATCACCATCGACGTGGCCTATCGCTACTTCGCCACGCCCCGGCGCAAATTCATCATCGCCGACACCCCCGGCCACGAGCAGTACACCCGCAACATGGTTACCGGCGCCTCCACCGCCGACGCCGCCATCGTCCTCATCGACGCCACCCGGGTGCGCTTCGACGGGGCCGGCCGGGCCGAGCTGCTGGTGCAGACCAAACGCCACAGCGCCCTGCTGCAGCTGCTCGGCTGTGAGCATATCCTCGTCGCCGTGAACAAGCTGGATTTGCTCGGCTTCGACCGGGCCAAATATGAGGCCATTGTGCGCGCCTACGGGGAGCTGGCCGCCACCCTCGGCATCCGACACTTCCAGCCGGTGCCCATTTCGGCCCTCCAGGGCGATAACATCGTCCGCCGCAGTGAAAAAACGCCCTGGTACACGGGCGAAGCGCTGCTGCCACTGCTGGAAAGCCTGCCGCTGAGCACGGCCCGGCTGGAGGAACGGCCGCTGATTCTGCCGGTGCAGCGGGTGCTGCGCCTGGACGGCAGCACCGCCGATGATTTTCGCGGCTACCAGGGCCGGGTGGAACAGGGCCAGCTACAGCCGGGCGACCGCCTGCGCCTTGAGCCCCAGGGCCGGGAAGGCACGGTGAAAGCGCTCTACGACATCAACGGCCCCCGGGACCGGGTCGGGCCGGGCGAGAACGTTACCGTCGAGCTGAACGAGGATGTGGACCTGTCCCGGGGCGATTGCCTGGTCGGCGCCGGCGGGCCGGGGACGGAAAAGCAGCTGCACGCCGCCCTCTGCTGGTTTGACCAGCAGCCGCTGAATCCGGCCCGGCGCTATCTGCTCAAACAGGGGGTGCAGACCGTGGCCGCCAAGGTGCGCGCCGTGGATTTGGTGCTGGACCCGCAGACCCTCAGTTCCAGCCGGGCCGAGGTGGGGGCGCTGGCCATGAATGACATCGCCTCGGTGCGTCTGGCGCTGCAACAGCCGCTGGTGGCCACCGACTACCGCCAGAACCGCAAAACCGGCGCCTTTATCCTCATCGACGAGAGCTCCAACCAGACCGTGGCCGCCGGCATCATCCGTGCCAGCGCCGACCCGGACAACGGCGCCTGGGCCATCTAAAACCCCGGCCCGGGCCGCCCCGGCTTCTGGTCCCGGCCCCGAGCTATCTGGCCCACGCTTTTTAGTCTCGGCCTCGGCCCCGAGCTCTTTAACCCGCGCCAACTGGCCCCGGGCCATCTAAGCTTGGCCGCCCCCGCCCCCTGGGGGCTTTTTTATTTTGGTCTTTCCAGCGACACCCGACCGCCCCACCCCTGGGCGCGCTTTGCCAAATCCTCTAGACCGAAGCGCTCCGCCAGAAAACGCCCTGTGGGAACGAAGCGCTCCCCCCTAGTCCTCCAGCTCGAAGCGCTTTGCCTATTCCAGCCGTTTTATCTGACTTCATCTTTTTTGGCTTTCCAGCCGGAAGCGCTTCCATTCGCCTAGGCCGCTAGGGAACGACGCGCTTCCCCTCCGGAACAATCCCAACGAAGCGCTTCGGTTAGCGGCTGAGGCTTTCTTTTCTACCCCAGCCAGTTGCTTAAACCGAAGCGCTGCGCTGGAAAAATCCCGGTGGGAATGAAGCGCTCCCCCTCTATCCCGCCGCTAGAGCCACTGGCCCCCGCCGGCCGTGCGGAAAAACCCGAACCTGCCCAGGGAAGCGCTTCCGGGCCAAAAAAAAGCGCTCCCGGAGGAGCGCCGGCCAGCCGCTAGGACTGGGGTGGGGGGTTCAAACACTGCATAAGTCGCTGGGTGGGGTTGAGGTCGTCGGCGCCGGCGGGGGAATGCTGGCCCGAGCTCCGTTGGCGCAGCAGATTGCCGGGGGCCGGGCCGCCACGCTCTTCCTCGGGCTGGGCCGAGGCCAGCGGCTTGTCCACCTGCTGCACCGTGCTCACGAACATGGGCAGCTGCCAGGCGCCATTGTGGAAGCCGCGACAGAGGCCGGCGCTCAGTTCGCTGGTTTTGGCCATCTTGTAGCCGTCCCAGACCATTTCGATGCGATAGACACAGTCGGCCTTGGCGCTGGGCACCGACCAGCCGCGCAGCACGCCATTTTTGAAGGCCTGGTCGTCGCTCTCGCCGTAGGAGGGAATCATCTCCAGCTGGCGAATTTTGCTGAAATCCTTGTCCACTACGGCGAAGGCCGAGGTCATATTGTAGGAGCCGTACTCACAGGCCGTTTGCACCAGCAGGTTATTGTCGTCCAGCGGGAAAATTACGAATTTGCGGAACTCGTTGATGGCAGTTTCATCGCTAATCAGCGGGTGGCAGCGCTGTTGCACGCTCTTCAGCTTTTTGGCCAGCAGCTTGGCAAAGGTATCGAAGCCGGCCTCACCGTATTTCCAGAAGGTGGGGTCCTTCTTCGGCAGTTTCACCGCCCCCACCACCGGCGTCGGGGCCGGCTCCAGCAGCGGCAATTTGTCGTTGCCCGGGTTGCTGTAGGAGGAGGGTTTACCCCAGCGCTTCTGTTTTTCCTCCAGCTCGGCGAAGCGCTTCGCCGCCCCCAGCGGCGACAGGAACCAGCGCCGGTCGCCGCTGCTGAAACTAATCTTCGGCGCGCTGCTCTTGCCCAGCAGCTGGGCCAGGGCCTCGGTCTGCTCGGCGCTGAGCTTACCCCGGCCGTTGGCGTCCAGGCTGATTTCGCCCTGGTCGACGTCGTTCAGGGCCATCTGCACCTTGCTGGGCAGGCTGCCATCGCCCTCGGCGGCCCGGCCAATGGCCAGTTCGGCGGTCAGGGGCACATCGCCGGCAGCCCGGCTCAGCAGCACGGAGACCGGATTGGGGTCCTCGGCGCTCTGGTAGCCGGCCAGCCGGCAAAAGTGGGTGTTATCGCACACCAGCAGCCAATCTTCGGCCACTTCCTTCACGGGCGGTGCCGCCCACAGGGACGAGCTGAGCAACAGCGCCAGATAGCTTTTTTTCATCGCTTTTCCTTTTGTTAGCTTCGGGGTCGGGCCCCGTTCGGCTGGCCACTGGCAAATGCAGTGCCAACGCCGCCGGAGCCCGGAAAACGCCTCATCATAGCGATTCGCCGGGGCCAGGGAAACGGCGGCCGGGTTTATATTTCCGGGCAGGGGAAGCGCTTGGTGTCAAAATGGCGTCCGGAGTTTTTTTTGGAGGAAAAGCCATGCAAGAAACTGTGCTCACCGTGGATAACCTGAGCGTGGTCTATCCCAACGGCCACCGGGCCCTGCACGACGTCCACTGCCAGCTGCGGAGCGGCAACTGCTACGGCCTGGTCGGCGTCAATGGCAGCGGCAAATCGACGCTGTTCAACGCCATCATGGGCATCGTCCAGCCCCAGACCGGCACCGTCAGCCTCGACGGCCAGCCCATCGCCGCCGCCCTGCGCGCCAACGCCATCGCCTACGTGCCCCAGAACGACCAGATTGACCACAATTTCCCTATCCTCGTCCGCGACGTGGTCATGCTCGGCCGCTATGGCCACATGAACTGGCTGCGCCAGCCCCGGCCCGTGGACCGGGAGAAGGTGGCGGCGGCCCTGGACCGGCTGGCGGTGGCCAATCTGGCCGACCGGCAAATCGGCGAACTGTCCGGCGGCCAGCGCAAACGCGTCTTTCTGGCCCGGGCCCTGGCCCAGGAAAGCCGGGTCATTCTGCTGGACGAGCCCTTCACCGGCGTCGATGTGCAGACCGAATATGCGGTGATGGACCTGCTCAAACAGCTGCGCCAGGAGGGCTATCTCATGCTGGTGGCCACCCACAACCTCGGTGCCGTGCCGCTCTACTGCAATGAAACGGTGCTGCTCAATCGCACCGTCATCGCCGCCGGGCCGGTGAAGGAGATTTACACCATCGCCAATCTGGAGAAGGCCTTCGGCAGTGCCCTGAAGAACATCGGCCTCGGCGGCATCAGCATCGTCAGCGACGACGAGCATCCGGCCGTCTTCGACCACCAGGGGAGCAGCCTATGAACTGGCTCGAACCCTTCCACTATGAATTCATGGTGCGGGCCCTGCTCTGCGCCACGCTGGTGGGCGGCGTCTGCGCCCTGCTCTCGGTGTTTCTGCTGCTCAAGGGCTGGTCGCTCATCGGCGACGCCCTCTCCCACGCGGTGGTGCCCGGCGTGGCCCTGGCCTATCTCTGGCAGCTGCCCTATGCGGTGGGCGCCTTCTTCACCGGCCTGCTCGCCGGCGCCGGCATGCTCTTCCTGCGCCGGCTCGCCCTGCTCAAGCAGGACGCGGTCATCGGCTTTGTCTTCACCAGCTTTTTCGCCCTCGGCCTGTTTATCAGCTCGCTCTATCCCAGCGCCGTGAATCTGCAGGCGGTGATTCAGGGCAATATCCTGCACATCGCCGACAGCGACCTGTGGCAGCTGCTGGCCATTGGCCTGCTCTCGCTGCTGCTCATCGGGCTGAAATGGCGGGATTTGATGCTGCTCTTCTTCGATGAAATCCAGGCGGTGGCCTCGGGGCTGGCGGTGCGGCCGCTGCAGTGGCTCTTTTTTGGTCTGGTCAGCGCCGCCGTGGTGGCCTCGCTGCAGACGGTGGGGGCCATTCTCGTCATTGCCCTGCTCATCACCCCCGGCGCCACCGCCTTTCTGCTGACGAAGCGCTTCGACCGGGTGCTGCTGATTGCCTTCGCCCTCGGCACCAGCACCGCCGCCCTCGGCACCTACCTCAGCTATTTCCTCGGCCGCAACACCGGCGCCCTCATTGTCCTGCTGCAGAGCGCCCTGTTCTTCGCCATCTTCCTGATTAAACGCGCGCTCCGGTGGCGCACCTAGGAGGTTTTATGTGGAACTTTATCCAGGAAGCGCTTCGCTATCCCTTCATGCAACAGGCCCTGTGGGTGGCCCTGCTGCTGGCCCTGACCTGCGCCCTGCTCTCCTGCTTCCTCGTGCTCAAGGGCTGGTCGCTGATGGCCGATGCCATCTCCCATGCGCTGCTGGTGGGGGTGGTTATCGCCCACGCCCTCGGCCTGCCCCTGCTGCTCGGGGCCTTCGGCGCCGGTCTATCCTGCGCCTCGCTGACGGCCTGGCTCGAACGGCGCAGCAGTCTGAAGAGCGACAGCCTGCTCGGCATCAGCTTTGCCACCCTCTTCGCCCTCGGCATCGCCTTCAGCAGCGGCGGCCAGCATCTGGTGCATCTGCTCTTCGGCAATCTGCTCGGCATGCTGCCGGCCCAGCGTCTGCAAATTCTGCTCATCTGCCTGCTGATTCTGCTGGTGCTGGCCCTGAAGGGGCGGGAGCTGATGCTCTTCGTCTTCGACCCGGTGCAAGCCCGGCTGGTGGGCCTGGCCCCGGCCCGGCTCGGCGCTCTGCTGCTGGTGCTGCTGACCCTGATAACCGTTGCCGCCCTGCAGGCCGTCGGGGTGATTCTGGTGGTGGCCCTGCTCATTGCCCCGGCCCTGGCGGCCCAGCTGCTGACGAAGCGCTTCGGGCTGATGCTGCTGCTGGCCAGCCTCATTGCCGTGCTGAGCACCGCCGCCGGCGTGCTGCTCAGCTACCGCTGGAACAGTGCCCCGGGCGCCACCATCGTGCTCTGCCAGACGGTGGCCTTTCTGCTCGCCCTGCTGCTGCGCCACATTCGCCAGCACAACCGCACGCTCTATTGGGGCTAGGGAAGCGATTCTGGCATAATCGCCGCCCCCGTGGTCGCAACTACCCACGCTAAAAAACAAGGAAAAATCATGAATCCATCAACCCGCGCCCTGGTCGTCTTCTCCGGCGGCCAGGATTCCACCACCTGTCTGCTGCTGGCCCGGAAGGAATTCGGGCCGGCCAACGTTGAAGCGCTTAGCTTTGCCTACGGCCAGCGCCACGCCATCGAACTGGAACGGGCCCGTTTTATCTGTGAACAACTGGGGGTGCCGCAGACGCTGCTGCGCCTGGACAGTCTGGGCCAAATCACCTACAACGCCCTCATGGACGCCGGCGCCGAAATCCAGATGCAGGGCGCCCTGCCGAACACCTTCGTGGCCGGCCGCAATGCCCTGTTTCTGCTCTATGCGGCCATCTTCGCCGGCGAACGGAACCTGGGCACCATTTATCTCGGCGTCAGCCAGACCGACTACAGCGGCTATCCCGACTGTCGCGATGTTTTTGTTAAATCCATGAATGTCAGTTTGAATCTGGCCCTGGGCCGGGATTTTGACGTGCGCACGCCGCTGATGTACCGCAGCAAAAAGGAAACCTGGGCCCTGGCCGATGAGCTCGGCGGTCTGGAGCTGGTGCGCGACCACAGCCACAGCTGCTACCGGGGCGTGGCCGGCGGCTGCCACGACTGCCCCAGCTGCCGGCTGCGGGAGGAGTCCCTGCGCGACTATCTGGCGGAGCGGGCCGGTGTTTAGAATTGCCAAGGAATTTCGCTTCGAGAGCGCCCATCTGCTCGACGGCCACGATGGCCAGTGTCGCCATCTCCACGGCCATTCCTACCGGCTACGGGTGGAGGTGGCCGGCGAAGCGCTTCAGCCGACGGGGCCCAAGGCGGCCATGCTGCTGGACTATCAGGACCTGAAAAGCCGGGTGGAAGCGCAGATTCTCACGGCCCTGGACCATGCCTTTCTCTACGACCGCAACAGCGAGCGGGAGTGCCAGATTGCGGCGCTGCTGCAGTCCTTCGCCGCCAAAACCTACGCCCTGGACGGCCGCACCACCTGCGAAAACCTCTGCCGTCATATCTTCGACGTCCTCGGCGCCGACCTGCCCCTGAGCCGGATTCGTCTCTATGAAACCGCCAGCAGCTACTGTGAATATGAGCGCTGAAATCCGGCTGCCCATAGTGGAAATCTTCGCCAGCTGCCAGGGCGAGGGCTACAACACCGGCATGCCGGCGGTTTTCGTCCGCCTCGGCCGCTGCAATCTGGCCTGTCCCTGGTGCGACACCGACTATCACCGCTACCGCTGGCAGTCGCTGGCCGAGGTGCTGGCGACGGTGGCCGGCTATGGCTGCCGCAATGTCATCATCACCGGCGGCGAACCGACCCTTCATCCCCAGCTGGAAGCGCTGCTCCAGGCCCTGAAGGAACGCGGCCATTTCCTCGCCCTGGAAACCAACGGCCTGCGGCCGGTGTCGCCGCTGTTTGACTATGTGGCCACCAGCCCGAAGCGCTTCTATGCCCGCCAGTACACGGCCCAGGCCCTGCGCCGGGCCGACGAGGTGCGGGTGGTGGTCGATGGGGAGATGGGCGAATTCTGTGCCCAGCTGGAACGGCTGATTGTGGCGCCGCGCTACTATCTGTCTCCCTGTGAAATCGACGGCCAGATGAATCTGCGCTTCACCCTGGAACAGCTGGGGGCGCTGAACGGCCGGCCCGGCAGCCAGCACTGGCAGCTGAGTCTGCAGACTCACAAGCTGGCCGGCATTCCCTAGGACCCCAATCGGACCATAAAAAAAGAGCCCCGCTTTCGCGGGGCTCCGGCTTTTTTAAGCGCGCCCGGAAGGACTCGAACCTCCGACCGCTTGGTTCGTAGCCAAGTACTCTAATCCACTGAGCTACGGGCGCGTTAAGGGAGCGAATTCTAGGCCGTTGGCCGGCAGCTGTCAAGGGTAGCGGCGGCCGTAGCAAAATGGGGCGGCGGGCGGTGCTGGCATGAACATTGAATTACCGGCTGGGTTTATTCCTTTGGCTAGTTTCATGTCCACATCATCCATTAACAAACCGGGCTATTTCTATCTCTTTAGCCTGCTGCTCGTGCTGCTGGTCTACGGCCGCAGTATTTTTTTTGAATATGTCTGGGACGATAACGCCCTGCTGGTTTTCAACCCGGCCATGCTCAACGAGGGCCTGAACTGGGAGCTCATCGCCCGGCCGGTGCTGCAACAGACCAGCTATTTTCGTCCGCTGGTTTTCCTGAGCTGGTGGCTGGAGGTACAGGCCTTCGGCCGGCTGTCGCCCACCATCAGCCACGCGGTCAATGTGGCCGCTTTCTATCTGCTCGGCCTGGTGATTTTCAGCTTTATGCGCCGGCTGCTGACCCTTAAATTTCAAACGCCCTGGGCCACGCCGCTGGCGGCCTTTGCCACCGCCGTCTATCTGCTTCATCCGGCCAATGTCGAAGTGGCGGCCTGGGTGTCCGGCCGTTTTGATTTGCTGGCGACGCTGTTCATCTTTCTGGCTTTGCGCCTCCAGCTCGGCGGCCCGGCCCGGGGTTGGCGCCTGCTGGCCATCGGCCTCTGCGCCCTGCTGGCCCTGGGGGCCAAGGAAACCGGCCTGCTGCTGCTTGGCTTCAGCCTGCTGCTGGATTTATACCGGCGCCAGGACGGCCAGCGGCCCTGGGGCGAGCTGCTGCGGGAAAGCGGCCGGCAAAATCGGGCCCTCTACGGTCTGCTGCTGCTACTGGCTCTGGCCTATCTGCTGCTGCGCAGTTTCTACGCCTCGGGCCTCTATCACCACGGCCTCTCCTGGGACTACATCAAAACCGCCTATTTCCAGCAGCAGCTGCCGCTGCTGGCCCTGAAGGAGTATGTGCTCTACAGCGCCCTGCCCTTCTTCCACCAGGGGGTTTTTTCCAGTCTGGATTATTTTCTGGAGGACCGGGGCGGCTACGGGCTGAGCTGGGTAGTCGGCGCGCTCTTCTTTGGCGCCCTGGCCTGGCTCCTCTGGCGACGCCGGGCTGGGGCGGCCCTGCTGCTGGCCTATCTGCTCGGCCTGCTGCTGGTGCTCCATCTGGTCGGCATCAACCTGGCCGGCAACCTCATCCAGCACCGCTTCCTGCTGCTGCCGCTGCCGTTCTTCTGCCTCGGCCTCGCCCTGCTCGGCCAGCGCTTTCTGGCCCGCCAACCCGAGCCCAGCGCCCTGGCCCAGGACCGCCGGCTGCTGCTGCCGCTGGCCTATCTGCTGGCCCTGCTCATCACCGCCAGCATCGAGGCCAGCCACTGGAAGAATTCCGATGTGCTCTGGCGGGCCAACGAGGCCAACTATCGCAAATATAACTATGGCCTCTCCAGCGTGAACTACTTCCAGTCGCTGCTGAAAAGCCGGGACAACCGGGCCGAGGTGGAACGGATTGTCGGCGCCGAACTGGACATCACCGCCCGCCATCATTTTGCCCCGCGTCCAGAAATCTACATCGGCTATGCCGAATACCTCATTCACAAGTTCAAGGACCCCCGGGGACTGGCCGTGCTCGGCGAGCAGATTAAGCTTTTTGAAAACAAGGACTTTAAATTCAAGGGCGAAGTGGTGAAGCGCAATCAGCTGCTGAATCTCTATGTGCTCCAGGCCCGGGGCCATAACTACATTGACCAGGACCACCGAGCCGCCCGGGCCGCCCTGGATAAAGTGCGGGCACTGGTGGGGGAAAAATTTGATGACAATATGGAGTACCTGCAGGAGGATTTGCTCCTGGCCCTGCTGGAGGACCGGCCAGAGCAGGTCAAGCATGACCTGGCCCAGCTCGCCAAATTCCAGCGGGTGCAATATTCGGATAAACCGGCCGCAGCGCTGCTGGCCAACTATGTTCACTATTTTGTGCGGGCCAGCTGCCAGAGCCACTCCCGGCCCATTCCCGCCTGTGCGCCGGATTTTGACCTGCACGCCTACGGCCGCCAACTAAGCAAGGATTAAGATGTTTAACTGTAAAACTTTGGGAAAGAGTCCGGCTCTTTTCTATGGCCTGAGTTTGCTCCTGCTGCTGCTGCTCTACGGCAAAAGCATCGGCTATGACTATGTCTGGGACGACCTCTATCTCATCAAGGAGGACCCCTATCTGTTTCAGAAGGAGGTGAGCTGGGACCTGATTACCCGGCCGGTTTTCGCCACCACCAGCTACTTCCGCCCGCTGGCCTTTGTGAGCTGGTGGCTGGAGGTGCGACTGTGGGGGGAATTGAGCCCCCAGCTGAGCCACGCCGTCAATGTGCTGGTCTTCTACGGCACCGTGCTGCTGGTGTTCCAGCTGACGAAGCGCTTCCTCCAGCTCAACCACTACGGCGACCGGGCCCGGCCACTGGCCACCGTGGCCACTCTTATCTATCTGGCCCACCCGGCCAACGTGGAAACGGTGGTATGGCTGTCCGGGCGCTTTGACCTCTTCGCCACCTTCTTCACCCTGGCGGCCGTGCTGGTCTTCCTCAGTGTGAAACGGCCCCTGCTAGGAGCCCTGCTGATTCTGCCCTGTGCCGTCGGCGCCCTGGGTTCCAAGGAAACCGGCATTCTGCTGCTGCCCCTGCTCCTCCTGCTCGCCCTCTACCAGCAGCAGGACGGCCAAAAAAGCTGGGGCTCGGCCCTGCGCGACAGCTGGCGGGCCCACCGCTGGCTGTTCCTGGCGCTGCTGCTACTGGACGGCCTCTATTTCGCCTTCAAAGCCCGCCACACCGTCGGCGTCTACCATCGCTATTTCGACTGGGACTATTTCCACCGCTTTTATTTCACCGACCAGGTGCCGGTGCTGGCGCTGAAGGAGTATGTGGTTTACACCCTCTTCCCCTTCGGCAACCAGGGCTACTACAACCCCATCGAATACATCAGCCGCGACCCGCTGAACCGGGTGATTTCCTGGCTGGTGGTGCTGGCCCTGCTGGGCCTGCTGTTCTGGCTCTGGCGCCGGAAAAATCGGCTGCTGCTGCTGTTTCTGGCCTTTTTCCTTGGCATCAGCCTGGTCATCCACCTGATTCCCATCAATACCCTGGGCAATCTGCGCCAGAACCGCTTCCTTTTCATTGCCCTGCCCTTTGCCACCGTGCTGCTGGCCCTGGCCCTGGGCTGGGCGACACGGCACTACGACCAGTTCAAACAGATTCCCCGGTGGCAGCCGCTGGCCCTCTTCGGCTACGGCACGGCCCTGGCGGTGGTGTGCAGCGTCAGCATCGGCCACTGGAAGAACGAGGACATTTTCTGGGACAGCACCAACCGTCTCTATCAGGAGTACAGCGACGGCCAACGGCTGCCCCTGGCTGGTTTTAACCGGCTCATGCAGGACCCGAAGGTCAAGCCGGAAACCATTCGCGAACTGATGCTACGGGAAACCAACCACATGCGCGCCCTGGGCCTGCCGCTGGAACTGAACAAATACACCCTCTACGCCCAATACTTCATCCGCCACCACCGCAGCGAGGAGGGCTTGCAGATGCTGGAAGCCTATCTGGCCGACTATGAGCAGAACGAGGGTAAAAACGTCTCGGCGAAACAGCGGGCCGAGGATTTGGCCAAGGTCTATTTTGTCTACATTGAGGGGCTGATGTACGTTCGCCACGATTTCCTCCAGGCCGAAAACTACATCAAGCGCCTACAGGAGCTGCAACCGGACCTCTACCAGGACAGCCACCGCATGAACAAAATGGACGCCCTGCGGATGAAAATTGTCAATGAGATGCTATTGAACCGGGCGGCCGAGCTCAAGGACGACTGGCAGCGACTCAGCCACTACCGTCAGCTGCCCCACAGTCTGCAGGCGCCGCTGGTGGTGGTGCGCCGGGAAATTCCCGCCTCCCTGCGTGAGCTCTGCCCCTACGTGCCAGCGCCGGTGCCGGCCTGCGCCCCCGATTTCAAGCTGAAAGCCTATACCGAGAAATTACTCCATGAATAAACATCTTCTGAAACTGCTGCGCCCGCACCAGTACGTTAAAAATAGCTTTGTCTTTCTGGGCTTTATCTTTGCCCACCAGTGGCAATGGCCCACCATTCTGCAGTCGCTCTATGTGTTCTGCGCCTTTTCGGCCGTGGCCAGCTGCGTCTATATCCTCAACGACCTGCTCGACATCGAGGCCGACCGCCGCCACCCGACCAAACGCAACCGGCCGCTGGCCTCGGGCAAGGTCAGCGTGCGTAGTGCCATCACCACCGTGGCCGTGCTACTCGGCCTGACCTTCGGCCTGCTGGCCTACCACCAGTATTGGACGGTGCTGTTCATACTGCTGACCTACATCCTGCTCAACATCGCCTACTCCTTCCATCTGAAGCATGTGGTGCTGCTGGACGTGTTCATCATCGCCGCCGGCTTTATCCTGCGTATCCTCGCCGGCACCATCGGCCTGCTGATTAAGCCCTCGGCCTGGCTGCTGCTCTGCAGTCTGATGCTGACCCTCTTCCTCGGTTTCTGTAAGCGCTTCACCGAGCTGCAGCAGATTCTGGCCGACCAGGGCCAGCAGAACCAAACCCGCCGGGTGCTGGACGATTACAGCCTGGACCTGCTGAACAGCCTGATTTCCATCAGTGCCGCCTGCGCCATCATGGCCTTTGCCATCTACACCGTGTCGCCGACCACCATTGCCCTGCACAATACCGAAAACCTGATTTACACCCTGCCGCTGGTCATCTACGGCGTCTACCGCTATCTCTACCTGACCAAACAGCGGGCCAAGGGCACAGACACGGCCAAGGACATTTTCACCGACCGCCACCTGCTCATCACCGCCGTGCTCTGGATTAGTCTCACCACCGCCCTGCTGCGCTGGGGCAGTGCCTTTTCCGGAGTAACCCTGTGATTAGCAACTGGCAAATTCGCGCCGTCATCCTTTCCGTCCTGCTGACCATCGCCGCCTATGTGGGCATTTCCCTCTATGCGGGCTGGCGGGAAACGGTGGCCATCTTTTCGCAAATCGGCTGGCTGGGCCTGGCCATTGCCCTGGCCCTGTCCTTCCTGAATTACCTGCTGCGCTTTGTGCGCTGGGATATCTATTTGAAATATCTCCAGCATTCCATCAAGGCCTGGCCGAATTTCCTCATCTATGTGGCCGGCTTTGCCCTCACCACCACCCCGGCCAAGGCCGGCGAGGCCATTCGCAGCTATTACCTGACCAAATACCAGGTGCCGGTGAGCACCTCCCTGGCCGTGCTGGTCAGCGAGCGTATCTCCGATCTGGTGGCCATCGTGCTGCTGTCCTGCCTGGGCGTGTGGCAATACGAGGTGGCGCGCATGCCCATTCTGCTGACGCTGATTTTCATCGGCCTCTTCGGCTATCTGGTGGTGCGGCCGCCGCAATTCATTCAAAACCACCCCCACAAAATTGTCAGCAAGATTAATGAAATTATCGTTTGCTGCCGCCGCACCAATAATCTGCGCAATCTCATCATCACCAGCGTCATCAGCTTGTTTTCCTGGGGCGCCGAGGCGGTGGCCTTCTATTTCGTTTTGCACTGGCTGCACTGGGACATTTCCTTTAATACGGCCGTATTCATCTACGCCATTTCCATGCTGGCCGGCGCCATCAGCTTTCTGCCCGGCGGTCTCGGCGGCGCCGAGGCAGTGATGATTAGCCTGCTCCTGCTGAAGGGTTTGGATAAGCAGAGCGCCTTTGCCGTTAGCATTTTTATCCGTTTAACCACCCTGTGGTTTGCGGTACTCTTAGGATTTATGGCTTTATTTTCACTAATGCGAGACAAAAATGACTGACTATCTCCCCTGGAACCGCCTGCCCAAGGTCAAGGCCCGCCAGTATGAACATCTCATCGACTACAACCTGAGCGCTTCGGCGCCCAAGCCCTTCCTGGTCTACGGCAACGGCCGCAGCTACAGCGATGTGTGCCTGAACGGCAACGGTACCCTTTTCCTCGCCCGGGGCCTCGATAATTTCTGCCAGTTCGACGCCAAAAACGGCATTTTGCGCGCCCAGGCCGGGGTATTGCTCTCGGAAATCCTCGATTTAATCGTGCCCCAGGGCTGGTTCCTACCGGAAACGCCGGGCACCTCCTTCGTTACCCTGGCCGGCGCCGTCGCCAACGACGTGCACGGCAAGGGCCACCACAAGGTCGGCAGCTTCGGCAACAGCGTGCGCTCGCTGCTGCTGGTGCGTTCCAACGGCGAACGGCTGAACTGCAGCCCGACGGAAAACGAAGCGCTGTTCCGGGCCACCATTGGTGGCTTGGGGCTGACCGGTTTTATTGCCGAGGTGGAAATTCAGCTGCAGAAGATTTCCAACCCCTTCGTCATCTGTGAAAACCACGAATTCGCTAGCCTGGAAGAGTACTGGCAGCTGAACGAGCGCCTGAAGCCGGAATGGCCCTACTCCGTGTCCTGGATTGACTGCATCTCCAAAAACACCCGGGGCGTGTTCATGGTTGGCCGCCATGCCCCGGCCAACACCGAGGGCAAGCGCTACAAGCCGCTACCGCTGACCGTGCCGTTCCAGATGCCCTTCTCCCTGGTCAATGGCCTGTCCATTCGCCTGGTGAACGCCTTCTACTACCGCATGAACAGGGGCAAGGGCTCCTTCGTCAGCCACTACAAACCCTTCTTCTACCCGCTGGATTCCATCACCGAATGGAACCGCATCTACGGCGCCAAGGGCTTCTACCAGTACCAGTGCGTCATTCCGCCCAGCGAGGAGCGCGAGGGCATCAAGGCCGTCTTCGCCGAAATCCGCCGCGCCGGCCAGGGCTCCTTCCTCGGCGTGCTGAAAACCTTCGGCGACATTCCATCGCTGGGCCTGCTGAGCTTCCCGCGCCCGGGCACTACCCTGGCCCTGGACTTCCCGAACCGCAACAAGAAAACCCTGGATTTGTTCACCCGCCTCGACCACATCGTCCGCGAGGCCGGCGGTGCCCTCTACCCGGCCAAGGACGCCCGCATGCCCCGGGAAATGTTCCAGTTCAGCTTCCCCCGGCTGGATGAGTTCGTGAAACACATTGACCCCGGTTTTTCCTCCCACTTCATCGAGAGAATGAAAAAATGAATAGCCTGAATAAAGTGGTCATCTTCGGCGCCACCTCGGACATTGCCATCGCCACCGCCCGCCAGCTCATCGGCCGGGGCTCGTCGGTCTACTGCGTCGCGCGCAACCCGGAGCGGCTGAATCACCTGCTCAACGATTTGCGCGTGCGTGCCACCGCCGAACAGGTCATCGCCGGCGAAGTGGCCGATTTGGCCGATTTCAACCAGCACGAGAAAATCTGGCAGAACGCCAAACAGGCCCTGCTCGGCGTCGATGCGGTGCTGTTTGCCCAGGGCGTCATGCACCGGCAGGCCGACTGTGAAAAATCGGTCAAGCTGACTATCAACACCGTCATCGTCAATGCGGTCAGCATCATGAGCCTGCTCACCCCCATCGCCAACGATTTTGCCGCCCAGAAACGCGGTGTGATTGCCGTCATCGGCAGTCCGGCCGGCGACCGGGGCCGCCAGAGCAACTATGTCTACGGTTCGGCCAAGGGCATGCTGCACGTCTTCCTGCAGGGCCTGCGCAACCGGCTGCACAAAAGCGGCGTGGCAGTGGTTACCATCAAGCCCGGCTTCACCCGCACCAAGATGACCGAGGGCATGAAGCGCTCCGGCTTCCTCTGGGCCAACCCGGACGAAATCGCGCGCGGCATTATCCAGGCCATGCTGAAGGGGAAAAACGAGGTCTATCTCAAGGGCATCTGGCGCTACATCATGTTCATCATCCGCGCCATTCCCGAAGGGATTTTCAAGCGGCTGAAACTATGAGCCAGCCGGAGCAGGCGGCGCCGTCCTACGCCTTTTTTGACTTCGACGGCACCATCACCTGGGGGGATAGTTTTATCCCCTTTTTGCGTTATCACCTCGGCACCGGCCCCTTTCTCTGGCACCTGCTAAGGCTGGCGCCGGTGTTCATCGGCTACGGCCTCAAACTGATTCCCAACGACCGGGCCAAGGAGAAGGTGCTTCTCGCCACCATCGCCGGCCGCACGCCCCGGGAGCTGCAGGAGGCCGCCCGGGCCTACTGGCCCCGCCTGGAAAAGGCCCTGCTGCCGGCCGGGCTGGAAAAGCTGCGCGAACAGCAGGCCGCCGGCCGCCGCTGTGTGCTGGTCAGTGCGTCGCCGGAGCTGTTTCTGCGCCCCTGGGCCGAGGCCCTCGGTTTCAGCCACGTCATCGCCACCCAGCTGGAGGAGGCCGACGGCCGCTGCACCGGCCGCCTGGGCAGTGCCAACTGCTACGGGGCGGAGAAGGTGCGCCGCATCGAGGCCCAGCTCGGCCCCGGGGCCTGGACGGACAGCTGGGCCTTTGGCGACAGCCGCGCCGACCTGCCGATGCTGCGCGCCAGCGGCCGGGGTTTCCTGCGCCGGGGCGAACACTTCGACCCGGTTAGCTAGGCCGGCGCCCACCCTGCCGAAGCGCTTCCCCCGGGGAGCGCTTTTTTTATGTCCGCCGCTGATTCCCGAAGCGCTTCGGTTTGACCCCAAGGGAAGCGCTTCGTTACCAGCAACAAGAACAAACCGAAGCACTCCCCTCTGGACTGGCGTTTCTCCGGTCGTTGGTTTGATTGGTGGGCCGAAGCGCTTCGTTGCCAGCGCTGGGATTTTTCCGCCCGGGCCCACGCTCCTGGCAAAGGGGAAGCGCTTCCCCGGTTTTTCATCTTCTCCGTCCCCCAAACGAAGCGCTTCGTTCAGGCCAGGCCGATTAAAACGGGAGCGCTTCGCTGGCCAAAGCTGGGAAAACATCAACCGGCCGGCGGGAAAAATGAAGCGCTTCAATCCGAAACCCAGAAAGAGGAAGCGCTTCCCTTCTCCCGCCCGCCCGGGCGTCCCAATCCTCCGAACGAGGGAAGCGCTTCGCTCTAGGAAGACTGGAAAAAGCCAGATAGTCGGCGGGATAACCGAAGCGCTTCAATCTGGAAAGCCGCCTCCCGCTGGAAGCTGACCAAGAAGAGGGAAGCGCTTCCTTCCTAGAGACCCAATAAACCGAAGCGCTTCGTTCTAAAAGCGAGAAGGGGAGCGCTTCCTTTCCAAGAAATAGAAATAGACCTGGGCGAAGCATTTCGGCCCGACGACCCCCTGTCAATCTTCACCGGTCGGCTGAAATGAAGCGCTCCCCTAGCGCCGGTTTTCATCATCACCGACCCCGGTCGCCTGGAAAGAAGCGCTTCCTTTATTTTACCCGCCAGTCGAAGGAGAGCGTTTCGGGCTGAAGATACCGAAGCGCTTCCTTTTGGGCCGCGACCGTTCGCCAATTCCCAAGCGCTTCGCCCCGGCCCTGGATAAAAGCCGAAGCGCTTCGCTCTGGAAACCTGCACCAGCCGGAAGCGCTTCGCTCCGGGGGCCGTTTTCTCCCTTTCGAGGTTTTCAGAACGAAGCGCTTCGATTTAGTCCTGTTCCAGGGTCGAAGCGCTTCGTTAAAACCATCTTTCCGACTGGAAGCGCTTCCCCGGCAGGGGGCTTTAATCCTGAAGCGCTTCGTTCCCAACGGCCACCTAAAACGAAGCGCTCCCTTAAAAAGACTACCACCGGTCGGGGGAATGCACTGGCCCAGGGCGAAGCGCTTCAATTTTGGAAATGCCGGGCTGGCCTATCGGCCTCCGGTCGGGAAGCGCTTCGTTCTGGGAAAACTGGAAAAAAGTAGCGGGGCCGGGGGAAGCGCTTTCTTTAGATTTAACTGTGCCGGCCGCCGCGCTGCGGCCGGAGGGTGCAGAAAGGTAGAAAACGACCTTCCGGGCCGAAGTGCTTCCCCCGGAGCAGATTGGGGAAGAGGGGAGCGCTTCAAAATGGCGAAACGCAGCGGGCGACAGAACGGGAAAATCCACGGCCCACTGGGTTGTGGAGGAAGCGCTTCCCGCCGCCGGGCCCATTCAGCGGGGCACAAAAAAAGCGCCCCGTCGAAACGAAGCGCTTCCCCTCTGTGGGCCGGTGATGGCCGTCGGTTCGGAAAAATCCTTTGCCCCGACCGAAGCGCTTCGCCCCGGCCCGACTAAAAGGGCCGGAAAACCCCAGTCCCCAGCCGGAAGCGCTGGGCATTGCCGAACAGAACGAGGGAAGCGCTCCCCTTCTGGTTGCAGCCGGCGGGTCGGGCTACTGTTCGGCAACCCCGAAGCGCTTCGTGAGAAAAGGTCTGCCCGGGGGAAGCGCTTCGTTTGCAGTGGGCTCGGTTCAAGTAAAGGCCGAAGCGCCTCCTCCGGTCGGGTCGGCACTGATTAAAAGCGGCGGAAGGAACGAAGCGCTTCACCCCGGGAGCCGTTTTCTCCCTTTCGGGATTTTCAGAACGAAGCGCTCCCTCAAAAAGACCGCCACCGGCCGGGGGGAATGCACTGGCCCAGAACGAAGCGCTTCGGGCGGCGCGGCCCGACCATCGGGGGAAGCGCTTCATTTCCAGTCAGCCGGGGGAAGCGCTGCCCCGGCCCAAAAAAAAGAGACACCCCGGGGGGTGTCTCCGCAGTTTTGCCAAGACGGCGGCCTAGTGGGCGCTGGGTTTGGCGGCGGCCTCCTGGGCGGCGTTCTGTTGCAGCTGGTTGGCGATGGCCCGGCAGTTGAGCAGGGTTTGCTTCTCGCCCTGCTCCTTCACCATCACCTCGATGTCGTAGATGACCCGGTCGTGCAGCTGCTTAATTTCGGCGTCGGGCACCTTGCCCACCAGGCCGCGATTGTGCAGGTTGATGTAGTCCTGGCATTCCGGGCTGGCAATGACGGCCTCGGCCTTGCGTTTCAGCTCCTCGGGGCTGTCGGAACAGGCGGCCAGGGTCGCGGCCAGGGCCAGCAAAATCATCTTTTTCATAGGCTTATCCTTCGCAAAAAACGGCCATTTTAGCCCGGCCGGACCTCGAGGGCGTTCTCGATGATGCACATGGGCCGGTGGCTGTAGGGACAGGAAAAGGGCTGGGCCGCCACGGCGAAGACCTCGGCCAGCAGCGCCGGCGTCAGCACCTGCTCCGGCTCGCCGGCGGCGATGAGTTCGCCGGCCTTCAGCACCACCAGATAATCACAGTAGCGCGCCGCCTGGTTCAGGTCGTGGAGCACCGTAATCACCGTGCGTCCCTGCTGTTGGCGCGTCCGCATCAGACTCATCAGCGTTACCTGGTGGTTCAAATCCAGATAGGTGGTGGGCTCGTCCAGCAGCAGATAGGGCGTGTCCTGGGCCAGGGTCATGGCGAGGAAAACCCGCTGCTGCTGGCCGCCGGAGAGCTCGTCCACCCGCCGGTCGGCCAGTTCGGCGGTGTGGGTGAGTTCCAGCATTTCCGCCACGATTTTTTTGTCCGCGTCGCCCAGGCTGCCCCAGAGGTTCACATAGGGATTACGGCCGTAGGACACCAGCGTGCGCACGCTGATGCCCTCGGGAATCTGGTGCTGCTGCGGCAGCAGGGCCAGCTGCCGGGCGAATTCCCGGGGTTTGAAGCTCCGGCTGTCGCGGCCGTCAAAGAGGATTTGGCCGGCCAGCGGCGGTTGCAGCCGGGCCAGGGTTCTCAGCAGGGTGGACTTGCCGCAGCCGTTGGGGCCAATGAGGGCGGTAATCTTGCCCGCCGGGATTTCCAGCGTCAGCGATTGACTAATCACCGCCGGGCCGTAGCCGGTACGGAGGTTTTCAATTTTCAGGCTCATCGGTCTCTCCGTTTAAGCAGATAGAAGAAGTAGGGCGCCCCGAGCAGGGCAGTGAAGATGCCCGCCGGCAGTTCCAGCGGCGGCTTGATGATGCGCACGGCAATGTCGCTGAGCTGGAGAATCAGCGCGCCGGTCAGCATCGTCGCCGGCAGCAGCAGCCGATGGCGACCACCGACCAGCTGCCGGGCCAGATGCGGCGCCACCAGGCCCAGGAAGGACAGGGGCCCGGCCACGGCCACCGCCGCCGCCGCCAGCAGCACGGCCAGGCCGAGCAGGAGCAGGCGCTGGCGCGGCACGTTCAGGCCCAGGCTGGCGGCCTTGTCGCGGCCGAGGCTGAGCAGGTCCAGGCTGTTGGCGGCCAGCAAAGCCAGCGGCAGCAGCAGAATGATGAAGGGCAGGGCAATTTGCACAAAGGGCCAGCTGCGGCCCCAGAGGCTGCCGGTGAGCCAGACCATGGCCGTGTTGATTTCCATGCCCCGGCTCAGCATCAGGTAGTCCACCAGGGCGGCGTAGAGGGCGCTCAACGCCACGCCGATGAGGGCCGTTTGCAGAATCCCCGCGCGGCGGCCGCAGACCAGCATCAGCACGGCGAAGGCGACGGCGGCACCGCCAAAGGCCACCAGCGGCAGGGCCCACAGCGGCGCCCCCGGCCAGAACATCAGGGTCAGCACGGCGCCGAGGCTGGCGCCGTGGTTCAGGCTCAGGGTGTCCGGGGCGGCCAGCGGGTTCAGAATCACCCCCTGGACAATGGCCCCGGCCAGGGCGGCGGCGGCACCGACGGCGATGGCCAGCAGGGCCCGGGGCAGCCGGTTATTCCAGACGGTGAAGTGCTGGTCGTGCTGGTCGTTCCAGAGGCCCTGCCAGACCTCCAGGGTGCTGAGATTCAGCGAACCCAGGCGCAGGGCGGCGAGGAAGGTCAGCAGCACCAGCGCCGCCAGCAGCAGCAGAATGCGATTTTCTCTAGTCATCTTTGCTCCGGCGTTTGGCGAGATAGACGAAACAGGGGGCACCGATGATGGCCAGCACCGCCCCGGCCTGCAGTTCCCCGGGGAAGGCCAGGGCCCGGGCCAGCACATCGGCGCTAACGAGAATCAGGGCGCCGAGCAGGGCGCACATGGGCAGGGTGCGGCGCAGGTCATAGCCGATGTAGAACTTGGCCAGATGGGGCGTCAGCAGGCCGACAAAGGCGATGGGCCCGCAGATGGCCACGCTGGCTCCGACCCAGACCAGCACGATGAGATTAAATTGGCGGCGCAGATTTTCCACGGACAGGCCCAGGGAGCGGGCGCTGTCATCGGACAGCTGCAGCAGACTTAGCTTCGGCACGAGGAAAATCAGCGGCACGATGGGAATCAGCACAAACAGATAGTAGTGCTGCAAATCGGCCCACTGGATGCCGTTCACGCCGCCGGCCAGCCAGGAGAGCACGCCCACCGCCTGGTCTTCGGCCAGAATCAGGGCCGTTTTCGTCAGGGCGGCGCAGAAGGCGCTCACGGCGATGCCGGCGAGAATCAGCCGGTGCTGCTGGAGCCGCCGGCCCTCGCTGGCGATGAGCATGACCAGGCCCCAGGAGCAGGCCCCGCCCAGAGCCGCCGCCAGCGGCAGGCTCAGCGAACGCAGCAGCGCCGGCGCCAGGACCACGGTCAGCACCACGCCGAGGCTGGCCCCGGCATTCAGCGACAGCAGTGCCGGCGAGGCCAGCGGGTTTTTCGTCAGGGTTTGCAGAATCAGCCCGGCGCAGGCCAGCACCGCCCCACAGAGCAGGGCCACGAGGATGCGCGGCACCCGGGCGCTTAATGTCAAGGCCTTAATGGAGTCGGGGGCCTCGCGGCCGAGGAGCCAGTTCCAGGCGTCGCCGGCCGCCAGCTTTAGGGGCGATTGGCCGTAGAGGGAATAAAAACAGGCTGCCACCAGTAGGAATACCGGCAGCAGCCATTTCAGCAGGGCCAGGGGGCGCATTATGGCTGGCTAAGGGCCGTCTGGATAGCGTCGAGAATGCCCCGGGCGGCGTAGAGGCCCCGGGCGCGGGCAAACAGGTTTTCGTCCTCGTTAAAGACCCGCTTGGCCTTGACGGCGTTCACCGCCTGCCAGAGCGCTTCCTTGGCCCATTTGTCGGTGATGCTCTTGTCGCGGTAGACGGCGACGAAAATCACGTCCGGATTCAGAGCTACCACCTGTTCCAGACCGATGGGATAGATGGGCTCCTTGCCTTCCTGGGCCGGCACCTTGAAGCCGAGCTTGGTCAGCAGGGCGCCGGTGTAGCTGCTCTGGGAGTGGATATTGAAGCTGTCCTCGCGGGCGCCGGCGACGAAGGCGGTTTTGCCGGCCGGGACGATTTTCTTCACCTCTTCGACTTTCTGGTTCAGGTCGGCGATTTTCTTCCGCATTTCGTCGCCTTTGCCGACCAAATCGGCGATGTTTTGCGATTGCTCCAGAATCTCATCGTAGCTGCCGTAGCGGGAGTTGAAGATGACCACCGGGGCGATTTTGCGCAGCTCGTCATAGGAGGCGCTGTGGCGGTTCAGGTCGGCGATGATGAGGTCGGGCTTCAGATTGGCGATGACCTCCAGATTCGGCTGGGAGCGGGTGCCGACGGACTGGTATTCCTTGACGTTCTCGCGCACGGCCGGCAGCAGCCGGTCGGGCTCGTTGTCATCGGCAATGCCCACCGGCGACACGCCCACATTGGCCAGGGCATCGACGAAGGAAAATTCCAGGGCGACGATGCGTTCCGGGGTTTTGTCCAGGGTGAAATCGCCCTTGGCATCCTTGACCGTGAGGGCCCAGCTGGAGGAAGCTAGCAGCAGGCCGGCCAGTAACAATTTTTTCATGGGAAAAGCTCCGGTTTAAAAAGGGGCGCCCATTTTAAACGGCTTTATGTCAATTAAGAGAAATTCTTATCTCGTTTCGCGCCCGTGTTTGCGCCGCCGGGCCACAAAAAAACCCCGCCGGAGCGGGGCGAGAAGCCGGGGCCGTTTAGACCACCACCTGCACCACCTGGTCCAGGGGCTGGCGGGTTTTGGGCTTGGGCTCATCGGCGCGGTAGCCGAAGGCGCACATGACGCTGACCCGGAAGAGGCTCGGGTCGAAGACCATGCGGTCGCTGAGCTGCTGGTTAATTTCGTCATAGTTGAAGCCCTCGATGGGGGTGCTGTCGATGCCGAGCATGGCCGCCACGTTCATCATATTGCCCAGGGCCAGATAGGTCTGGCGGCAGGCCCAGTCGTAGTAGGCCCGTTCGTCGGGGTCGATTTTGATGTCCTCCTTCACGAAGTGGGCGAAGCGGTCCAGGCGCTTATTGATGGCCTCCTGGGGCAGATGCTGCACCCGGGCCATCAGATTGTTGAGATAGCCGCTGTCCGGATTCAGCGTCGATTTCAGTCGGGCCAGAATGATGACGAAATGGCTACAGTCCATCTTTTCCTTCGCCCCCCAGGCCTGTTGGCGCAGCAATTCCCAAATTTCCGGATTCTTGATGACCAGAAAACGCCAGGGCTCAAAGCCGAAGGAACTGGGCGCCAGCCGGCCGGCCTCGAGAATCAGCTTGAAATCCTCGTCGCTAATCTTGCGCTCCGGATTGTACTTTTTGCAGGCATAGCGGGCATTGAGCAGACGCAGAATCTGTTCGTGAATTTTGCTCATGAAAGAACTCCTAGTGATGTGAAAGGGCGGGGCCGACCGGGGCCGGCTCCGGGGGAAAAGGGGCTAATTGTCCGCCTCCGGCGCCGCGCTGGCAACTAGAGGTGGCGCAGCAGGTCGCAGAGCCAGGCGTAGCTGCGGGCGACGCTGGGCACGTGGACGCGCTCGCTGGGGCTGTGCGGATTCTCAATGGTGGGCCCGAAGGACACCATCTGCCAGTGGGGATAGGCCCCGTGCAGAATGCCGCACTCCAGGCCGGCATGAACCACCGTAATGGCCGGCCGCCGGCCGAAGATTTTCTCGCCGCGCTCGGCCGCCAGCCGTACCAGCGGGCTATCGTCCGGCGACAGCCAGCCGTCGTAGTCGTTGGCCCGTTCCAAGGTGCCGCCCGGGGGCAGCAGCGCTTCGATTTGGTCGGCCACGGCCTGGCGGTCGGCGCGGTCGGCGGCGCGGATGAAGTTCTGCACCGTCAGCCGGTCGTCGCTGCCCTGCACCACGGCCAGATTATTGGACAGCAGCACGGCCCCGGTGGCCGTGTGGGTTCGCAGCACCCCATTGGGCAGGGCGGCGAGGAATTCCAGCAGGCTGGCGGCACTGGCGGCCCGGCCCTGGCCGGCCAGCACCCAGGCGGCCGGGGCCGTGGTTTCCTGCAGGCTGAAGCTCAGGCCCTTGTCCGTGTAGGCGGCGGCCCAGCTCTGCAAACGGCTTTCCAGCGTTGCCCGGTCCAGGCCGCTGCCAAATTCGGCGCTGGCCTCGCGGGGAATGGCATTGTGGAGATTGCCGCCCGCGAGGCTCACCAGCGCGCTGACCCCCAGCCCCTGCAGGGCCTCGACCAGCAGCTTGAGGGCATTGGGCCGGCCCTTGTGAATGTCCACGCCGGAATGGCCGCCGGCCAGCCCGCCCAGCCGGAGCCGGTACACCGGGCCGGCGGGAAGCGCTTCCCGTTGCAGCGGCAGGCTGACGTTGGCATCGAGGCCACCGGCGCAGCCCACACACAGCTCGCCGTCGTGTTCAAAGTCCAGATTGATGAGCCGGTCGCCCTGGAGCCAGTGCGGCCGCACCGCCCGGGCGCCAACCATGCCCACCTCCTCGCTGGCGGTGAACAGCGCCTCCAGCGGCGGATGGTCCAAATCCCGGTCGGCGAGCACGCTCAGAATCATGGCCACGCCGATGCCGTTGTCGGCGCCCAGGGTGGTGCCCTCGGCCTCGACCCAATCGCCGTTCACCTTCGCTTTGATGGGGTCGCGGCTGAAATCGTGGACGGTGTCCTGGTTCTTCTGGGCCACCATGTCCAGATGGCCCTGCAGGATAACCCCCGGCCCGGGCCGCTTCCCGGGCTTAATCACGCGGATATTGCCGGCCGCGTCGCGCTCGGCGGTCAGGCCCAGCTTTTGGGCTTCGGCGAGGATATGCTCCTGCACCGCCGTTTCCTCGTGGGAGGGGCGCGGCACCCGGGTTAGACCCTGGAAATAGTCCCAGAGCGGTTGCGGTTGTAGTTCATGTAGTGTCGTCATGGTTCCTCCGGTGGGAAGCGCTTCGCCGGGAAGCGCTTCGGTTTTGTCCTAGTCCGTATTCCAATGCTCACCGGCCTTGGGCCCGAGCCGCTTCAGGAAGAAGGTCAGGAAGCCGCCGGCCGCCGCCAGGCCGAGGCCAAAGGCCAGCCCGTAGTTGAGGCCGAAGCCGATTTGCTGGTTCCAGGCCAGGAACATCACCGTTACCTGGGTCAGCAGCAGGGCCGGCACGGTGCAGACCCAGTGGAATTTGCGGTGTTTGTAGAGATAGGCCGCCGCCGTCCACAGCATAATCATCGCCGTGGTCTGGTTGGCCCAGTTGAAATAGCGCCAGAGCACATCGAACTTGATGGTGGTCAGCCAGCCGCCGATGACAAACAGCGGTACCGCAATCAGCAGCCGCTTGGTCAGGGATTTCTGCTCGATGCGGAACAGCTCGGCCAGCTGGAGCCGGGCGGCGCGGAAGGCCGTGTCGCCGGAGGTGATGGGCAGCACCACCACGCCAAGAATGGCCAGAATGCCGCCGAAGTGGCCGAGCATGCTGATGGCCGAGTCATAGACCACCTTGGAGGGCGTGCCGGCTTCGATGGCCTTCTGCAGGGTCTGGACGTCGTCGTAGAAGGACAGGCCCACCATGCACCAAATCAGGGCAATGATGCCCTCGGTAATCATGGCGCCGTAGAAGATGAAGCGGCCCTCGCGCTCGTTGCCGGAGCAGCGCGCCATCAGCGGGGTTTGGGTGGCGTGGAAGCCGGAGATGGCGCCGCAGCTGATGGTGATGAAAATCAGCGGCCAGATGGGCATGTTCGGGTTCGGCTGGAAGTTGCGGAAGAAATCCAGCGGGCCGACGCCGCCGTCGAGGCCGACGCTGCGGAACAGGGGAATGCCCTCAAAGAGCAGGCCGCCGAGCATACCCAGGGTCATGAACATCAGCAGGGCACCGAAGAGCGGGTAAATCTTGCCGATGATTTTGTCGATGGGCAGCAGGGTGGCGACGACGTAGTAGATGAAGATAATCGCCGCCCAGACCTTCACCAGCAGGGTGCTGCCCTCGGCGAGGTTGAAACCGAGGCTGGCGCCGACGTCGCGGCTGACCTGGGCCAGCAGGCTGGCCGGCGAGGTTACGAACACCGCCCCCACCAGCACCAGCAGCAGCAGGGCGAACAGGTCGATGACATAGCGCGACGATTTGCCCAGGTAGCGGCCGGCCATGCTGGGAATGGAGGCGCCGCCGTTCCGGATGGAAATCATGCCGCAGAAATAGTCATGGACGGCGCCGGCGAAGACGCAGCCGATGACAATCCAGAGCAGCGCCACCGGCCCGTAGAGGGCGCCGAGAATGGGGCCGAAGATGGGGCCGGTGCCGGCGATGTTCAGCAGCTGAATCAGCCAGATTTTCCATTTGGGCAGCACCAGATAATCGACACCGTCGGCCTGGCTCCGGGCCGGGGTCGGCCGGGCCGGGTTGATGACAAAGATGCGCTCGATGAGGGCGCCGTAGGTGAAATAGGCCCCAATCAGCAGGGCCACGCAGCAGAGAAACAGGGTCATGGATTTTCCTGGGTTTGGGCGGTGGAAGGGTCGTCGCGGTCGCGCAGCACCGCGCGGTCGGGCACGCAGCGGCAGTGGGTCAGTTCGGCGAGGCCCCAGCGTTGGAGCCAGGCCTCATAGGCCGCCCAGAGCCGGCGGCAGGGGTTTTTTAGTGTGTCCATTGAATTTTCCTTACCTGATTGGACGGGGGAGAACGGGCGCCCACGGCGGGCCCCGACGCCTATCTTAGCGGCCCGGGCGGCCAAAAGTCAGAGCAGGGCCGGCACTTTTTCCGGCCAGGAAATGTCGGTTTCATAGCCGTGAATCAGGTCGGCCACCAGCCGGGCACTGCCCAGGCTCAGCGGCCAGCCCCAGTGGCCGTGGCCGGCATTGACGAAGAGATTCACCCAGCGCGTCCCGCCCACCAGCGGCACCTGGCTCGGAGTGAGGGCATAGTGGCCGCCGTTGAGATGGCCCTGGTAGCTGTCGGCGCCCTGGGGATTGAGGTCGCGCAGCACCCATTCCAGCAGGTTGCGGGCGCGGCTGTCATAGTCGCCCTCGCCGAGGCCGGCAAAGCCGCTGACGCGCAGCTGCCCGCCGATGCGGCTGATGGCCACCTGATAGTCCGGGTCGATGATGTTCAGCTGGGGCACCAGCTTCCAATCGCTGATGGGCAGGGTCAGGCTGTAGCTTTTCACCGTCAGCAGCGGCGCGTTGAGGCCGGCCGTGGCCAGCAGCGGTCGGGTGCCGGCGCCGAGGCAGACCAGAAAGACATCGCCCAGGAAGCGTTCCGTGCCGACCTGCACCGCCACCACCTTGCCCTTGCGCGTCTCCAGGCCGCTCACACTGCGACCGAAGATGAATTCCACCCCCCGGGCCCGGGCGCGCTCGGCCAGCTGCTGGCTGAAGAGATAACAGCTGCCGCGCCAGTCCCGGGGCAGATAGATGGCGCCGGCGATTTTATTCGGCGGCAGGGTCGGCTCCCGGGCCTGGCACTGGCTCGGGGTGAGCAGCTCGAAGGGAATGTCGTAGTCGTTGAGCAAATCCATGAAGATTTCGGCTTCGCTGATGCTGCGCAGCTGGCGGAAGATTTGCAGGGTGCCGCAGGGCTGCTGGTCGAAGCGCAGGGCCTCCTCCCGGTCGAGCTGTTCAAAGAGGGCCTGGCTGTAATCGGCCAGCCGCAGCAAATCATCGTGGTTCCGCTGGTAAGGGGCCCGGCGGCAGTGCTGGAACAGGGCCCAGAACCAGCGCCAGGAGGCGGCCGCCGCCCCCCAGCGCCCGGCCACCGGCGCCCGTTGCTGGCGCAGCAGCCAACGCCCGGCTGCCCAGGGCAGGGCGGGACTGGCCCAGGGGGCCACGGCCCCGAAGCTGAGTTGGCCACCGACGGCGCGGCTGCCCTCCAGGGCCACGGCCGGCTGCCGGTCGATGACCGTAACCCGGTGGCCCAGTTTGCGCAAAAAGTAGGCGCTGCTGACCCCGGCCACGCCGGCGCCCAGAATGACGATATTCATTGGAAATCCTTAAATTTTTATGGGGACGGTGCCACAGCGACGGCGCCGCGCCCGGGGTTGAAATCGGTGGCCGGCCCCTGGCCGTCCGTCGGGAAATTATAAGGCTTTGGCGGCCCGGCCTTGGGCGGGGTGGGCGGCGGCTTGGCTGGGGGGAAGCGCTTCCCTTCCGGGTTGCTAGAACGAAGCGCTCCCCCTTCTCAGGCCGGAGCCGGTGAGGATTAAAAAGATGCCGCCCCGGGAAGCGCTTCGGTTTATCCGTCCTTTCAAGGGGGAAGCGCTTCGCTTTGGCTCGCTCAGTTGGCGGAACGAAGCGCTTCACTGGGAACGGCCTTTCCGGAAGGAAGCGCTCCGGGCTGGAAAGCCAGTCGGGGGGAAGCGCTTCCCCCTTTTCGGGCCGGAGCTGGTGAGGATTGAAAAGATGCTGACCCGTTAAGCGCTTCGGTTTATCTACCCTTTCAAAGGGAAGCGCTTTGCTTTGTCTCACCCAGTTGGCGGAACGAAGCGCTTCCCTGGGAACGACCTTTCCGGAAGGAAGCGCTCCCCCCTTACGAGCGCCGCGCCGCCAAAAGAAGAGCCTGTTCCCCCTTTTGATTCCGATGGTGAAGCGCTTCCGGCGGCTAAGCCAGCAGCGGGGGAAGCGCTTTGGCTCCGGAAGGTTACTTAGAAGGGAAGCGCTTCATTAAGACGGGTCTCAGCGGCAGGAAGCGCTTCGCCTCCGAGTCCGAATGACGCCAAGATGCCGTTGGCAACGAAGCGCTTCGGTCTAGAAAGCCAGTTGGAAGGAAGCGCTTCCCCCTTTTCGGGCCGGTGAGGATTGAAAAAATGCCGACCCGTTAAGCGCTTCGTTCTGGGAAGAGTGAGAAAGGCAGCGGCCACCAGACGGCCGAAGCGCTTCACTCCTCTGGCTAGCTGTCCCCCTAAACCGAAGCGCTTCAGCGTTGGCAAAGGAGGAAGCGCTTCCGGTCGAGAAGGTCTTTTCCAGTGAAGCGCTTCGGTGGTTTGGCCCATTGGCTGGGTTCCCAGTCGGAAGCGCTTCCCCTTTTCGGGCTGGGGCTGGGGGGATTCAGAAAATAACAGCCGGGGGAAGCGCTTCATTGGGAACGACCTTTCCGGAAGGAAGCGCTCCGGGCTGGAAAGCCAGTCGGGGGGAAGCGCTTCCCCCTTTTCGGGCCGGAGCTGGTGAGGATTAAAAAGATGCCGCCCCGGGAAGCGCTTCGGTTTATCCGTCCTTTCAAGGGGAAGCGCTTCGTTCTGGGAAGAGTGAGAAAGGCAACGGCCACCAGATAGCCAGTGGCCAGCCGAAGCGCTTCAGCGTTGGCAAAGGAGGAAGCGCTTCCTCCTTTCTGGGCCGCCAGAACGAAGCGCTTCATTAAAACGAGCCTCGGCGGAGGGAAGCGCTTCGTTCCGCCTCCGAGTCCGAATGACGCCAAGATGCCGTTGGCAACGAAGCGCTTCGGTCTAGAAAGCCGGTTAGAAGGAAGCGCTTCGCCTCCGAATCCGAATGACGCCAAGATACCGTTGGCAACGAAGCGCTTCGGGGGGCCATAAAAAAAGAGCGCTTCGGTGGAAGCGCTCCCTGGTTCGATTGGAACCCAACCGGGGCCGGCTAAATCCGCTCGATGCGGGCGCCAACGGCGGTCAATTTCTGTTCGATGCCGTCATAGCCCCGGTCGAGGTGATAGATGCGGTCGATGACCGTCTCGCCCTCGGCACAGAGACCGGCCAGCACCAGGCAGGCGCTGGCGCGCAGGTCGGTGGCCATGACCGGCGCCCCCACCAGCCGGGCCACGCCGGTGGTGGTGGCACTGTGGCCGTCGATGCTGATGTCGGCGCCCATGCGTTGCAGCTCCGGCGCGTGCATGAAGCGGTTCTCGAAGATGGTCTCGCTGATGGTGGCCGTGCCCGCCGCCACACAGTTCAGGGCCATGAACTGGGCCTGCATATCGGTGGGGAAGGCCGGAAAGGGCGCCGTGCGGATATTCACCGCCCGCAGCGGCCGCTGGCGCGCGTCGATGATAATGTGGTTGGCGCCGCGTTCGATGTGGGCGCCGGCCTGGCTCAGCTTCTCCAGCACCGCCTCCAGCAGGCCGCTGCTGATGCCGTTCAGCACGGTGCGACCGCCGGTGATGGCGGTGGCGACCAGATGGGTGCCGGCCTCGATGCGGTCGGCGACCACGCCATATTCGGTGCCGTGTAGCCGGGCCACGCCCTCGATGCGCAGCGTCGGCGTGCCGATGCCGCTAATTTTCGCCCCCATGCCATTTAGGCAGTGGGCCAAATCGCTAACCTCCGGCTCCAGGGCGCAGTTCTCCAGAATGGTGGTGCCCTCGGCCAGCACGGCGGCCATCAGCAGGTTTTCGGTGCCGGTTACGCTGACCGTATCGAAGAGAAAACGGCCGCCGCGTAGCTTGCCCTCGGCGAGGATATAGCCGCCGTCGATGTGGATTTTCGCCCCCAGCGCCTCCAGACCCTTGATGTGCAAATCCACCGGCCGGGCGCCGATGGCACAGCCGCCGGGCAGGGACACCTTGGCCGTGCCGAAGCGGGTCAGCAGCGGCCCCAGCACCAGAATGCTGGCGCGCATGGTTTTGACCAGCTCATAGGGGGCCGTCTGGCTGTGAATGGCCCGGGCGCAGACGCTCACCTCGTTGGGGCCGCCGAATTCGGCGCTGGCGCCGAGCTGCTGGAGCAGGGCCAGGGTGGTTTGCACGTCGAGCAGGCGCGGCACGTTGCGAATCACACAGGGCTCGGCGGTCAGCAGGGTGGCGGCCAGTATGGGCAGCACCGCATTTTTGGCGCCGCTGATGGGAATTTCCCCCTCCAGGGCCCGGCCGCCCTGAATGCGTAGCTTAGCCATCGCGGGCCTCCGTCTTCAGGGCCAGGGCGTGCATCTGCTCGCTGGAAAAAATATCGGCCAGGGCGTTCATCACCAGCCGGTGTTGCTCCAGGCGCTTCAGGCCGACAAAGGCGGCCGAGCGTACCCGGGCCTCACAGTGGACGCCGTCGTTGCTGTTGAAGTGAATGTCGGCGTCGGGCAGCACGGCCAGAATCCGTGCCCGTATCAGTTGTTCCAGTTCCATGGTTATTTATTGGGGAAAGTGAATTTCGTAGAGGGCGCTCAGGGTGTGGAAAACCGGCGGCATCCGTTCCAGGCGCAGTTGGGGATTGAGGCGGCAGAGGTAGACCAGGAAGGCCATGCCGGCGCTGTCCAGCCGTTCCAGCCGGCTGCCATCGACCCGGTCGGCGGCCAGGGGGAAGCGCTTCAGCCTTAGGCCGTCCAGCTCTAGACGCGTAAGGCGGGGGCCCAGATGCAGAACCCCCGCCGTCAGCTCGCTGAAACTATTCGCTGATGGTGCCATTTTTTAGCTTGCCAATCAGGCTGTCGATGCCTTCCTTCTGAATGATGTTTTCAAAGCTGCTGCGGTAGCTGAGCAGGAAGGAGACGTTCTCAAAGACCACGTCGTAGATTTTCCACTGGCCGTTGCTGTAGCTCAGGGAGAAATCCACGTTGGAAACCTTGCCGCGCTTGTCCTTGACCTGCACCTTGAGCACGGCCCGGTTGTTCGTAACCTTCGGCGTGTTCAGGAATTTCAGCGACTCGTCCAGATTAGTATCGGTGTAGTTCTGCCAGCCCTTGGAGTAGGCGCGGATAAGGAAATCCTGGAAAACCTGAATGAACTGCTGCTGCTTGGCCGGGGCCAGGCCCTTGGCGTTGCGGCCGAGCACGAATTTGGCCATGGTTTTGAAGTCCAGATAGGGCAGAACCTCCTGGCTGAGCATGGCGTTGAAAGCCTTGGGGTCATTGGTATAGAGCGCCTTGTTCTGTTGCAGCTTGCTAAGTACCACGCGCACCTGACTTTCGGCCAGGGCCCGGGCATCTTCGCCGGTGGGGCCGGCGGCCATGAGGAGTTGGCTCAGCCCCAGGCCGAGCAGGAGGAGAAATTTTTTCATGTTTGTCTATTCCTTGTTGTTCTTGTTGTCGTTCATGCCCATCTGGGCAACCACCTGTTGAATCAGTTTTTCCAGCACCACCGAGGAGCCGGTGTAGCGGATTTCATCGTTGGCGCCGAGGAAGGTCTCGCTGCCGCCGAGGGTCAGGCCGAGATACTTCTCGCCGAGCAGGCCGGTGGTGAGGATTTCCAGGCTGGAATCGTCCGGCAGCTGTTTTTCATAGCTGGCGTCGATTTCCACCTGCACCAGCGCGTCATAGTTGTGGTCGGGGGCGATGCTGATGCTCTTCACCCGGCCAATCTGCACCCCGGCCAGCGTAACCTTGGCATTGCGGCCGAGGCCGCTGATGTCGCGGAAATAGGCGTTGAGGGGGAAGCTGGCCGTGCTGCGGTAGCCGTTGATATTGCTGGCCCGGAGGCCCAGCCAGGCCAGAGCGGCCAGCGCGGCCACCACAAAGAGGCCCACCAGCGCGCTGAGGGTTTTGTTCTGCATAAATTAATCTCCAAACATCAGGGCGGTCAGGACGAAGTCCAGGCCTAGCACCGCCAGCGAGGACAGCACCACCGTGCGTGTGGTGGCACTGCCCATGCCGGCGGCCGTAGGCCGGGAGCGGAAGCCCTCGAAGGTGGCGAGGGTGCCGATGACCGCGCCAAAGACCAGACTTTTCACCAGCATGCCCTGGACAATGTCGTTCCAGAAATCGACGCCGGTTTGCATCTGGTTCCAGAAAATGCCGCCATCGACGCCGAGGTGCGCCACGCCGACCAGATAGGCGCCGCCAATGGCCACGGCCACGAAGAGGCTGGTCAGCAGCGGCAGGGCCAGCAGGGCCCCCCAGAAGCGCGGCACGCCCACATAGCGCACCGGATAGATGCCGAGCATTTCCAGGGCGTTGAGCTGTTCGGTGGTTTTCATCAGGGCGATTTCGGCGGTCAGGGCCGAGCCGGCCCGGCCGGCAAAGAGCAGGGCACTGACCACGGCGCCGAGCTCGCGCATCAGCGACAGGGCCACCATGATGCCCAGGGACTGTTCGGCGCCGAATTTAATCAGGGTGGTGTAGCCCTGCAGCGCTAGCACCATGCCGACGAAAAAGCCGGAAAACAGAATAATCGGCAGGGACAGCACGCCGGTGAAGTAGAGCGCTTTCACCGTCAGCAGCGGCCGCTGCCAGAGAAAGGCACTGCGACCGAGCAGCTGCAAACAGAACAGGCCGTAGTCGCCGAGGCGCCGCAGCAGGGCGAGGGTGCCGTTGCCCAGGGCAATGAGGGCGTTCATCGCGGCTTCTCCGCGCCGATGGTCCGAGGCCCGTTCATCGCGGCTTCTCCGCGCCGATGGTCCGAGGCCCGTTCATCGCGGCTGCTCCACGCCAAACAGCTGGCGCTGGTAGTCCGGCGCCGGATAGTGGAAGCGCACCGGCCCCTCGGCCTCGGCGTGCATGAACTGCTTCACCTCGGGCTCACTGCTGGCGGCTAGGGCCGCCGGGGTGCCGTCGGCCAGCAGCCGGCCATTGGAGAACAGCAGGATACGGTCGGCAATCTGGGACACCTCGACCACGTCGTGGGAGACGATGAGGCTGGTCATGTGCAGGCCGTCGTGCAGGTCGCGCACCAGCTTGACCAGCATGCCCAGGGAGATGGGGTCCTGGCCGGTGAAGGGTTCGTCGTAAATCATCAGCTCCGGGTCGAGGGTGATGGCCCGGGCCAGGGCCACCCGCCGGGCCATGCCGCCGGACAGTTCGGCGGTGCGTAGATTAGCGGCGCCGCGCAGGCCGACCCGCTGCAGCTTCATGGCCACCAGCAGCTGAATCAGCTCCTCGGGCAGCCGGGTTTTTTCGCGCAGCACGAAGGCGATGTTGTCGCCCACGGTCAAATCGCTGAACAGGGCGCCGGTTTGGAAGAGGATGCTCATTTTTTCGCGCAGGGCCATAAGCGCGCGCAGGGACAATTTGTGCACCGGCTCGCCGAAAACGTAGATTTCGCCGCTGTCCGGCCGGAGCTGGCCGGTGATGAGCTGCATCAGGGTGGTTTTGCCGGTGCCGCTGGGGCCCATCACCGCCACCAGCTCGCCGGCGCCAATCTTCAAACTGACGTTGTCAAAGATAAAACGCTGTCCACGTTTGAAGGTTAGATTATTTATTTCAATCAGATAATCCATTTAGTTCTTCTCGGAAAGCAATCGCTGGATTGTAGCCCATTCCGCCGGGGTCAGTGGCGAAACGGACAGGCGACTCTGGCGCAGCAGCATCATGCCTGCCAGTGCCGGCTCGGCCTTCAGCTCGGCCAGACTGAGCAGCCGGGGCAGGCGCTCCACCAGCCGTACCGGCACCGCCAGCCAGCGGCCGTCGGCCGGGTCGGGCCGGGCCGGGGCCAGCACGCGCACCACCCCGACGATGCCGCTGGGCCGGGCGTTGGAATGGTAGAAAAAGGCCAAATCGTCCGGCTGCATCTGGCCCAGATAGCGGCGGGCCTGGTGGTTGCGCACCCCGTCCCAGAGGGTGCTCTGCTCCGGCGCGGCGGCCAAATCGTCCAGGGAAAAGGCGCTGGGCTCGGACTTGAGCAGCCAGTGGCTAATCTTTTTCGTACTCATAGATAAAGTCCAGGGATTGGCTGTTGGGGCTGGCGACGGCCTCGGCCTTCAGCCGTTTATTGAATTTGTACTGGGCGAGGAACTCGGTAACGTTGTTCATAAAGCTGCTCTGCATGCCGATGTAGAGGCTTTCGCTGAGATTTTTCCCGGCCTTGAGGCCGTCGAGGCCGAGCTTGAAGACATCGAGATGAATTTTCGCGCCAATGTCGCTGGTGAACTGGCCAATGGCCATGTTGGCGCCCATTTCCATCAAATCCTTGCTGGACATGGTGCCGTCCGGAGCCTTGCCGAAGAGCAGATAGGACAAAATGAAGGAATCGCTCATGCTCGGCTTGGAGGTCAGCTTCAGAGCCAGGCGCTTCACCGTGCCGCTGACGCTGGCGCCCACCTCCACCTGGCCGACGGTGCGCAGGGCGAGGAAGTCGATGGTGGGGTTGGCGATGTTGACGCCGGAGAAAATCACCCGGCCGCGCTTGATGTCCAGCTCCTGGCCGTAGAGAAAGTAGTTCCCGCTGGCCACCTCGATGCGCCCCTCGCCGCGAATGTTCTCCCGGGGTTTCATAATCAAATCCAGCCCGCCGATGAGGCGAATTTTGACGTCCTTGTTGTCGAAATAGACCTTGTTGCCGAGCTGCACCTTGATGCGGGCGTTGATGGGACTGTTGTTGGTGGCCGTGGTCGGCGCCGCCGGCTTTTTCTGATTGACGATGACCACGTCCTTGGAAAGGGGCACGGCCGCCGAGGTGTCGGGAATGGAAATGTAGGCCTCGGGAATCAGCAGGGTGCCGTTGGCGTCGATGCCCTTGGCCGGGTCGATGTTGATGACAAACTGGGGCGTAACGAAGACCTTGGCGGTTTTGGAGTTGGCGATGAGCATATTTTTGCCCTCCAGATTCAGGCGCAGCTGCAGCGGGCTGAGGCGCAGGCGGCCGCTGGCGCGCAGATTGCCGGCCGGCGTGCCGATTTGGCCGTTCAGGTCGATTTCGCCGTTGGCCCCGGCGGCCAGGCGCAGCCGCATATTTTTCAGCTCGGTGGCCGTGGCCGGAATGGAGAGGGCGCCGTTGCTGAGCTCGATGGCACCGTTAATCTGCGGACTGGCCAGCGGCCCGGCGAAGAGCAGCTGGCCGGCCACCCGCCCCTGCAGCTGGCTGACGTGGGGAATGTGGTTTTTGAAGACGCCGATGTTCGGAATGTCCGTGCGCAGCGAGCCGTTGATATGCGGCGTGGCGCCGAGGCTGAGCTGCAGCGTGCCGCCGATTTGGCCCATCCTGTCCAAATCCACCGCCAACGTGGTGCGCAGCTGGGACCCCTGATTCTGGGCCTCCAGCTGGAAGCGCTTCAGGGGGATAACCAGCGGCGCCTGGCCCTCCAGCCGCAGCACCAGCGAGCCGGGCGTCATCTGCAGTTTGCCGCTGCCGCTGAGCTGGCCGTTTCTGGCGATGCGAATTTCCCCGCTGCCGCTGAGGCTGCTGTTGATTTTCAGCGTCCGGGGCAGCCAGCGCGCCAGGCTCTGGGGCTGGAGCTTCTGAATGTCATAGCGCAGCCGGGTGGATTCCTTCTTCTCGCCGTCGAGGCAGAGGCGGGAGTACGGGTCGTGGAGACAGAGCCCTTCCACGCTGACCGCCGCCGGCGACAGGCTGAGCTTGCTCGGTTTGTCCAGCTGGAAGCGCTGGCCCTCCACCGTGGCGCTCAGGGCGTTCAGGGTGCCGGCCCAGCGTTCCAGACCGGAGAAACCGCCGGCCAGCTCGGCCTGGAGCTGGTAGGGGGCGCCGCTCTGCAGTTTCAGGCTGTGGCGGTTGAACAGGCCCTGGCTCTGCAGGCGCAGCCGTTCAATATTCTGGCCGGCCACCCGTAGACCACTCAGCTGCAGGTCATTGTTGAAGGCACCGCCGTTCTGCAGCTGGTCGCTGAGGCTGGCCTTGAGTTCGCGCAGGCTGAAATCGTTGCCGTGGCGCAGATTCTGGCCGCTCAGCTGGAGCTGGATTTTGGGATGGTTCAGGCTGCCGCCAATCTCACCGTCGGCCTTGAGACTGCCGCCCAGGGGCGCGTAGAAAGCCTGCAGTGCCGGCGCCGTCAGGGCCAGTTTCAGCTGCAGCTGGGACGGTTTAACCCGGCCGTCAAGCTGGAGCCGATTGGCGCCGAGGCCGAGCTGGAGTTTATCGGCCCGAAGCGCTCCCCCCTGCCAGTAGAGCTGGCCACTGCCGGCCAAAGCCTGGCCGCGATAGCTGCCGCCCAGCCGTTTCAGCAGCAGGCCTATCTCCGGCGTGCCGTCGGCCCGGATTTCACCGCTGCTGCTGGCCTCGCCGCTGAGCACGGCCTTGACCGCCGGCCACTGGCTCTCGGGTTTGAGCCCCTGCCAGCGGGCGTCGGCGCTCCAGCGCAGCGGGCTGAAATTCACGTGGCCGCTGATATGGGCCTGGCCGGCGAGCAGCTGGGCGTCCAGCACAATGTCCTCGGCCCGGGTCGGGCTGATTCGGGCCCGGCCGCTGGCGTGCAACGGCGGAATGTCCGTGCCGCGCAGCTCGGCCTGCAGCTGGGTCTGCAGGGCCGCCAGCGACCCCTTCAGGGCCAGGCTACCGGTTTTGGACAGCACCACCGGTTTGGCCGCCGGGCCGTAGCGCAGGTTCTGCCAGTGGAAATCGCCGTCGAGCTCGGGCTGGAGCAGATTGCCGCGCAGCTGGAGCTGGCCCTGGACACTCCCGGCCAGGGTCGGCAGGAAATAGTGCAGGGCCGGGGCGTTCAACTGTAGATGCACATCGGCACTTTTCTCGTCGGCGCTGCCGTCGGCCGCCAGCCGGTTGCCGGCCCAGTCGAGGCGAAGCGCTTCGACCCGGAGCCGTTCGCCGGCATAGTCGAGCCGGCCGGAACCGCTGATGGGCTGGCCGTCGTAGCTGCCGTTCAGGGCCTTGATATTCAGGGCGGCGCGCCAGTGGTCGCCCTCGTCGCGGCCCTCGGTGCTGAGGGAACCGCTGACGCTACCCCTGATGTCGGGCAGATAGTCTTCGGCGCGCAGATTCTGCACGTCCAAATCGCCGCGCCAGCCGAAGCGCTCCCCCCAGTCGAGGCCGCCCCGGAACTGGGCGCCGCCGCCGGCGGTGGTGGCCGTCAGTTGTAAATCGTCGAGGCGGTCGAGGCCGAGCAGGCTGAACAGGGCCGCCGCCTTGAGTTTAAGTTCCGGCGGCACATATTCGCCCCGGGCGTCGCCCTCCAGCTGGAGCTGGAGCCGGTCCCAGGGTCCTTCGGCGTGGAGATGGCCGCGCCGGCTGTGGTAGTCGGCATAGCTGAGCTGGTGCCAGTCCAAATCGGCGGCCAGGGCCTGGCTAGGTAAATCCACCCGGCCCTGCAGCTGGAACAGGCCGCCCAAATCGCCGCGACTGACCATAGTCAGCCGGGGCGCCAGCAGCGAACCCTGGCCGCTGAGGCTAAGCGCTTCGGTAAAGCCGGGCAGCCGGGTTTGACCGGCGAAATGGAGCTGGAGCGGGTAGTCGTCCCGGGTCTGGAGCCGGGCGCTGAGCCGGCCGCCGCCGTAGTTGGTCTGGGCTGCCAGCAGGGCCTGGAGCTGGTCGCCGTGATAGCTGCCGCTGAGGTCGAGTTGGTCGATGGCCACCAGCTCTTCGCCGTCCTGTTCCAGGCGGAAGTGGTCGAGGTGAAGCGCTTCGATGACCACGGCCATCGGCGTGCTCAGCGTTGGCAGGGCCCGCAGCGCTTCCCCGGGGGGCGGCGGTTCCGTCGGCCCGGCCGGGGGCAGTCCTAGCCGGGCGTCGCTTAGACTCAGTTCGCGCAGCTGCAGGATTTTTCCGGGCAGGGCGCCCCAGTCCAGGGCGAAGCGCAGTTCCTCGGCCTCCAGCTGGATACCGGCGCCGCTGAAACGGAGCTGGCGCCAGCGCTGGGGGCCGAAGAGATTGCCCTCGATGTTGGCGTGCAGCTCAAAGGGCGTCAGCGCCCGCACCAGGCCGGGCAGTTGGCCATAAATCCGGTCGCTGCCGAGGCTGACCAGCAGCAGACAGAGCAGCAGCAGCAGCGTGAGCAGCAGATAGAGCAGGCTCCGTAAAATTTTCCACAGATATTTCATTTTTGGTTCTCCTCGACCCGGCCGCCGGGGCCGGTTAATGGGGGCAGCGGGCGCCGCCGGGACGCCGTAGGCGCTTCGACCCGGCCGACCCAGGCCCGATAGCGAAGCGCTTGGTAGAAGCGCAGCGAGCACCGCCGGAACGCCACAACCGCTGCGGACGCCCGGGCCTAGTTTTGAATGGGGGGCAGAACGAAGCGCTTGCCCATCGGAGTTTTCCCGATAGGAAGCGCTTCTTTAAGGCCAGCCGGCGGGCGGTTTAGGAAGCGCTTCACAAAGCCAGCTCCGCGCCGATGGTGAGATGCCTGCGAACGGCGCCAGCCATCTTGCCGCCGGCAAGCATTTTGTCGCCCAGCTGGCGGTCAACCGGCCGGTGAACGCCAGCCCCGTTCTGAAAACGGCTCACAAATCCAGCTCCGCGCCAATCGTTAAATGCATACGGATTTTGTCGCCCAGCTGGCGGTCAACCGTCCGGTGAACGCCAGCCCCATTCTGAAAACGGCTCATAAATCCAGCTCCGCGCCAATCGTTAAATGCATACGGATTTTGTCGCCCAGCTGGCGGTCAAAGCCATGGCCCAAATCCAGCCGGATAGGCCCCACCGGCGAATAGTAGTGGACGCCGACCCCGGCCCCCACCTTGATTTTCGGCTTGCTCTTGAAGGCATCGCCGCCATCAACGAAGGCCGCCAGGGCCAAATCGTCGCGCAGATAGTATTCATATTCGGCGGTGCCACTGAGTTTGTAGCGGCCGCCGATGTTGGTGCCGTTGGCGTCGCGGGTGCCGAGCCGCTCAAAGTCATAGCCGCGCACGTTGCGGTCGCCGCCGGCAAAGTAGCGGAAACGTGGCGGCAGCCGGTGGAAGCTCTCCGTCCACAGGGCGCCATTGTTGCCCTTGATGATGAGCCGCTGTTTCGGGCTGAAGCTGTGCAGATAGCGCCAGTTCAGATTGCTCTGCAGGAAGCTCACCTCGGAGACCAGGCCCTTGAAGGCCCCGAGCGCTTCCAGCTGCACCTGCCAGCCGTCCTTGGGGTCAAGGCGGTTGCTGGTGCTGGTGTAGGTCCAGCGGCCGCGCGGATAGAGCAGGGTGATATGGCCCCGGTCGCTGCCGATGCGGAAATTGTCGTTGCTGGCGGTCAGGCTGTAGTGGGAGGCCCATTTGCCCCGGCGCAGCTCATAGCCGCCCTCGGCATAGAGGTGGCTGTTGCGGTAGTCGAGGGTTTTGTACTGGCCGCCGACCCGGCCGTAGTAGTAGTCGCTGGCCGGCAGCTTGGCCGGCAGCCGGTAGAGCGCTTCGAAGTTGCTGTCCTTCATCGAGGCCTGGGCGTTGAAGGAAAACTGGTGGCCCCGGCTGTTGACCCAGCGGCGCTGGTGGGTGAATTTGCCGCGCACGCCCACGTCGGTGGCATAGCCGAGGCCATAGACATAGCGCTTCCGTTTGTTCATGGTCAGCTGGGTATCGATGGGAATGGTCTTGCTGTCCCGGTTGGGTTCGCCACCCACCAGCACCTCGGAGAAATAGTCGCTGCTCTGCAAATCCTGCTGGAGCTGGCTCATCTCGCTGGCCAGATAGGGGGCGTCGTATTTCGTCTGGACATAGCGCTGCAAAAAGTCCTGGTCCAGGGGCAGGGGTGAACCGTCGCGGCTGCGGAAGGTGGCCGGGCCGTAGCGATAGCGGGGGCCGCTCTGATAGCGCAAATCCAGATTGGCGCGCTGGTCGTCGGTGTTGACGGCGATTTCGTGGCGGTCAAAGTCGCCGTCGAAATAGCCCCGGTCGAGGCCCAGCGCCTCAAATTTGCTCTTGTAGCCCTCGTAGTCCTGGTGATTGAGCACCTGCTGGGGCCGGAGCGGATTTTCCCTGAGCAGCTGTTGGAACGGCGGGTCGCCCTCGGCGGCGCCGGCCACGGCCACCTGAACGTTCTGGAGCCGCACCGGCGGGCCCAGCTCCACCCGGTAGCGCACGGTCAATTCGCCGTTTTTACCGGGCAGCAGCTCATAGTGGACGCGGCTGTTGTAGTAGCCGAAGGGCTGCTGGGACTGGCCGATTTGCGTCGGGCCCTGTTCCAGCAGGTACTGGGCGTACTCGGCATTGACGCCGCCGCCGCCGATGGTTTCGCCCTTGATGCGGCCGAGCTGCAGGAAGATTTCGGCGTTTTTACGCTGTTCCTCGTTGAGGCCGACGATGTCGATTTGGGTGATTTTCTTCCCCTGGAGCAGGCCGATTTCCCGTTCCCGCTGTTGCTCAACGGCGGCCCAGTGGGCCTCGTCGTCGCCGGGGGGAAGCGCTTCGGTCTGGGCCGAAGCCAGCGGGGCCAGCAGCAGCGCCAGTCCCAACACAGAAACTTTCATGGTTTTTCCTTTTGCTTATTCCGGACGCAGGGCCGCCGGCCGCAGACCTAGAGTCCACAGGGCCAGCAGGTAGACGCCCAGGCCGAGGGCCACCGCCTCCAGCAGCCGGCCCAGCCGACCCCAGCCGGACAGGGCCAGCCAGTCCGCGAGCTGGCCCCGGCTGACCAGCAGCAGCAGGGCCAGCAGCCCATTGGCCAGCAGAACCTGCAGCAGGAAGCGCTTCGTCAGCAGGGGGGCGGCGCCGGATTCGGGCTGGCGCCGGCCCAGCCACCAGGCGAGCAGGGCCACATTGCTGATGCTGGCCACGGTGGTGGCGGCGGCCAGGCCCACATGGCCATAGTGGCGGCAGAGGGGGAAGGCCAGGGCGATGTTCAGGCCCATGGAGACCAGGCCGGCCTGCACCGGCGTTTTCGTGTCCTGCCGGGCGTAGAAGGCCGGGGTCAGAATTTTCACCAGTATCAGAAAGAGGGCGCCGGGGCCGTAGATTTGCAGGGCGGCGGCGCTCATCTGCACGTCGTGGACGTCGAATTGGCCGCGCAGAAACAGGGTGGCCAGCAGCGGTTCGGCCAGTAGCACCAGGCCGAGGGCGGCGGCACTGCCGAGCAGCAGACCCCAGCGCAGGGCCCAGGCCAGCGTCCGGTGGAAGCGCTCCGGCTCCTGGCCGGCGCGCAGGTGGCTGAGCCGGGGCAGTATCACCACGCCCACGGCCACGCCAATCAGCGACACCGGCAGTTCCACCAGTCGGTCGGCGTAGTAGAGCCAGGAGATGCTGCCGGTAACCAGCCCCGAGGCCAGGGCCGTATTGACCAGCACCGTCAGCTGGCCCACCGAGGAACCGAACAGGGTCGGCAGCATCAGCCGGAAGATTTTCCGCACCGCCGGATAGGAGCCGCCCCAGCGCGGCCGGCGCAGCAGCCCCAGACGCTTCAGGCTCGGCAGCTGCAACGCCAGCTGCAGCACGCCGCCGAGGAGCACGGCCCAGGCCAGTTCCAGGCCGTGATTTTCCGGCCGGTGCCACCAGCAGGCGCCAATCAGGGTGAGATTGAGCAGGGTCGGGGTCAGGGCCGGAATGCCGAACTGGTCGTGGCTGTTCAGCACCGCCGAGGCCAGGGCAGTCAGGGAAATCAGGAGAATGTAGGGGAACATAATCGGCAGCATTTCCGCCGCCAGGGCCGCCTGGGCCGGGGGCAGACCGCCGGCCACCCAGGCCAGCAGCGTGGCCGAACCGACGATGCCGAGGCCGGTAATCAGCAGCAGCACCGCGAGCAGCGTCCCGCAGACCCGTTGCAGCAGCTCGGCCAGTTCCTCCGGCCGCTGCCGTTTCACCTCGCTGAACACCGGCACAAAGGCATTGGTAAAACTGCCCTCGGCGAAGAAGCGGCGCAGCGTGTTCGGAATGCGCAGCGAGGCGAAGAAGGCGTCGGTGATGGCGCTGTCGAAGTGGCGGGCAATGAGAATATCGCGGAGCAGACCCAGCACCCGCGATACCAGGGTCAGGGCGGCAAAGAGCAGGGACGAGCGCCCCAGCGATTTAGCCACGCCGCCAGCCCAGCCGGTCGGCGATGCTCAGAATGACGTCAGCCCGGTTCATGGAATAGAAATGCAGGGCCGGCACGCCCTCGGCGATGAGCCGCTGGCAGAGCTGGGCGATGACGTCGGCGCCGAAATCCAGCAGCGCTTCGGGCTGGTCCTGCAGGCTTTCCAGGCGCTTGCGCAGCCAGCGCGGAATTTCCGCCCCGCAGCTGTCGGAGAAGCGGGCCAGCTGGCTGTAGTTGGTGATGGGCATGATGCCCGGCGTGATGGTGATGTCCACGCCCCGGGCGGCGACCTCGTCGCGGAAACGCAGATAGGCATCGCCGTTGAAGAAATACTGGGTGATGGCCTCGTTGGCGCCGGCCTTGACCTTGGCACAGAAGAAATCCACGTCGGCGGCCGGACTGCGGGCGCGCGGGTGGCATTCCGGGTAGGCGGCCACGAAGATGCGGGCGTCCGGGCCCCAGCTGGCGCGGGCGTAGGCGACCAAATCGCGGGCATCGTGCCAGTCGCCGGGCTGGTACATGCCCGAGGGCATGTCGCCGCGCAGGGCCATCAGCCGATTGATGCCGAGGCTACGGTAGTGGTCGAGCAGGCCGGCGATGTCCTCGCGGCTGGCCCCGACGCAGGTCAGATGCGGCATGACCACCTGGCCATCGGCCAGCATCCGCTGCACCGTGTTGAGGGTGCGTTCCCGGGTGCTGCCGCCGGCGCCGTAGGTTACGGAGCAATAGCTCAGGGGTAGCGCTTCGGCCAGCTGGCGGCGGACGCCGTCGAGTTTGCGGGCGCCGTCTTCGCTAACGGTGGGGAAATATTCACAGCTCAGGGTGATACCCTTCGCCGTGGGCCCGGCGCCGTTGGCATCGTGTTCACTGCTCAAAATGACAGGTATGGAAGCGTTCATTGGGGTTCCTAAAAAGAGAGAGCGCTTCCCTGAGGAAGCGCTTCGGGGGTCTATTTCTTGAATTCGGCCTTTTGAATATAGAGCACCGAATGGGCCTTGATGTTGTATTCCTGGTCATTGACATCGTCAAACTGGTAGGAATCGCCGCGCCGGTCGGGCTGGCTTTCGCTATAGAGACTGTCGCCGTTCACCAGCTTAATTTCATAGAGTGTCTTCGTGCTGCCGAAACTCCAGCAGCCGGCCAAACTGAGCAACGCCAGTCCGAAAAATCCACGCGTTATCACGGTTTATCCCCCTGGATAAAAAGTCAAAAAGTATAGCAGAGCGCCGAAAAGATTTTATACTGCCGCCTTTCTTAAATCTTCAATAAAATCAATATGGCACACACCACTTCGACCCCTTTCCGTGTCCTGCCCCTGCATGAATCGTTGCAGGAGGCGCTGGAAGACCTCGGCCTGAGCCACGCCACCCCCATTCAGGCCCTCGCCCTGCCGCGCACCCTGACCGGCCATGACCTGATGGGCCTGGCCCAGACCGGCACCGGCAAAACCGCCACCTTCCTGCTGTCCCTGTTCCATTATCTGATGGTCAATCCGGCCCACCCCAAGGCCCGGGCGCCCTTTGCCCTGGTGCTGGCCCCCACCCGGGAGCTGGCCCTGCAAATCAAGAAGGATGCCGACGCCCTCGGCCGCTACACCGGCCTGCGCAGTCTGGCCGTCTACGGCGGCGCCGACATCAACCAGCAGAAGGCCATTCTCGCCAAACATGAAATTGACGTGCTCATCGGCACCCCCGGCCGCATCATCGACCTCTACAAACAGAAGGTTTTCAAACTCGGCAACATTGAAGTGTGTGTGCTCGACGAGGCCGACCGCATGTTTGACCTGGGCTTCATCGATGATGTGCGCTATCTGCTGCGCCAGATGCCGCCGGCGCCGGAGCGTCTGAATCTGCTCTTCTCCGCCACCCTGTCCCAGCGCATTCAGGAGCTGGCCTATGAGCATTTCAACCGCCCGGAGCTGGTGCAGGTGGAGAGCGAACACCCCACCGCCGCCAACGTGCGCCAGCGCCTCTACCACGTTACCCAGGCCGAGAAGGCGCCGCTGCTGGTGCAGCTGCTGCAAACGGAGCTGCCGCCGCGCACGCTGGTTTTCCTCAACACCAAGCAGGAGCTCGAACGGCTGGCGGCGACGCTGACGGCCAACGGTCTGACCCATGCCGCCCTGTCCGGCGACGTGGCCCAGAACCAGCGGGAACGCATCGTCCAGGAGTTTCAGCGCGGCAATATTCGCCTGCTGCTGGCCACCGACGTGGCCGGCCGGGGCCTGCACGTGCCGGACATCAGCCATGTCATCAACTATGACCTGCCCAATCTGCCCGAGGACTATGTGCACCGCATCGGGCGCACCGGCCGGGCCGGGGCCTCGGGGGAGGCCATCAGCTTTGCCTGTGAGCAGTATGTTTACGCCCTCGCCGACATCGAGACCTATATTCGCGAGAAAATTCCCGTCCAGCCGCTGCCGGCCGAACTGCCGACGCTGATTCGCCCCCCGTTCCGCCCGGCGCCGCGCCCGCCGCTGCGCAGTGGCCCCGGCCGTTTCCGCCCCCGGGTGCGCCGGCCGAGCTAGGGTTTTCCTTAACTAATAGAAGCGCTTCGTTGGAAGCGCTTTTTTATTAGGGGGCTTCGGTTGGGAAAGCGGCCAACGAGTGAAGCGCTTCCTTTCTAGCAATCTAGAAAGAAGGAAGTGCTTCGGTTTGATAACCGAGCGTAGAGTGCTTTGCGCCTGGCAACCTAAAGAGAACGAAGCGCTTCGCTGGAACTAGTCTGGCCCGACCGAAGCGCTTCAGCCCGAGCGGCCTCTAGCTAGGAAGCGCTTCTCCTGGGTTGCCCAGATTGAAGCGCTTCGTTCCTAGCAATCTAGAAAGACCGAAGCGCTTCTCTGGGTTGAAGCGCTTCGGTTTAGTCAAGCTGTAGAGGGGAAGCGCTTCGCTGGAATCGACCTTTTTAGACCGAAGCGCTTCCCCTGGAGTAAAAAAAACGCTCCCGATGGGAGCGCTTCATTGATTTAGAACGTGGGTGGGAGCGCCGCAGGCACCACCGCCCGGCGGCTTTTAGACGAAATCTTTGACCTTCTGCCAATCCAGAATCACCAAATCGTCATTAAGGACGAGGGCGGGAATGCCAATCCGGCCATTGGCCTTGACCTCAGCAAAGGCCCGACTCTGGTCGCGCAGGCGCAGAAAGCCGCGCAGGTGGGCCATGCTGCTGGAAATATTGGCCTCCTCATAGGCCAGGCCCAGCCGGCGCAGTTCGGCCACCATGGGGCCGGTGTCCGGGCAGATGTCGCTGAAATAAAGAATGTTTGCCATGGGAATACTCCAAAGGTTGAGAGGGAATTTAGGCCGAGCGGATTTGCTCCAACGTCCGTTGGAAGGCGGCCCGGCGTGGGTGGTCGGGGAAACGTTGCAGCAGCTGTTCCAGTAGCTGCTGTGCCGCCGCCGCCCGGCCGGAACGGGCCAGGGCCCGGGCGGCCAGATGGTAATTGTCGGCAATCTGCTTGTGCTCGGGGGCCCGCTGGGCAAAGTTGCGCGTCAGGGCCAGCACCATATCGTAGTCCTCCAGCCGCAGGGCCAGCTGGCACAGCGGGTGTACCAAATCCGGTGGAATGCGCTCGGGCTCAATGTCGGCGCGTTTTTCCAGCTCGGGCCGAATCAGCTGATAGCTGCTCTCGTCGCCGTCGGCGGCGCAGCGTTGTAGCCGTTGCAAGAGCTCCTGCAGCCGGCCCTGGTTGCGCTGCTGGCGGTAGTAGTGGTAGAGGCGGCGGTAGGCGGGGAAATAGACGTCCACCGGGTAATCGTCGCCCACATAGTTCAGCAGTATGGCTTCGGCCTGCTCCGAACCCTGCTGGGCGAAGAGATAGTCCACCGTCCGCATCTCGCTGGCGAAGGCCTGCTGGGCCTCCAGATTGCCGATGAGGTGATATTTGCGCGCCTCGCCAAGAATCTCCTGGCTGGCGAAATCCAGCTCCTTGGGCTTCTCCTCGTCGGCGGCCATAAAGAAGCCGATGTAGAGGAAGCTGGCGCCGCTGGCGACGATTTTCAGCGTTTCTTCCATGATGATGCCAATCAGATGGCCGCCACCCAGGCCGGTGGCGTGCAGCACCAAGCCGACCACCAGCCCGACCAGAAAGGTCGCCAGCAGCGGCACTGCTAGAATGGCCAGATAGTGGAGCGGGCCGACGCCGATGATGGTGCGCACCCAGTCCTGGGGCCGCAGCATGGTGGAAAATTCTTCGCTCACCAGAATGCACATGAGGATAGCCGGCATAAAGCCGACGACCAGAAACGGGAAAACTTTTTCATAGAAATCAATGGTGGGCATGGGCAGGGCGTGGGCGATGGGAAAACAGATGGCCGCCCAGATGAACAGGCCAAAGAACAGCATGGTGGGAATGGCCAGGGAGGTCTCAATGCCCAGGGGCACCGGCTCGTCCTCCTGCTGGTTGTAGATGCGCATGATGCCGTCGTACATCTTGCAGGTGAAGAAAAAGCTCACCAGACCGGCCAGCAGCTGCCAGCCAATAGGCTCCTTAAGTTGCTGGGCGTATTTCTGGAGCGCCAGCGTAATGGCCGTACAGCGCACGGTATCGGTTTCGCAGATTTCATTGAAATGCTCGGCGTCGCGCACGCCCAGTTCGGTCTGGGCAAAGTGCATCAGCATGTCATTTACGCCGGCCGCCCGGTGGGCCAGAAAAATGGCCATGGCCAGCGCCGCCAGCAGATAGGGCCAGTTGCCGCCCTTGAAGAGGAAGCGCAGGGCGCGCCAGAACTTATAGAAAAAAGAATTGGGGCCGATAAACGGGTTCATGTTTTTCTCCTTGGAAATGATTTTTTCGAACCAAGCAATTTGCGGCCCAGGAAGCGCTTCAGCGCCGGTCGCGGCTTTTGCCGGCGGCCGCCAGGGCGGCTAGATAGCGGGCCCAGTTGGCTTCCCGGTGGCGGGTCAGCTCCTCCAGCAGGGCCCAGCTGTAAATGCCGCTGCTGTGGCCGTCGCTGAAGATGATTTGCAGGGCGTAATTGCCCACCGGCTGGAGTTTGTAGATGGAAACGGCGCGCTTACCGCTGATGAGCGGGGCCGGGCCGCCGTGGCCGCGCACCTCGGCCGAGGGGGAGAAGACGCGTAAATATTCCGCCGGCAACGGGTGAGCTTCTCCGTCGAGAACCACCGTCAGCGTTTTTCTGTCGCCACTAAGGCGCAGTTCTTCTAATGCCATGGGAAGCGCTTCCCCTCTAGGCTGGGGTTGCCAGCGGCCGGGCGGGGCCGGTCCGCCGGCAACGGATAGGCCACGCCGTCGAGAACCACCGTCAGCGTTTTTCTGTCGCCGCTAAGGCGCAGCTCCTCTAATGCCATGGGAAGCGCTTCCCCTCTGCGCTGGGGTTGCCGTCGGCCGGGCGGTTCCGGTCCGCCGGCAACGGATAGGCCACGCCGTCGAGAACCACCGTCAGCGTTTTTCTGTCGCCGCTAAGGCGCAGCTCCTCTAATGCCATGGGAAGCGCTTCCCCTCTGCGCTGGGGTTGCCGTCGGCCGGGCGGGGCCGGTCCGCCGGCAACGGGTGAGCTTCTCCGTCGAGAACCACCGTCAGCGTTTTTCTGTCGCCGCTGAGGCGTAGTTCTTCTAATGCCATGGGAAGCGCTTCCCCTCTGGTTTGGGGTTGGCGCCGAAGCACTTCGGTTGGTTCACAGCCACGCCAGCGCCTCGCTAAGGTTTTGGATAGCGGTACAGCCGGCCAGCGGCTCGCGCCGGTAGCAGAGCACCGTGGCCCCGGCGGCCCGGGCGGATTCGGCTCCCAGCCGGCTATCTTCCACCACCAGCAGTTCGGCCGGGGCCAGGGCGAGGCGCTCCATTACCTTTTGATAGGGCTCCGGACTGGGTTTCGGGGCGGCCACGTCCTCCAGGGTGATGATGAGGTCAAAGAAGGCCAGCAGCTCCGGGGCGGCGCTGTGGTGGAAATTGTGTTCGACCCCGGCCCGGTTGTCGGAGCTGACCAGGGCCAGCGGCAGGCCCCGGGCTTTGATGGCCCGAATCAGCTCCGGCGCGCCGGCCATGAAGTCCACCCGTTGGCCAAGCAGACGCAGATAGTGGCGGTGCACCTGTTCCTGCAGCCTGGCCAGGTCCAGGGTCGGGAAGAGCTGGCCGAGCCGGGCGAAGGTGCGCGGCGTGTCGAGGCCGATGATGGCCGTGGCCTGCTCCGGACTCAGGTGGGCACCGGCGGCGGCCAGTTCGGCCTTCAGGGCGGCGGCATAGTGGGCTTCGGTGTTAAAAAGGGTGCCGTCCTTGTCCAGGGCGACGGCGCGAATGGGATTGGGCATGGGTTTTCCTTGCTGGTGGAACGAAGCGCTTCCTCCCGGTCAGCGCAGCAGCTCCGGTTCAATTTGCAGTGAGAGACCGAAGCGCTTCGCCACCTCGGCCTGCACCAGGGCGGCAAAGGCCAAAATCTCCTCGCCGTCGCCGCCCCGGTTGGTGAGCACCAGGGCGTGGCGCTCGGAAATGCCGACCCGGCCGACGCGCTGGCCCTTGAGGCCGCAGCGTTCAATCAGCCAGGCGCTGGGCACCTTCCAGCGGTCGCCCTGGGGGAACAGCGGGGCTTCCGGGGCGCGGCGGTGCAGCTCGTTGGCGGCGCTGGCATCGAGGAGCACGTTGTGAAAAAAACTGCCGGCATTGGGTTCGATTTTCGGGTCGGGCAGCCGGGCGGCGCGGCGGGCGCTGATTTCCGCCATCATGGCCGCCGGCGTCGTGGCCGGGCAGTCGGCCAAATCGTCATAGTCCTTGCGCAGCGGGCCCCGGCGCTTCAGCACCAGCTCCACCCGCGTAATCCACCAGGCCCGTTGCCGTTTGAACAGGCTCTGGCGGTAGCCGAACTGGGCCTCGGCGGCGCCGAGCCAGAAGAAGCGCTTCGTCCGGCGGTCGTAGACTTCCAGCTGGCTGATGAGTTCGCCCACCTCCACGCCGAAGGCGCCGATGTTCTGCACCGGCGCCGCCCCCACCGTGCCGGGAATGGCGGCCAGATTCTCCAGGCCATACCAGCCCTGTTCACAGCAGTAGCGCACCAGCTCGGCCCAGTTCAGGCCGGCGCCGACGCGCAGATGCACGCTGTCGGCGTTCTCGGCGAGGATTTCCCGGTCAGTGAAGCACAGCTGCACCAGCCGCCGCCGTACCTCCGGCCAGCAGATGACATTGCTGCCGCCGCCGAGAATGAGGTCGTCCTCGTCCACCAGCACCAGCTCCTCGGGCCGTTCCAGCTGCAGCAGCTCCCGGCCCAGGGCCGGGCTGGCCAGGGTGTGCCAGGGCTGCAAATCGACGGCGCGCCAGGATTTCATAGGCCGAGCTTGCTCATTTTGTGCTGCAGGGCCCGGGGGGTCAGGCCCAGCTGCTGGGCGGCGGCCTCCAGCTCCTGATTGTTGTCCTTCAGGGCCTGCAGCACCAGCTGCCGTTCCATGTTCTGCATATATTCGTCCAGCACCATTTCATCGCGACCGCTGAGGGCACGGGCCGGGGCTGGGGCCGGCGCCTCCTCCTTGCGCACCATGATGTCATTGGGGCCAATTTCGGCGCTGTTGGCGAAGGTCAGGGCCCGTTCCAGAATGTTTTCCAGCTCGCGCACGTTGCCGGGGAAACGGTAGGCCTTCAGTTTTTCCAGGGCCTCCGGGGTCAGCCGGGCGTCGGGATAGGCCGAATTCTGGGCCAGATTTTTCAGCAGGTATTCGGCCAGCTGGGGAATGTCCTCGGGGCGCTGGCGCAGGGAGGGAATGGTGAGATTGATAACGTTGAGCCGATAGTACAAATCCTCGCGGAAGGTGCCGCGCTGGACACACTCGGCCAGATTCTTATGGGTGGCGGAGATGATGCGCACGTCCACGGCCTCCTCCCGGTCGCCGCCGATGGGCCGCACCGCCCGTTCCTGAATGGCGCGCAGCAGCTTCACCTGCATGGCCAGGGGCAAATCGGCCACCTCATCGAGGAAGAGGGTGCCGCCGTTGGCCGAGACGAACAGGCCCTTCTGGTCGGCGTTGGCGCCGGTGAAGGCGCCCTTCTTGTAGCCGAAGAATTCACTTTCCACCAGGGTTTCCGGAATGGCACCGCAGTTCACGGCGATGAAGGGGGCGTTGGCCCGGGCGCTGAGCTGGTGAATGCTGCGCGCCGCCACCTCCTTGCCGGTGCCCGATTCGCCGTGGATAAACACCGGCGCCAGCGACTTGGCGATGCGCTCAATCATCTGGCGCAGGCTGACCATGGCCGGCGAATCGCCGATGATTTGGTATTTGCCGCCGCTCTTGCCCCCGGCCCGGGCCGGTGCCCCCTTGGCCGGAGCGCTTTCCGCCGGAGTGGCGTTGCCGATGGCGTTCTTGCAGATTTGGCGCATCTGCTTCATGTCGAAGGGCTTCTGGACAAAGTCGAAGGCGCCGAGGCGCAGGGCACGCACGGCCATGTCCATGTTGCCGTGGGCGGTCATGATGCAAACCGGCAGCCGGGGGAAGTTCTTCTGCACATAGGACAGCAGGTCGATGCCGTCGCCGTCGGGCAGACGAATGTCGGTAAAGACCAGGTCATAGTGGTTTTCCTTCAATTTTTTAATGGCCGCCTTGGACGTCAGCACCGTGTCGGTGATGTAGCCGGCGCCGCCGATGCTCATGCTGACCAGTTCGCAGATGTCCGGTTCGTCGTCAACAATCAGTACTCTTGGCATAAAAACCTCCAAATAAATAAGGGATTACCCGCACAACTAGGCGACGCCCGCCGCGTTGTCGTCGAGGAAACATTCCATCGCCACCCGGAAGCAGGCCCCCACCGGCTGGCGCAGATAGTTAATTTGTGCCTGGTTGGCCAGGCAGAGCTCGCGCACCAGATAGAGGCCGAGGCCGTGGCCAACGCTCTTCTGGCTGGAATAGAACGGCTCGAAGATGCGGTCCTCGTCGGCCGGGGCCACGCCGACGCCGTTGTCGCTGATGTCCAGATAGAGCGTGCGTTCGCCCAGGCCCCGGCGGGTGTAGATGGTGATGATGGGGTCGGGCCGGCCACAGTGGCGCACGCAGTTGGTCAGCAGATTGTCCACCACCTGGCGCAGCTGCACCCGGTCGAAGTAGACCAGATATTTTTCCGTCTCCTGCAGCTCCAGCCGGATGTAGGCGCTGGCCAGCAGCTGGTTCAGCCGGGCCTCCTCGGCCACCTCGCGCAGGAAATTATTCAGCTGAAGCGCTTCGCTCTGCACCGGCCCGCGCTTAAAGATTTCCAGCATATTGCCGATGATGTTGTTGATGCGGCCGCTGTTCTTGGTGATACGGCCGGCCATGTTCTCAATCAGGGCCGGCTCCTCCAGATTTTCCAGAATGAGGTCGGCGCTGCCGTTGATGATGCTCAGCGGGTTGCGCACCTCGTGGGCGATGGAGGCCGAGAGCCGGCCCAGGGCCTGCAGCCGGGTTTCGCGGACGCGCTTCATGCTTTCCAGCACGCTTTCCAGCTGAATCAGCACCTGGTCGGCGCCGCCGAGCTGGTTGAACTGGACGTTGTATTCGTCGCCGCTGAATTCCAGAGGCTGGGGATTCTGCAGCTTCATTTCCTGCCATTTGCCGAAGCGCTTCGCCAGGGCGCTGGACAGCTTAATCAGCTTGTCGTCGTGTTCGTAGCTGGCGGCGTTGAGCAGCTGGCTGGCACTGCGGTTCATGGTGAGAATGTTGGCCTCCTTGTCCACCACCAGCAGGGCCGTGCTGATGTTCTCCAGAATGGCATTGTTCAGAGCCTGCAGCCGTTCGGCCTTGCGGCTGTTCTGGCGCGCCTCCCAGCGGCTTTCCCGGGTCTGGTTGGACAGGCGGCTGACCATGATGAGCATCAGCACCTCGCCGCTGCTGATGAAGACCACCTCGAAGAAGCGGCCGAGCTGGGAGGTGAGGGTGCCCAGATAGCCGACCTTATATTTAATGATGAATTTGTAGTCGAGGTAGACATCAAGGAAGTAGCTGCAGAACAGCATCAGGCCGAAGGTGAGGGCGAAGCGGCGGCCTTCGCGGTTGTCCAGGGTGCGGGCGGTGAGCACCGCCGAGGCAAAGAGAATGACGGCGAGCATGTTCCAGGTGTCCGAGCGGGTCAGCAGAATGCCACCGGCCAGCAGCAGCACCGCATCGCAGATGCCATTGCTCAGCGGGCCGATGCGCTCGGGGAAATGGCGGGACAGCTGGTTGAAGAGAATGAGGGTGAAGATATAAAAGCCGTAGAGGCTGTAGAACAGGCGGCGGCTGTCGGCGTGGCGCCAGAGATTGGTCTCGTCAATCAGGGTCAGAAGAATGGTGCCGCCGCAGAGGAAGAAGGCCAGGCGGGCCAGGTTGGCCTGGCGCATGTTCTTCAGGCGCAGCTGGCGTTCGTTGTAGAGGTCATGGCTGCCCTCTTCCAACAAATCTCTAAAAAATTTTTGGAAAAACTCTTTCATCATTTACTCAATTGCTAGGGGGAAGCGCTTCGTCGGGGCGGCCTAGAAATCCCCGAAGCGCTCCTGGGCCCGGGCCAGGGCCACGGTGGCGGCGGTGTCGGCGCGGAGAATGCGGGGCCCCAGCCGTTGGCACTGCCAGCCGGCGGCCACGGCCTCGGCCACCTCCGCGTCGCTGAATCCCCCCTCGGGGCCAATCAGCAGGGCCAGGGCGGAAGCGCTTCCCGCCGGGGCCGGGCTCGGCCCGTGGTGGGGAGAAAAGAGCCAGCGCACCGGGGCCTCGTCCCGAAGCGCTTCGGCCAGGGGCCGGGGTTCGTCCAGCTCGGGCAGCCGGCTGCGGCCGCACTGCATGGCGCTAGCAATGACAATGCCACGCCAGCGCTCCGGCCGGGCGCCCTTGGCGGCGCAGTGCTGGCTCAGCAGCGGCACGATGCGCTGCACCCCCAGTTCGGTGGCCTTCTGCAGCACCCGCTCGAAGGCCTCGCCCTTGAGCAGGGCCTGGTAGAGGGTCAGGTGCAGCGGGCTTTCGCTGGGGTTGGGAACCCGGGCGTCGATGTGGAGCCGGGCCGTTTTGCGGTCGAGGGCGAGGACGGTGGCCGGATAGTCGGCCCCGTCGCCATTGAAGAGCACCAGGGCGCTGCCCGGGCCGGCCCGAAGCACGTTGGCAAGATGGTGATGCAGGTCGCCGCCGACGTCGAGGGTGGTGGCCGGCGCCAGCGGCTGGGCCAGAAAGAAGCGTAAATCGCGCATGGTCTCGTCTTTTTTCGTTAAAATTCCGCCATTTTACTGAATCGCTTCGCCCATGACGAAACTCAAACTGCTCAGCTGGAACGTGAATTCTCTCCGCATCCGGGGCGACCAGCTGCCGGCCCTGCTGGCCGCCCACAATCCCGATGTGCTGGCCCTCCAGGAAATCAAACAGCCCGCCGCCCAGGTCAATAGCGACTCCTGGGGCACAGCCGCCCACTATGAACGCCATCTCTTCGGCCAGCCCGGCTACAACGGCGTTGGCCTGCTCGCCAAGGAAGCGCTCCGGGAGGTGCAGGAAAATCTGCCCCATTTCCCCGACCACCAGGCCCGGCTGCTGGCGGCCACCATCGGCGATGTGCGTGTGGTTTGTGTCTATGTGCCGAACGGCCAGGCGCTAAACAGCGATAAATACACCTATAAACTGCGCTGGCTCGAAGCGCTTCACGGCTACCTGGCCACGGAACTGAAGCGCTTCCCCCGGCTGGTGGTGCTCGGCGACTTTAATATTGTGCCCCGGGCCGACGACCAGGCCGGCGGCGACCGGGGCGAACGGCTGTTGGCCTCGACGCCGGAGCGGGCGGCCCTGCAACGGCTGCTGGCCCTGGGCCTGCGCGACGCCTTCCGTGTCCACCATCCCTACGAGCGGCCGTTCTGCTGGGGCGACTACGGCGCCATGAACCAGAGTGCCGAGGACTACCGCGCCCACTGGCCACCGCTGGCGGCCCGGGCCACCCAGTCCAGCGGCGCCTACAGCTGGTGGGATTACCGCCTGAACGCCTTCGGCAATAATTTCGGCCTGCGCATTGATTTGACGCTGGTCAGCAGTGCCCTGAACATCGTCGCCGCCGGCATCGACGTGGTGCCGCGCAGCTGGCCCCGGCCCTCGGACCACTGTCCGGTCTGGGTCATCGTCGAATAGGCCCCGGCCGAAGCGCTTCCCCCTTTCCCGAAACCTTTTGGAGATTCTATGAACTTTGCAGGAACCCTCAGCGAGGCCCGCGACCAGGGCTATTTCATCATCGACATTCGCCGGCCGGAGGAGTGCAGCCAGCGGCCGCTGCCCGAGGCCGACGAGGAGATTGAAATGAACGTGCTCATGGCCTCGCCCACGGAATTTCTTCCCGAGGGCCGGAAGGTGCTGCTGGTGTGCAAAGCCGGCACCCGCGCCGGCCAGACCACCACCTATCTGCGTAGCCAGGGGTTCGATAACGTCTATGCCTATCCCAAAGCCTGGTAGGGCCATTGCCCTGGGGCTGCTGCTCAGCACCGTGGCCGCCGCCCAGAACGCCCCGGCCCCCAGTCCGGCGCCGGTGCCCATTAACACCCTGAACCTCACCTCCCTGGACGACGTCAATGCCGACGAAAACACCATTCCCACCGAGGCCCTGAAAACCTTCGTCGATGTCTTCGATGCGGTGCGGCTGAACTATGTGGAAACGGTCTCCAGCCAGCAGCTGATGGAAAATGCCATTCGCGGCCTGCTCAGCCGCCTTGACCCGCATTCGGCCTATATGAACCAGCAGGAATATGTGGAATTTGAGCGCAACAGCGACGGCGACTATGCCGGCATCGGCGTGGTGCTGGACATGAAGGCCGGCTCCATCCGCGTGGTATCGGCCCTGGAGGGCAGCCCGGCGGCCAAGGCCGGGCTGCAGTCCGGCGACATCATCAATCAAATCAACGGCCAGAACGTGTCCGAACTGAACCTCAGCGAGGCCAATCGCCTGCTGGAGGGCGACGTGGGCAGCGAGGTGAAATTGCTGATTCAGCGCGGCGAAAGCGTCAGCAACGTCAGCATCAAGCGGGAAATTATCCACACCAACAGCGTCAGTTCGCGCATGCTGACCGAGAACTTCGCCTATATCCGCATCAGCCAGTTCCAGACCGACACCGGCGAACGGCTGCAGAAGGAAATCGAAGCGCTGCGGGTCAAATACCCCATTCGCGGCATTATCCTTGACCTGCGCAACAACCCCGGCGGCCTGCTGGAAAGTGCGGTGGAGGTGGCCGACCTGTTCCTGGAGCAGGGCACCATCGTCAGTGTGCGCGGCCGCAACGATACCGAGCTGGAGAAATACGAGGCCACCCCCGGCGACCTGCTCAACGGCGCCTCCATGGTGGTGCTGATTAATGCCGGTTCGGCCTCGGGTTCGGAAATCGTCGCCGGGGCCCTGCAGGACAACGGCCGGGCCCTGGTGGTCGGCCAGCCCAGCTTCGGCAAGGGCAGCGTCCAGACCATTACGCCGCTCTACCACGGCGGCGCCCTGAAGCTGACCACGGCGCGCTATTTCACCCCGGCCAACAAGTCCATTCAGGCCGAGGGCATTCGGCCCCAGGTGCTGCTCAACGAACTGCGCGTGAAAAACAGCCAGGACAGCGGCGAGAACACCCGGGAAAGCGCCCTGCCCTACCATCTGCGCAGTCTGGAGAACGCCAGTGCCGCCCCCAGCAGCGACAGCCAGGGCGAGGCGCTGGCCGAACAGGATTTTGCCCTCTACGAAGCGCTTAACCTGCTGACGGCGGTCAATATCTTTGCCCCGGCCAATGAGCAGCTGACTGCCGACCGGCCGCTGGGCAAGGCCCTGGGGGTGAAGGTGGCCCTGGACGGCAACCCCGAGGCCGGGGGCGAGGAAAAAGCCAAGGCCGACGAGAAGGCCCCGGGCGACGAAAAGCCCAAAGGGGAAGAGAAAGCCAAGGGCAAGGCCCAGGATAAAGCCCAGGACAAAGCCCCCCGGGAGGAGCACAAAGCCCCCGGTCGCAGTGCGGCGGGTGAAGGCAAAAAACCATGAGCGCTTCGCTGGCGCCGGTGCGGGTCAAAATCTGTGGTCTGACCAGCGCTGCCGATATGAAAGCGGCCGTGGCCGCCGGTGCCGATGCGGTGGGACTGGTGTTCTATCCCTTCTCCAAGCGCCACGTGGATTTTCTCAGCGCCGAAATCATCGCCCGCTATACCCCCACCTGCGTTTCGCTGGTGGGGCTCTTTGTCAATCCGTCCCAGGAGGAGGTGGAGGCGGTGCTGCGCCGGGTGCCCCTCGACCAGCTCCAGTTCCACGGCAGCGAGGCCGACGCCTTCTGCCGTTCCTTCGGCCGGCGCTTCATCAAGGCGGTGCCGATGAACGACCTGGACGACGGCACGGCGGTGCTGCGCTACCTCGACCACTACCCCAGCGCCTCCTCCTTCCTACTCGACAGCTTCGGCACCCGGGCCACCGGCGGCAGCGGCAAGCGCTTCCTCTGGGAGAAAATCCCCGCCACGGTGCCGAATCTCATCATTGCCGGCGGTCTGAATGGGGACAATGTGGCCGAGCTGCTACAGCACTTCCGCCCTTATGCCGTCGATGTTTCCTCAGGGGTGGAAAGCGCTCCGGGGCAAAAATCATCTGCTAAAATGCGGGCTTTTATCCAGACGGTGAAAAATCTATGAACGCATTTCCCGACGAACGCGGCTATTTCGGCCCATTTGGCGGCATATTTGTCGCCGAAACGCTGATGCGGGCCGTACTTGAACTGAAAGAGGCCTACGCGGCCGCCCAGCATGACCCGCAGTTCTGGGCCGAGTTTCGACAGGATTTGCGCGACTACGTCGGCCGGCCCTCGCCGCTCTACCCCGCCCGGCGCCTGAGCGAACTCAGCCCCGGCGCCCAAATCTGGCTGAAGCGCGAGGATTTAAACCACACCGGCGCCCACAAGGTCAATAACACCATCGGCCAGGCCCTGCTGGCGAAGCGCCTCGGCAAGCGGCGCATCATCGCCGAAACCGGCGCCGGCCAGCACGGCGTCGCCACCGCCACCGTCGCCGCCCGGCTCGGGCTGGAGTGTGTGGTTTATATGGGCGCCGACGACGTCGCCCGCCAGGCCCCCAATGTCTATCGCATGAAGCTGCTCGGCGCCACGGTGGTGGCGGTGGAAAGCGGCAGCCGCACCCTCAAGGACGCCATGAACGAAGCGCTTCGCGACTGGGCCGCCAGCGTGGACCACACCTTCTACATCATCGGCACCGCCGCCGGCCCCCACCCCTATCCCCAGCTGGTGCGCGATTTCCAGCGCGTCATCGGCGACGAGGTCAAGGCCCAGGCCCAGGAACAGTTCGGCCGCCTGCCCGATGCGCTGGTGGCCTGCGTCGGCGGCGGCTCCAACGCCATCGGCCTGTTCTATCCCTTCCTGGAGGATAAGTCCGTGGCCCTCTACGGCGTCGAAGCCGGCGGCCTCGGCCTGAGCACCGGCCAGCATGCCGCCCCGCTCAGCGCGCTAGATACGCCGGTGGGCATTCTCCACGGCAATCGTACCTATATTATGAGCAACGCCGACGGCCAGATTGCCGCCACCCACTCGGTTTCCGCCGGCCTGGACTATCCCGGCGTCGGCCCGGAACACGCCTGGCTCAAAGACCAGGGCCGGGCCCAGTATGTGGCCATCACCGACGCCGAAGCGCTTCAGGCCTTCCACACCCTCTGCCACCGGGAGGGCATCATTCCGGCGCTGGAAAGCGCCCACGCCGTCGCCTACGGCCTCCAGCTGGCGGCCCGGCTGCGTCCGGACCAGCACATCGTGGTGAATCTCTCCGGCCGTGGCGACAAGGACATCAACACCATCGCCGCCCTTGACGGCATTAGCCTATGAACCGACTGCAAGCCTATTTCGCCGCCCGCCGGCGTAAAACCCTCATTCCCTATGTCAGCGCCGGCGACCCGAGCCCGGCCCTGACCGTGCCCCTGCTGCAGGCCCTGGTGGCCGGCGGCGCCGACATTCTCGAGCTGGGCATTCCCTTCTCCGACCCCACCGCCGATGGCCCCATCATTCAGCAGGCCCACGAACGGGCCCTGGCCGCCGGCATGACCCTGGAGGGGGTGCTGGCCCAGGTGGCCGAATTCCGCCGGCAGAATGACCAGACGCCGCTGGTGCTGATGGGCTATCTCAACAGCCTGGAGCGCTTCGGCTTCGGCCGGGCCTGTGCCGCCATGCACGCGGCCGGCGTCGATGGTCTGATCCTGGTGGATTGCCCGGTGGAAGCGCTTCCCGACTATGAGGCCGAACTCAAGGCCGCCGCGCTGGCGCCGATTCTGCTCGTGGCCCCCACCACCAGCCCCGCCCGCCGGGCCGCCATTGCCGCCCGGGCCGAGGGCTTCATCTATTTTGTCTCACTGCGCGGCGTAACCGGCACCCGGGCCGCCGATGCCGCCAGCATCGCCGAGGAGGTGGCCGCCCTGCGGGCGCTGACGCCGCTGCCGGTCTGCATCGGTTTTGGCATCCGCGACGGGGCCAGTGCGGCCCAGATGGCGACCCTGGCCGATGGCGTCATCATCGGCAGTGCCCTGGTGGCCCGCCTCCGGGAGGCCGCCCAGCGCCAGGAGGACGTCGCCGCCGTGGCCACGGCCTTTATGCAGGACATTCGTAACCATCTAGACTCCTAAAAACTTTAGAAATTTGCCCCCGAGGTGCCTCCATGAGCTGGTTTGACAATCTCATTCCTTCCAAAATTAAAACCAAAACCAAAACCCAACAAATCCCCGACGGCCTCTGGAAACAGTGCAGCGGCTGCAACGAGGTGCTCTATGTGCAGGACCTGGACTTCAACCTGGAAGTCTGTCCGAAGTGCACCCACCACATGCGCATTCCCGCGCGCAAACGGCTGTTGGCCCTCTTCGACCCGGAGCAGGAGCTCGTCGAAATCGGCAAGGGCCTGCAACCCAACGACTTCCTCAAATTCAAAGATTCCAAATCCTACAAGGACCGCATCAAGCAGGCCCAGAAGGACAGCGGCGAAAGCGACGCCCTCATCACCCTGGCCGGCCGTCTCCACGGGCGGCCGCTGACGGCCAGCGCCTTTGAATTCGGCTACATGGGCGGTTCCATGGGCTCGGTGGTGGGGGAGCGCTTCGTGCTCGGCGTTGAATACGCCCTGGCCCAGCGCACGCCCTTTGTCTGTTTCAGCGCCTCCGGCGGTGCCCGCATGCAGGAGGGCCTGACCTCGCTGATGCAGATGGCCAAAACCAGCGCCGCCCTGGCCCAGCTCACCGCCGCCGGCCTGCCGTTCATTTCCGTGCTCACCGACCCCACCATGGGCGGCGTCTCGGCCTCGCTGGCCATGCTCGGCGACATCATCATCGCCGAACCCAACGCCCTGATTGGCTTTGCCGGCCCCCGGGTCATCGAACAGACCGTGCGCGAAACCCTGCCCGAGGGCTTCCAGCGCGCCGAATTCCTGCTGCGCAAGGGGGCCATCGATATGATTGTGGACCGGCGCCAGCTGCGCGACGAGCTCGCCCGGCTGCTGGCCCTGCTGATGAACGAGAGCAATCCACTGGAAACCCTGCCCGCCGTCATCGACGGCGCCGCCGAGCCGGTGGCCCCGGAGGAAGCACCCGTTGAAGACGCTGAATGACTGGCTGCGCTGGCAGGAGGACAACCACCCCCAGAGCATCGATTTGGGGCTGGAGCGCGTCGGCGAAGTCTGGCAGCGGCTCGGAGCTCCCAAGCTGGCCCAGCACACCATCATCGTGGCCGGCACCAACGGCAAGGGCTCCTGTGTGCGCTGGGCCGAGGAAATCTGCCGGGCCCACGGCGTCAGCGTCGCCAGCTTCACCTCGCCCCACCTGCTCAACTACCGCGAGCGCATCCGCTTTAACAACGAGATGGTCGGCGAGGAAGCGCTTATCGTCGCCTTCAACCTCATCGACCAGCTGCGCGGCCAGATTTCCCTGACCTATTTCGAGTGGTCGGCTTTGGCCGGCCTTCACCTGATTGCGAAGCGCTACCCCAAGGTGGCGGTGATTGAGGTGGGCCTTGGCGGCCGGCTGGACGCCACCAACCTCATCGATGCCGACATGGCCATTCTGACCCGCATCGGCCTGGACCATCAGCCCTGGCTCGGCAACACCATCGAGGCCATCGCCCGGGAGAAGGCCGGCGTGCTGCGCGAGGGCCAGCGGGTTTTTTTCGCCGACAGCAATCCGCCCCGGGTTCTGCTGGAGCGGGCCGAAGCGCTTCACTGTGAAATCTACCGCCGCGACCCCAACGACATCAGCTATTTCCCGCCACCGCGCTTCATGCACGGCCAGCATCAATATGGCCATCTGGGCGCCGTCTGCGGGGCCCTGGGCTTCTGCTTTGACCTGAACAGCGAGGCGCTGCACCAGGCCATCAAAGTTACCAAGAACGAGGGCCGGCTCATGCGCGAGGTTTGCCACGGCCAGAATTTTCTCTTTGACGTGGCCCACAACGAGGACAGCGCGGCGGTGCTGGCCGAATACCTGAGCACGGTGCCGGAGCGCCACATTACCGCCGTCTGCGGCATTCTCAACGACAAGGACCAGCAGGCCATTTTCCGCCAGCTCAAACCCTGGGTGCGGCGCTGGCTGCTGGTGCCGCTGGACAGCCCCCGGAGCACGCCCCCGGCCCAGCTGCGCGAAAACGCCCTGCAGGCCGGCATTCCCAGCAGTGCCATTCAGGTGCGCGACAGCATCGCCAAGGCCCTGATTGAGCGCGATGAGCTGCTGCTGGTAACCGGCTCCTTCGTTACGGTCAGCGCCGCCCTCCAGCTTCTGCGGCCGCCGCTGAATGAATAAACAGACCAAATTCACCCTGGTGGGCTCTGGCGTCATTCTGCTGGGACTGCTGCTGCTCTTTCTGCTGCTGCTGACCCTGTTCACGCCCCGGGTGCCGGACACCCTCGCCGTCCTGCTGAACGACAACCCGCCGCCGGTGGCCAGCGCCCCGCCCACGCCCAGCCCCGCCCTGCCGGCCGCCCCCACGGCCCTGGAGCTGAGTTCGCTCGGCGACGGCGAGACCGCCGGCAGCGAAGTTTGGATACAAATCGGGGCGCTGATGGCCTATTCGCCGGCGGAAATCCTCCACGCCAACCTGCTGAAGAAGAAATTCAAGGCCGAGCTGGAGGAGGTCCCTATTGACAACCAGACCCTCTATCGGGTGGTCATCGGTCCGGTGGCTCCGGCCGAGCAGGATAAATTGCTGCAACAGCTGCAGAAACAGCGTTTCGCCAACGCCCACCCCATCTATCGCTAGGAACTAACCTATGGAATATCTACAAAACATCAATATGCTGGACGCCGTCCTCGGCGGCATTCTCCTGATTTCAACCCTCATCGGCCTGACCCGTGGTCTGGTGGTGGAAATTCTGTCGCTGACCGGCTGGATAGTGTCCCTCTACGTGGCCAACCGCTTTGCCCCGCAGCTGCAGCCGGTGATTGGCAAGATTTTCGACAGCGAAACCGTGAGCTATCTGCTCGCCTTTGTCGCCCTGTTCATCGGCTCGCTCTTTGTGCTCGGCCTGGTGAATCTCTTCGTCGGCTACCTGCTCGCCCGGGCGCGGCTGACCTGGTTCAACGCCATCTTCGGGGCCGTCTTCGGCGCCGGTCGCGGCATCGTCATCTGTGCCCTGATTCTCTTCATCATCGTCTATGCCACCCGCTTTGGCAGCTCAGCCTGGTACCAGGAATCCAAACTGGCGCCCTCCTTCAAGCCGCTGCTGGAATGGAGCCACCGCCAGCTGCCCGATAGCGTGCACGACTATCTGAACAAGGTGAATCCGGACAACACCCCGGCCCAGCCCGCCCAGCCAACCCATGCCGCCCCGGCCCATCTGGTGCCCGGCCAGCAGCCGGCCCAAGGCAATGCGGCCGTGTTACAGGGCCCGGCGGTGCTGAATGGCAATGGCAATGCCGAACCCAAATACCCCAACGCCCTGCAACCCACCAACCCGGCCCCCGAGGCAAACGCCCCGCCCCTGCAACTGCAACTGGAATCGGAACAGCCCGTTCTGGCGAACTAGGAGCGGCCCATGGACTTTAAAACCGACGCCATTCGCGCCGCCCTGCTCTCCTCCCAGTTCCACGAGCATTCGCCGGCGCTGTTCCTGACCTCCTCCTTCACCTTCGCCAACGCCGCCGAGGCCGCCGACATCTTCGCCGAGCGCCAGCAGGCCTTCAGCTACAGCCGCTTCGGCAATCCCACCGTGGCCATGTTCGAGGAGCGCCTCGCCCAGCTGGAGGGCGGCGCCCGCTGCACGGCCACGGCCTCGGGCATGGCGGCCATTCTGTCCCTGGCCCTGCACCTGCTCCAGGCCGGCGACCACATCGTCTGCGCCCGCAACTGCTTCGGCAGCACCCTGTTCATGTTCAATAACACCCTGGCCCAGTTCGGCATCAGCACCACCCTGGTGGAACTGACCGACCTGGCCCAGTGGCAGGCAGCCATTCAGCCGAACACCAAGATGCTGTTCCTGGAGAGCCCGGCCAATCCGCTGCTGGATTTGGGCGACATCGAGGCCCTGGCCGCGCTGGCCCATCAGAACGGTGCGGCGCTGGTGGTGGATAACTGCCTGGCCACGCCCTATCTGCAGCAGCCGCTGGCCCTGGGCGCCGATTTCTCCCTGCATTCGGCGACCAAATATCTGGACGGCCAGGGCCGCATCATGGGCGGCGCGGTGATTTCCAAGGACGCCGCCGCCGGCGAAGCGCTCTACCGGCTGATGCGTTCCATCGGCACCACCATGGGCGCCTTTGAGGCCTGGGTTTGCCTGAAGAGCCTGGAAACCCTGCCCCTGCGCATGCAACAGCACTGCGCCAACGCCCTGGCCGTGGCCCGCTTCCTCGAAGACCACCCCCAGGTGGACCGGGTCTACTACCCCGGCCTCGACAGCCACCGCCAGCGCGACCTGGCCCGGAAGCAGATGCCCCGGGGCAGCGGCGGCATGGTGGCCTTCAGCGTCAAGGGCGGCAAGGACGAGGCCTGGAAGGTCATCGACAACGCCGGCTTTATCTCCATCTCCGGCAATCTGGGCGACGTGCGCAGCATCATCACCCACCCGGACACCACCACCCACTGGCGGGTGAGCCCCGAGGACAAGGCCAAGGTGGGCATCACCCCGGCCGTGGTGCGGCTGTCGGTGGGCCTGGAGGACGCCGACGACCTCTGCGCCGCCCTCAAAAACGGCCTCGACCAAATCTAAAACCTCAACCAGGCGCTCCCTCCGGGGAGCGTCATTTTTTAGGAGAAATTCATGTACGACTTCGATTTAATCTGCCTCGGCGGCGGTTCCGGCGGCCTCGCCACGGCCCGGCGCGCCCGCGAGTACGGCGCCCGGGTGGCCGTGGTGGAAATGGCCCGGCTCGGCGGCACCTGCGTCAATGTGGGCTGCGTGCCGAAGAAGCTCTTCTGGCTGGCGGCCGAAACCGGCGAAGCGCTGGCCAACGCCCCCCATATTGGCTGGGGCGAGGTGGCCCCCCGGCCCTTCGACTGGGCCTTTTTCAAACGGGAGCGCGACGCCTACTTGCGCCGGCTTAACGACATCTACGCCGCCAATCTGGCTAAAGCCGACATCAGCCTGCTGGAGGGCCGGGGCGAACTGGTGGATAGCCACACCGTCGCCGTCGGCGGGAAGCGCTTCAGCGCCGCCCACATCGTCATCGCCACCGGCGGCGAACCGACCCGGCCCAACCTGCCCGGCGCCGAGCTCGGCAGCGTCTCCGATGATTTCTTCGCCCTGGAACAACAGCCCCACACGGCCCTGATTGCCGGCGGCGGCTACATCGCCTGTGAAATCGCCGGGGTGCTGGCGGCCCTGGGCAGCAAGGTGCACCTCATCATTCGCGGCGAGCGCCTGCTGCGCCATCTGGACACGGACATCAGCGCCGGTCTGGAGGAGGCCCTGACGGCCGCCGGCGTCGTCATTCACCGCCAGCGGCAAATCCAGCGGCTGGACAAAACCGGCAGCGATTACCGGGTGGCCCTGGACGACGGCCAAACGTTGGCCGGCGATTTCTTCCTCTGGGCCCTGGGCCGGCGGCCGAAGCTGGCCGGTCTCGGCCTGGAAGCGCTGGGGGTACAGCGAGATAGCGCGGGTTTCATTGCCGTCGATGAGTACCAGAACACCCATGTGCCCGGCCTCTACGCCCTCGGCGACAACACCAACGCCCCGGCCCTGACCCCGGTGGCCATTGCCACCGGCCGGCAGCTGGCCCGGCGCCTGTTCGGCGGCGACCCGACGGCCAAGCAGGATTTCCACGACATCCCCACGGTGATTTTCACCCACCCGCCCATCGCCAGCGTCGGCCTGACCGAAACCCAGGCCCGGGCCAGCGGTGCCGACATCAAGGTCTACCGCAGCCAGTTCACACCGATGCGCCGCACCCTGGCCGCCCACAAACCGAAAACGCTGATGAAGCTGATTTGTGCCGGCCCGACGGAACGGGTGGTGGGCATTCAGATGCTCGGCGACGGCGTCGATGAGATGCTGCAGGGCTTCGCCGTGGCGGTGAAGCTGGGCGCCACCAAGGGGGACTTTGACCGCACCGTCGCTATCCACCCCACCTCTTCGGAAGAGCTGGTAACCATGCGCTAGCTTGGCTGGAAGTGCGTTCAGCTGCGCTTGACCGCACCGTCGCCATCCACCCCAGTTACCCGCTAAAGCGGTTGGCTGCGCCCGACCGAAGAGCTGGGTAACTAACCATAGGCGGGGTCGGGATCAGCCAGCAGCGCCCCTAAGCCCAGCAAACCCAGCCGGCCCCCGGGCCGGCTTTTTTATGGCCGAGAAAAACCGAAGCGCTTCGGCCCGGCGGGCGGCAAAGCTTGAGGCGCCCCAGCCGGCGGGAATCGGAACAGGGCTTTCCTAAAGGGGGAAGCGCTTCCGGCTGGAAAGCGTTGGGAATGAAGCGCTTCCCTCAGACGACCTTCCCCGGTTGAACGCTTCCGCAGGAAGCACAGCGAACGGCTATGCCGTGAAGCAACCGCTTCGCCCGTCAGCCCTTTGAAAATGACCGCCCTAGCCCCGAGGCTCCCCCGGCTCGGCCAACTGGAACGAAGCGCTTCGTTCTAAATCCTCAGCCGGAAGCGCTTCGGGACGCCGAACAAGCGGCAGTCGCGCTGGCCATATTTATCAAGCCAGCACCACCGCCCGGGGAAGCGCTTCTCCCTAGAAAGACTCATCTCAACGAAGCGCTTCGGCCGGTCTCGCTGGTTTTATCTGTTCTAACGAGGTTCCGCGACCGAAGCGCTTCCTCCTGCCATCGTTTCAGTGGGGCCGGAAGTCGGGTTGCTTCATTAGCCACCATTAGGCCGCTACTGAAGCGCTGCGGCCGGCGGAAATCGGAACCGGGCTTTCATGGATAGAGGGAAGCGCTTCCTTGGCCTAGCTCTCATGTTGGGCCGGGCCTTTCAGGACCGAAGCGCTTCGAGCTGACCCGCCGGGGGTTTATGGGTTCTAACGGAGTGCCGAGAACGAAGCGCTTCCGACCTAGGACGGAGCTAGGGACTGGACAGCAAAACCGAAGAGGGGAGCGCTTCCACTGTTGGAACCTGTAAAACGGCCACGCCCTTCGGTCTGGGGAAAAGGGAAGCGCTTCCTTCGGGCGCATTTCCCAGTCGCAGCGTTTCGGGGTTTTCAAATGGCGGTCGGCCAACATTTTTTAGGAATACCTATCCGCCCCGGCCCAAAAAGGGGAGCGCTTCGGTTGGGGCCGTTGGGTTCGGCGGTTCTAACGGGGGCCTCGAGAACGAAGCGCTTCCCCCTCCGAACCAGCCGGAGCCGTTAGGGATTGGCCGCTCGGAGCCGAAGCGCTTCGGTTAAAGCCCCCGCCCCGGCTAGTCCGTTAGAACGAAGCGCTTCGGTCTGGGTCATCAAAGCAACCGCAGGGAAGTATCCATCCAAAGGGAAGCGCTTCATTAAAGCGACCGGCCCGGGGTCATCGGAAGCGGCTTCCCCGGGCGAAGCGCTTCGGTCTGCTCGGCCTGGGGTGCTGTCTTTTCTCTGGATTCCGGAGGTGAAGCGCTTCGGCCGCCGGAGCCAGTAAAAAGAACGGGCGCCGGAAATTTCCCCAGAGGAGCTTTCCGGACCGGCGTCCTGAACGAAGCGCTTCCCCCTCTGGAACTTTTTTATGAGCCGTCGAACCGGGGCGGTGGGTCAAAATAGCGAAGCGCTTCCATTCGGAAACTCGCTGGGGCGAAAACACTGGCGGCACGACTGCGGCGCCGGCGGCGTTTCGTTCGGCTCCGGCCCTGTGCCCAATCGAAGCGCTCCCTACGGCCGCTTGCAACGGAAGCGCTTCACCGGGAAAACCATCGTTGGCATGAAGCGCTTCGGTTCCAAGCCAGCGCTCTGAACGAAGCGCTTCTCGGCGGGGAAGTGGAATCGCCAGCTGGAGAAGCCCCCAAGGGGAAGCGCTTCGGTTGGGAAGGGGCAATAGGTTTCATTAGGCCAGCGTCAGACCACTGGGAACAGAGGCGCTTCCCTCTTTTCCATTTGCCCAGATTGAAGCACTCCCCTTTCTGTCCTCAGAGCGAAGCGCTTCGGTTGGGAAAACCTCAAAAAGGGAGCGCTTCGGCCAGAGCTCCGGCCCCGGCGATTTTTCCCAATCGAAGCGCTTCCCCCGGCGGTCATTGGGAACCGGGCAAAAGCCCATTCGCTAGAGCCAAAGCGCTTCGGCATTAGAACCAGGAGGGGAGCGCTTCCCTGCCAAAAAACGAGCCGGGGAAGGGTCGAGCGAAGCGCCCCGCCCACCCCGAGACGATGCGCTAAGATAGGCGCTTTTTCACCCGAGATTGTTATGCTGACTTCCCTCGAAAACTTCTTCAAAGCCCGGCTGGCCGTAGGCTGGCAGCGATGGCTTCTGCTGCTGGCCCCGGTCTGGGCCGGCCTCATTAGCGGTCTGTTGAATTTCCCCCTCAACGCCACCCTCTACTTCACCATCGCCGGCACCGCCCTGTCGCTGCTGACCATGTTCTACGCCGGCCACAGCCTCGCTGACGTGCTCACCCGCCAGCCGCCGCTGCTGCTGCTCGGCCTGCTCGCCACCGGCCATATCACCCTGGAGCTGGTGAAAAGTCGCCTGCCCTATGTCATCGTTCTGTTCTTTGCCTACGGCGTGGCGCTGCTGCTCGGGGCCATCGGCCTCAGCTTTGAACAGCAGGACAAGCAGGAGGAGCCGCCGACCGCGCCCTAGAAAAAATCAGCACCCCGGCGGGTGCTTTTTTTTGCGCCGGAGGGTGGCGCGCAGCTGGGTGAGAACCGTGGCCAGCCCGGCCGGCGTCGCACTTACGATGCTGGCGTCGAACTGGCGCCGGCGGCTCTGTTTTTCCGCGTCGTCCAGCTTCATGAGATTGAGGCAGCGGCGGTAGAGGGTCTGGGCCAGCTGGATTTGGGCCGTGGCCGCGTCCTCGCTGCGGAACCGGGCGGCGGCGTGGAACAGTGAGTTCAGACTAACGGCCGGATAGGCCCGCTCCAGGGCGGTCAGGGTTTGTTCGGCCAGGGTGCGGGCGTCGAGGCCGTTGGGATTGTGATTTGGACTGACGATGGCCGCCAACCCCGGCCGCCGGGCCAGATTCAGCGCCAGCAGCGACTTATCCCGAGCCACATAGACCGTCTCCCGGTCAAGGCCGCGAAAATCCAAAATCACCCCGTTGGCCCGGGCCAGCTCCTGCACAAAGGGCCGATTGACCCGGCTGTTGCCGTCGCCGAAGGCGTGCAGATAGTCGATTTCAGCGTAGACGGCCACCAGCAGCGCCAGCCGCTCGGCCAGGGCCAGCTGGCCGCTATTTTCCGGCAGGGCCGCATCGATGGCCGCTGCGACGCGCTCGAAATCGGCCGGCTGCAGCGGCGAATAGCGGGTGGAATAGGGCGGCAGGCGGCTGAGCTGGCGGGTTTTCTGCCAGTTTTCCAGGGCCGGTCGCAGCGGCCGGTAGGCCTGCATTAGCCGGGCCACCGCCGGGGGCAGCTGGGCCGTGGGTTGGAAGGGCGCGTCGTGCAGCCGTTTCAGAGCGGCGAAGCCGAAGTCCTGGCTTTCGCGCAGCCATAGCACCGCCCGCTGCAGCCGTTCGGCACTGATTTCATTGAAAATTTGCCGCTCGGCCGGCGTCAGCTTCACAAATCCCGCCAGGACAGGCCCGCCGCCCGTAGCCGCTGGATTTTTTCCTCGATGCGCCGGGTTTCGGCCGGATTGCGGCGGCAGAGAATTTCCTCGGCCTGGGCCGGGGTCAGTTCGCCGCGAATGCGCTCCAGGGACACGATTTTGCCGAAGTCGCCGGGCTCGTGGCCCTCCAGGGCGAAGCTGGCCACCAGCTGATAATAGAGCTGGCGGCCGGCCTCAACTTCGGCCGCGCTGTAGGGGAGCAGCTTCGGCCGTTCAAATTCCGCCGGCAGGGGCCGCCGGGGTGGGTCGGGATTGCTCATGGGGATTCCTAGGGATTGGGTCGTGGCCAAAAAAAGAAGCGCTTCGGGTGGGGTTATTTGCCGTCGCCGGGGAGGAAATTGCCGAAGCGGCGCAGCTTTTCGTAGCGGCGGGCCAGCCGTTCCTCGTTGGTGAGGGCCTGGAGCTCCTGGATTTGCTCGCGCAGCACCTCCTGCAGCAGCTCGCACATCAGATTCACATCGCGGTGGGCGCCGCCCTGGGGCTCGTCGATGATGCCGTCGATGAGGCCGAGCTTGGCCAGGTGGGGCGCCGTAACCTGCATGGCCTCGGCGGCGTCCTTGGCCTTGTCGGCACTGCGCCAGAGAATGGAGGCGCAGCCCTCGGGGGAAATCACCGAGTACATGCTGTACTGCAGCATTAGCACCCGGTCGCTGACGCCGATGGCCAGCGCCCCGCCGGAGCCACCCTCACCGATGACCACGGCCACGGTGGGAATGTTGAGTTTGCTCATCTCATAGAGGTTGCGGGCGATGGCCTCGGACTGGCCGCGCTCCTCGGCGCCAACGCCGGGATAGGCGCCGGGGGTGTCGATGAACGTAATCAGCGGCAGGTTGAAGCGCTCGGCCAGTTTCATCAGGCGCAGGGCCTTGCGGTAGCCCTCGGGCCGGGGCATGCCGAAGTTACGGCTCACCTTGGCCTTGGTATCGCGGCCCTTCTCGTGGCCGATGACCATCACCGGCTGTTCGCCAAGCCGGGCCAGGCCGCCGATGATGGCCTGGTCGTCGCCATAGGCCCGGTCGCCGTGGAGCTCGTGGAAGTCGTAGAAGACGCCGGCGAGATAGTCCGAGGTGTAGGGACGCAGCGGGTGGCGGGCCAGCTTGGCAATCTGCCAGTCGTTGAGATTGGCGAAGATGGACTGGGTCAGCTCGCTGGATTTCTTCTCCAGCCGCCGAATTTCCTCGCCGATGTCGATGTTGGACTGGCTGCTGAACTGGCGCAGCTCGTTGAGCTTGTACTGCAAATCGGCAATGGGCTGTTCAAAGTCGAGATATTCGTTCATGGGCGGTCCTTAGCTCATTTGCAGTTCTTTTTCCAGGGCGGTGAGGTCGAGAATGATGATTTCCCGGTGAATGTCGTCGCTGTCCAGGGCCACATACTGGGCGATGTAGTGGTGGCCCTCCTTGGGCAGCTTCTGCAGGCTGCTGCCGTGCACCTCACGCAGCAGCGGTTCCCCGTGGGAGAGAATGGCATAGTGGCGGTAGGGCGACAGGGTGGTGGTGGCCTTGACGATGATGAAGTGGTAGCCGTTGCTATCGCCGGCGGGGAACTCGGCCCCGGCCGGCTGGCGCTGCTCAAAGTCAAAGTCCAGCACGGGCAATTTGTCGTTGTTAATCAGCACCCCACCGATGACATATTCGCTGGCGTTCTCCACCTCCATCGGCGGCGCATAGGGGTAAATGTGGCTCAGCATGGTTTGGGGCAGCAGCAGATAGTCATCGGCCGTCGGAATCAAAACCACCCGCAGGTTGTTGCTCATAGGCGCTTTTCCTTATTTTTGTAAGAGGCGTTCCAGGGTTGCCAGCAGGACGTCTTCGCGGTACGGCTTGCCGAGATAGTCCTGCACGCCAATGGCGCCGGCCCGCTCCCGGTGTTTATCGCCGGTGCGCGAGGTAATCATCACGATGGGCACATTACGCAGCCGGGGGTCTTCCATCTGACGCACGTGGCTGGCGAACTCGAAGCCGTCCATATTGGGCATTTCGATGTCCAGCATAATGAGGTCCGGGGTATAGGTTTTCAACACCTCGATGGCGTCGAGACCGTCCTTGGCCGTGGCCACGTTGTAGTGGTTGCGCTCCAGCAGCCGGGTGGAAACCTTGCGCATGGTTACCGAGTCGTCCACCACCAGAATGTTCGGCGTTACCTCCACGGGCACCGCCGGCCGTTCCACCGGCACCAGGGTCAAATCGCTGATGCGGCGGGCCAAATCCAGCACCTCCAGCACCGGCGCCACCCGGCCATCGCCGAGAATGGTCGCACCGGAGATGCCGGGAATGTTCAGCACCTGGCGATTGACGTTCTTCACGATGATTTCCATGCGGTTCAGAATCTTGTCCACGTGGAAGGCCACCGCCTCCATGCCCGTATGAATCAGCAGCACCGGCGCGCGCAGCTCCTCGCTGTCGTAGACATACTGTTCCGGCTTGAAGTACTGGCCGAGGATAAAGACGCGATAGTCGATGTCCTGGTAGCGGTGGAAAATCACCTCGTTGGCGGCACTGCGCAGCAGCTCGTCGCGCTCAATCTGGGTTACGGCGGTGATGGAGCTCATCGGCGCCGCAAAGGTCTGGCCGGCGATTTCCACCAGCAGCACCTCGGCAATGGACATGGAGAACGGCATGCTGATGTCGAATTCCGTGCCCTTGCCGCGAATGGAGAAGGCCTGAATCTGGCCGCGCCGCTGTTTCAACATCTCGTGCACCACGTCCATGCCCACGCCCCGGCCGGAGAGCTGGGACAGGTTTTCGGCGGTGGAGAAGCCACTGCGCATCATCAGGCCGTTGAGATAGGTCTCATCGTTGGCGCGCTCGGGGTCGAGAATGCCCTTGGCCTTGGCCTTGGCGCGAATCTTGTCGTAGTCGATGCCGGCGCCGTCGTCGATGATGCGCACGGAGATTTCCGAGGTGCGCAGGCCCACGGCCACGCGAATGGTGCCGGCCTCGGGTTTGCCGGCCGCCCGGCGCACCTCCGGCGTTTCGATGCCGTGGGCGATGGAATTCCGAATCATGTGTTCCAGGGACGGCAGCAGGTCTTCCAACAGCCGCCGTTCCAGTTCCACTTCGCCACCCTCCAGGGCAAAGTTCACCTCCTTGCCCACCGACGCCGCCGTCTGCTTAATCAGACGCTTCAGCCGGGGTTCGTGCACGTCAAAGCGCATCAGCTGAGTGGTCAGCAGCCGGTCCTGCAAATCGCGCTGGACGTCGCCCTGCTGAATGGTCAGGTTGCGCAGCACGGTGTTGTCCTGGGTCAGGGTCTCCTGAATGTTCTTCAGGTCGTCGATGGCCTCGGCCAGCTGGCGGGACAGCTGCTGCAGCTCGGAGAATCTATCCATTTCCAGCGGGTCAAAGTGCTCGTCATCGACGTTCATGCTGTCGCGGCGGGAACGAATCTGGGCCTCGGTCTCGTTGTCGAAGCGGCGCACCTGGTCGGCGATGCGCGCGGTCAGACGGCTGAGCTCGGTCAGGTTGTACTCGGAGGCGGCGGTTACGTTCTCCATGCGCGAGCGCATGATGGTGCTTTCGCCGAGCATGGCAATCATCTCATCGAGCAGGTCGGCATCAACGCGCACAAAGCGGGACAGGTCGCTGTTGGTTTCCTTCTTCTGCAGCTTGTTCTTGCGCTCGGCCTCGGCTTTCTCCTTGGCCTTGCGCTCCTTGTCGGCCTGGAGCTGGGCGCGCTGGTCGGTGAATTTCTTCTCCTCCTCGGCCGTATTGGCCACATCCTTCAGCCCCGGCGCCTTGCTTTCACGCTGCTGACGGGCCTTCTCGGCGAGCTCGTCGAAGGCGGCCTGGCTGTGCTTGGCCTCCGCCTCGGCCTTGAGCCGTTCCCGGGCCGCCTGGGCCTCGGCCTCGGCGCCAGAGGGAAGCGCTTCGGTCGGCGCCGGGGGCTCCTGCTTCGCTGTCTCCCGGGTCGGCGCCGGCGCGGCCTCGTCCAGAGCCGGCCGTTCGGAGGTGCCGGAAGGAAGCGCTTCGGCCGGGGCCTGGGCTTTTTCGGCCTTTTTCTTCTTCTTCGGCAGCTGCAGTTCGCCGGTGTTGGCGAACCGTTCCAGACACTGCACCAGCTCCGGCACCGGCGCCGGGAACTCGCCGCGCAGCACGCTATCCAACATGGTGTATTGGCTTTCCAGCGCCACATTCAGCAGCTGCTGGGCCTTGGCGGCCTGCTCCGGCGCCATGTCGACCATTTTCTCGACGATGGATTCCATCCAGTGGGAAACGTCGCCGATGCTGGTCAGACCGGCCAGCCGGGAACCGCCCTTGAGCGTGTGCATGGCCCGCTGCAGCTCCTGGATTTTGTCCTTGTCGTCCAGCGGTTCGGCCAGCAGTTTGGAGCTGGTGGCCAGCAGTTCCTGGGCCTCGTCGGTGAAGATGCTGACGATGTCCGGGTCGATGTTCTCGTCCTCGGCCAGATAGCGCACCGGCTCGCTGGCCTCCTCGTCCTCGTCCGCCTCGACAGGAAGCGCTTTGGCCGCCTCCCTCTGGGCCTCCTCGCGCAGCTCGTCGCCGAAGCCGCTGCCCTTGCCGCTGAGGGCGTTCACCTGGCTGGCCAGATTGGCCGCGTTCACCAGCTCCCGTTCGCTGTCCTGGTGGAACTCCTCGGAGCCGGTGTCCGGATTGAAGAGATTACTGCCCAGCGACCGTTCCTCGCGCCCCGGCGACGTGGCGGCGGGAAGCGCTTCGGTCGGGGCTGGGGGGGCGGCCGGGCTGCCGGCGTCCAGTTCGCGGTATTCGCCCTCCTCGAAGATGGACGGATTGACGCCATAGCCGCCATAGGGCAGGGCCTGATTCAGACAGGCGCTGATGTTGTTCATCACCTGGGGATTGGGCGTCGGCAGATAGCCATCGCGGATACTTTCCAGCATCTCATCGCCGGCCCAGAGCGCATTGGTCAGGGTTTTGCCGACCCGGGCCGAGCTCTGGATATAGCCGGTGGCGACGCTGTCGATGAGCGATTCCACCGAGTGGGCCAAATCGCCGATGGCCAGATAGCCGGCCATGCGTGCACTGCCCTTGAGGGTGTGCATATCGCGGCGAATGGAATCCAGATGGCGGGTCTGCTCCCGGTCGGCCTCCCAGAGCTCCGATTTGTTCTGGCAGCGGCTGAAGAGCATCTGGGCCTCGTCCATGAAGGTCTGGGCCAGAATGGTGCCCAGGTTGGGGTCGGCGATGGTCTGGCCGAGTAGGCCGGCGCTGGCCATGGCGGGCATGCCCTCCGGCGGCTGCGGGCCACTGGCGGCGGCGCTGCTGGGGGTCGGTTTCAGGCTGCGCTGGCTGTTCAACAACTCGTTGATGTTGTCCATGGCCTCCTGTTCGCCGCCCTCCTGATAGTTTTCGATGATATTGACGCTCTGGCGCAGCAGATTGGCGACGTTGGGACTGAGCAAATCGCCGCGCTCCTTGTGGGTGGTGAGCAGGTCTTCGATGGTGCTGAGCACGTTCCACACCCAGCCCGGCGTGGTGGAGCTGTCGAGGCTGTCCTCGATGTCATAGACCGAATCCAGCAGGTCATCGACCAAATCGGCCCGCTGGTTGGTTTTCACCATCTGCGACAGGTTTTCGAAGCGGTCGAGGGCACGGAGGAAGTGGGAACTGCGGGCGGCCGGGTCGGCCACTGCGTTGCTGGGCACTTCGCTGGAAATGGCGCTGAGCTCCTCCTCCAGCCGTTTTTTGCCCTGGGCGGCGGCCAGGGAGGCGGCGGTGTTGTGCCAGTGGTCGGCGCCGAGCAGACCGGGCAGGCTGCTGTGGGCCAGGGTGGTGCTGACCGGCACAGCCAGCGGGCGGCCGCCGCTGAAGCTGCTGCTGTCCAGACTAATGTCCACCGAGGCCCCGGCCACGGCCGAATCAAAGTCGATGTCGGTGGCTTCGCCGTAGGCCACCCCGCTGGGCCGGCTGGTCATACCGGCGGCCGGCGTCTTCAGGGGCAGGGGCTCGGCATCAAAATCAATGTCCACGCCGGCGCTGGCCGTGGGTGAGACAGCCGGGGTCGGTTCGTTGCCCAGGTCAATTTCCACGCCCTCGCCAACGGGAAGCGCTTCGCCTTCCCCTTGGGTTTTGGTGCTGGCCTTGGCCTTGACACTGGCCGCCGGGGCTTCTTCAGCAGGAAGCGCTTCGTCGCTGAGGTCGATTTCTACGCTGTCGCCAGAGCGAAGCGCTTCGGCTTCACCGCCGAAGTCCAGGTCGAGGCTGACGACCCCATCGCCGGGAAGCGCTTCGCCTTCGCCCGGGGCCTTGGTGCTGGCCTTGGCCTTGACACTGGCCGCCGGGGCTTCTTCAGGAAGCGCTTCGTCGTTGAGGTCAATTTCTACGCTATCGCCAGAGCGAAGCGCTTCGGTTTCACCCGGAGCTTTGGTGCTGGCCTTAACTCCAGCCGACGTCGTGGTATCCGCTTCACCGCCGAAGTCCAGGTTGAGGCTAACGACCCCATCGCCGGGAAGCGCTTTGGTCGTGCTCTTGGCCTTGGCCTTGAGGCTGGCCGCCGGGGCTTCTTCAGCAGGAAGCGCTTTGTCGCTGAGGTCGATTTCTACGCTGTCGCCAGAGCGAAGCGCTTCGGTTTCACCCGGAGCTTTGGTGCTGGCCTTAACTCCAGCCGGAACCGTTGAATCTGCTTCACCGCCGAAGTCCAGGTCGAGGCTGACAACCCCATCGCTGGGAAGCGCTTCGCCTTCGCCCGGGGCTTTGGTGCTGGCCTTGGCCTTGACCCTGACCGCCGAGGCTTCTTCAGGAAGCGCTTCGTCGCTGAGGTCGATTTCTACGCTGCTGTCGTTGGCAGCGGGCGAATCCAGGTCGATGCCACCGGTAGCGGGCAAATCCGCCACGGCCGCATTCAGATTAAGACCCTCATCGGCGGCGGCCGCCGTCGAAGCGCTCAGGGCCAGGCCGGCTTCATCGCTGACCGCCCGGGAGGCGCCCAGGCTGGCCAGGGCCGGGCTTTCACTTTCGTTTAGCTGCAGGCCGAGGGCGGCGCCGCTGGCCTCGTGGTGGCCGTTGTCCATTTCCAGACTCAGGCCAACCGGCGAACGGGCCGTATCGCTGTCATTTAGATTGAAGTCTAATCCCAGCGACGTTTTCTCCTCGGCGCTGCTGAAGCTCTCGTCCAGCGGCAGCTCCAGGGCGCCGCTTTCAGCCGCCGCTTTCTCGGCGCCGCCAACTGAAGTGGTATCGGAACGCCGGCTGCTGCTGAAGCTCTCGTCCAGCGGCAGCTCCAACGCGCCGCTTTCAGCCGCCGCTTTCTCGGCGCCGCCAACTGAAGTGGTATCGGAACGCCGGCTGCTGCTGAAGTCCAAAGCCAAATCCCAGTTCGGGCCGTCGCCGCTGGCGTTGCCCGGGCTAAGGCTGGCCGTGCCACCGGCGCCGGCGGCGCTGAGGGCGTTTTCGTCCAGGGTGATGCCAAGGCTGGCGAGGTTATCCAACGCCGAAGGTACCGGGGCACCCGACGAAGCCACCGGCTGAGTCGAACCGCTTCCCGTCGAACCGGAACCGACGGCCGCCCGGGGCGTGTCGAGGCCGAAGCTGTCCTCCAGGAAATTGCCGCTGTGGCCCAGTTCAAAGGTGCCGCCGCTTAGTTCGATGGGCTCGTCGCTGCCCACCGGGTCATCGCCCCGGAAACCAAAATTGGCGCTCAGCTCAAAATCGGGAATGCCCTCGCTGGCCTTGCTGCTGCCGGCCAGACCAAAACTGTCGCTCAGGGGGTCGCCGCTGGTGCCCATGGCAAAGGTGGCCGCCGGGGCGCTGGCCTCGGCCACCGGGGCCGGGTGCGCCGGGTCTTGGCCGAGGTTGGCCTCCTCCATCATAGAACCCAGGCGCTCGAAGACCGAGGGCAGCAGTCTTTCCACATTTTTCACCCCTTCCAGGGCAAATTGGCTGGCCAGCGCACTCTGCAGCTGGGCCAATTTGGCCTCATTGACCGGCTCAATTTGTTTATAGAGCACCTTGGCCAGGGCCTGAATCATGGTGTCGTCAATGGCCACCTCACTGTCCAGCGTGCCGCGCAGGGTGGTGGCGATGCGTTTATAGGTTTTATCGTTGAAGCCGGCCGGTACGGTCATTTCATCGTCGCCGAGCACCAGCCGGGTCGGCGCATTGACCTTGCCGACGGCCCGGTCGAGGATGCTGGCCAGCACCTCGGGACTGATATTGTCCAGGGCCGTGCTGAGCTGGTCGGCGATGTGCTGGCGGGACTCGTCGTCGCGCAGGGCCTCATTTTTACCCCAGCGCCGGGAAATGGTCGCCGCTAGGGCGCTTTCCACGGTGTCATCGACGTGGCCACTGGCCAGCACCGCCCGCAGCGTGCCGAGCATGCGTTTGAAATTGGTCTCGTCCAGGGCCGGTGCCGTGGTCAGCTGGGCGGCCACCTGGGCCTGAATCAGGGCGTCATTGTCGGCGGCGATTTCCGTACGCAGCCGGGCTTCGATGGCGGCCAGCTGTTCGGCGCTGACGCCGGCGCTCTGGCTCACCTGCTGGCTCAGCAGGGCCGTGCTCTGGGCCGTCAGCTCACTGCGAATCTGGGCCTCGATTTCGGCCCGCTCGCTCGGGCTCAAACGCCGTTCCGGGGCCTCGGCCAGCTGCCGTTGCAGCAGCTCGGCATTCTGGGCGGCGATGTCGGCCCGGATTTTGGCTTCAATTTCCGCCAGCTGCTCGGCACTGGCGGTGGTCGGTTCGGCGCTCAGTTCGGCGCGCACCTTGGCCTCGATTTCGGCCAGCTGCTCGGGGCTAATGCTGGCCGGGCTCGTGGCCAGCTCGCTGCGAATTTTCGCCTCCAGCTCGGCAAGCTGTTCGGGGCTGGCGCCGCTGGGCTGCTGGCTCAGCTCGGCGCGGATTTTGGCTTCAATTTCCCGCAGCTGCTCGGCGCCGATAGGGGCCGGGCGGTCCAGAGCGCCGCCGATGACGTCCGTGCTGAACAGCGGATTGTCCTCGGCAATGGACAGGCCGTTGGGCGTGTCGCCGAAGTGGGTAATTTGTTTGGCCACCCGTTCGAGCAGCTGTTCCACTATCGGCAGCGGCGGCAAATCATCGAGCGCTTCGGTCAGCTGCTCGGCAATCTGGCGCCGGATGCGGGAATCCTGCAGGGCGGCGTGGTTTTCCAGGCGCGAACTGATAACGGCGCCCAGGGTATCGAAGGCCGGACTGCCCACATCAAAGGCGGCCGGGCCGGCGGTGCGAATGGCCTCCACAATACTTTGGAAATTGTGGGCCGTCGGGCCGGTGGGGGCGGCGCCGACGCTGAGACTTTCACCCCGGGCCTCGCCGTCGAGGGCGAAGTTCAGGGCGCTGTGGTCGGCCTCGTTGTTCTGGCCGCCGAGGCTGGCGCTCAGTTTGCTGCCCTCACCCCGGGCGGCCTTGGAGGCGGCAATTTCGACGCTGAATTCCTCGGCCAGGGCGGACAAATCCTTGCCGGCCGGGGCCGCCGTGAGCGAAGCGCTTCCCGCCGCCGGGGTCGGAACCTCGTCGTCCAGATGGAAATCGACGCTGTCGCCGGAGGAACTCTGCGGCGCGCTGCCGCCAAGCCGGTACTGGTGGGCGAGCCGGTGTAGGCTCTCCTGGTTCTGGTCGGGATTTTCGGCGAGCTCGTCGCGGACTTTCTCTGCCACCGCCGCCTGGGCCAGCAGGCCGCCGGCCGGTTCACTGAAATCTTCCTGTTTTTGCAGGATATTGAGCAGGTCAAGGCTGTCGTTGATAACGTCCTGAATCAGCTCGTTATTTTTGAAAAGACCCTCATTGACGCCGTTGAGCAGACGCTCGTTCTGCCAGGCAAATTCACCGAGGAACTGATAGCCCACGGTACGACCGGAGCCCTTCAGGGTGTGGAAGGCGCGGCGCACGTCGGTGGTTAGGGTTTTATCCTGGGGATTGGCGCGCCACTGGGGCATCAGCTTGTTCAGGTTTTCCACCAGCTCGTTGAATTCCTCCAGGAAGAATTCGCGGATTTCCTCGTCCACCACTTCGCCCTCGGCGTGGGCGGAGAAATCGGCTTTCTCCGGCGGCACGGCCATTTCATTGACTGCCGCCATGTTCTTATCGGCGAAATAGGGGGCCACCGGCGCGGACAAATCCACCGACGCCGGCGCAGGCTGGGGCCGACCATCGCGACCAAATTCCACCCCGCCGCCGCCCGGGCCCGCCGCCGAACCAACGCCTTCACCGGCTCCCGAGGCCGAAGCGCTCCCCTCGGAAGCACCTACCGAAGCCACCGGCGGCGTCGAACCGCCTCCTTTTCCAGAACCTGCCGCCACAGCAGCACCACCAGCGACTCCGCCAGCGACTCCGCCAGTCGAAGCGCTTCCTCCGGCTGTGCTACTAGAAGCGCTTCCGGCTCCTGAACCTTCACCTTCTAAGGTGAAATCAAAGCCAACGCCTTCACCGGCACCGCCAGCAATGGCAGAAGACGAAGCGCTTCCCTCGGGAGCGCCCGCCGAAGCCACCGGCTGAGTCGAACCGCTTCCCGAACCAGTGCCAGAAGCTCCAGCAGCGGAGCCTTCGCCTTCCAGAGTGAAATCAAAACCGGCGCCTTCGCCAGCACCGCCAGCAACTGCGGAACCCGAAGCGCTCCCCTCGGGAGCGCCCGACGAAGCCACCGGCTGAGTCGAACCGCTTCCTCCAGCTGTGCTACCAGAAGCGCTTCCGGCTCCAGAGCCAACACCGCCGGCACTAGCGCCGGAGCTAGTGTTCAGGCCTGAAGCCAAAGTATCCAAATCAAAGCCGCCGCCGGCACTGCCAGTAGTCGAAGCGCTTCCCGCTCCCGAACCAGTACCGCCAACAGCTGGGCCTTCACCTTCCAAGGTGAAATCAAAGCCAACGCCTTCGCCGGCACCGCCGCCAGCACCTGTTCCAGCCGAAGCGCTCCCCTCGGGAGTGCCCGACGAAGCCACCGGCTGAGTCGAACCGCTTCCCGCGCCGCCGGCCGCTGTTCCGACGCTAGCCGTGCCACCGGCAGCCATGCCAGCCGAAGCGCTCCCCTCGGGAGCGCCCGACGAAGCCACCGGCTGAGTTGAACCGCTTCCGGCTCCAGAGCCAGTACTACCAGCACCAGCACCAGCGCCGCCGGCCAGGGCGGAGAAATCGAAGTCGTCCAGGGCGGCAGGGGCGCCGGCGTTGGCAGCGCCACCGGCCGTAGCCCCGGCGCCCCCGGCAGCCCCGGCACCGCCGCCAAAGGCGGACAAATCGCCGAAGTCGGCCAGGGCCCCGCCGATGCCGCTCAAATCAGCGTTGGCAGCACTGGCACCACCGGCAGCCGCGCCACCGGCCACGGCCCGGCCGCTGCTGCCGCGTTTTTTCCGTTTCTTCGGCGTGCCGGCTTCCACCACCTCTTCCTCTTCGGCGGTTTCATCGTTGGGGTCGGCCTCGTCCTCGTCCGCGTTGGCGTCCACCTCCAGAGTCGGTTCCAGCGTGTCCAAATCGGAAAGGAAGTCGTTGGAGACGCTGTCGTCGGTGTCGCTGATGCTGTCGCTGCTGCGGGCCTGGTCGCCGAATTCGCCGTAGAGCTTCTTCGCCTCGGCCGAAATGGGGGCCGCCGCCTGCAAATCGGCGATGGCCTGGTTCATAAAGCGGAGCAGGTGCTCATCTTTGAGCCGGGCCGCCTCAACCAGGTCGTTGAAGATGTGTTCGATGGCCACCAGCGTATCCACCACCGGCGGATAGGCCGGCGCCAGCGCCTCATTGCTGCTCAAACTGAGCTGGGCGTAGCAGAGGCCGAGCTGGCTCAGACTGTCGGCCAGGGCCTCCTGGCCCACCAGCCGGAAAATGGGCGCGCACTGGGACAGGAAAAAGGCGGCGCCCTCCCAGCCCTGGGCCTGGTTCAGCTGCTCCTGGCTGGCCACGTCCTTATGAATTTTGCCGAAGTAGTTCAGGGCCATGGTGCTGGTGTTCTGGATAACGTCGTTGACCTCCAGCCCCCGCGAGTGGCCGGTTTGACCGCTCAGCGCCTCGCCCAGACTCTGGCCCTGGGCGCCGCCCTCGTCCAGATGGCGCAGGCTCTCTTCCACCAGAATCATGGCCTCGGCGACCTCAATCCACTGGGCCTCGCTCAGCTGGGCCTGCAGCATCTCATTGACCCGCTGCAACAGCAGGCGCGGCGCACTCAGATTCAGCAGCGCAAAAATATTGATGAGATTTTCATTGTTGCTGCGCAGGGCCTCCACGTTGAAGCCGGGGCTGGGGCTGCGCACCTGTTCGTCGATTTGGTTTTTATTGTTTTCGAAGATTTCGTTAATTTGGCTGGCCAGGGCCTGGTAGGTTTCCTTGCTGATGTGCGGCCGCTGGCGCTCGTCCGAAGCGCTCTGGTTGGCCAGCAGAGCCCGGACGTTTTTGCCGGCCAGCTCCACGGCCTCCAGCTCGGACGGGCGAATGGCGCCCAGATGGTCGATGTAGTCCTCCACAATCAGAAGACCGGCGGCCAGTTCGGCGCCGATGTCCTGGAAGCGCTGGCTGTCCTCGTTCAGGTCGCCATCAAGAATTTTTTTATTGAGAAAGGCCACGCCCTCGGTCAAAACCTCGACCAGGGCGGCCACTTCGCTCTGTTGCAACAACAGAAGACTGCCGCCAATTTCCTGGAATTTCACTATTGTGGCTTCAATGCCGCCAGATTCGGGGCGCTCCAGCCATTCCACCAGCTGTTTTTTTATCGCTGCGACGTTGAGCGCCATTTCCTCTTGTACGCGCGCCAAAAGTTGATTACCTAATTTAATTGTCATGCAGTCCTCGTTATCGCACCCGGCGCCGGTGCGCCAGGTGGTTCTAAATCATGTTGGGGTTGGGGGTTAGTAGCCTTCGGGCAGCTTGAAGCCAGACACCGAATTCTTCAGCTCCTTGGAGAGCTGGCTCAGGTTTTCGATGGCATCGGAAGTTTTGATGACGTTCTCGGTGGTGCGGGCCGCCATCTGGTTGATGCCGTTCATGTCGCGGGCGATGTCGTCGGCCATGGTGGAAACGTTCTTGGCCGAATCGGAGACCTTCTCAATCAGGCCGGCCAGCGAGGTGGAAACCTCCTCGATGCGGTTCAGGGCCTTGCCGGCCTCCTCGGCGATGACGGCGCCGTTCACCACTTCGGCGGTGGAACGTTCCATGGAGGCCACGGCCTCGTTGGTGTCGGTTTGGATGGTTTTCACCAGCGATTCAATCCGCTTGGTGGCGTTGGAGGAACGGTCGGCCAGCCGCTTCACCTCATCGGCCACCACCGCAAAGCCCCGGCCCGCCTCGCCGGCCGAAGTGGCCTGAATGGCGGCGTTGAGGGCGAGAATGTTCGTCTGGTCGGCGATGCCCTTAATCAGCTCAACGATGTTGCCGATTTCCTGGGAGCTTTCGCCGAGGCGCTTAATCCGTTTGGACGTTTCCTGGATGTTTTCGCGAATCTGGTTCATGCCGTTGATGGTGTTGCGCACCTGCTTGCCGCCCTCCTGGGCAATGGTTACGGAGTTGTGGGCAATTTCCGCCGATTCGGTGGTCTGATTGGACACCTTATCCAGCGACTGCACCATGGAGGCGATGATGTCGGTGATGTTGTGAATCTTCTCGGCCTGCTCGGTGGAGGATTTTTGCATCTGCTCGGCGATTTCCCGGGTGCTGTTGGAGGCCTCGGAAACCTGGGTGGAGGTGCGGTTGATGGTGCCGACCAGCTCGCGCATGGATTCGATGGCGTAGTTCACCGAGTCGGCAATGGCACCGGTGAAGTCCTCGGTAACCATGGCCTCGATGGTCAAATCGCCGTTGGACAGGTCGGCGAGCTCGTCCATGAGCCGCAGAATGGCGTCCTGGTCGCGCTTGGCGCGGAATTCGGCATCGGTGGAAATGTTCTGAATTTTGTCCGACTGGCGCGAGGCGTGGATATACCAGCAGACCATGCCAATCAGCACCATGGAAAAGGTCAGGGTTACCAGCACGCTGGTGCCCACGCCGAGGAAGGTTTTCTGTTCCGGTCCCTCCAGCACGAAGAGGCCGTACATGTCCACCGCCATCAGCCCCACGGCGATGGTAATCAGGACTAGGGAGGTGTAGTAGAGTCCTTTGGTTTGCTCGCTATCCGTAGCCATTGCTCCCGCATTGCGCACGGGTTTCGTTTTTTTTACTGCCATGAGTTAATCCCACCTAATTTCTTATTGTTGTTTATTGCTTTGGATGAAAGTGCTGTCCGAGACGAGCTCGGCCAGGTCAATTTGCAGACAGGGCTGGCCCCCGAGCAGGTAGCGGCCCTTAATCCACTTACGCCAGTCCTCATAGGGCTGCACCTCGAAGGAACCGCTGCTCAGGATTTCGTCCACCTTGAGGATGTAGCCGGCGCCCTCGTCCTGGAGAATGATGTAGCTGGCGTTTTTTCTGCTGCCCTCCGGGTCGTCGGGATTGTTGAAGCAGCGGAAATCCACCACCGAATAGACATCGCCGCGCGAGCTGGCCAATCCCAGCAACCAGCGCGGCGTGAACGGCAGTGGGCTGATGTTATCCAGGGCGATGGTGATTTCCAGAATGTATTTGACGTCAATCAAAAAGCGCTGGTCGCCGGCGCGGAAGGCCAGGTAATTGACCTTATCCTCCTGGTAGTCTTCGCTAATGGCTTGTCGTTCCTCGGCCTTCTGTGCGTAATGGAGGAGTAATTCAAAAGGCGACAGCTCGGTTTCAATGGTCATAGTCAAATCAATAATTTAATCTGGTTAAGCAACGACTCCTTTTCCGGCGGCTTAACGAAGTAGGCCCGGGCGCCGTTTTTTAGACCCCATTCCCGGTCGCTGACCTGGTCCTTGGTGGTCAGCATCACGACGGGAATGTCCTTGGTCTTCGGATTGCGCGTCAGCTTGCGCGTGGCCTGGAAGCCATTCATGCCGGGCATAACCACGTCCATCAGAATCAGCGATGGCTGCATCTGCTCGGCCATGCGAATGCCCTGGTCGGCATGGTCGGCCCAAAGGACCTCGTAGCCCACCTTCTCGAGCATATCGCGCACCACTTCGGCTTCGGTGGGGGAATCATCGACAATTAAAATGGTAACCATATAATTTAATTCCAATTATTTGTGCACATATTTACTAATGGCATCCAGTAACTCGGTTTTAGAAAATGGTTTAGTCATAAAGTGTTCCGAGCCGGCAATTTTGCCCCGGGCCTTATCGAAAACACTATCTTTACTGGAAAGCATTAATACCGGCGTTTTGACAAAAGCTGGATTATTTTTAATTACTGAACAGACCTGATAGCCATCTAAACGCGGCATCATAATATCGAGAAAGATAATATCCGGCTGAAAGGCCATGACCTTGGACAGGGCACTGAAACCATCTTCGGCACTGGCAACGGTGAAGCCTTCCTTGCGCAAAATAGTTTCCGCCGTTTTCCGAATTGTGCCCGAATCGTCAACAATGAGGACTTTGATATCTTTATTATCAGCCACATTAACTCCTTAAAAATAAAATCATTAGAAAATTTCCGATTAGTTTAGCCTATCTGCAGGCGCATTTATAGCGAATTTAGATAGTCCTCCGCTATTATTAATGCGGCCATTGCATCTAAATTATTTTTTTGTCCAAGACGATGATGTGCTTCATGGGAAGTTAAATATTCATTGACAAAAATCACCGGCAGATGAAATTGCTCTTGCAAAAGGCCGGCCAATTTCTGCAGATGGCCGTGCAGTGGATGGGGACTGCCGTCGGCGTGCTCGGGCCAGCCCAGCAGCAGGCGCTGCACCGGCCACTGGCGGATAAAGGGGGCAAAATCCGCCGCCGTCAGCGTTTCCACCGGCTTGCGCAGAATGGCGAGCGGCCGGCCGCTGCCGGTGAGACGCTGGGCCACGGCCACGCCGCTGCGCCGGAAACCGATGTCCAGCGCCAGCACCCATAAATTTTCCATCGGAACTCTCCCAAAAAGCACCTAGCTTATTACAATGGGGCGTTATTTAGATTTTTTTATTGAAAAAGGATTATCCATGCGTTCTGTTAATTTACTTATCCTCGGCTCCGGCCCGGCCGGCTACAGCGCCGCCATCTATGCCGCCCGGGCCGGGCTGGAACCGGTCATCGTCGCCGGCCTGCAGGTGGGCGGCCAGCTCATCACCACCACCGAGGTGGACAACTACCCGGCCCTGCTCGGCATCCAGGGCGGCGAGCTGGTGGAAAAAATGCGGGCCCAGGCCGAACACTTCGGCACGGAAATCATCAGCGGCCAGGTCATCGACGTGGATTTCAACAGCTATCCCTTCGTGCTGCAGACCGAGGAGGAGCGCTTCAGCGCCCGGGCCGTCATCATCGCCACCGGCGCCAGCGCCCAGTATCTCGGCCTCGCCTCGGAGACGGCCTATCTGGGCAAGGGCGTGTCCGCCTGCGCCACCTGCGACGGCTTTTTCTACCGCAACAAGCCCGTGGCCGTGGTCGGCGGCGGCAATACGGCCGTGGAGGAAGCGCTCTATCTGGCCAAAATCACGAGCGTCGTTCATCTCATTCACCGCCGCGACCAGTTCCGCGCCGAAAAAATCCTGCTCAACCAACTGCAACAGCAGGTGGACGCCGGCAAAATCGTGCTCCATCTGAATCGCCAGCTGGACGAGGTGCTCGGCGACGGGCGCGGCGTCCAGGGCCTGCGCCTGCGCGGTAACGACGGCAGCCGTGAGGAACTGGCGGTGGACGGCGTCTTCATCGCCATCGGCCACCGGCCCAATACGGCCCTGTTCGTCGATAAATTGACCCTGGAAAACGGCTACATCGTCGTCCAGGGCGGCCACGGCGGCGCCGCCACCCAGACTTCTATCCCCGGCGTTTTCGCCGCCGGCGACGTCAGCGACCCGGTCTACCGCCAGGCCATCACCTCGGCGGCCAGCGGTTGCATGGCGGCCCTCGACGCCGAGCGCTTTTTGGCCCAGCGGGCGGCTGGACTTTAAAGTAAAATTCCCGCCCCGCCCGGATAACTCGTTATAAGCCCAAGGAAAAAAATGAATATCACCAAAATCGAAGGCCACTTCAACGGCCACGAAGCCACCCGCATCGCGCTGATTTCCAGCCGTTTTAACTATTTCATCGTCCACAAGCTGGAGAGCGGCGCCCTGGACATGCTGCGCCGCCACGGCGTCCAGCAGGTGGACATCTACTATGTGCCCGGCGCCCTGGAGGTGCCCCTCTGCGCCGCCAAACTGGCCGCTGGCGGCAAATATGACGCCCTCATCGCCCTGGGCGTGGTCATTCGCGGCGCCACCCCGCATTTCGACGTGGTCATCGGCGAGAGCGCCAAGGGCCTGAGCTCGGTGGCCCTGCAGCACGGCCTGCCGGTGCTCAACGGCATTCTCACCACCAACAGCATCGAGCAGGCGGTGGAACGGGCCGGCACCAAGGCCGGCAACAAGGGCGCCGACTGTGCGGTGGCGGCGCTGGAAATGGTTTCGCTGCTGAGAAAACTTTAATGGCCAATGCCAAATATCAGGCCATTGAAAACCGGCGCCGGGCCCGGCGGCTGCTGGTGCAGAGCCTCTACCGCTGGCAAATCAGCGGCGAAAGCCAGACGGAAATCCTGGCCTACCGGCTGGAGGACCCCCGGGCCGGGCCCATCGACGAGTTCTATTTTCGCGAGGCTCTGAACACCATCATGGGCCACAGCGACGAGCTTGACGAGCGCCTGCAGCCGTTCAGCCGCCGGGAAATGGGCCAGCTGGACCCGGTGGAACGGGCCATTCTCTGGGTCGCCAGCTATGAGCTGTCCACCCGCCGCGACATTCCGGAGAAGGTGGCCATCAACGAGGCCATCGAGCTGGCCAAGGCCTTCGGCGCCGAAGAAAGCTATAAATTTATCAATGGGTTGCTGGATAAATTTAACCAGGCCCGGCCCACGCCGCTGGTGCAGGTGCTGGCCCTGGACAATGCCGAACGGGACCCGGCCAGCGCCGCCATTGGCGCTCAGACGCCGGCCGCTGAGGCCAACGATGCTGCCGATGCCGATGCGACCCCCGGCCACAATGGCCCGCCACCGGCTGCCGCCAGCGCTGATGCCAACGCCAACGCCAACGCCAACGCCAACGCCAACGCCAACGCCAACGCCAACGCTGGTGCTGGTGCTGGTGCTGGTGCTGGTGCTGGTGCTGGTGCCACCCCGGCCGGCGACGCCGGCCCCGCCCCGGACGCCCAGCCTAGCCCCAATCCCTCCCTCTAAACCCGGCCCCTCCTTGAGGGGCTTTTTTATGCCCAGCCCTGGCGTAGCAAGAGGCCACAGGGTGGCGCCGCCAGCGCTTCGCTCAAAGGCGGCATTAGAAGAAATAGTCCCGGACGAAGCGCTTCGCCGAGGCCGATTGGGTAACCCGGCGGCCGCCGCTGGCATAGCGAAGCGCTTCGCTGGGAAAAGGCCTGTGGCAATGAAGCGCTTCGGTTTCTGCGCCTTCCCAATGGGAAGCGCTCCCCCTTTCCTTTGCTAGGAAGCGCTTCCTGGGTTTGAAGTCTCTCGCTGTAGCTCTAAGACTGAAGCGCTTCGGTTTAACTAGACCACCCGGCCGAAGCGCTCCCCTCCGAGAGCTAACGAAGCGCTTCCACCTGGGCCCAGTCGGAAAACCTCCGACGGTAAATGCGGGGCAGGAAAAGGAAGCGCTTCGGCTGGGACAGAACGGCGGAATCCTTCCTTCGTGGCTTTCTTGTGGGAAGCGCTTCATTTGAAACCGGCCAGCGGACCGAAGCGCTTCGTTTCCCAAGATCAGGACAAACCGAAGCGCTTCGCCGGGGAAAGTCTTGGGAAAGTGAAGCGCTCCCCCTTGGGGCGCCCGATGACGATTGCTCAACCATTCGGCACCGGAGCAATTCAGACAGAAGCGCTTCGGCCCTCCCGGCCTCCGGAGCGGAAGCGCTTCTTCCTACCTTCCCTCTGCCGGATAAAACCTCTTTCAGCACAACCGGCCACCCGAAACGCTTCAATCCCAACTCCGTTTTTATGACTTATAAAGGGGGGAAGTGTTTCCCACTGGCCATTCAGAACGAAGCGCTTCCTTCTCGCCACCGGCAAATGGGGGGAGCGCTTCCCTTCTTAAACCAAAGCGTTTCGGCTGGGTCATCAGGCCAGCGACCGGAGAGGCATCAGCCACTGGCCCCAAGGGAAGCGCTTCCTTCGGCCAAGGCTATTTCTACCAAACCCGGCCCGACAGGGATTTAGGAAACTGGCCACAACCATTGGCCGACAGTCCGAAGCGCTTCGGCAAGTGGGAAAGCAACTAG